>JAFSAT010000037.1 GCA_017442185.1 Bacteroidaceae bacterium
CAAGTAGATAAAGAATGATGCGGCTTCCACACATCGTTCAAAATTAGTTGTTAATTTTATAGATTTTTTTACAATGGCAAAAGAAATTGCTGGACTTATCAAGTTGCAGATTAAAGGTGGCGCAGCAAATCCTTCTCCTCCGGTTGGACCCGCACTCGGTTCTAAGGGTATCAACATTATGGAGTTTTGCAAAGCGTTTAATGCCAGAACCCAGGATAAGGCCGGAAAAGTTTTGCCTGTTATCATTACTTATTACGCAGACAAATCTTTCGATTTTGTTGTAAAGACTCCCCCCGTGGCAATCCAGTTGCTTGAGGCTGCCAAGGTAAAGGGTGGTTCTGCCGAACCTAATCGCCGCAAGGTGGCTTCTATCACTTGGGAGCAGGTTGAGGCTATTGCAAAAGACAAAATGGTAGATTTGAACTGCTTTACCGTAGAGGCAGCTATGAAGATGGTTGCAGGTACGGCAAGAAGTATGGGTATCAGTGTGAGTGGAACTTTTCCCGGAAACAATTAAAAAATTAGATTAGAATGGGTAAACTGACGAAAAATCAAAAGTTGGCAGCCGCAAAAGTTGATACAGCTAAGGCTTATCCGCTTACAGAGGCAGTTGCTTTGCTGAAAGAGATTACTTTCACAAAGTTCGATGCTTCTGTGGATATCGACGTACGCTTGGGCGTTGACCCCCGTAAAGCTAACCAAATGGTAAGAGGTGTAGTATCTCTTCCCAGCGGTACAGGTAAGGAGGTTCGCGTTCTCTGTTTGTGTACGCCCGATGTAGAGGAAGCAGCCAAAGCTGCCGGCGCCGACTATGTTGGTCTTGACGAATATATCGAGAAGATCAAAGGTGGTTGGACGGATATAGATGTTATCATCACAATGCCGTCTGTAATGGGTAAATTGGGAGCTTTGGGTCGCGTGCTTGGTCCTCGCGGACTTATGCCTAACCCCAAGAGCGGTACCGTTACTATGGATATACCCAAGGCTGTTAAGGAAATCAAGCAGGGTAAGATTGACTTCAAGGTAGATAAAGCGGGTATTGTTCACGCTTCTATCGGTAAGATTTCTTTCTCTCCCGAGGCCGTTATTGCCAATGTTAAGGAGTTTATGGCTACAATTCACAAGCTAAAACCCTCTACAGCCAAAGGTACATACGTTAAGAGTGTATTCCTGTCGACTACGATGAGTAAAGGTCTGAGAATAGATCCCAAGTCTATCGATGCTTAATTTGATTGAACTATGAAAAAGGAAGATAAAGTTAAGAAGATAGCCGAGATTGGCGAAATCATAAAGGAATACGCACATTTTTATTTGGTAGACGTTACAGCAATGGACGCTGCTGCTACCAGTGCTATGCGTGCAAAATGTTTCAAGCAAGAGGTTAAGATGCTTGTTGTAAAGAACACACTTCTTCACAAGGCATTAGAGGCCGCCGAGGTGGATTTCTCACCCCTGTATCCTTGCTTGAAAGGAACAACTGCTCTGTTGCTTTGCAATACAGCTAATGTCCCTGCAAAATTGATTAAGGATGTTGCTGCCAAGGCCGAGATACCTGCACTTAAAGGTGCTTATGCCGAGGAGAGCTTCTATGTAGGTGCTGACCAGCTCGAAACTCTTATTCATATCAAGAGCAAGAACGAACTTCTTGCAGAAGTTGTGGCTTTGCTGCAGTCTCCTATCAAGAATGTTGTTTCAGCGCTTCAATCAGGTGGTAACACCATCCACGGAGTTCTTAAGACACTCGGTGAAAGAGAATAATCAATTATTTAATTCAGTAAAAAACAATTTAAATTTATACAAAAATGGCAGATTTGAAAGCTCTTGCAGAAGAATTGGTTAACTTGACAGTAAAGGATGTTAACGAACTTGCAACAATCCTTAAAGAAGAATATGGTATCGAACCCGCTGCTGCTGCAGTAGCAGTTGCTGCTCCCGCAGCAGGTGGCGCCGCTGAGGCAGCTGCTGAGAAGACTGAATTCGACGTAGTATTGAAGTCAGTAGGTGCTCAGAAACTTCAGGTTGTAAAAGCTGTTAAGGAGGCTTGCGGTCTTGGCTTGAAAGAGGCTAAGGACCTCGTAGACAACGCTCCCAGCACTCTTAAGGAAGGCCTTCCCAAGTCGGAGGCTGAGTCTCTGAAGAAGACCATCGAGGAGGCCGGTGCTGAGATTGAACTTAAATAAGTTGACTCAGGCCCTGAGATAAGGGTTATTGGTTATGAACCCCCTGTAGAGGGTTCATAACCTTTTGTGCGTAAAAACAAAATCTAAGTTCTAAAACATTTGCCACAATGTCGTTGAAACATAATAATCAAAGAATTAACTTTGCTTCTATCAAAGATCCGATGCCCTGTCCGGACTTTTTGGAAGTGCAGCTGAAGTCGTTTGAAGACTTCCTACAACTGGATACTCCCCCGGAAAAGAGGGTGAATGACGGTTTGTATAAGGTGTTTGCCGAAAACTTTCCTATCACCGATACTCGTAATAACTTCGTCTTGGAGTTTCTGGACTATTACATAGATCCGCCTCGTTATTCAATTGCCGAATGTTTGGAACGCGGCCTTACATATAGTGTTCCCTTAAAAGCAAAGTTAAAACTTTACTGTACCGATCCCGATCACGAGGAATTTGACACCGTAATCCAAGATGTGTTCCTCGGCCCCATTCCCTATATGACAAAGCAGGGAACATTCATAATTAACGGTGCAGAGCGCGTTGTGGTATCACAATTGCACCGTTCTCCCGGTGTATTCTTTGGTCAGAGCGTGCATGCCAACGGAACACCGCTCTACTCGGCGCGTATTATTCCGTTCAAAGGTTCGTGGATAGAATTTGCCACAGACATCAACAACGTGATGTATGCGTACATCGACCGTAAAAAGAAATTACCCGTAACAACACTTTTGCGTGCCATCGGCTTTGAAAGCGACAAAGATATTCTGGAAATATTTGATTTGGCCGAGGAGATAAAAGTAAACAAAACAAACTTAAAGAAAGCCATCGGTCGCAAAATGGCCGGTCGCGTTGTAAAGACAAAGCAAGAAGACTTTGTAGATCCCGATACAGGCGAGGTTGTATCTATTGAGCGTAGCGAAGTGGTTGTCGACAGAGAAGCCATTTTGGAAGCAGACCTCGTAGACCGTATCTTGGATAGCGGGGTTGAGAGCATATTGCTTCACAAAGAGAGCAGCGACCCCGATGCACTCGATTATACACTTATATTCAACACACTCGATAAAGATACAAGTAATTCCGAAAAAGAGGCGGTAAACTTCATATTCCGTCAATTGCGCAATGCCGACCCGGCTGATGATGCAAGTGCACGCGAAGTAATAAACAACCTCTTCTTCTCGGAAAAACGTTACGACTTGGGTGATGTGGGTCGTTACCGCATCAATCGCAAGTTGGGACTTTCTACCGACATGTCGGTGAGAGTACTTACAAAAGAGGACATAATAGAAATTATCAAATATCTTATAGGTCTTGTAAATTCAAAGGCAGTTGTCGATGATATCGACCACCTAAGCAACCGTCGCGTGCGCACAGTAGGTGAGCAGCTGTCTAATCAATTTGCAATAGGCCTTGCACGTATGGCACGTACCATACGTGAGAGAATGAACGTACGTGACAATGAGGTATTCTCTCCAACCGACCTTATAAACGCAAAGACAGTGTCGGCTGTGATAAATACGTTCTTCGGAACAAACGCATTGTCGCAGTTCATGGATCAAACAAACCCATTGGCCGAGATTACTCACAAGCGTCGTCTTTCGGCGCTCGGCCCCGGCGGTCTTTCGCGTGACCGTGCAGGATTTGAGGTGCGAGACGTTCACTATACGCACTATGGCCGTCTATGCCCCATCGAAACTCCCGAAGGCCCTAACATCGGTCTTATCTCTTCACTTTGTATATATGCAAAGATAAACGAGCTTGGCTTTATTGTTACCCCCTATCGTAAGGTTGCCGATGCAAAAGTAAACATAAACAACGAAGATGTTGTATATCTGACAGCCGAAGAAGAAGAGGGCAAAATAATAGCTCAGGGAAATGCACCTCTTAACGAAGAGGGTGGCTTTATACGCAAGAAGGTTAAATCGCGTCAGGATGCCGACTATCCCGTGGTAGTTCCCGGCGAGGTTGAGCTTATGGACGTATCACCTCAGCAGATAGCCTCGATTGCAGCTTCGCTCATTCCTTTCTTGGAGCATGATGATGCCAACCGTGCCCTCATGGGTTCTAACATGATGCGTCAGGCAGTGCCCCTGTTGACAACCGAAGCACCCATTGTGGGAACAGGTATCGAAAAACAGCTTGTCGAAGATTCACGCACACAGATTGTTGCCGAGGGCGACGGTGTGATAGAATTTGTGGATGCGTCAAGAATAGTAATAAAATACGACCGCACCGAAGAAGAGGAATTTGTCAGCTTCGAGTCGGCGTCAAAGGAGTATAAAATACCCAAGTTCCGTCGTACCAATCAAAATATGACTATCGACTTGCGTCCTATTTGTGATAAAGGTCAGCGCGTGAAAGCCGGCGATATACTTACAGAAGGTTACTCTACACAAGGAGGTGAGCTTGCACTCGGAAAGAACCTGCTCGTGGCATATATGCCTTGGAAAGGATATAACTACGAGGATGCAATTGTGCTCAACGAGCGTGTAGTGCGTGAGGATATTCTCACATCGGTACACGTAGATGAGCTCTCACTTGAGGTTCGCGAAACAAAGCGCGGTCTTGAGGAATTTACTTATGACATTCCCAATGTAAGCGAAGATGCTACAAAAGATTTGGACGATAAGGGAATTATACGCGTAGGTGCATGTGTTAAGCCGGGCGATATTATAATAGGTAAGATTACTCCAAAGGGAGAGTCAGATCCTACCCCCGAGGAAAAACTCTTGCGTGCCATCTTTGGCGACAAAGCCGGTGATGTGAAAGATGCGTCACTCAAGGCATCACCCTCGTTGCAAGGTATAGTGATAGATCGTCGTCTTTTCCAGCGTGCCGAAAAGTCACGTTCAGCCAAAATGGCCGATAAAGCAAAGTTGCCTAAGATAGACGACGAATTTATGAAGAAAGTTGATGAGCTTAAAGAATTGCTCGTCTCAAAACTCATGAAACTGATAGGTGGTCGCGTATCGCAAGGCGTAAAAGACTACATGGGTACCGAAATAATAGCCAAAGGAGCCAAGTTCACCAAACAAGAACTTGAGGCAATGGACTTTACATCGGTGCAACTGAGCAAATGGACAGCAGATGCGCACACCAACGAACTGATACGTGCATTGATAATCAACTTCCTGCACAAATACAAAGAACTTGATGCATCAGTGAAGCGCGAGAAATTTGCTCTCACCATAGGTGACGAGCTGCCATCGGGCACCATGAAGATGGCAAAAGTTTACATCGCAAAGAAACGTAAGATAGGCGTTGGTGATAAGATGGCCGGACGTCACGGAAACAAAGGTATTGTGTCGCGTGTAGTACGTCAGGAAGATATGCCTTTCCTTGCCGACGGAACCCCTGTGGACATAATTCTTAACCCTCTGGGTGTGCCCTCGCGTATGAATATCGGTCAGATATTCGAGACTGTGCTTGGTCGTGCAGGAAAAGAGCTTGGAGTTAAATTTGCTACTCCCATCTTCGACGGAGCAACACTTGACGACCTTTGCACATGGACAGATAAAGCCGGTTTGCCGCGTTTCGGAAAGACATATCTCTATGATGGTGGCACAGGCGACCAGTTTGACCAGCCTGCCACAGTAGGTGTCAGCTACATGCTCAAATTGGGGCACATGGTAGAAGACAAGATGCATGCTCGTTCAATAGGCCCCTACTCGCTCATCACCCAGCAACCCCTTGGCGGTAAAGCACAATTCGGAGGTCAGCGTTTCGGAGAAATGGAGGTGTGGGCGCTTGAAGCCTTTGGTGCTGCACACATTCTTCAAGAGATTCTCACCATCAAGTCGGATGACGTTGCAGGACGCTCCAAGGCCTACGAAGCAATCGTCAAAGGCGATGCAATGCCTACACCCGGTATTCCCGAGTCGCTCAACGTGCTTTTGCACGAGCTGCGCGGTCTTGGACTGAGCATTTCATTCGAATAATAAAGTTCTTCACGTTTGTCAATATATAATTATGGCTTTCAGAAAAGAAAATAAGACAAAGAATAATTTTACGAAGATTACCATCGGTCTTGCCTCTCCGCAAGAAATTTCGGCAAATTCGTGTGGCGAGGTGCTGAAACCCGAGACAATCAACTACCGTACCTATAAGCCCGAGCGTGACGGATTGTTCTGTGAGCGCATCTTTGGCCCGGTAAGAGACTACGAGTGCCATTGCGGAAAGTATAAACGTATTCGCTATAAAGGCATTGTATGCGACCGTTGCGGTGTAATGGTAACAGAAAAGAAAGTGCGTCGCGAGAGAATGGGACATATACAGCTTGTTGTGCCTGTGGCACACATCTGGTACTTCCGTTCCCTCCCCAACAAAATAGGTTATCTGTTGGGTATCCCCACAAAGATGCTCGATGCGGTTATCTATTACGAGAAATACATCGTCATACAACCGGGTGTGATGGCGCGTAAAGATGATGAATCGCGTCAGGACATTCCCGGAAAAGACAATGTTCTTGACGGAGTAGAGCGCAATCAACTTCTTACCGAAGAGGAGTATCTTGAGATATTGGAAGGTCTGCCACAAGGCAATCAGGCTCTTGACGACAACGACCCCAATAAATTCATTGCCAAGATGGGTGCCGAGGCTGTGTACGACCTGCTGTGTCGTCTCGACCTTGATTCACTTTCCTATGAGCTGCGCAACAGAGCCAACACCGATATGTCGCAGCAGCGTAAAAACGAGGCTCTTAAACGTTTGCAAGTGGTTGAATCGTTCCGCTCATCCATGTCCGCCTCCAATGGCGGCAACCGTCCCGAATGGATGATAATGACGGTGATTCCCGTGATTCCGCCCGAACTGCGTCCGCTTGTACCATTGGATGGAGGCCGCTTTGCAACATCCGACCTTAACGACCTCTATCGCAGAGTAATAATACGTAACAACCGACTAAAGAAACTTATCGAGATAAAAGCACCCGAAGTGATTCTGCGTAACGAAAAACGTATGCTTCAGGAGGCTGTAGACTCATTATTCGATAATTCACGTAAGGCCAGCGCACTTAAATCCGATGCAAACCGTCCGCTCAAGTCACTGTCAGACAGCTTGAAAGGTAAGCAAGGACGCTTCCGTCAGAATCTGTTGGGTAAGCGTGTCGACTATTCAGCACGTTCGGTAATCGTCGTAGGACCCGAACTGAAAATGGGCGAGTGTGGTATCCCCAAGCTCATGGCAGCAGAGCTTTACAAACCGTTCATCATACGAAAACTCATAGAGCGCGGTATTGTAAAGACTGTGAAATCGGCCAAGAAGATTGTAGACCGTCGCGAACCTATCATCTGGGATATATTAGAGCATGTAATGAAAGGACACCCTGTGCTGCTCAACCGTGCGCCGACACTTCACCGTCTCGGTATACAGGCATTCCAGCCCAAGATGATAGAGGGAAAAGCTATTCAGTTGCACCCCCTCGCATGTACGGCTTTCAACGCCGACTTCGACGGTGACCAGATGGCTGTTCACCTTCCTCTGAGCAACGAAGCAGTGCTCGAAGCACAAATGCTAATGCTCCAGTCGCACAATATACTTAATCCCTCGAACGGTGCGCCTATCACAGTGCCTTCGCAGGATATGGTACTCGGTCTTTACTACATTACAAAGCTGCGTGAAGGAGCAAAAGGCTCGGGAATGACATTCTATGGCCCCGAGGAGGCTCTCATTGCATACAATCAAGGACGTGTAGACATACACGCCCCCGTAAAAGTAATGGTAGAAGACCTTGACGAAAATGGCAACTATGTGAAAATCTTACGAGAAACATCCGTTGGTCGCGTCATTGTGAACCAGCTTGTTCCTCGCGAGATGGGTTACATAAACACCATTATATCAAAGAAATCACTTCGCGATATTATCAGCGAGGTTATCAAGCGCGTCGGCGTTGCACGCTCGGCCGAATTCCTCGACGGAGTGAAGAATCTCGGTTACCAAATGGCATTCAAGGGAGGATTGTCGTTTAACCTCGACGATGTTATTATTCCCAAGGAGAAAGAGGAACTTGTGCGCAAGGGTAACGAAAAAGTAGAAGAGATTCTTGCCGAGTATAACCTTGGTCTTATCACCGACAAAGAGCGATATAACAAGGTTGTCGATGAGTGGACACACGTTAACTCCGACCTTGCCGACGTACTTATGAAGACTATTGCATCCGATGACCAAGGCTTTAATTCGGTATACATGATGCTCGACTCCGGAGCCCGTGGTTCGCGCGACCAGATTCGTCAGCTCTCAGGTATGCGTGGTCTTATGGCTAAGCCTCAAAAGGCCGGTGCCGAGGGTGCGCAGATTATCGAGAACCCCGTCCTTTCTAACTTTAAAGAAGGTCTCTCGGTGCTCGAATACTTTATCTCGTCGCACGGTGCACGTAAGGGTCTTGCCGATACAGCGCTAAAGACAGCCGACGCAGGTTATCTGACACGTCGTCTTGTAGACGTATCGCACGACGTTATAATAAACGAAGAAGACTGTGGAACACTGCGCGGACTTGTTTGCACTGCACTCAAAAAGGGCGACCAGGTGGATGCAAAACTCAGCGAGAGAATCCTTGGCCGAGTATCCGTACACGATGTGGTAGACCCGACTACAGGAAAAATTCTTGTTGCATCGGGTGAACTTATCACAGAGGCCATTGCCGATGAGATAGAAAAATCACCCATCGAAAGTGTCGAGATACGTTCAGTGCTCACCTGCGAGTCTAAGCACGGCGTATGCGCCAAGTGCTACGGTCGCAACCTTGCCACAAGTCGCATGGTAGAGAAAGGCGAAGCAGTAGGTGTGATTGCAGCACAATCCATCGGTGAGCCGGGTACACAGCTTACCCTCCGTACATTCCACGCCGGTGGTACCGCAGCCAACATTGCAGCAGATGCAAGCATCAAGGCAAAGCATGCCTCACGTCTCAAATTCGAGGAGATGCGTACAGTTGATACCCTCGACTACGACGGCTCTCCCGTGAAGATTGTCGTAAGCCGATTGAGCGAGGTACGTTTCGTGGATGTAAACACAGGCATCGTGCTATCGACCCACAACATTCCCTACGGCTCAAAACTATATGCAGCCGAAGATGAGCTTGTAGAGCCTGGAAAAGTGATAGCAACGTGGGACCCCTTCAACGCGGTAATTGTAACAGAAGTAGCCGGTAAGGTAGATTTTGAATCGGTTATAGAAGGTATTACATATAAAGTAGAGACTGACGAAAGTACAGGACTGCACGAAGTTGTCATCATCGAATCTAAAGACAAGAACAAGATTCCGACAATACACGTGAACGACGAGAATGGCAACTCATTGCACAATTACAACCTTCCCGTGGGCGGACACGTTGTAGTAGAGAACGGACAGGTTCTTAAGGCCGGTGATATATTGGTTAAGATACCTCGCGTGTTCGGTAACGCCGGTGATATCACCGGAGGTCTCCCCCGAGTAACAGAGCTCTTTGAGGCACGCAACCCGTCTAACCCCGCAGTGGTATCCGAAATTGACGGCGAGGTGTCAATGGGCAAAGTAAAACGCGGTAATCGCGAGATTGTCGTTACCTCAAAGGTGGGCGACGTCAAGAAATATCTTGTGGCACTCTCAAAGCAGATTCTTGTTCAGGATGGCGACTATGTTCGTGCCGGTACACCACTCTCCGACGGTGCAATCACTCCTTCGGACATTCTGGCAATCAAAGGACCCACCGCAGTGCAAGAATACATTGTAAACGAAGCACAAGATGTATACCGCTCACAGGGTGTGAAGATAAACGACAAACACTTTGAAATTATCGTGCGTCAGATGATGCGCAAGGTACAGATAAACGAGCCAGGCGATACCAGATTCCTTGAACTCCAAATTGTAGATAAACTCGATTTCCAAGAGGAGAACGACCGCATCTGGGGCAAGAAAGTCGTAGTAGACGCCGGAGACTCCGAGAATCTGAAGCCGGGACAGATTGTAACTGCACGCAAACTGCGTGACGAGAACAGTACACTCAAACGCCGCGACCTTAAACCCGTTGTGTCGCGCGATGCCGTTCCCGCAACATCTACACAGATACTTCAGGGTATAACCCGCGCAGCATTGCAGACATCAAGTTTCATGTCGGCAGCATCGTTCCAAGAGACTACCAAAGTGCTAAACGAAGCAGCGATAAACATGAAGAGCGACAATCTGCTTGGAATGAAGGAGAACGTAATATGCGGTCACCTCATACCAGCAGGAACAGGACAACGCGAATTCAGTCGCATCATCGTTGGCTCAAAAGATGATTACGAACGCATAGCAGCCAATAAAAAGAATGTCCTCGACTTTTCAGATGTAGACGATAAACAGTAATACAAAAAAACAGAAACAAGAGCAGGAAGATAACAAAAGTTATCTTCCTGCTCTTGTTTGTCTGCAATTATTTTGAATTATGGAAAATAAAAAGTAATTTTGCAATCAATTTAAAACTTCTTACACACTTCTTACAGTCGGGGAGAATGAGTAAAGTTATTCAAATAGATATAGATGCTATCTTAGCAGATAAGGCCGGTTCAAAAGCACGTTACGTACCGGGTTTTCTTGTGTCGTACCTAAAGAAGATTATCCATCAAGATGAGGTAAATGCCTTTCTTGCAGCAAACAGCGACAAAGAAGGGCTCGAATTTATTCGCTCCTTTATGGAGTATTTTAACAACACTTTCAATGTACGAGGAATAGAGAATCTCCCAAGCAGCGATAAACGTTATACCTTTGTAAGCAACCATCCGTTAGGGGCACAAGACGGTCTGGGGCTTGGTCTTATTTTGGGCGAGCACTACAACAGCAAGATAAAATTTCTTGTAAACGACCTCTTGATGAATATCCCGCAGATAGCATCCCTCTTTATACCCATAAACAAGACAGGCAAGCAATCCCGTAATCTGCCGCAACAGGTGAGTGAGGCATTCAATTCAGATAACCACATTGTAATGTTTCCCGCAGGAATATGTTCGCGTCGGCAAAAAGGCATAGTGCGTGATCTTGAATGGAAAAAAACATTTGTCACAAAAAGCATACAGTCGCAACGCGATGTAGTGCCTATACATTTTGAAGGGCAAAACTCAAACTTCTTCTATCGCCTTGCCAATATAAACAAAATGTTGGGTATAAAGTTCAACATCGCCATGCTCTATCTGAGCGACGAAATGTTCAAAAACAGAAACAAAAAATTCACGATTACAATAGGCAAGCCTATTCCATGGCAGACATTCGATAGCAGTCGTCGCCCGGCCGAATGGGCACAATATGTGCAGGATATAGTTTATAGTCTGCCCAAGTCCTAAACTACACAACATATTATTATGGAAAATATTATAGCACCGGTTCCGGTAGAACTATTAAAAGCAGAACTTACCGAGGAAAAACGCCTACGTTTTACACACCGCAGCAACAACGAGATATATGTGCTCACAGCATTCGATTCGCCCAATGTGATGCGCGAAATAGGGCGTCTGCGCGAGATTGCCTTTCGTGCGGCAGGTGGCGGCAGCGGTAAATCCGTGGATATTGACGAGTTCGATACAATGGATAACCCATATAAGCAAATTATTGTATGGAACCCCGAGGCAAATGATATTGTAGGTGGTTATCGCTTTATACACGGACGCGAGGTGCGCTTCGACGAAGAGGGAAAGCCAATCTTGGCAACCGCTCATAATATGTTCAAATTCTCGGAGCGCTTTATCAAAGATTATCTTCCGCAAACAGTGGAGTTAGGGCGTTCCTTTGTTTCGCTCGAATATCAATCAACACGCATGGGCTCAAAGAGTCTCTATGCTCTCGATAATCTATGGGACGGATTAGGTGCTCTTACCGTAGTTATTCCCAATGTGAAATATCTTTTCGGCAAGGTCACCATGTATCCCTCATACGATACACATGCACGCGATCTTATTCTATATTTTCTTAAAAAACATTTTGCCGATCCCGATCATCTGATAGAGCCTATATCTCCTTTGCAGTTTGAAGAGGACGAGGCATCTCTTGCAGCTGTGCTTTGCGGCGACAACTTTAAATCAGACTACCGCATACTGAAAAGCGAAGTTCACAAAGTCGGGTTAAGCATACCTCCGTTGGTAAATGCCTATATGGGACTCTCGCCTACAATGAAGATTTTCGGTACAGCGGTAAACACCGATTTTGGCAATGTCGAAGAGACAGGAATATTTATAGCCGTTAATGAGATTATAGAAGATAAGTATGTACGATACATAGAGTCGTTTGCCAAAGAGAATCCATGGGCAATAAAAATAACATCCGGAGCCAACAAAGTATTCTACCATGCAAAGGACGGCAATCAAGAGAATAATGAATAAACAAATAATAAAGAGTAACTCCGGAAACAAAACACTGCTTTCGGAGTTTTCCTTTTTAGAGGGAGCATTTTATTTATATTGATGGATTTTACAGAGTAAAACAGAAATGAAAGTAGAGATTATAAATCGTTCAAAACATCCGATGCCCGAGTATGCAACACCGCTGTCGGCCGGAATGGATTTGAGAGCAAACCTCGACGAACCAATGGTGTTGGCCCCCATGCAACGAGCTCTTGTTCCCACAGGCCTCTATATGGCCCTGCCGTGTGGTTACGAAGCACAAGTACGTCCGCGCAGCGGACTTGCGATAAAAAAAGGAGTAACAGTGCTTAATTCCCCGGGCACAATAGATGCCGATTATCGTGGCGAGGTGTGTGTGATACTCATAAACCTCTCCGACACTCCTTTCACAATCACCGACGGCGAGCGCATCGCACAGATGGTGATAGCACGTCACGAAACAGTGGAGTGGCAGTCGGTGGATTCGCTTAGCGATACGGAGCGCGGCGAGGGTGGCTTTGGACATACAGGAGTGTGATTATGTTGAGAAACTGTCTCATATTATTTTTCACGATGCTCACGGTGCAGCTCCCCTTGGCTGCACAAGAGACAGTACAACACTCCGCTACGACGATTGCCGCTGTTGACAGCGCCGCAAGCAGACGGGCATTTGACTATTTCTATTTACAGGCACTCTCTATGAAAGAGCAAGAGCGCTACGATGAGGCCTACGACCTGTTTGAGCACTGCCTTTCACTATCTCCCGAATCTCCCGCCATATATTATGAGCTATATTGGATGTACGCATATCTTGGTCGTCAAAAAGAGGCTGTCGACATGATACAGCGTGCGGTAGAGGGCGACCCCGAAAATTATTGGTACAGTAAAGTTCTTGCATCGGCCTATGAAGAAGAGGGCATGCGCGACAAAGCCATACTTCTTTACGAAAAAATGTGCCGGCAATTCTCCTCACGCATCGAACTTTATTACTATCTATCCGCAATGTATGCCGAGGATGCACAGTATGATAAAGCCATAGAAGCTCTTAACAACATAGAGCGCATCGAAGGAAGAAGCGAACAGGTTACGTTGCAAAAATATCGCATATATATGCTCATGCAGCAGAAAGAACTTGCTGTCAGCGAACTTAAAGCCTTGGTCGACGAGTATCCCGATGACATGCGTATGAAAGTATTTCTCGGAGATACCTATTTGCGTTTCGGAGATTCCGAAAAAGCCTTGACCATATACCGCGAAGTACTCGATTACGACTCCGATAATGCCTACGCACAAATATCCCTTGCCGAGTATTATCGCGAGCAGGGAAACGACAGCCTTTTTACATTCAATATGGAGCGTTTGCTGACAAACGAAAAATTTGCAGGCGAGGAGCGTGCCGCCACCATTGTAAAATATGTAGGATACAAGGAACGTACCGACACCTCCGGCTATAATCTCTCCCTCTTTGCACGTCTCATGGAGCTGCCCTTTGCGCAGGCAGAAACAGCCGAAATCTATGCCAACTACCTGCTGATGAAAGAGGTTGGCGAAGACAGTGTGGCACCGGTGCTCAAGCGCCTGCTCCATTACGAACCCGAGAACAGCTTCGCGCAACTGCAACTATTGAATTATGCCATAAAGCGTAACGACTATGCCGAGGTGGTTATGCGGTGCGACACAGCCATACTGTATAACCCCGAGATACTCGAACTTTACTACTACCGCGGTGTCTCATACTATCACATGAAACGCCCGCACGATGCCATCTCTTCATTTGAGAAAGGCCTGCAGATGCGTACAGATGAGCATGAACCGGAAATGCTATCGGAAATCTTCGGTATTGTGGGCGACACATATCACGAAATAGGTAACATGCAAGCCTGTATGGAAGCCTATGACACGGCGTTGGTCTACAACAACAACAATATGTCGGTGCTCAACAATTATGCCTACTATCTTTCCGTAGAAGGAATATCGTTAGAACGTGCCGAGGAGATGAGCCTTCGCACAATTAAAGCCGAACCCGAGAATACAGTATATATCGACACATACATGTGGATTCTCTTTAAGCTCGGACGCTACGACGAAGCACGAGCGTATGCCGAAAAACTTGTCACACTCGAAAAAGAGGAGATAGGCTCGGTGGAACTTCATCATTGCGGTGATATATATGCCCGATGCGGAGACATGGAGGCAGCTTTGGACTTTTGGAAACGAGCACAGGAGAAAGGCGACACCTCAAAGATTTTGAAGAAAAAAATTAAAAAGCGCAAATATATTTCCGATGAGAAAAACAAAAGGTAAAAAATATACTCTGTTATTCATTTTTGCGGCATTGATACTGGTTGGTTGCCGTTCTACAAAAAAAGAGCCTTCGATAAATGTGCCCGGTATTACGTTGCATCAGATACAGCAGATGCAGGCGCTGAAGCCGGCAGCAGAGAGCTTCTCGGCCAAGGTAAGAATCTCGGCAGATATAAGCGGCAAGACACTCTCTTCCGCCGGAACTTTGGGTGTTGAGCAGGGCAAAGGAATACAATTGGGGGTAACGGTGATGGGGCTTTTCGAGGTTGCATGCTTCGAGATAAATCCCTCTTACATCCGGTTAGTGAACAAAGCCGGAAAAGAGTATGTTTCTCTAAATTATTCCGAAGTGGATTTTTTTGAGCGCACAGGCTTGAACTACAATATTCTTCAATCCCTGTTCCTTAACAAACCATTTTTACCCGATGGAGGTGATTTTGCACAAAATTTAGAAAGCATGAATATGAGTATGGAACATGAAAAAATACTCACGATGGCAACCCCGAAAAAGAAGTTCATGCAATATCTGTTCAGCTTCGATGTCTCTTCGGGCAATCTTGTACGTACAAAGGTTATATATAACGACACAGTATATGTTGAGTGTAACTACTCCGATTTTACAGCCACAGATTCCGGAGATATGCCCGAAAGTATAAATATTACCGTTGAAGGTCTTGATAAGCCATTGTCGCTCGGTCTTAAACTGAGCAATATTAAGCAAAACGGATATGTGTATAAAGAGAGTAACGTGAGCACATATACAAAACTGAACATAAGAAACATACAAGATATTCTGAAATAGGAATAATATCACACATGGACACGACAAATAAGTTTAAGGGAGTATTATATGCAGTGACAGCTGCCGCTACTTATGGCATGATTCCACTGTTTGCCTTGCCGCTCTATGGCGATGGCCTTAATCCCGATTCTGTGCTCTTCTTTCGTTATCTTTTTGCCATACTGATATTGGCTGCAATGATAAAACTGCGCGGACGCAGCTTTGCCCTTAAACGTAAAGAGATATTACCTCTTATGGCAATGGGTGCAATAATGTCACTCTCATCACTCACGCTGTTTGGCAGCTATCAATATATGGACGGTGGCATTGCCTCTACAATACTTTTTGTATATCCCATAATGGTTGCTGTTATAATGGCCGTTTTTTTTAAAGAGAAGATAACGCTTGTGACGGCACTCTGCATTATGTTGGCATTGGGTGGCATTTTGTTGTTATATCGCGGCGAGGAGGGTGCCGAACTAAGTACCACCGGAACTGTGCTGGTGATGTTGTCTGCACTCTTTTATGCAATATATATTGTGTGTGTAAACCGTTCGGTGCTCAAAAAAATACCCACAGTGAAACTGACTTTCTACATGCTGCTTTTCGGTATTACACTATTTGTGTATCGTGTGGATTTTGGCTGTTCGGCAATAGTTCCCACCAAATGGTTCTTATGGGGAAATCTTTTTGCTCTGGCACTTTTCCCCACTGCAATATCTTTTATTTGCACCACCAAGGCTGTGCAATATATAGGCTCAACCCCCACCTCCATATTCGGAGCGCTCGAACCTGTGACGGCAATAATAATAGGTGTTACAGTCTTTAGCGAGCAGATGACACTGCGCATTGCACTTGGTCTTGCCATGATAATACTTGCCGTTACGTTGGTTGTGGCCGGAAACAGCATAAACGAATATCTGGTACGCTTCAAAAAGATGTTCCCTAAGATAAAAAGGAGGTCGAGATGAATAGAAACACCATGGCCATACGGTTGCTGCTGCTGATTATGATGCTTCTTTTCCCACTCTCTTATGCTGCGGCACAGACGAGTGTCAAGGAGATGAGGAAACGCGCTGCACTTCTTCAGAAGCAGATTGACGAAAAGAGTACCATTCTGCTATCGTCAGAAAAGGATGTCAAAAGTAAGCTCAAGAACATAAATCTGTTGACGGCAAAGATAAATGAGCGTAAAGAACTTATAAAAATCTTAAAAAGCGAGATTCTCATGCTCGACGACACTATTGCCGATATTTCCCGTCAAGTCTCCGGCTACGAAAAAGATGTTGCCGAAGCTAAAGAACATTATGCTGAGGCGTTACGTTCGACCCGGCGATACGGCTCTTTTCGCAACAAACTGCTATTCATTGTATCGGCCGAAGACTTTAATACAATGGTCAGACGATACCGCTATGCTCGTCAATACATGAATGCGCACCGTTCACTTGCAGATGAATTGAAAGAGAAGATAGCATTGCTCGATGTTAAGCGCAGCGCTCTCGACTCTGTGCGCAGTTTAAAATCTATATCCCTGCAAGAGCAAAATAAGCATCGTGACGAGATGTTGGCTCTCGAAAAACAGCAACGTGGTATAGTGGCAGATTTGCAAAAAGAGAATCGTAAAGTAAAAAAAGAACTTGAGCGTGAACAGAAGCGCCTCGACAAACTGAACTCTGAGATTAACAATCTTATAGCCAAAGAGATTGAAAAGCAGCAAAAGGCTCGTGAAAAGGCTATGGCTCGCAAGCAAGAGGAGCGCCGGCCTAAGCAGTCACAAAAAGAGGCTTCTTCGGCATCCAAGGGTAAAAATATGCGCAGCGATGCAGGTGTAGGCAAATTGAGCAAATCTTTTCTTAAAAGCAAAGGTCTGTTGCCTGTGCCCATTACAGGTACCTATCACGCAGTAAATGAGTACGGGCGTCGGAAAGGTATTCTTGGAAAAGGAAATGTGATGCTCGACAAAAAGGGTATATCCTTTCATGGAACAGCCGGGGCCAAGGCTCGCTGTGTTTACGATGGAACAGTGACATCTACCATTATAAGAGGCGACTATGCCTTTGTGCTTGTAAGTCATGGCGACTATTCCACCGCATACATCGGGCTTGAGAGTATAAGCGTGAAACCGGGCGACAAGTTGAAAGCCGGTACCATAATGGGCAGCGTCGCACGCGATACCGACGGAAAGCCTGTCTTGTTGTTTCAGTTGTGGAAAGGCAAGGTCGCCATAAATCCCTCGGGGTGGATAAAAATGTAACTATTGCTTCGAGGTTATTCTTGCCAGATAGTCGTAGTGCTCACCATCCATGCACTTTTCGCATAATAAGCCGGCTTCGTTGGCATAGAATGAGAGTGTATCAAAGTCGATATACAGCCAGTCGAAACATTCTCCTTTAATACCCTTATAGCGCATCTCATAATCTACCTCGCCATAGTAGCCGGCAGCAAGGTCAACGGTGAATGAACCATCCTCTTCCTCAAAGAGGTAGCGTAAATCCGAAGAGTCTAACAGCAATTGTCCGTTTGGTGCAAGCAGGCGTTTTACGCTGCGAAAAAACATTGGTAAACGCTCAATCTTGCCAACTATGCCTATTCCGTTCATTGCCATTATGATGGTATCGAACTTCTCGCAGAAAGTCTCGTCAAAGAAATTTATGAGACGGGCATCAATTCCACGCTCTTTCATCACCTGCACAGAGGGTTCCGAAATATCAATTGCAACTGTTTGCAGCCCGCGCTTCATAAGTTCCAGCGTGTGGCAGCCTGCACCGGCTCCAACGTCAAGCACGCGACCTCTTGCAAGGCGCAGCATCTCTATCTCCAATGGCGGCATATCGTCGAGTGTGCGGAATAGGGTAGAGACGGGTATCTCATCTTCGTAGAACATTGATGATAATACTCGTAATTTTGCAGCCTTTCCCGTGGCGTGATAATCGGCTATAGCTCTCCCCATAGGGTCTTTCTTGGGATTCGATGTGCTATTGTTCATCGTTTGTTTTTGTTGAGAGGGATTCTTAATTTAGAAGACCGATTGCCCGGCTTCTTTAATTTGTATCAGAATTATTCCTGTTGAGCTGTTTACTGCTTAAATTGTTAGAGTAAACGGTCAGTCTGAGATTTTCTAAGAAGCAGTTTAACTTCATCTCCTTGTGATTTTTATAGCTCTTTTTATATATAATGTATTTTATTTTTTATGGGTACGTGTGGGCTATGTAACCTTTTGTAAGGGAAAATCAGTCAAAAAAGAGAATAAAAAGGCAAGTAAAATTCGCTTATGATATAAACATAATGTTTGATAGAAATTTAAACAGCTTCTAATATCTTTTTTACAATTTTTTCGGGAGGAATGTTTAAGCATCGGTAGTCATTCGTGCGACAAGGCTTGTTGCCAAAAACAGAGCAGGGCCGGCACTTTAATGGAAGTTCTATGCAATCTTCCATTTTCTGTCTCCAACCCAAAAAACCTGCGAGAGGCGAGGTTGCCCCCCATATTGACAATACTCTGGTGTTGACTAATGAGGCCAAATGCATGTTTGCCGAGTCCATGCTTATCATAAGATTCAGGTTGCTTATAAGGCGTAACTCGCCATTGAAATTGCTTTTCCCGACAAATGATATTACATTGTTAAAATCGCGGCACCATTTTTCCACTATCTCCTCTTCTGCTTTGCCATTCCCGAAGCATATTATTTTTATGTCTCTCTCCTGCGACAGACGTTCGATGACGCAACGCATAAGTTCCACAGGGTATATCTTGCCCTTGTGTTTTGCAAACGGGGCTATTCCCACCCATCTGTCGTTGCCCTTCGGGGGCAGGTAGCTCGCAAGGTCGTCGATGTTGCCTTTTTTCTCTCCGAACAGCGACACAAAATCCGATTCAACTTGTAACCCCAAGCGGGAAAATACATCGCGATAGCGTTCAAATGTGCTTTTCAATTGCTTTCCATCTATGCTGCCATTCTTTACAAGTCGACGCTTTTCGGCACGTCCTTTCTCGATGTGTGCTGTGGTGGTATTACTAAAAAGGGTAAAGAACAGGCGCAATATCTTGGTTCGCAGAACATTGTGCAGGTCGGCAAAGGCGTCGGGTGCATATTCGGCTTTAAGTTCTTTGTATAGTCTGTAAAGTCCGCGCAAACCTTTGTAATGGTTGGGGTCTGCTTCTCTGAACTCTAAATTCTTGGGACAGTTGATGAAAAACTGTTTGAATCTTGGACGACTTACAAAAACGAAACGGTGATTGGGGTACTTCTCGGCAAGAGGATATAACACCGGCAGCGTCATGGCTATGTCTCCCACCGCCGAGAAGCGTGTCATAAGCACCGTCTGTGGCCTTTTTTTACTTTTTTCCTGCACCATATAGCACCGGATTGAGCGAAGGGTCGTTATACATCTTCATCTGGCGATAAACCTTCATGTACTTTTTCCCTGTTGCTATGTCATCAAGAAGTTGGTCTATGGAGGTTGTAAGGTCTTTGTATTGTTCGAGTAATACATCCAACTTGGCCTGACATTTTGCACGATGCTCGTCGCTTACGTTTGTGCGTTCAACCTCTTCTTTCATGTGGTAGATTTTAAGAGAGAGTATTGAGTATCGGTCTACTGCCCATGCAGGGCTTTCGGTGTTAATGGAAGCTGTTTCTGCGGGGGTTACCTCTTTGTAAATATCAAGGAAGTAGCTGTCTATAAGTTCAACAAGGTCGGTGCGGTCTTGGTTCGACTTATCTATTCTGCGTTTAAGTGTCAGTGCTTCCACCGGGTCGATATGAGGGTCGCGTATTATATCCTCGAAATGCCATTGTACGGTGTCTATCCAACATTTCAGATAGAGATAATATTCGATGCTTTTTACGGGATAGGGATTATTTATGGGAGTATCCACATTGTCTGTCTTGTGGTAGTCGTTGATGGCCTGATTGAAGATGGGCCAGCTCATCTCTGTGAACTTTTTCATAATTGTTGTATGATTGTTGCGTGTATACGCATTGTTTATTTTGGCAAATCTAACGAAACTTTGCGATATAGGCAAATATTAGCTGAAAACTAATTACCTTTACGGCTGTTTTGCTGAGTCTTGTCGGAGTACTTTTTGTATTTCGGGCAGGATATGTTTATTAATGTTTAACGGATTGTTACGTATATGAAGATTGTGATGGATGAGAAGATTCCCTATCTGCGTGATGTGCTCACCGAAATGGGACATAGGGTGGTGGCACTTCCCGGAAGTGGCATCAAATGCGATGATATTATAGATGCCGAGGCTTTGTTTGTGCGTACACGCACAAGATGCAACGCCGCGTTGCTCGATGGTAGCGGAGTGCGCTTCATCGGAACCGCAACAATTGGTTATGACCATATAGATTCAGATTTTTGCAGCAAAAAAGGGATAAGGTGGACTAATGCTCCGGGTTGCAATGCCGATGCAGTGTTGCAATATGTGCAATCATCCATATATAGTTGGGCACGCGATTATAATGTGGAATTGCGCGGTTTGGCGATAGGTATCGTGGGTGTAGGGCAGATTGGCAGACGTGTTGCTCGCTGGGCGCACAATGTTGGTATGAGGGTGCTGCTTAACGACCCTCCGCGTGAGGCGTGTGGCGAGGAGGGGTTCTCATCGCTCGGCGAGATTGCTTCAAGTTGCGACATAATAACTTTTCATCCGACATTGAGCAGAGAGGGGCTGTTTCCGTCGTATCATTTGGCCGATGAGGCTTTTTTCTCCTCTTTGTCACATTGCCGTCTGCTCTTGAATGTTTCGCGCGGTCCGGTTGTCGACAATAAAGCATTATACGAAGCTCTTGAATGTGGAAAGTTACCCTGTGCAGTGCTCGATGTGTGGGAGGATGAGCCCGAAATAGATGTCTCGTTGCTCGGCAAACTATATATCGCAACACCGCATATAGCAGGATATTCGGCCGAAGGTAAAATGAATGCAAGCCGTATGATGGTGGAGGCCTTTGCACAATTCAGCAATCACACAGGAGTATTGCCGCAAATGTCGTTGCCTTCCCCTGTTCCGGTCCATGTGTTTGCTGCCGACGAAGCGGCAGCGCTACTCGATATATATTCGCCACTCGAAGATACGGCACGCCTTAAAGCTGCCCCAAGCCTGTTTGAAGATTTACGCAACAACTATAAATTGCGTCGCGAACCATCATCCTACAATATAATCCTAAAAACTGCTCTCTGAACAACCCGGTATGCAGTTTTTCTTATGTTTTTTGCACAAAAAGCAACGAATGTGCAAAAAATGGGTGCGATTTTTCTGTTTTTTCTTGGCAGTTTCTGATTTTTGTAATACTTTTGCCACATCTAACAATCCCGAAGCTGTTTGATTTTATATTATTTGTTTTTTGTAGAGTAAAAACAGAGAAGTTTAATTCTTTTAAATACAGTTTACAGATTAAGTGATTGATAAAAGAGATAAACACACATTTTTAAATATAGAGAACAGAAGAATAAAAAATAAAACAGTTTCAAAATAAAAACTTTAGCAGTTTCTTATTTATTCTTAAATTATACAACTATGTCAGAAATTGAATCAAGAGTAAAAGCTATTATCGTAGAGAAGTTCGGTGTTTCAGAATCAGAGGTAACTTCTGAGGCAAGTTTCACAAATGACCTGAGTGCAGACTCATTGGATAGAGTAGAGCTCATCATGGAGATAGAGGACGAGTTTGGTATCTCTATACCCGAGGATCAGGCAGAGAACATCGCTACCGTAGGCGACGCTGTAAGATATGTAGAGAAAATGGTTGCCGAGAAGTAATATTCCCAACCACATATATTACAAACTTACACACACATAAATCTAACTATTCAGATTAGATGAAATCCAGAAGAGTAGTTGTAACAGGTCTTGGTGCAGTTTCTCCTATTGGTAATGATATTCCCACATTGTGGGACAATGTCTCCAATGGAGTGAGTGGAGCAGGGCCTATTACTCATTTTGACTCTTCTCTTTTCAAGACACACTTTGCTTGCGAGGTGAAAGATTTCGACCCAAAGAACCACATGGGTCGCGATGCTCGTAAGGTTGATAGCGATACACACTTTGGCGTAGACTCTGCCGTGCAGGCCATCAACGACAGCGGTCTTGATTTTGAGAAGGAAGATTGTACCCGCATAGGTGTTGTATATGGCGAAGGTATAGGTGGCATCCGCTCTCTCGAAGACGAGCTTGCTCCCTTTTTCCAAAATCCCGATAAAGGGCCTCGTTTTTCGCCATTCCTTATAACCAAGATGATTTCGGATATGACCACCGGTATCATCTCCATTCGTTATGGTCTTAAGGGGCCAAATTACGTTACTACATCAGCATGTGCATCAGCTTCAAATGCTATCATAGATGCCTACGACCAGATACGTCTTAATCGTGCAGATGTAATGCTTGCCGGCGGCTCCGAGGCTGCGATATGTCCCACAGGTGTGGGAGGATTCAACGCCATGCATGCACTGTCTGTGCGCAACGATGACCCGGCAACCGCATCACGTCCGTTCAGCAAAAGTCGCGATGGTTTTGTGATAGGCGAAGGTGAAGCATGCCTTGTGCTCGAAGAGTATGAGCATGCAGTGGCACGCGGAGCAAAGATATATGCCGAATTTGTAGGTTCGGGCCTTACAGCCGATGCTTACCACATGACTGCACCGCATCCCGATGGAGATGGAGCAATACGAGTGATGCAAAATGCCATTGCCGAAGCCGGATTAAAACCGGAGGATGTCGATTATATAAATGTGCACGGAACATCGACATACGCAGGTGACATTGCCGAGATAAAGGCCATAAAAAGCCTGTTCGGCGAGCATGCCTACAAACTGAACATCAGCTCCACAAAATCCATGACAGGACACTTGTTGGGTGCAGCCGGAGCATTAGAGGCTGTAATAACAGTGTTGGCTATGGCACACGACACAGTTCCTCCGACCATCAATTTTACTGAAGGTGACGAAGACCCGGACATTGATTATGCGTTGAATTTTACTTTCAATAAGGCGCAGAAGCGGAAAATCAGAGTAGCCATCTCCAATACATTTGGTTTTGGCGGTCACAATGCATGCATTGCGTTTAAGAAAATTGAAGATTGATAGCGTGACAATGAATATAGCAGACAAGATAAGACTTCTTTTTTGCAAAGATAAGAAGTCTTATCTTTTATTGTATGACATATTAGGCTTTCTGCCAAGAAATCTGAAGCATTACAACATAGCCTTAACACACAGCTCATTAGCTTCGGGGCGGCAAAAAAAAATATTCAGCAACGAGCGTCTCGAATTTCTTGGTGATGCTGTGCTCAGTTCTATAGTTTCGGAATATCTTTATACTCATTATCGCAAAGAGCGTGAGGGCTTTTTATCAAAGTCCCGCAGCAGAATTGTTTGTCGAGAGAGTCTTAATGCGGTGGCCTTAGAGATTGGTCTTGATAAACTTGTTACATCGTCAAAGCTCGTTCAGCAGCACAACAGTTATATATACGGCAATGCTTTCGAGGCCTTTATAGGTGCGATATATGTCGATCTTGGTTATGCCCACTGTCGTAGATTCATATTTGAAAAAGTGCTGTCAAAGTTGATAGATGTGGATGCTGTGGCAATGGAGGACAAGAACTACAAGAGCCGTCTGATTGAGTGGTCGCAGAAAGAGCGTCACGAGGTCTCTTTTGTTCTTCAGAGCGAAGAACGGCGCAGTGACGGCTGCTATTTTGTGAGCGATGTTCTTGTTGATGGCGAAGTGCGCGGACACGGAGAAGGCTTTTCTAAGCGCGAGAGTCATCAGATGGCAGCAAAGGAGGCCCTCGAACATATTTTACAAATCAAAGATTGATACCTCTTTTTAATCAAATAAGGGAGCTAAAAAACTCTTTTATGATAATTCCAAATTTAGGCGGACGCGCAACCTCTCTATTATGGGATTCTTCTCTTTAAGTATCTCATATTGCTTAGTGCGGTCGTATATGTGCCGTTGAACCACAATTTTGTTTACCTCAATCTTCATGCGCAATTTCGTGTCGCCTTGTTCAAACATCATTCCCTTTATGATGCGTGCCGATTCTTTTTGGAACATGTCGGCCACCAGCTGATTGTCGACGGCTATGGTGAATGTTGTGCTATCTTGCAATGTGGGTGTGATTATCTTCATGCGGTCGGCAAGTGCACGTTCATTTTCGGGCAGTTTCATTGCAAAAGACATCCATGCCTGTCTCAGATTCTCGTTTGTCAGCCGAGTGCTTGTCTGCTGTATCTCCTCTTGTGCATGTAGGTCGCTTTTCCCTGTTGATGTTATTGATGCGTCGGCCTTTTTAATTTCAGAATGTTGTGTTTGCGTGCTCATGGTGGAGCGGAACATACCTCCAAAGCCCGCACCTTTTGCGGGTGGGACAGGACGCATCGACTCGGGCCTTCCTTTTTGCAAGGTCGAGGATTCACTCTCTTTTGTCGTGTTATTAATGATGGGCTGCTGTTGCACAGCCTTTTTCTCGGTGAGCGGTTGTTGTACCGGTGTTTGTGAGGTGTCGGTATGTGTGTTGCTCGCCTTGTGTTGTTTGTTAAATATGGGTTTCAGCTGCATAGGGCCACGCCCACCAATCTCATCGCCATCATCCTGAGTCAGTTGTGTGAGCTGTATTATTGTCAACTCCACAAGCAGACGTTTGTTGCGGCTGGTTCGATAGTTCATGCTGCAATCATTGCATAATTTTATTGCTCTGTACAATAATTTCGGAGTAAACTTTTGTGCCTGTTCAGTGTAACGACCGCGCAGTTCGTCACTCCCCTCAAAGAGTGGCAGGGTGCATGAGTCGCTGCTTATCAGCAGGTCGCGTAAATGCGATGCCAGCCCCTCGACAAATATATTTCCTTCAAAGCCCTTTACAAGAATTTCGTTGAAAAGCAGCAGTGCTTGTGCCGTTTCGTTTGTGATGATATGTTCGGCAATACGAAAGTAATATTCATAGTCGAGCACATTAAGGCTCTCGATTACTTTTGCGTAAGTGAGATTACCCTGCGTGAAACTTACCATTTGATCGAATAGTGATAAGGCGTCGCGCATGCAGCCGTCCGACTTTTGTGCAATTATGCGTAAAGCCTCGTGCTCGGTGTGTATATTCTCTTTGTCGGCTATATTGCTCAGATGAGCAATTATGTCGCTGCTCTCGATGCGGCTGAAGTCATATATCTGGCAGCGCGACAATATTGTGGGAAGAATCTTGTGCTTCTCGGTGGTTGCCAAAATAAAGATAGCGTGTGCAGGAGGCTCCTCAAGGGTCTTAAGGAATGCGTTGAAGGCTGCCTGTGAAAGCATGTGTACCTCGTCTATGATATAAACCTTATAGTGTCCCACTTGGGGTGGAATACGCACCTGTTCGTTCAATGAACGAATATCTTCAACAGAATTGTTGCTGGCAGCATCAAGCTCATAAATAGAGTATGACCTTTGTTCGTTGAATGAGCGACATGACTCACACTCGTTGCATGGCTCGCCGTCGGGAGTAGGATTTGCACAATTTATGGTTTTTGCAAATATACGTGCACAAGTGGTTTTTCCCACTCCTCGGGGACCGCAGAAAAGATATGCGTGTGCTAATTTCCCACTATTGATGGCATTCTTAAGTGTAGTGGTGAGTGCCTTTTGTGCCACCACGCTCTCAAACGTGTCGGGACGATATTTACGGGCAGATACTATATAGTTCTCCATGATATATTTAAGAAGCAGTTTAAATTTCCAATAAATATTTTCTTAATAGAAACTGTATTGTCTGTTCCGCCATTTTTTATATTTAAAAATGTCTGTTTTTTCTTTTTAGTGGTTGCATAGCTTGCTATTCGACCTTAAAAAATAAACATCCTATTTTTATTCTGTAAAAAATTAGGCGAGATAAATTTAACAGTTTCTAAATGTAACTTCCGGTTTTTTATTCGATGGTTTATATTTTCGAGGTTACCTGAAACTCAAAGATAATGAAAAATAAGAAATAGTTGTGTATATATAGCAAAAAAAAATTATCTTCGCATCATGAATGTAATAAACAAAAGAAATGAATGACAGTATCAGTGATATTATAAAATGGATATGCAGTCATAAATATCTGTTTGCGACTTTAGCATTTCTTGCGATAATAGTTATTTTTGATGAGAATAATTTGCTGAAACATATTCAAAATCAGCGTGATATTGCATTGCTAAGGTCTGAAATAGACGAACTGCAAGAGCAGCACGACAGGCTGGTGAAGCAACTTCACGAACTTGATAAAGATGTGGATGTGATGGAGAAAGTGGCGCGTTCCAAATATGGCATGCACCTCGAAAATGAGGATGTGTTTATCATTGAAGATTGATAGTGCGATGAAGATAAAGCAATTACTATATTATGCAGGAGCTGTTCTGTTGCTTGCAGGTGCAGCCGTAAAGATGATACTCCCTGTTTATGCACCGTATATATACACCGCAGGTGCCTTACTCTTTGCTGTTATGCAGTTTGTGTGTCGCGAGCGTGGCGGAGGCTTGGCTGTACGTCGGTTGGTCTTTCAGCAGCAGATAGGAGGTGTTGCACTTATTGCGGCAGGTATACTTATGTTCACTCATGTACGTAACGAATGGATTGTAGCAATGCTGATAGGCGCTCTGTTTGAACTATATACAGCATTTAGAATTCCGCAGGAGATTGCACGTAGTAAATAAAAAACAATTTTGGTTGATATATTCGCAAGAAGGGTCTTCTCTTAATTCTGTTCCTTGAAATAGAATCATCAACAAAGGCAAAGACTGTTTTTATTGAAAAATTATAGCAGACGAAAAATCCATGGATTTTTCGTCTGCTATAATTTTTCTCTTTTATCTTGTTTATCGAACTATTGTAAGCTCGTCGATAAGTCGTTGGCAACCTCCGAATTTATCTATGATAAACAGCACATAGCGTATGTCTACGTTTATACATCGCTGCAAATCTTTGTCGAAAGTAATATCTCCACTGAGCGACTCCCAATTGCCGTCAAAAGCAAGGCCGATAAGTTCTCCGCGAGCGTTCAATACACCGCTTCCGCTGTTTCCTCCGGTAATATCGTTTGTGCTTAGGAATGCAACGGGCATTTCGCCGTTGGGCATTGCATATCTGCCATAGTCTTTAGTGTTGTATAATTCTTTCAGTCGTGATGGAACTATAAATTCGCTGTTGTCGGGGTCTTCTTTTTCCATTATACCCTCTATGGTGGTGTAGTGGTTGTATGTAACACCATCGCGTGGAGTATATGGTTTAACATTTCCATACGTCAGACGCATGGTGAAGTTTGCATCCGGTGCGATGGGCTTGCCGTCTGCCATTTCAAGTATACCCTTAAGGTAGGTTTTGTGCAGCGGATTTATCTCTTTGCGGAATGTTCCGTTCTTCTCTACCAAGCCCATGTATGTACCGAATATGGCATCTCTCAGCTGCATTGCCGGGTCTTTTTCAAATTTTTTGGCAGTGGGTTTTTTGATAAACTTCTCAAGGTTTTTCTTGTTGCTTAATATTGAATTGTCATATACATAATCTATGTATTTATCCCAATTACCTTTGTATTTCTTCTCTATTTCGTTGAGCAATGCAGGTCGCTCCTCGGGTGTTGTCAGCGACATGTATAAAGGAATCAACGACTTTGCGATGCGACGGTCGATGTTGTGATTATAGTCGCGATTGTGTAGTCTGTCGAAGATGTTTCTTAGCTCTTCTCCGGCAGTCTCGGGTGTTGCTATGATGGTTTTGCTATGGCTTGTAAAGTTGCGCAATATAAACTCAACGCTGCTGATTAACTCGGTTGTGAGGGTTGTGAGATAGAGTGTTCTGTTGTTCTTTTCTACTGCTGCATTAATTTTCTCAACTACGGTGAGATAATCGTTGTTTCCTGCATTACGTGCAAATTCAGCAAATTTTGCTTCATTCTCTATTTTCTTCTCCACCACTTTATTCTCCACAATGGCTTTATTCATGCCTATGGAATTTTTCCAGTAGTTGCTTATCCTTGCCAATTTGTTGGCATACTGAATGTTTACGGCTTCGCTTTTTTCCATCTCCTCGCGGATTATTTTAAGAGCTGCATCGCGCATTGTTATACGAGGCTCGTTGCTGCTGAACATACGGCTCTTGACCTCTCCGCTTGTGAGGAAGCGCGATGTGCTTCCGGGGAAGCCCATTATCATGGCATAGTCGCCCTCGTTGAGTCCGGCAAGTGAAATGCTCAGATGTTTGGGCGTGTTCAATGGTTCATTCTCTTTGCTGTATGCGGCGGGATTGCCATCCTTGTCGGCATATACTCTGAATACGGAAAAATCGCCTGTGTGACGAGGCCACATCCAGTTGTCAGTTTCGCCGCCGAACTTTCCTATTGATGACGGGGGTGTTGCTACGAGACGTACATCGGTATACTCTTTGTAATATACGAGATAGTATTTATTGCCTTCAAAATAGGGCAGAAGTTGAGGTCTTAGATACTGTTTCCCCTCTATTGTGTCGGCGCTGAACAGCTCCTCGGCTATCTTATGCAGCACTGCGCTTGAGAAACTTTCTTGTTCGGTGATTCTGCCGTCGGATATTCGTGTGTTAATTTCGTCGGTTACATCCTGTATCTTTATCACGAATGTAAACTTTATATCTTCGCAGGGAAGTTCCTCGTCGTAGCTGTTCGACCAAAAGCCATCCTTAAGATAGTTATGCTCAACGGTGCTTAGCTGTTGTATAAAGCTGTATCCGCAATGATGGTTGGTGAAAATAAGCCCTTTGGGTGATACAATCTCTCCGGTGCATCCTCCTCCAAAGATGCCTATTGCATCTTTCAGTGAGGGGGCGTCGGGTGAATAAATCTCGTCGGCCGATATTTCGAGACCTTGTTTGCGCATCTGCTCTTCGAGGTGTTGGCTGCGCATAAGTTGCAGAAGCCACATGCCCTCATCGGCAAACATTTGCAGGGGGAGTGCGGCAAGTGCAATAGTCAGTGAAAGGAAAATTTTTTTCATAATGCTTAATTTAGTGTTTTTTAGCTTTTAAAATGTTCGGATATTTTGTTCAAGTGCGAAGATACATTAAAAAAGTCTCTAAATAGGTGTGTGAGGTGACAAATTTCTATTTTTCATTGAAAATAGCCACACTTTGCGTCTTATTTCTCTTCTCCTATCTATGCTAAATAAAATTAATATATTTGGAGGTGAATGGGAAAGTTTGTTATATTCGCAATCACAAAAATAATAAATCATGATTCGACTGCTATGCAATATTGTGTTGTTAAAGATAGTTTTATTCGCTGCGTCGTGCAGTAGCGAGTATGTTCTGAATGGTAACACTGATAGTTTTTTTGATGGTGCACGTGCTTATCTGAAGATTGAAAAAGATGGCAAACTGCTTGCCGTGGATTCTTGTGATATTTTACATGGAAAGTTTTCGATGCAAGGTGATGTGGATGTTCCGTTTGTGTGTGCGCTGTTCATTGGCGATGAGGCTATAATGCCCGTAGTGCTCGAAAAAGGTGATATCTCTGTGAAAATAGGTCGTCAGGATATTGTGGTAAGTGGAACGGAACTGAATAATATGTTGTCGAACTTTATGGAGCAGAAAGAGCGATTTGAGCGTCACATGGCACTGCTCGAACGCAAAGAGGCGCAACTTATCCTTGAAGGATACACTGCCGAGGGTGCTGCTGCTTATATGCGCGATTCATTGGCAGCGGCAGGCGGACAACTTGACAGCTATGTAGAAGATTTTATCAAAGAGCATTATAATACGGTATTGGGCCCCTGTGTGTTCAGGCTTCTTTGCAGCACCCTGCCTTATCCCTTTTTTACAAATCAGATAGAGCGTATACTTGATGATGCTCCCGAGGTTTTTCTATCAGATGATTTTGTAAAGGATTTTGTGATGGCTGCCGAGGAGAATATGAGAAGATTGAAGGTTGATTAAAGGATTTTTGTATAAAACACAATATTGGGATAATTGATAGGCTCGCTTCATTTTGAAGCGAGCCTATCAATTATTTGCCATCATTCGCGATCAATTGCAGCAGACGTTCTATGGCTTCCTCTTCGGGAATGTTTTTTTCTACACACTCCTTGCGGCGGTAAAGGCTTACTTTCCCTCGGGCTGCACCCACATAACCATAATCTGCATCGGCCATCTCTCCCGGGCCGTTTACAATGCAGCCCATTACTCCTATTTTCAAACCTTTCAGATGTCCGGTTGCAGCCTTAATGCGTGCCAATGTTCCTTGAAGATCGTACATTGTACGTCCGCATCCGGGACATGCTATATATTCGGTTTTGCTTATGCGTGTGCGTGTTGCCTGTAATATTCCGAAAGAGAGTGCATTAATATCCTTGTCGGGGATTCCGTTGTTTTCTATCCATATACCGTCGGCAAGTCCGTCGATGAGCAATACTCCAAGGTCGGCCGAAGCCTTTATGCGCAGAGACTCAACAGATGTCTCTCTGTATATGCGATGTATTATAACGGGTGTCTCTATCCCCTCCGATGCAAGGCGATGAACTATGGCGCGTAATTCGCCCACAGGATTCTTGTGGTTGCTGCTTGCCACAATCACACAGTTTTGCTCTTTTTTTATTTGTTGGAGCATTTCTGTTGTAAGGTCGTTCAGCGTTATGTGCCGGAACGAGATTGCGTCATCTTGGATTTCTCCATTATGTGTCACAAAATCGGGCATAAGCTCGGCATCTTTGTCATACGCGCTTATTACTACGGGAACTTTCTCTCCACCGACAATTCCTGCAGCTTTTGTGGTTCGACGCCGAGGCTCTGTGTAGTTGAATCCTTTGTATGTGCAGCCTTCTATCGGGGCATGTCCGGCTCGTTGTGTTATGTATTCTACAAGTTCCTTTGCCACGGGTATCTCATTTTCGGGTGCTTCGGCCAACGATACGCGAACTGTGTCGCCTATTCCATCGGCGAGCAGTGCTCCTATGCCTACTGCGCTTTTTATGCGTCCGTCCTCGGCGTCACCGGCTTCGGTGACACCTAAATGCAGCGGGTATTCTATACCCTCCTTTGCCATTACTTCGACAAGGTGACGCACTGTTGTCACCATGATGGGGGTGTTGCTTGTCTTTATTGACACTACAACATTGTTGAACTTTTCGTCGCGGCATATTCTGAGAAATTCCATGCAACTCTCTACTACCCCCGATGGGGTGTCGCCGTAGCGACTCATTATGCGGTCGGATAATGAACCGTGGTTCACCCCCACACGTATCGTCTTGCCCTCTTTGCGGCAAAGGTCGATGAATGAGGTAAAGCGTTTGCGCAGGCGTGATAATTCCTCGGCATATTCTTCATCGGTGTAATCTATGTGTTTGAAGGTGCGTGCCGTGTCTATATAGTTTCCGGGGTTTATACGCACTTTGTCGGCATATAGTACGGCGGTGTCTGCCACCGATGCGTTAAAGTGTACGTCGGCGACAAGGGGCACATTGCATCCTTGCATGGCGAGTGCTGCTTTTATGTTGCCCATATTCACAGCCTCGCGGCTTCCTTGTGTGGTAAGTCGTACCAATTCTCCACCTTTTGCTACTATGCGCAGTATCTGCTCTACGCAGCCATCGGTGTCATTGGTCGAGGTGTTGGTCATGGATTGCACTCTCACCGGGTCTTCGCTGCTGATGCCTGTTCCGGCTACTTTCACCTTCAGTGTCGCGCGGCGCTTGTAGTTGAAGAGATTCATTTTCAGTTTGTCTTGTATTCGTATTCAAGTCCCTTAAGTTCCTCGTTGGCCTTTTCTATTTTCTTTTTGAGATTCTCTTTGTATGCAGAAAGGCGTTCGCAAAGTTCTGCATCTGAGAGTGACAGCATCTCTACTGCGAGTATGGCTGCGTTGAGTGACGCATTTACGCCTACTGTTGCAACCGGTATTCCCGGAGGCATTTGCACTATTGCCAAGAGTGCGTCCATTCCATCGAGTGTGCTGTTTATGGGTACGCCTATTACGGGCAGAGTGGTGCTTGCTGCTATTACTCCGGGCAGATGGGCTGCCATGCCTGCCGCAGCTATTATTATTTTTATACCTCGCTCTTTGGCTCCTTTTGAGAATTTCTCAACGGCCTCGGGTGTGCGGTGTGCCGATAGTGCATTTACCTCGAATGGTACTTTCATTTCGTTCAGAAAGTCGGTGGCTTTCTTCATTACGGGCAGGTCGCTTGTGCTGCCCATTATTACGCTTACTATAGCTTTCATATATCTGTTTTTTTGTCTGTTTGTGATTGTATGCTACGGGCGCTCTTTTATTATGCCCTTGCGATAGGCTGCAAGCAGTCGTTCAAGGTCGGATATTTTTATCATTATGCCGCGTCCTATGTCTGTGTCGCGCACCATTTCGCGACGTCCCATCATCTCAACTATTTGCGTGGTGCCGTGAATGTCGGTTCCGTTCAGTATGGCCTCTTCGGTTGATGTGAATGGCTCGTGTTGAACAAGTTCAAACCCCTTGCTGTGATATACCAAAGTGTAGCCGGCAATGCCTGTTCGGTTGTGATACACGCGCGAGAATCCTCCATCTATCACCATGAGACGTCCGTCGGCTTTTATTGGAGTTTCGCCCTTTCCCACACGCACCGGAACGTGTCCGTTTATTATATGTCGATGCTCGCCTTTTACACCAAATTCATCGAGGATTCTGTCGCATATCTGTGGATTGTCGCGCAGAATGTAGTACCATCCCTTAGGCTCTTTTTGTACCTCTTTGTCGGTGAGCAGATAGCGCTCGAATGTTGCCATTTTTTGCTTGCCGAACAGGGGCGATTCGGGGCCGCACCACAGATACCAAAAGAAGTCGGCCGAGTAGTTGCGTGTCTTTTCGTCAACATCGTTGTCGAATGCCGAGCGTGCTATGTGTTCCACTTTTTTCATCAGTTCCTTGCCTTTTACGGGTGTGCCGTCGAAGATAACCTCGCGCATCGAACCATCCTCGTTTATGGGTACTGCTGCGTGGAACATCAGATTGGAATTGTATATTGCATACATGCCGCCTCGCATAAGTAGGCAGTTGACGTGGCTTTGCAGGCGTTCGCTTCGCATGAAAGAGTGTCGCAGACGCTCCATCACATCCTGCTCTTCGGGGGTTAATGCATAGGGATTATCGGTGTCGAGTGTGGGCCATAGCTTGTCTTTCATTTCATACTCCTTGCCGTCAATCTTTATGGTACCTTTCTCTTTGTCTATAAATTCCATAAGACAACGGTCGTGCATGTTCCATTCGGGGTGTTGCATGGCTATCTGTCCCGATAGCTTGAACTCTATCACCGAAACGGCTTTGTGCATTTGTGCTATCAGGCGTATGTCTTTGTCGGTGAAATTGGTGCGCTCCTCGTCTACTCGCGGCAGGTATATGGTGCAAGGGTCGTCGGTATATTGTTCCATTGCGAATGTTGCAAGCGGCACCATATTGATGGCATATCCATCCTCGAGTGTGGTGGTGTTTGCGTCGCGCAGCGAGAGACGCAGTACGCTGGCAATGCAGCAGGTGTTTCCGGCGGCAGCGCCCATCCATAGGACATCGTGGTTGCCCCAAGTGATGTCGAGATGGTGATAGTCGCACAGTGCGTCCATGATGTGGTGTGCTCCCGGGCCTCTATCGAAAATATCGCCCAAAATGTGCAGACGGTCTATCACTAAGCGTTGTATAAGATAGCATATGGCTGTTATGAAGTGTTCTGCACGGCCTGTTCCTATTATGGTTTGTACTATCACGCTCAAATAGGCCTGACGATTGTGAAAATCGTTGGCTTCGTGCATAAGCTCTTCTATTATGTAGGCATACTCCTCGGGGAGGGCTTTGCGCACTTTTGAACGGGTGTACTTTGATGATACATTGCGACAAACCACGATAAGCCTGTTGAGCATTGTTGAGTAGTACTCGTTGAGGTTTGTTCCGGTCTGTCTTACTAACTTCAGCTTCTCTTCGGGATAATATATGAGTGTGCAAAGTTCTTTTTTTTCTTCGTCGCTTATGCTGCCTGCGAATAGCTCGTTTACTTTGCGTTTGATGTTTCCCGATGCGTTGCGCAGTATGTGTCGGAATGCTTCATGCTCGCCGTGAAGGTCGGCAAGGAAGTGCTCGGTGGGTTTGGGCAGATGCAATATGGCTTCCAGATTTATTATCTCTGTGGTTACGCTTGTCACTGTGGGAAAGTCGCGTGCCAATAGGCGTAAATACCTGAGGTCTTCCTTTACCTCTTCTATCGTTACTTGCTGTTTAGACATGATGTTATTATTTAGCGGATGGGTACAATACCCATCCAATCTATGTTTACCGCAAAATTAATTTTATTTTTCCAAACGACAAATACTTATGTTGTTGTTTTAATTGATTCCGCAGGTTTTTGGAATCGCTGTCAGAGGTTGTTTGATTTTAGAAACTGTTTAAATTTATATCGCCAAATTTTTTATATTCAAAATGTCGAAACTAACAATATAGTTTCTATTAAGGAGAGATTTATTGGAAATTTAACAGCTTCTGTTTTTTGTGCTTTTGTTCATAAGCAGATGAAGTGTTTTTAACACTCTTCGGTTGTTTTATCACTCTTTTCTCAGGCGTGCCACAGGGATATGCAACTGTTCGCGATACTTTGCCACTGTGCGGCGTGCAAGTGTAAAGCCTTGCTCTTTGAGTTGCTCCACAAGCTCTGTGTCGGTTAACGGGGTGGTTTTGTCTTCGTTCTCCACAAGCTCGCGCAGGCAACGATGCAGCTCGCGTACAGAGCGCTCGTTGCCATCGTCGGTGGTCACTCCATCGCTGAAGAAGTATTTCAGTGGGTATATGCCCCACGGCAGTTGCACATATTTGCTGCTGCTCACTCGTGATATTGTTGAGGTGTCGTATCCTGTGGATTTTGCTATGTCGTCGAGTATCATCGGCTTTAGTAGAGACTCGTCGCCGCCGTTCATGAGAAAATCGTGTTGTATGTTGGCTATGGCTTTCATGGTGGCGGTCAGTGTCTGTTCGCGTTGTTTTACTGCGTTTATGAAGTTTTTGGCGCCCTCTATCTTTTGTTTGAGGAACAGGGCTGTTGCTTTGTATTTGGGGTCGTTGCTGTTTATCTGTTCGTCGAGCATACGGCGGTATTCGTTGCTCACGCGCAGCTCGGGTATATACATGTTGTTTAGTTGTATGCTCAGTGTGTCGCCTTGTGTGTCTATCGTAAAATCGGGTATAATCTGTTGGCGGCTTTGGTTGAGGCTCTCTGCAAGGGCTGCTCCCGGACGTGGATTCAGGCGGGTTATATACTCTATGGCTGCGCGGCACTCTTCTTCGTTTATACCCGATTTTTCGGGCAGTATGTCCCAGCGTTTTTTGCGAAATTCTTCATAATATTGACGCAGTATGCACTCGGCTGTGTCGAGTGTCGATGTCTGCTCCGAGGCCTCTTCTTTTTCACGTCTTATTTGCAGCAGCAGACACTCTTGCAACGAGCGTGCGCCGATGCCTGCCGGGTCGAATGTCTGTATCATTTGCAGAATTTCCGTGATTTTCTTTTCATCTACATGTATGTCATGATAAATGGTCAGTTCATCCTCTATCTCCGAGATGGGCTTGTGCAGAAGTCCGTCATTCTCCAATGAGCCTATGAGGTATTCTCCTATGGTACGCTCGTCGTTGTTGAGACTCAGCTCTCCCAACTGTTCCAAAAGTATATCTCCGAATGAGGTGTCGGCAGATACCGGTATCTCTTCGGGCAGTTCGCCGGGTGCGTGATATTCCCAACCGTTGTAGTCGGGAATGTCATCCTCGTTGCGATAGTCGTCGTTTGAACTTATGGGTGAACTTGAGAAATTCTCATCGTTGCCATCAATTGTGCCGTCGATGCTGCTTGTTTCGGGTTCTATGGCTTCGAGAGCGGGATTGTCCATAAGTTCGCTGCGAACCTTATCTTCAAATTCTATGGTGGTAAGCTCAAGGAGGCGTGCCGCCATCACCTGTTGGGGCGACAGTGACATCGTTTGCACCTGTGTCTGTGCTTGTGTTTGTGTGAGCGAATTTTTTGCCATCGTATCTGTGTTTAGTATGTGAAACTGCTTCCTCCCAAAAATTCGCGTATCAGCGATGTTGGCGGCAGTTCGCTATCTTCCAGCGGTATTATATATTCGAGGATGTTGAGAAGCCTGCGTGCAACTGCATATTCGGGAATATTCTGAGGTACGCGGCGCAGCAGTGGCTCAACATGCGGCTTCAGTACGGCTAATTCGTAGAGCAGTGCGGAATTAAACATTACGTCGGCATTTTCTTGATAGGGGAATATCCACTCCTCCTCGCCCTCTCGCACGCTTGGCCAGCGTCTGATTGTCTCTACCGCCGAGTAGCCGCGATATTTTGAATCGCGCAGCATACGACGTAAAAGACGATTGTCTGATGTTGGAATATAGTTGTGGTAGTCGAGCTTTATCGAGGTGAGCGCCGATACGTATACACGATATTTCTCACCATCCGGTATTTGTGCGGTGAGCATCGGGTTAAGGCCGTGTGTACCCTCTATCACCAGCACCATCTGTGGCGATAGCTTCAGCGTGTTGCCCGGAAATTCCCGCTCACCTTTTTGGAAATTGTATCGTGGAAGTTCTACCTCTTCTCCGGCAAGAATCCTGTTTAGCGATTCGTTGAAGTAGGGCAGGTCTATTGAGTATATCGACTCAAAGTCGTAGTCTCCCGATGGCTTGCGAGGCGTTTGTGTGCGATTCAGAAAATAGTCGTCGAGTGAGATTGCAAATGGCTTCAGCCCGCAGGCCATTAGGTGTACGCTTAGGCGTTTGCTTGTTGTTGTCTTTCCCGATGATGAAGGCCCTGCTATGAGAACCACGCGCGAACCGCGATTTTTAATCTCGTCGGCAATGTATGCTATACGCTTCTCCTGAAGGGCTTCAGATACATTTACAAGGTCTATTCCGTAACCGTTGCATATAGCTTTGTTGAAGTCTCCGATAGTTTCTACACCCATAATCTGTTGCCATCGCTGACGCTCCGAGAAGCGCTCTTGCAGCTTCTCTTGCGGTACTTTATCTTCGAGCGAGATTGGGCGTTCGCGGTCGGGTACGCGCAACAGAACACCTTCGCCAAACTTCTCTATCTCGAACAATTTGATGTATCCGGTACTTGGAAGCAATCCTCCATAATAGTAGTCGATGTAATCCTCAAGAGCATAGTAGCTTGAATATAAAGAGTCGTATGTCTCCAGCAGGCGCACCTTGTCCTTGCGGCCTATCTGCGAGAAGATTTCTATGGCCTCGGATGTGTGACATTCTATGCGGCGAAAATGTATGTCGCGTTCTATTATGCTGTGCATAGCTTCGCGTATCTTCCCAACCTCGTACTCTGTCAGTTCGGTCTCCATGCGGCAATAGTAGCCTTTTGATATAGGGTTTTCAAAGCGTACCACTCTGCCGGGGAAAAGCTCGTGCATGGCTTTCATCATCACAAAGGTGAGTGAGCGAACATACATGCGCATACCATCTTCCGATGTTATATCAAGGAATTCGACATCTTTGTTGCGATATACACGAAAGGTAAGTCCCACTGTTTCGTTGTTCACACGGGCGGCAACAGGCTCGTATGGCATTTTGAGATCGAAACCTTTATATATGTCTATTAGCGACGAGCCTGACTTGAATTGTTTGCTCTCTTTGTTGTTCTTACAAAAAATCTGTACCATGATTCTCTTGATATATTTAGGTTATGATATGCGAAAATAGAAATAAATTTGCTCAAAATTGTAGTGTGGTTTATAATTTTCACATTTATTTAACTATCATCATTTGCACAGGTGCAATAAATGGCTAATTTTGCGCAGAGAAGAACATAATGCAATGGAGAAGTTTGCACATTATATCAAAAGTATCGAGATTGATTCTCTGTGGAGCAACCGTAAACATGTCTATTGGAAATTGCGTCCGGATGTGAATATTTTGAGTGGAAGCAACGGCGTTGGCAAAAGTACCATAATAAACCGTTCGGCTGCACATTTGAAGATGATGCGCGAATGTGTGGTGACAAGTAATCCCGAAGAGGGGGTGCACATAAGTTTTTATCCCGAGGATGCCACCATGATACACTTTGATGTCATCAGCAGCATCGACCGTCCGGTCTTAAACAGTGAATTATTGGGGCGAATATCCGGAGCAGATGTTCGCACCGAGCTTGATTGGCAGCTCTATCATCTGCAACGTCGCTATCTTAACTATCAAGTGAATGTGGGCAACAGAATAATATCATTGCTTACATCAAGCAATCCCGAGGAGCAGAAGCTGGCTGCCGAGCTTACAAAGCCAAAAAAGATTTTTCAAGACCTTATCGACGAACTGTTTGCTCCAACGGCAAAAACCATTGTACGCAGCAGGAACGAGATTTTCTTCAGTCAGTATGGCGAGGAGATTACCCCCTATATGCTCTCCTCGGGCGAGAAACAGTTGCTGGTTATAATGCTTACGGCGTTGGTGATGGAGAATCGTCCGGGTGTGTTGCTTATGGACGAGCCGGAGGTGTCGCTGCACATAGAGTGGCAGCAACGTCTGATAACACTCATACGCACGCTTAACCCAAATGTGCAGATTATACTCTGCACGCACTCCCCGGCTATAATAATGGATGGCTGGATGGATGCTGTCACCGAAATAGAAGAGATTACAAAATAGAACAAAGTGCAATTATTGCCAACAGGCTCATGAAGAAAAGAAAAACGCTCACCGGTTATCTTAATTCCGTATTCATAGAGGCTGCCAATGCCCTACGTCCCAAGGGTGCGCGAATAAAAATTATAGCCTACGTAGAGAGCTACGACGATGTCTCTTTCTGGCGTTCTGTCTTTGATGAGTATGAGAATGATAAGTTCCACTTTGAAGTTCTGCTGCCCGCGCAAAATAAAAGTCTCACAAAAGGCAAAAAACGCGCCATGATGAATATGTTGGGCAAAGGGGTGGGCAAAAATATGATAGCCTGTGTAGACAGCGATTATGACTATCTTCTGCAAGGAGTGACAGATACGTCGCGACGGCTTATCGAGAATAAATATATACTGCACACCTATGCCTACGCAATCGAAAATTTCAAATGCTGCGCCGACGGTCTTAAGCGCGTTTGTGTGCAGAGCACGTTGAATGATTCCGAGATTCTCGATTTTGAGGCGTTCATGAAGCTTTATTCCCGTATATGCTATCCATTGTTCGTGTGGAATATCTTGCTTTATCGCGAGCGTGACCTCAAGACCATGAGCATGCAGAAATTCTGCGAAATAGTGCGATTATCCTCGTTCAGTATAGCATCTCCCGAGATTTCACTGAAGCAGCTTACGCAACGTGTGAATCATCATGTCCGCCTTTTGGAGAAGAATTTCCCCCACCTGCTCGATAAGTATGTTTCTCTTAAAGAAGAATTTTCCCGCTTGGGAATTGTTGAGGACGATACCTATTTCTATATACAAGGGCATCATATAATGGATAGTGTCGTACTGCGTATGCTTATCCCTATTTGCAGACATCTGCGCAATAAACGCGAAACAGAAATTCAGCGTCTTGCCTGTCATCGGCAGCAATATAACAATGAGCTGTCGGCCTATCGACACAGCCAATGCGATGTGCGGCTTATGCTTCAGAAGAACACCTTTTATAAGAGTGCCACACCCTATAAATGGCTGCTGAAAGATGTTGAATTGTTGCTGCTCTCAATAGAGGCCGAGACGAGGTAGCTCGAGCAAAAATCTATGTTTGCAGCGTATCAGACTAAGTGATTTTTTATAAAAACAGAGCAGTTGCTGTGCCATGCGGCACAGCAACTGCTTTTATGTGCTGAGATGTTATTTATCAGAGCTGGGGTCCTGCTGCTACAAGAGCCTTGCCTGCGTCGTTGCCTGTGTACTTTGCAAAGTTCTTGATGAAGCGACCTGCAAGATCCTTGGCCTTTGTCTCCCATTCCGAAGCATCTGCGTATGTGTCGCGAGGATCGAGGATTGCGGGATCTACGCCGGGCAGAGCTGTGGGAACTACAAAGTCGAAGTAGGGGATTGTCTTGGTAGGAGCAGTGTCGATTGAACCGTCGAGGATTGCGTCAATGATACCGCGTGTATCTTTGATAGAGATACGCTTGCCTGTACCGTTCCAACCTGTGTTCACCAGATAAGCCTTGGCGCCGTTCTTCTCCATCTTCTTAACAAGCTCCTCGCCATACTTTGTGGGGTGCAGGCTGAGGAATGCTGCTCCGAAGCAAGCCGAGAATGCGGGAGTGGGCTCGGTGATTCCGCGCTCTGTTCCTGCGAGCTTTGCGGTAAATCCGCTCAAGAAGTAGTATTGTGTCTGCTCGGGTGAAAGGATTGACACGGGAGGAAGCACACCGAATGCATCTGCCGACAAGAAGATAACCTTCTTTGCGGGGGCTGCCATAGAACCGGGCTTGATGTTCTGAATGTGGTTGATGGGATAAGATACGCGAGTATTTTCTGTAACGCTCTTATCGGCAAAATCTATCTTGCCATTTTCGTCAACTGTTACATTCTCAAGAAGTGCGTCGCGACGGATTGCGTTGTAGATGTCCGGCTCGCTCTCTTTGTCAAGGTTGATAACTTTTGCATAGCATCCACCCTCGAAGTTGAACACAGACTCATCGTCCCAACCGTGCTCGTCGTCACCGATAAGCATACGTTTAGGATCGGTAGAGAGTGTGGTCTTTCCTGTACCGCTGAGGCCGAAGAAGATAGCTGTCTCGCCCTTCTCGTTGGTGTTTGCCGAGCAGTGCATTGATGCAATGCCTTGGAGGGGAAGGTAGTAGTTCATCATAGAGAACATACCTTTCTTCATCTCACCGCCGTACCATGTGTTCAGAATAATCTGCTCTTTGGTGGTAAGGTTGAATACAACTGCTGTCTCTGAATTAAGACCAAGCTCTTTGTAGTTGGGAACAGCTGCCTTAGATGCGTTGTAAACAACAAAGTCGGGCTCGCCAAAGTTGGCAAGTTCCTCGGCTGTGGGGCGGATGAACATGTTGGTAACGAAGTGTGCCTGCCATGCAACCTCCATAACGAAACGTACTTTCAAACGTGTGTGGGGGTTGGCTCCGCAGAATGCGTCAACAACGTAAAGTTTCTTGCCCGAGAGCTCTTTTGTAGCAATCTCCTTAAGAGCATCCCATGTTGCGGGAGTCACAGGCTTATTGTCGTTTTTATATTCTTCTGATGTCCACCATACGGTGTCTTTTGAGGTCTCATCGTATACAAGGAACTTATCTTTGGGAGAACGTCCGGTGTAAACACCTGTCATAACGTTCACTGCGCCAAGTTCTGTAACCTGACCTTTCTCGTAACCCTCGAGACCCGGCAATGTCTCTTCTGCAAAAAGCTGCTCGTATGAGGGGTTGTAAATCACCTCGGTAGCGCCGGTAATACCATACTTGGTAAGATCTATTGTTGCCATAATTATAAAATAAATTAGGTTAATAAATTCGTAAGTATTTTATGGAGAAATCTCGGCCGAAAGGCTTTTTGATGGTAAACTTTCTGCGGAGCCGAAATTTTCCAAGTGCAAAGATATACCTTTTTAGTTAAACTGTCAAAACAATTAAAGAAATTTTTCTTTAATTAGTGTGAAAATGCCCTCTCAGTCTAAAAAAAGCGGTAAAACTATGTTTCTTCCGTTAAGATAGTGTATCTTAGCGGCACGAAAAACAGATTCTAAACAGTTTCATAAATCTAATGTTAATGAAATTAAAAATTCTTTTTTAGTATGAAGATTGTAGACCTTTCCAAGCAGAATACTATACTTAATAAATTCGTTGCACAGATTCGAGATATAAAGGTGCAGGGCGATAGTATGCGTTTCCGTCGTAACATTGAGCGCATAGGCGAGATTATGGCCTATGAGATAAGTCGCGAACTTGACTATGCTTCCACCACGGTGACTACGCCTTTGGGCAAGAGCACACAGAACACTCCGGTGGATAAGTTGGTGCTTGCCACCATACTGCGTGCCGGCTTACCTCTGCACACAGGATTTCACAATTATTTCGATGATGCCGAGAATGCCTTTGTGTCGGCTTTTCGTGAGTACACCGACGATACTCATTTTGATGTGCGTGTCGAGTATCTTGCTTCTCCATTGTTGGATGGCAAGACATTGCTCTTGGTCGACCCTATGCTTGCCACAGGACATAGTGCCGAACTTAGTCTACGTGCTTTGTGCACAAAAGGTGCTCCCTCTAAGGTGGTGGTTGCAGCGGTAATAGCAAGTAGCAGGGCTGTCGAGTATGTGAGAGAGCATTTTCCGCAGGATACGATTCTTTATTGTGCCGCCATCGACCCTGAACTTAACGAGCACAGCTATATAGTGCCGGGGTTAGGCGATGCCGGTGATTTATGTTTCGGTGCCAAAGATTGAATAAATATGGCGGTGTCAAAATTTTTAATTTGACACCGCCATATTTATAAACAGTTTATTGGTTCGCTGTTTTTATTTTCCCATTAGTTCGGCTACAAATGCCTTCATTGCTTCGCCGCGCAGGTCGCGTTTGATGATTTTTCCATCGGGGCCGAAGAGCATTATCTGAGGAATGCCGGTGATTCCGTAGAGCTTTGTTGCCTCTTGGTTGTCAGAGGCATACAGTTGTGCATAGTTTATTCCCTCAGCTTCAAGCGCCTTTTTAAATTCAGCTTCTTGGTCCCATACATTTATGCCGAGTACCATGAACTTCTCGCCACCGAACTTCTCTTCAAGTTCGCGCAGATTGGGAATCTCTCTGCGACAGGGGCCGCACCAGCTGGCCCAAAAGTCGGCTAACACATATTTGCCTTTGCCCACAAAGTCTGAGAGCTTGGCAGGTGTGCCATCTATGTTTTTGCCGTCAAAGTCGATGAACATAGAGCCTTCACCGCTTTTTTCCAATGCTTTTAGCTTCTCTTTTTGTTGCTTTGTTTGTTCAAAATTGTAGGCATACTTAACAGATGCCGCCGCTGCGTCAAGTTCGGCAACTGTTGGGTATTCACTTGATAGCATCGCAAACAGGTAGCCGCCCAAAATGTTATCTTTGTTGCTCTCTATTGCATTCTTATATATGCTTAACATCTCCTGCTGCATGCTTGTCAAAAGCTGTTGTATTGAATCTTGGCTTGCTCCGTTTTGCATCAAAGTGCCGTATGCTTCGCGCATTTGCATGCCCTTCTCCTGTACTTGGCTGAGTATTTGAGCGAGCTTGTCGTTGTTGCCGCCGTTGTCATTTACTGCCGGAGGTGTTGATAGTGTGACATTTGCCACTGTGCCCTCTTCTACAAGGATTGTGGCACGCATGCGACCAAGGTTGGCGGTGAGACATGTGGGGTTTGTTATAGGCTCTTTTTTTGTGAATGAGAATGAAAGGTTTTCGATTTTTGCCGAGTCTATGGCCTGTGTGGCATCGCCGTTGATGTCTACAAGGTAGACCGTCTCTCCGTTAAGCGTTGAGTCGGATACGGTTCCTGTGATGGTGTAACCTGTTTGATTGCTGCATGATGTCATGGCTATGAGTGCCAACGATGCAATGGTGATTGTCTTTTTCATCTTTTTTTGTATAAATTAAAAATGTTGTTGTGATTTTAAGAAGCTGTTTAAATTTAACTGCTTGTGATTTTTATGGCTCTTTTGTTTATATGATGTTTTCATTTTCTAAGTGTGCATAGCGAGCTATGTAACCGCAAAAAAGAGCATAAAAAGACCGGTAAATTCACTCACGATTAAACATGATATTTGAAAAAAATTAAACAGTTTCTTATCACTTTCTCGCAAAGGTAACGCATTTTGTTAAAAAACTAAGGCTTTTAACAGAATTTATTATTTGGTGTTTTTTAGAAACTGTTTAAATTTCCAATAAATCTTTTCTTAATGAAAATTGCATTGTTTGTTTCGCCATTTTTATATTTAAAAATCTCTGTTTATCTCTTTTTTCTCGGTTGCATAGCTCGCTATGCGGCCTTAAAAAATAAACAAAAAATCCTATATTTGCTCTATAAAAAATGGCTATATAAATTTAACCGGTTTCTTAGTTTTTGAGATTTACCGATAGAGTGCCTAAGTGGCGTCCGTACTTTCCTGTCTGCTGTATCACAACCTCCTTACCTTGTCTGTTCTTGTAACGTAGAGGTTTTTCAAAATAGTTGTGTGAATGTCCTCCGAGTATTATATCTATATTGTTTGTTTTTGTGGCAATTTTTTCATCGTCAAAATCTTTCTGCCCTTTCCAACCGAGATGCGACAGGCATATTACCAAATTGCATCCTTGTGCACGCAGGGTGTCGGCGCACTCTTGCGCGGCCTCAAGTGGCGAGCGAAAGACCACTCCCTCGTAGTTCTCTTTGAGTACAAGCCCCTCGAGCCTTGGCGATACTCCGAAGATTCCTATGCGCATCCCGGCACGCTCGATGATAGTGTATGGCTTTGTAAGTCCTTCGCACACTGTTCCTGTGAAGTCGTAATTTGCGCAGAGGATTGGAAAGTCGGCTCTCTTTAGCAGGTGAGCAAGATTGTCAAGGCCGAAGTCGAATTCGTGATTGCCTAACACCCCCGCATCGTAGTGCATGGCGTTCATAAGGTCTGTCTCTATTTCGCCTTTATAGACGTTGTAGTATAGTGAACCTTGTGAAAAATCGCCACAGTCGAGCAGCAGGCAGTTTTCGTGCCCCACACTGTCGGTAATGTGTTCGATAAGCAGTGCGCGGTTGAGCGCTCCTCCGCTTTTGTCCTTTTCGGGTTCTATATGACTGTGGGTGTCGTTGGTGTGCAGTATTGTCAGCTTGCTGCTGTTATTGGTGCATGCTGCAAAAAGTATTGTCAGCACAACTGTTGCTGTTATTCTTGTATACATGTTCTTTTATCTGTTTTCTGTGATGGTTATTCTTCCGTCTGTTGTAGCCGACACGCTTACACCGTTGCTGTGCAGCTGTGCAATGTGGTTTATCATGATGTCGCGTATTGTTACACCAAGATTCTCTTTTTCGCTTCCTTTTGCAAGTGTATGCAGTCCGTCGTTGCCTTGCGACAGATAGTCAGAGGTAGCTATGCGATAGTTTGCCGATGGGTTTATCGGTTTGCCGTCTACTGTGGCAGAGATTAATTCCCCATCGGGTGAGATTGTCAGGCGGGCACCGCTGATTGCTTCGCCACCCTCGGCGGCTATTTCCGAGAATAGCTGTCTCAACTGTTCTCCGTTCAGTGTTAGCAGGGTAAGTGTATTTTCAAATGGGAATACATTATATATATCGCCGAATGTTATATTGCCCTTGTGAATATCGTTGCGCAGTCCTCCTTTGTTGGTTACGGCAATATCTATTTTTTGTGAACTGTGGCGGCGTGCCTCGGTCAGCAGTGCATCGGCGGCAAAATTCATAAGCGTGCTTTCGGGCGTATTGACGGTGAGCGTCATTGATGCAGTTCCTATTATGGGTGCTTTAATGCTGTCTATCTGCTTTTGTCCCTTATTTATAATGGCTCTTACTTTTTCGGCACCTTGTGCGTTTTCAAGTGCAGCAACGGGGATGTTTCGTCCCTCTATAATTAAATTGCATTTCTGCTCATGAGTGCATGCGATGCTCATTAGCAGGCATGTTGTTGCCAGAGTGTATAAAATAAATTGTTTCATATAAATGGTTTTTGATGGAATTTTAAACAACTTCTTGAATATATTGAAAATATGTAGATGTTATTGATTTTGCTCTGTTTCACTGCATCGAAGCGAAACAAATATCGGGTATCTCATAATCATACATTTGACAAGGATGGCAAATGATTTATTATAGCAAAGTTACTAAATATATGTGTAGCTGTTCAAATTTACAGGATTTATTTTTATCGGCAGTTTGGTTTTTTATATATTCACAAAAGACAGCATCCTCTTTTTTTGTTCGATATGAGAAGATTTATAAAAAATATTTCACGCTTTTCGGGCTGTTACAAAAAAAAGCATTATCTTTGCGGTCGCTTCCGTCGTAATCGCTGTCAAGGAAGAGTAACTTGATATGTTGCGTTGGAAATAAACAATTTAAACAAAATCATACAATGGATTTAATTAAAATTGCTAAAGAAGCATTTGCTACTGATGTAAAGCGCGAAATGAATTTCGGCCCCGGTGATACCATCACAGTAGCTTACAAAATTGTCGAGGGTACAAAAGAGCGTATTCAGATGTACCGCGGCGTTGTTATCAAAATTGCAGGTCATGGCGAGGAGAAGCGCTTCACCGTACGCAAAATGTCGGGTACAGTAGGTGTTGAGCGTATCTTCCCTCTTAATTCACCTGCCATCGACAAAATCGAGGTTAACAAGAGAGGTCGAGTACGTCGTGCCAAGCTCTATTATCTGCGTGCACTCACAGGTAAGAAAGCACGTATCAAAGAGATTAAAGATACAAAGGCTAAGGCTTGATAATAATCTTGAAGACGTATTAATAAAGATGAGCAGCTCCTTTGAGCTGCTCATCTTTATTAATAAAATCATCAATTGAACGGATTGGACGAGAGCTGATTATCTTTTATAATTCCCGCTGCCATCTCCTCGTCGCAACAATTTACCAACACCCAAACTTCGCCACCCAAAGTTGCATAGGGCGATGTGACAGCCGACATAGTGTCGTTCTCCAACATACAATGTATGTGGTTCGACTCAAGCAGACCTTGCACCAACTGTGCCTGCCATAGATTACCGTTGAATACTCTTACCAAATGATTCTGTTCTACTTTGCCTGACATAACTACCTCCTCTTTTAACGTTAAACAAATAGCCTCTTAGTTGCTCGTGCCACCACGAATGTATATATTACATTTCAAAATAGATTCGATTATACATTATTTAATTGTTAAAAAAACAAAAACCGTTTCTCTGTACCCCTTAATTCACTATTTTTGTAAAAAGGTGGCACACAGTGCATGAATAGTCGTTCATGGATGTTCGATTATTTTAATAAAAATTCAAATAACTACTAAAATAAGAATAAGATGCTAGACGTAAAAACCTGCCTCACAGAGGCCGAAGAGATGATGGACCTCGCAATAATGCACCTCGAGGATGAGTATTCACATATACGCGCAGGAAAGGCTAATCCCCATCTGCTCGACTGTGTACGTGTAAGTTCCTACGGCTCCGAAGTGCCGCTCAACAACGTGGCAACTATTACAACTCCCGACTTGCGCACCATAAGCATAAAGCCTTGGGATAAAAGCATGTTCAGTGCCATAGAAAAAGCCATCATAGACTCTCCCGTAGGCATTATGCCTGCAAACAACGGCGAGGTCATAATAGTGGCAATCCCACCCCTCACCGGTGAGCGTCGTGCCCAATTGGTTAAACAATGCTCACACGAATTAGAGACAGCCAAGATAAGCATACGCAATGCACGTCGAGATGCAATAGATGCACTGAAAAAAGCGGTGAAAGACGGTCTGCCCGAGGATGCACAGAAAGATGGCGAAGAAAAATTGCAAAAGATACACGATAAATTTATTAAAAAGGCCGAGGATATTTTTGCATCCAAGGAGAAAGAGATAATGACAGTATAAAATCCTGCAAGTGAAAGGGGTTGTCATAAGAAGTGCCGGCAGCGTATACACAGCGCGTCTCGATGGAGGCGCGCTTGTCGAGTGCAGGGTAAAAGGAAATTTCCGTCTAAAAGGAATAAAGAGTACTAACCCCGTTGTGGTGGGTGACCATGTAAATATCGAAGTGCGTAACGACGGTACAGCCTACATCACCGAGATAATGCCACGCAGTAACTACATAGTTCGCAAAGCCTCCAACCTGTCGAAGCAATCTCACATACTTGCCGCAAATCTCGATCAATGCTTCCTTGTAGTGACCGTCAACCATCCGGTAACCTCCACCACATTCATAGATCGTTTCCTCGCATCCGCCGAGGCCTATCGAGTGCCTGTGGTTATACTGTTCAATAAGGTTGACATATATAATCAGGCAGACAGCGAAGAGCTCGACTACCTCATATCACTATATGAGAGTATCGGCTACCATTGTTTGAGAACATCGGCCGAGGATGGCACAGGCATAGATGAACTAAAAGAACTGATGCGTGACAAAGTCTCTCTTCTTGCCGGAAACTCAGGTGTTGGAAAGTCGAGCCTTGTAAACGCCATTTCTCCGTCGATAGGGGCAAAGGTGGGTGAGATTTCGCGCATACATGATACGGGTATGCACACAACTACATATACCGAGATGTTCGAGCTTTTGCCCGGCAGTTTTCTCGTGGATACACCGGGTGTGAAAGGCTTCGGCTCCTACGACATGGAGGCCGAGGAGATTGCCCACTACTTTGTGGAATTTTTTGAACTTTCGTGCGATTGCAGATACAGTAATTGCACGCACACGCATGAACCCGGCTGCGCAGTGCTTGCGGCTCTTGAACAAGGGCACATTGCTCCCACGCGCTATCAGTCATATCTGAGTATGCTCGAAGATAAAGATGAGGGAAAATATCGGGCAGCCGAGTAGACCTCTTATCATCACTTTGACGACAGGTGATATTGCTAAATAAATCAATGGCAGCATCAGGATACTGAAATCCGATGCTGCCATTCTTAAGAAATAATATTCCGTTATTTGGAAGCTGTTTGAATTTATATCGCCAATTTTTATAGAGCAAAAATAGGATGTTTTCTTATTTTTTAGAAATTCAATCAGCTTTTAGGATTCTTAATAAGATATTCCGCTATTTGCACCGCGTTAAGTGCTGCGCCTTTCTTTATTTGGTCGCCCACAATCCACATTGTTATTCCGTTGGGATTGGTAAGGTCTTTGCGTATGCGGCCCACATAGACAGGGTCTTTTCCTGCCAGGAATAGCGGCATAGGGTACTCTTTCTTTTCGGGGTTATCCATGAGTATAAGACCATCGCCATTTGTGATTGCGTTGCGCACTTGCTCAAGCGTCAGAGGCTCCTCGGTCTCAATCCACAGAGCTTGTGAGTGTGAACGAAGGGCTGGAACACGCACGCAAGTGGCACTTACGGCAACATCGCTGTGCATAATCTTGCGTGTTTCGTTAAACATCTTCATCTCCTCCTTTGTGTATCCATTCTCTGTGAATACATCTATTTGTGGAATTACGTTAAATGCCAATTGATAGGCAAACTTTTCCACTGTGGGTTCTTCGCCTGCAAGCACTTGGCGGTATTGTTCATACAATTCTGCCATGGCCGAAGCACCGGCTCCGCTGGCTGCCTGATATGTTGATGCGTGCACACGCTTTATGTGCGAGAGGTTTTCGATGGCTTTAAGTGCAACCACCATCTGTATTGTGGTGCAGTTGGGATTGGCAATTATGTTGCGTGGGGTATTATATGCGTCGGTGGGGTTAACTTCGGGTACAACAAGGGGAACATCGCTATCCATGCGGAAAGCGCTTGAATTATCTATCATTATTGTACCGTGCTTTGTTATTGTTTCGGCAAATTCTTTGGAAACGCTGCCGCCGGCCGATACAAAAGCATAGTCGATACCTTTAAAATCGTCATTGTGCTTCAGCTCTTTGACGATATATTCTGTTCCGCGGAAGTTATATTTCTGCCCCGCACTGCGAGCCGACCCGAATAGTACAAGTTCGTCGATGGGAAAGTTCCTTTCATCGAGCACGCGAAGGAATTCCTGTCCCACTGCGCCACTTACGCCTACAATAGCAATCTTCATCTCTTTTCTCTTATTTTTATATGTTAATCTTCTGTTATATATTATGCCAAAAAAAGTTCTGTATTTTACACTTTTCGACTTTTCGCTGCAAATTTATAACAAATTTCATATAAAACCTTGCTTCTGCTTTGTTTTTTTTGAAATTACTATCCTATTCTGTTTGCATTGTATCTCCCACAATTCTCACTGTAAAAGGTTTTCTGCCTACTTTAAGTTTGAACATGTTGCCATCGTCATCTGAGAGCATATATGTACCCGGCATGAATTTTACGGCTGTTCCGTTTTTCCACTCTTTTATTCTTTTGTTGTCTTTGTAGATGTATTTTGAGGTTGCATATATTGTGACGGGTGTCGCATGTACTATGTCTATATTCTCATTTTCCACCAATTTATATTCTAAATGAGTGGTGTTTGCATCTATGACTATTTCGGCTTCATGGTCGATGTATTTGTTCTTCGAGATGCGTATGTGGTGCTTCCCTTGGGGAATCTCTTTGCTTCCCGATTGTCCGTAGTCTATGTTGTCTATGAATATTGTGGCATCCTTGGGTGTGCAATTAATCTGTACGCGATGCATTATAGGGCGAAGCGCAAGGGATATACTCTTCTTCTCCGAGTCTCTTATTTGTACCATACCTTGTGTGGGTTTATGATTCTCTGCCTCTATTTTGTATCGGTAGGTGTCGGGCATGGCAGGTATTTCGTACATACCATTTTCGTTGCCACTGTATATCTCTCCGTTGAATGTTATTGTTGCGTCGGAGGGGGTTACTTTGAATACCACAAAGCTCGGACTTTCGGGCAGAATAAGTTCTATCATATATGTCTTACCCTTTTCCAAGGTTTTCATACCCAATGAGTCATATACTATTTCACCTGCAAGAAAGTCTTTGTGCTTATACTCAAGTTTTGTCAGCCCTTTGGGAATGTAGGCATAGTATATGCCGTTGTTGTACGTTACTGTGCCTTTGTAGTTCTTCTTATTATGGAAGTCCAATCCTTCGAGGTTTGGTGTTTTTATCTTCAGCAGTGCGCACAGTTCACCGTTATTGTCGTAACAGGGCGATTCGGTGGCCGTATTATCGTCGGCAAGCAGTTTTATGTCGGTAAATGTCAAATCCTGTGCCGACACATACATGATTGACATGATGGTCAGCATCAGGAGTGTGGATATTCTTTTCATATTGTGCTTATTGTGTGTGTTTAATAGAATCTGTAACCAAGTTTTATGGCAGGGTACAGGCGTCCGCCGTTCAAACTGTGGCTGCACTCTCCGCTTATGGAGAAGCTCTTTATGTCGAGTCTTATTGTTGCTCTCAATCCGTAGTCGTAGTCATACTCCTTGTCGTCAATCTGTTTTTGAGGAGTGGTTGTCTCTCTTGCTGATATTTTGCTCTTGTCATCATTGTCACCCTCATCATCTTTCTCTATCATGTAGCCGCGTGCATAACCACCGGCAAGAATAGAGAGGGTATTCTGGTTGAATCGTCCGAAAGGTATTCCTATACCCAATTGAAGAGGAATTTCCAAAAAGTACGACTCGCTCTTTATGCTGTCGCCATATAGTTCCTGTTTATGTTCTTTGTCAAATGTCATCAAACCCAACGAAAGTCCGGGTTGTATCTGAAACACTCCAAGGAATGTGTGTGTATAGGTGTATTCAAGTTTTGCACCCCATTCATATCCGAAATATTTGCTCTTATCGTAAAGCTCGCCGCCTATTGTTATATGGTGCGATGGGCGTATGCTTATGCTTGTGCGTGTGCGTTCTTTTTTTAGTACGATTCTCTCTTGTTCCATCTGCACAAGGGCCACGTCGAGTGTTGCCGATTCTCCGGCCTGCACATAAATCTGTTTGCTGAAGTCGTTATATGTGGGTGATTTAAGCTGTACAATGTGTGTACCCTCGGTGACTTCTATGTTTCCGGCATCCTTTATCTTGCCATAAGATACGTTGTCGATGAAAAGTTCGGCACTGTCGGGTTTGCAGTTTATGATAAGGGGGAATTTCTTCTCCTCCATTGTTACATTTGTGATGGTGGTCATCTCCTCGTCGATAAGCTCTATTGTGCCGCTTACGGGTGCGTAGCCTTCGCAGGTGACGTTGTATTCATATTTGCCTATGCTTGTCTCCACGATAGCCATTCCCGTTTCGTCGAGATTCACAATCTTTCCATCAAAGCTGAGGGTTGCCGTCTCGGGATAGACCGAAAATACGGCGGCACGCATCTTGTTTTCCGATTCAAACACTATCTGGTATACGCTTTTTTGAGCGATTGTAATATCATAGTCGGCAAAGATAATTTCGCCCGAGAAATTTTTGCTTGCGCTGTTATATCGCAGAGATTTTGTGTTCTCCGACAGATATACTATATATTCTCCGAGTGAGTAGTCGACATCTCCCACTGCATCGGGGAATTTAAGGTCGTTTATTCCTATAATGTCAACTTTTACCATAGCGCAGGGTGTGCCGTTGTTGTCGTTGCGAGGTGCTGTTCGGGCGCGGGCATCTTTTTGGCGATATGTAACCGATTTTATGCTATATTCTTGTGCGTTTATGGTTGTTGCGAAAATACATGTGAGCAACAGGCTTGTTAAAAATGTTCTCATGGTGTTTCTGCTTTATTTTGTTGAATGTTTTTTTTCATGTGTAGGACATCAGATGTCGAAGTCTCCTATGCTGAATATTTCATCCTCAGGAAGTCTGCTGCCGTTTATTCTGTCGGGCTGCCATGTGCGTACATGTATCTGAGGATTGTTCTCGTCGATAAAGTCCCACAGAAGGAACAGATAGCCCTCATCGTGATATGTGTCGGAGCTCCAGCCTTGATGTAGTGTCACGCCGTAGAAATTCTCGTCTACGGGATGCATGGTAACTTCAATCTCGTCAAATGATACGCGGATTCTCTTGTTGTTATCGAATACTCTGCCAAGATTTGTAAGATATTCTTTCTTGCTTTGTACCTTATATTCTATTTTGTCGGGGATGGCTATTTCGCTTTTTGTCGCTTTTATCACTTTGCCGGTGATTATCAGGGCGTCGTCGCTGAATACTTTTTGGAGAAAGTCCATGTCTTTTGTTTCGTACGATGTGCGGAATTGCTCAACAAAGTCGAGTATCATTTGGCGACGGCGGAAGTCGGTCACTTGGTTGTTGCTCTTCATCACCTGATAGTAGAGATTTTGTGCTATCACCATGCGAAAGTCTGTGATGGTACCACTCATGTCGAACCTCACCGCTACTTCGTGGTATTGGTCGGCCTTGTCTAAATCCGAGAATATGAGCGGAATGTTTCTTATCTCATATTCTGTGCCCCCGTATGTTGCAAGTGCCGATTCGGCAATCTCGCTCTCCATGCAGCGGAACGGTGAATTTTCCCACATTATGGCTATGGAATTCATAGCCTGTTCGCTTATGTTTATACCTGCCATTCGGGGTGTACGTTTCTCGGCCTCGGCACTGTTAAGTTCGGATAGTAGGGCAGTGAGTGAGGCTTCTACTTTGCTTGTAAGGCTCTCATTGTCGAGGTCGGTTACATATACCTCTGTTCGATGCTGAGCGTTAAGTACCAGCATTGAACACATGCATAAGATTGTCAAGAATGTTTTTTTCATGATTTTGTAGGTATGTTATTTATATATTATTATCCACATTTTGGGGTATTTGGCATAATCTTCCCATGTTTTTGTTTCGGTGCTCATTATGTTTTTCAATTCTTTGTCGAATGCAGCTATCAGCTCTTGTGAAGCATTGAAAATCAGCCAGAAGCAATCTTTTACATCGTCTTTTTTCACAAGACGGTATTTTATGTCGTATGAGGTGTTTTTCTCTTTATCGAGATATTGTTGTATCTCTTTATAGTTGCTCATACCGAGAATATTGTCGAGAATCTCTTTTTCGCGGGCTGTGTATGTGGGGTTGTCTGTTTTTATTTTTTTCGCGGTTTCGATGTTTGTTTCTGCTTTCACAGGGTTGACGGGGTTGTCTTCTGCGATAATCTCAATGGGGGTCTCTTTCAACGGTTCCTCTTTTTTTTCTTCTGCGGTGGATTCCTTGGTTCTCTTTGCCGTATCTGCTGTTTCAATTATTTTCACAGTTGTGTCTGCCTCTTTTTTCTCGTCGACACTGTAAATGGGAATAATGTCGTTTTTGTGAACATATAGGCACACCACTTTTATCTGAAGCGTGCGTTCGTATGTCAGCTTGTGGGTCTTGCTTTGCAGATTTTCTATTATGAAGGCATCAATATTTGTCTCTCCGCCGTTTTCTTGCAAATGTTTTTTTATTTTTTCCATGAGCTTCTCTCTGGCAATTTCGTAGCAGACATCTTCATCTTCGCCGGCAGCCTCGCCATATATATACTCGGAATTTTTCTTTATTTGTATGCTTTTTTTCTTTGCATCGTCTTGTGCTTGCAGTGGTGCGGACACGGCAAGCATGAGTATAATGGTTATGAGTGTTGTTATTTTGTGTATCATTGTTTCTTCTTTGTTTTTTCTTGGAATAGCGATTTGAGATTGTGTGTGGGTATGTAGCAATATATGTGTGATTTTATCTCTCCCTGTTTGTTGTTTATCACTGTGGGGCTTATCTCTGTGTAGAGCATGTGGTTGTAGCCAAATTCGCTGTTCTCATATACCACTACTGCTTTAATACTCTCTTTTTCGATTGATTCTATGCCTATGTAAGGCTTGCATCCTTGTTCTGTGCAGAATGTGTGCAGTTTGTTTTGTGCTACTCGGTAGCTTATCTTGCGGTTGCCGTAGAGATGTTGTGTTACATTGAGTATAAATTCTCCGTCAAGAAGCGAGTGGAACAGGTTCGATACTGTTTCCGAAGGATATTTGGCATCTTGCAACGGAATCAGACGCTGTTCGCTGTTTTTTACAAAGTATGTATCGGAGTGCATCTCTTTTATTACATAACTGCCTCCTTTGTATACATAGTAGGCAGAGTCTTCTGTTGCTGTAACGTGTTCAAGAGAGGGGTATGATATTTTTGTGCCCGATGTCTCTTTTTCTTGTGTCGTTATCAGTTGTTTTATGAAATCTTCCTCTATCTCTATTTTGTTTTTGCCGTAAATGAGCTGTATCTCTTTGGGCATGTCAATGCGGCAGATGTTTTCTCCCTTTCTGCTCCACGTCAGGTGTATCCCTTTTTCGTCGTTCCATATTTGAAAGGGACACATGCTGTCGATTTTTGCAACAGCTGTAAGGTCAGCTTCAACTTTGTCATCGGCCATATATCTGTTTCGCTCGTGTGTGGGAAGAAGACTCATGTGCAGCATATAGCGTTCCACAAAATCATATATGGGTGATGGGGCTGAGGCTGTTGCTGTGCGTGCAAAGAGTGGTGTTCCGATGTGTATTACTGTGCCTGATGTATCGGTGCGCACCTCGTAGCTTTTGAATGTGTGGTTCTCTTTGAGGGGGATTATTCCGCATTTGTCTGTGGCGTTGCCTTTTTGTTGCAGCAGGTTGCCAATCTCTTGCAGCTTTAAAGTGGCATAGCTTCCCTGCGCCGTTGCCATTGCAGGGAAGCATATTGCCAATAGGATATGTATCAGGCGTGTGCCCATACGGGATTTGTTTTGTTATTTCTCGTCGTATGTCTCGCCGGGAGCTGTGCCTATCATGACGGAACCTATAAGTTCGCCATTGGCTTTGTAGAGTCGTCCTTGTATAAAGAATCCTCTTTGGAATTCGCCAATGATATATTCTCCTGCCGAGGCTTTGCGCTTCTTCATGTCGTAGCGGTTTATCTGACGCTCTTTTGAGTATGTCAGGCGACCTTGTCCGTGAGGATAGCCGTCTTTTATGTCGCCGCTGTATAGACCGTAGCTCAATTTTAGATAACCGTTACCGTTTACTACGGTGTTGACATTATCGGGGATTTCGGGAATAACAGGGTCTGTCGGCTTTTTGCCCTTTCCTTGGTGGTCAACTACTTCCTGTTGAGTTTCTGTTTCGGAGGTTTTCTTGCTCTCTCCTCCAAATATAGCAAATACTCCTATCACTAAAGCGATTACTGCTGCGCCTATTCCTGCAAACAGTTTTATGTTTACGCCACCTTTTTGAGGTATCTCTTCAAGCTCCTGTTTGCAGTGCGGACATTTGATATTACCCTCCAGAATATCAAGTTCTTCAAGTTCAATCTCTATGTTGTTGTCGGCGTTGGGACAGCCGTTACCGTAGTTTGTACAGCGGAATTTCTTTTTGTTTGCCATTTTTCTGTCTGTTTTTTTATTTATCCTTTAATAAGTTCTAATGCCTTCATTGCTGCTGCTCGGTAGAAGAGGAACTCCTCGGAGCCGGCATTGCCGCCGCACTCGGGAAGCAGAATCTTCTGTGCAATCTCCTGTACTTTGGGAATGAGTGTCGTTTGACGTTCGTTTATGTTCAGGTAGGTTGTCTTAAATTCTTTTTCTATTATCTCTTTGTACTCTTCGCAGAAGTCTTCGGTGAATTTTTCGCAATAGCCTATGCCTGTGAATTTATCGGCAAGGGGCGAAAGGGTCTCGAAGCCAAGGTCGTCGCGTTCTATTGTTCCGTAGGCTTGACGTCCGGTGCCGTCTTCCAATGTTCCATGCTTAATCTTGCCCATTGCAAATGCAAGTATTATGTAGGGCATGTACTCTTTGCGAAGCTCCGAACCTAATTTTTCGGGAGCAATGAACAGTACGGGGAACTGCTCGCCTGTGCCCTCGGTGTGCAGCACGGTTCTGTTTTCTCGGGCTTGAGTTTCGTTGGGGGTGTTAATAAGGCGGTTGTAGCACTCTTCGTAGAAGCGGAGATTTTTGAGACAGCGTATGGGGAAGCAGTATTGTATTGTCATCACTGTCATCTCGTTCTTATGCTCTCCGTTCATGTCTACTTTTACCTCTATACCACCCTCTACACTGTTAATAAGGGCATCTTTCAACCTGTTTGCAAATGCTTGAACGCGGTCGTTGCCCTCTACTTTGGGCAGATTGACAAGCACTATTTTGCGACTTATGTTTTGCCCGATTTCGGGTATTGCATTGTTGGTTACGGCGCGGCTTATCTCTGTCTCGTCGAGCTCAAGGAACACTCCGCTCTCTTCAATTATTCTCTTTGCAAACAGACGAAGGTCGTCGGGCGAATTGTATTTCTCGCTCAGCTGTTCGAGTATGTTGCGGTTTATTATTTTTTCGTTTGCCTCTTTTAATTCGGCGTCGTGTATGCTTATTGCTTTTTCGCGCACTGTTGTCTCCATTATTTGCATAATGGTTTCAACGTCTATTGCAGCGTTGGCTCTTTCAAATGTCTGCTCCGAACCTATTATCTCAACGATGCGGTCGCGAACAAGGGCGCTGATGCTGTCTTGATGTTTTTTGTTGTGTATTACGTCGTTGGTGAAGTCTTTGACTTCGGCCTGATTGTAGAAGCGTATTATCGTCTGGTTCAGGTTGCTGATGCCGCCTTGGTCTTTGCAACGTGCTGCCGCAAGTGTCTCTGTCTGGGTGATTGATTCGTTGAGTGTGGCTACGAAAATCTCTATGCGGTTGCGCAGTTTGTTCAACTTGCCGCTTAACACTCCTGTCAGTTCCACTGCAAAGTTCAGTGCTTCACTCTCGGTGCGCTTCATCATCAGCTTTTGCATGATGACGGAGTGGCCGAGAATCAGTCTGCCTTTCATCAGTGTGGCGCGTATAATACTCTTTGAGTAATCTGTTGCACTTGCTTCGCGCTCTTTGTCGAGCAGTTCTATGGCTTTGCGCACTTGTGATATTTTCCCCTCAAAAGTCTTTCGGCGTGTGTTCACATCCTCTATCAGGGTGTCGATGAATTGCAGCATGTTATAGAGCGACAGGTCGCCTGTCTTCCATTTGTTGAAGATATATTGTTCAACGTGTTGGGCTATTTCGTTGGCATGCTCTTCGCGTGCTGCGCTCTTGTTTTCAAAGAATCTCTTCACACCGAGTGTTCTGAACTGTTCGGCAAATGCTTTGTTGAACATGGCCTCTAATCGGCTGATTGGTTGGTCGGCCTGTTGTGCGGTTTCTGCCCAACGGGGTGCATTGCCGCTCCAATATGCAGCGAATGTTCCGAATTTTCCATCGTCGGTTGGCAGGATGGGTATGTCGAGCATCAGGTGCTTGTCGGTCATGCGCCACTTTTCGAGCTTTTCACTATCTTGAACGTCGGTGCGATAGTCGCGATTTTCGGGTATGTCGCGGTAGCCGAGGTCGTCGTTCCAGTTGCTGTAACGCATTTGCAGAAGCGATTGTCTTGCAAATGAGTATGTAAAATATTCTATTATCTCTTCTTCGGGGATAACCACTCTCTTGATGCCGAATGTGCTTACGGCTTTTGTGCGATAGGGGACAACTTTTCCGGGCTTTGCTTTTTCCCAAAGTTCGTTACGCCAGTCGTTGATGTTCTCGAAACTGTATGCGCGGCAATACTCTTGTGTGTTGTCGTTGTTTTCGAGGAATATGCGGCTGTATGTGAAGTCGCTGACAATTTGTGGCAGCTCGTTGAATGAGTCTACTATTATGCCATTTTCGTTTACATTTGAGTATAGTATGAGGCCGTCGGCTACTTTACTTAGGGTGTCAATGGGAAGACGCTCGTTCTGTCCGGAAACGTCGTAGGGGTTGTGTGTTTTTGTGAGCAGTGAATTAAGCTCGGTGAGGGCTGCAAAGCCGTTTGCGTGGTATCTGCCTGCATCGCTTTTCCCCGGAGGGGTCAGCTCGGGTACCATGCAACTTACCACAATACCTGTGCCGCTTTTGCCGTCGTTGGAGAGAGGGCTGCGGAATTCGGGTATCATGCGGGTCTGGGCTATTATGTCTACAATTGAGCCTGAGCCGGTTCCGCCTGCAAGTCCTGCGAAAATGTATATGTTGGTGCGTGCGTGATGGCTGCGTTCGTTTATCTTTCTAAACTGTCCGGTTATTGCTCTTTTGTATTTTGCTATGTTTGTTCCGAACAGAATACGTCCGGCTCTGCGTTTTTGTGCAGCAGCTTCGCCCACTTCGCCAAGTGTTTTTTTCATTATCTCGGCATCGCCGATTATGCCTTTTAGGCCGGGGTAGCTTGCAGGGCTTGCAAATACCGAATTTAGGTCGATGCCTTTTATGTTTACAAATTCGTTTTCTGTGAATTGTGCATTCTCTCCGAGTACATACCATGTCTTATCATCGGGCTTCATCATTTCGATTGTGGAATCGACGTATACGAAGCCTATCGGGAGCTCTGCACGCTCTTCGGGTGAGTATTCTTGGAATATTCTTTTCTTGAAGGCTTTCAGAATCTTGCCTCCCGTTCCGCCTACTCCTACAAGGATGTGGTTCTCGCTGATTTTCATAGTGGTTCTATTTTATTTATTAGTAATCTGTCGAGTATAAATCGTCGTCGTCGAGTGAAAAACTTCTGCGCTTGGGGCGTGTGAAAAGTATTACAGCCGATGCGACTGCAATAGCGCCTGCCATCCATAGTATTCTGCGCACTATGTAGCTGTTTATCTTTTTGTTGACATTTGCGACAATTTGTTCGGCTAATGTTGCATAGTTGCTTCCGGATATTATCTCTGTGCTTATGTCTCCTAAGATATATTCTATCATAGGATAGTGCTCGGAGATTGCTTCGTTGAGCTTTTCATTCTCTAATATTGTGTTTGCCGATGCTTCTATGTTTGAGATGCTGTTGTTTATTCCTTGGCTTGTTTCTGCTATTATGGTTGTGACAATCTCTCCTATTCCTTCGGTGTACTCTTTTGCGTAACTTGCTCCAACAGCCAAGGTGCATTGAAATGTGAGAAATATAATAAGTAACAAATAGGTAATCAGGCTTATAGATGAGGTTGCGTGGTAATCGTCAAACAGTTTGATTATGAAAAATAATATAATGACAACAGCCAATGATATTATTAATCCCCACACTGCAGCGCCAATAAGTGACCCTATTATGCTTATCATATCTGATTGTTTAATTTATCGGTATTTAACTTAATAAATGCTTGCTTCTGTTTAAAAGAAGAATTATCTCTTACGAAGAGATACGGATTCTGCAAATGTATGTTTTATTTTTTAAATTCAAAATATTTATTATTAAAAACTTTTGCAATTAACTATTGGTGACTTTGTTCTTGGCGTTGTTGTAAGAATTTTTGTATATTTTTTCATTATCTCTTTTTTGAGTGAATTAGAGCATTGATTGTCAACTGTATATAAAAAGTCCGTATCTCTTCGTAAGAGATACGGACTTTTTGTTCGTTTTTTTTGCTGTCGCATGTACTTTGTTTATTCTGTTAATTTGTAGCTGTCTGATTTTGGTGATTATATTATTGTGTGGTATTTGAATAAGCGGACTGATTCGGTTTTTCATCCTTTTTTGTTAAATAATAAAGCGAGCTTTATTTTATTTCGCTCGTTTGTCGTTATCTTTGAGGTAAACCTCGAAGATAAGCCTGCACTCGCTGCAAAATAATAAAGCAAGCTTTATTTTTATTTCGCTCGTTTGTCGTTATCTTTGAGGTAAACCTCG
>JAFSAT010000038.1 GCA_017442185.1 Bacteroidaceae bacterium
AAAGTATATACGCTACTATAATAATGATAGAATCAAACTGAGGCTAAATGGAAAAAGCCCGGTACAATACCGAGCTTTATTCCAATCTAAGAGCGCCTCTTAATAATGTTAAACCGTCCAACTTTTGGGGGTCACATCACTGATTGGTCGGCCTGTCTATTTGTTTATGAAGTTGTTTACTTCTTTATCTTGAATGAGCGTACTGCTTTACCATCTTTTATTATGGCAACAACATATACGCCTGCATCAAGGTCTGCTATTGATATTGTGCGTAGTTCTCCTGCACGTGCCTCAAAAACATCTTTTGCAACCTGCTTGCCATCTGCCGAGAATACTGTAACGTCATAAATTCCGTTTTCTGCAAACAGTACATCGGCTGTGCCTTCAAAGGGTTTCGGATATATCATATATCCTGCATCGCTGTTTACATCGTCGATGGCTGTTACCACAATATAATCGGTGATTGTCTTGGTGGTTGAACCCCATGAATTGTTTGCTGTAAGGGTGATGGGGAACTTGCCGTCTCCGCTGTTGTATGTGGCATTAGCTGTGAGGTCGGTTGAACTGTTGAGGTGTGCACCGTCGAGCATCCATCTTGATGATTCGTAGTTGATGGTGTTGCTGCCTTGCAGCATGGGAACTCCCAATGCAGTGGTCAATTGGTTTTGCTTGTAGTCGACATTTTTGCCGTTCTCGTCTTTTCCGGTGGTCATATAGGCGCCTTTAACTTTTGAGGAATTTCTTCCGCTGTTGGGGAAGTATATGTAGCCGTTATCGTCTGTTTCGGTACTTTCAAATGTAAAGTAGCCTTGCAGACCTTCGGGTGCTGTCTTGAAGCCTTTCATTGATTCGAGAACTTCTGCATCGCTGAGTGATTTGCTCCAGATTTGAACTTCGTCCACCCAACCTGTGAAACTTGCAAGGTTTGTCATTGAGCCACCTACGTAGAAGTGTGCTCCTCTCCAATTCTTGGGGCCTGCGCCACGGCTTTGGCAATCTATAACCTTTTTGCCGTTGAGATAGAGCTTGGCGTTACGACCGCTTTTTACAACGCAAACATGATACCATGTGCCGGGTTGCAGTGTGTAGCCGTCGGTTAGTCCGTCGACATCGTTATTATGCTCGTAGTTGGGTGTTCCTGCTATCGGGCCGTCGAAACTTACGGATAGTTCGTTGGGAGCATTGTCGCGTCCGATGTTGTTTTTGGCTGCATAGCCTTCGGGACGTATGGCTGTCCACATTTCGCCCCATACGCTCTCTGTCCAGGTTCCGCCATAGTTTCGGTTCACTTTTGTCATAAGCAGTGTTCCGAGTGACGCATGCTCAAATTTCTCAACCTTGAACCATAGGGCAAACGATGTATTGGTGTATTCGGTCATTACGGTTGCGTCAACGGTAAGTTGGTAAGGCTCGCTCATATATAGTGCCTGTGATACGGTGCATGGCGCGCCGTTATACTCTGTACCTTTGTTTATATCGGCAGTGAAGCTTACTTGCTGGTCGGGGCCTGTTACCTCTGTTACGTCCGAGGTTATGCTGTTTATCTGTGGCAGGCGACCTGTCTCTTCGGGGCTTACGAGGATTAGTGAGCGGTTCATAAGTTCGACGCCGTTGCTTACCACTTTAACATCGTAGCTGCCTACTTCGGGGAGGCTGGTGGTGAGGGTGAGCACATCTTTTTGGTTTGTCACCTCTTTGCCTGTGTAAGCATTGTATATGTAGATGTCGGCTACGGGGTGGTTGGGGTCTTCAAATCCTATGGTGAACTCTTCACCGGGCTTGATGATATCCTTGCTCAAGGTAAGGGTTTCAATCATGGTGAGTGGCTCTTCAATCTCTTCTGTCCATACAATGCGGCTTTTTGCGCGACCGTCTTTTCCTACTGCACGCACACCTATCTGCAATTTGTCGATTCCCGGAGTGAGGGGTGCATCAACTGCGTATGCGGCCCATGATGTTGTTGTGGTTACAAGTGTCTCGCTGTCGCCCTGCTTAACCCATATTTCGTAGTACCATGTACCAACCTCTTCGTTGTATACGGGGCAGCCTTCATATTCGGGCTTGCGTACAGAGGGTGTGGGCATCTCAAACACCACTTTTATGTCGGCACGATTGTAGAAGCGTTTCATCACTTCGGAGTGTGTGATGGTTGGTGTTGAGGGTTGTTCGTTGAATGATGCGGGGACAAATGCAAATTCTCCCAACAGTGCTTCGTATGTTTCTTGTGTGCCTTGTACCGAGAGACCTACACATTCTATTACGTCGCCGGCTGTGAGACCTGCCTCTGAGGCTTTGATAACAATGCTGTTCCACGCTCCGGCCTTCATCTCCGAGGGTAGTGCTGTCAGTTTGAAACTGTTGCTGTCGCCTTTTTTGGCTACCATCAGATTGAGGTGCTGTGCCGATGCGGTGTTGGGCTTGTAGATGATGCGGAATTCATCGTCGCCGCTCTCTACATTCCATTGTGTTGCAAACAGGCGCACATCGGAACGGGTTGTTGCACCGTGTACTTTGAGACATGAACCTGCAAACCATGCGTCGTCAAATGTGAAGTCCATCTTTATGGCATCGGCAGGTACGGTTTTTCCATCGCCATTGTCAATCCACCAACGCCATGTGGGCAGCAGGTCTTGCATTCCAATGTTGTACCATTTGTGATTCCATGTGGTGATTCCTTCGTTGTTCATGAAGCGGCCGTTGCCAAGGTTGAAACGTGTTACGAAGGGCAGCTCGTAAAGTGTCGACTGCTCGCGTACTGCTTTTGCGTAGCCGTGCCACGAGGCAAGATCGTTGTATGATGCTGTGGTGTTGCCTGTGTTTATCTCAGGAAGATTCAGTACGTTGCGGTTGGCGCCCGAGAATAGCAATTCTTGCTTCTTGACGTATTCATTTTGTACGGCATAGTCGCTCTGTCCTCCCTCGGTAGATGCGGTGTAGAGCTGACTGCGGTCGTGAGCTCCCCATACAACAATACTTACGGGATGTTTCATGAGTACTTCCCAACCTGCATTTCCATATTTGCCGTAGCCGCGTCCCTGTTGGTCGAAGCCTGCATAAACGTCGAATGTCGAGCGTCCCAGGGCTTTTGCTGTGTTAACACTTTCGGCAAGTCCGGCATCGCTCCAGTTGTAGTTGAGGAAGAACATGTCTGTCACAGGTTGGTCTGTTGCCTTGTGGTGGAACCAATTCTGGTTGCTGCTGTTCAGCTTGCAACCGTTGTCGCTCAGCTGTCCTGTGTTGCTCACATATGCATACCAGTCTACGTGGAATGGGTGGCCAAGTTCTTCGGCAATCTTGTGACATTCTGCCAAGAATGGGATAAAACGGTTATATAATGCGGGAACCCATGTACCTTCGGGGTTTAGGCACAGACCGTCTATTCCGTAGTATTTGAGGAATTGTATCAGTTTGCGGGAGTATTTGTATTTGTCGCCATGTTCGTTGGCTTTGCTCAATGGAGCGGAAAGGTCGTAGAGGGTTTTTCCGGGGTTTTCCGATGTGTTGACGTAGGCTCCCCAGTCTATAAAATAGGTGCAGCCTGTTGTTACTCCGTTTTTGTGTGCTACGTCGTTGAATGCTCCGGGCACGCGCCACCATCCGTTGCTCCAATTTGAGTGGATGTTTATGTATTGCCACATGCTGAAGTTGTCGCCGTCGAAATTGAATCGTGGCAGTGCTCCCCATTTTTTTGTCATTTCTCCTGTGGGAACGCACCAACCAAGGTTCTTTGCATTGCTGTCGTTGAGTGTTTCATTGGCTTGTTTGCCGGGAATGAAGCGATTCTTGATGGGCACGCGCGAAATAAAGAAGTTTTCGTCGACGTAGTCTGTTCCTTCGCCCCATTGTTTCCCGGGCTCCCATTCGTCGAGTGCCTTGACAATGTTGGATGGTGTTGCATACTGTACATACATCTCGTGCGTGGGAACGCTCTGTGCAGTGGCACTCATGTATAGCATAGATGCAACTGCGGAAAGAAGTAGATGTCTGATTTTCATAAATTTAATGTTAAAAATTCTAAGATTCCGTTTTCTGTGTCTATTCTTCGGGGTCGAATATATGATTTTATTTTAATAAAAATGCGTTTTACTGAAATTTGTTTTTATTTTTTATAAAAAAATAATATAAAATAAATAATAGCGGCAAACGGTACACCGCATATTGTGCGGTGTACCGTTTGCTTACTCAAAGATTCTTTTTGGAATCAGGCGCTGTTTAAATTTGCATCGTATGGTTTGTGTTAATTATTGACAGCTCCTTCATTTTATTTTCATGCGTTTACACAACTCCTTGCGCCATCATGGCTTTTGCTACTTTCAGGAAACCGGCAACGTTGGCACCCTTAACATAGTCGATATAGCCATCTTCGCGTGTGCCGTATTTTACACATGCGCTGTGTATGTTGTGCATAATCTCGTGCAGTTTTTCGTCGACTTTTGCGCTGCTCCAATTTAGTTTGTATGAATTTTGTGACATTTCGAGACCTGATACTGATACTCCGCCTGCGTTTGATGCTTTTCCGGGTGCGTACATAATCTTGGCCTCTTGGAATACGTGTATTGCTTCGGGGGTAGAGGGCATGTTGGCTCCCTCCGATACGGCTATTATTCCGTTTGCCACCAGAGTGCGGGCGTGGTCGCCGTTAATTTCATTTTGTGTGGCCGAGGGTAGTGCAATGTCGGCTTTTTCGCCCCAAGGCTTTTCGTTCTCGACATATTTGCAACCATACTTGTCGGCATATTCTTTGATACGTCCGCGGCGAACATTCTTCAGCTCCATTATAAAGTCGAGCTTCTCGCGGTCTATGCCGTCGGGGTCGTATATGTAACCGTTTGAGTCGCTCATGGTAACTACCTTACCGCCAAGTTGAATCACTTTTTCGACAGTGTATTGTGCTACGTTGCCCGAGCCGGATACAAGGCATGTCTTTCCTTTTATATCGAGACCGCGCATCTTGAGCATCTCGCGAAGGAAGTAGATGTTGCCGTAGCCTGTTGCCTCGGGACGTATGAGTGAACCGCCAAATTCAATGCCTTTACCGGTGAACACACCGTTAAATTCGCGTGTCAGCTTTTTATACATTCCGAACATGTAACCAACTTCGCGACCGCCTACGCCTATGTCTCCTGCGGGAACATCCATTTCGGGGCCGATGTGTCGCCACAGTTCGGTGATAAATGCCTGGCAGAAACGCATCACCTCGGCATCGCTTTTGCCTTTGGGGTCAAAGTCGGAACCGCCCTTTGCACCGCCCATTGGCAGTGTGGTGAGCGAATTTTTGAAAGTCTGCTCAAAAGCAAGATATTTGAGTATTCCCACATTCACCGAGGGGTGGAAGCGTATGCCGCCTTTGTAGGGGCCTATGGCGTTATTGTGTTGAACGCGATAACCTGTGTTCACTTGTATTTTGCCCTTGTCGTCCATCCATGTGACGCGGAATGTGAAAATGCGGTCGGGAATGCACAAGCGCTCTATCAGGTTGCTTGCTTCAAATTCAGGATGTTTGTTGTACTCTTCTTCTATGGAACGAAGAACTTCTTCTACTGCCTGATAATATTCCGGTTCGTTGGGAAATCTTCTTTTTAGGCTCTCTAAAGTTGTTTCAACTTTCATTTTTATATGGTTTTATGGTTTTTTCTTTCAATGCGCTGCAAATATAATGCTTTTCTTTGTGATTGTGTGAAGAAAAGTAAGTTTTTTTTTGAAAAGAGCTGAAAAATGTTTGTTATTTTGAGTAAATGACGGCTTTTTTTTGTTAAGTGTACCTTTTGAAGAGATTTTTGTTTTTTTTTGGAAGCACTTGTGAGTGATGCCTGTTTTTTAAAAAATGTATACTGTTTATTGTCCTTAGTGTTAAAAGTGTTATCTTCGCAAGAAGAAGCTGTTCTCTAAAATGTAACAACGGAAAAGTGAATATTCGGTTTCTGTAAGAAGCTGTTTTTTATGAATTAAACAGCTTTTAAACAGTTTCTTAAAAACCTATTAATTAAAAAACGGAACTTTAAACAGAATCAAAATATCATCATGATTAATAAGTTAGAACAATTATTCAATAAGGTTGCAGGAGTGTCGCCATCGTCGGTGGTGAAACTTACCGGTGATGGTTCCAACCGCACATATTACAGAATGACGGCCGATGGTGTCTCTTTGATAGGAGCGGTAGGAACGTCGGTGCAAGAGAACAGGGCTTTTATTACCATTGCGCAATGCTTTAATAAAAGCTCGATAGATGCTCCCACTGTGCTTGCCGTTTCGGATGACGAATTGTGCTATTTGCAATCAGACCTTGGCGAGACTTCGCTTTTTATGAAGATGCGCGAGTCTCGCGAAGCTGGGGTATTCTCGGACGAAGATACCGAAGCACTTTGTCGCGTCATGTCCATCCTGCCCGATATTCAGTATCGTGTAGCCGATATTCTTGATTTTGATGTATGTTATCCTGTTGCAGATTTCGACAGGCGTACAATAATGTGGGATTTAAACTACTTCAAATATTGCTTCCTCAAGGGGGTGGGCGTGGAGTTTGACGAAAGTATGCTCGAAAATGAATTTGAGCGTTTGACTGCAATTTTGCTCGAAGAGGACTGCACCACCTTTCTTTATCGCGATTTTCAGTCGCGAAACATCATGTGGCACGACGGGCGCCCCTGGTTTATTGATTTTCAAGGTGGAAGAAGAGGCCCTATCTACTACGATGTTGCGTCGTTCGTGGGACAGGCTCGAGCAAGATACACTCCAAAAGTAGTAGAAGCAATGTTGGACGCATATATCCTCTCTCTCTCAAAATACCGCAAAGTTGAGCGTGACGATTTTATGAAAAAACTACAATGCTTCAGGCTGTTTCGCTTGTTGCAGAATTTGGGAACATACGGTCTCAGAGGAATCTTCGAGCGCAAAAAAAAGTTTGTCGAAAGTATTCCCAACGCATTAATGCAGTTGCATGAGATTTTATGCGGCACGAAGGAGCAATTCCCCGTACTATGCAAAATAATTGAAAAAGTGCGATTGATGCCAAGATTTACCCCTGTCGATAAAGGTCGTTTGGTCGTTGATGTGTTCAGCTTCTCATACCATCGCGGAATTCCCGAGGACTATTCGGGGAACGGGGGCGGCTTTGTGTTCGACTGTCGCGCCGTTCACAATCCCGGTCGCTATCAAGAGTATAAAAAGCTTACGGGAATGGATGCACCTGTGATAAAATTCCTCGAAGAAAAGAGCAATATAACAGAATTCCTGAATAGTGTGTACTCTTTGGTCGACCCGATGGTGGAAAACTATCTTGAGCGTGGATTCTCGCACATACAGCTCTGCTTTGGTTGCACAGGAGGGCAGCATCGCTCCGTATACAGTGCCGAACACACTGCATGGCACATTGCAGAAAAGTTCGGTGTCAAGGTAAACGTGAACCATACAATGCAGAATAAAGTTTATTCTATTGAAAATGGAAAATCAGACGCTGTTTGAATTTTGATTTAACAACTTTGAGGCTGTTTAAATTTGTCTCCTTGTAATTTTTATGGTTCTTTTTAGATACTGTTTAAATTTATAGCCAAAATTTTCATAGTGCAAAAATAGAATGTTTTTTCATTTTTTTTAGTGCACATGGCGAGCAGTGTAACCCTTAAAAAAAGAATTACAGGCAAAAAAAGAGTATAAAAAGGCAGATGCAGTTTGCTCATAATGCAAACATTCTATTTGAAAGAAATATAAACAGTTTCTAAGCAACCAATTTGAATTTATCGCAGAAAATTCGTATATTCGCCTTGTGGTTTCTGTTTGCCGGCTATATGTATGTCACCTCGAATCGTCTGTTCATATATGAAGATGGCGCCGCAATCAACAGCATTGCAGTGTGAGGCAGACAAACAGAGCCGGATAGATGCCGGCGAAATGAGTTTTTTACAGTTTATAAAATTTAAAGATTATGAAGAATAGAATACTTAAAATGCTCGACAGCTCGCCTGTCAACTTTTTAGCCGCAAAATATGCCGAGGATAGGCTGAATGGGGCAGGGTTCCAAAAAATAAGTCTTACCGCTATCCCCGAACTTATACCCGGAAAAGGTTATTACATAACAAAAAACAATTCGGCAGTGTTTGCCTTTCGTGTTGGAACGGGCAGCGTAGATGAGGGTTTTAAACTCATTTGCGCTCACACCGATTCACCCTGTTTCCGTGTGAAACCCTCTCCCGAAATGGTAAGTGAAGGGGGGATGATACGCCTTAATACCGAGGTCTATGGCGGCCCGATTCTCTACACCTGGTTCGACCGTCCCCTGTCATTGGCAGGGCGTGTCATTTTGCGTGGAGAGTCGCCATTATCGCCCAAGGTACGTTTATTGCATATTAAGCGCCCATTGCTGATAATACCTCACCTTGCCATACATTTTAATCGCGAAGTTAACGAAGGCAACAAAATCAACCGTCAAAAGGATATGATGCCGGTGTTAGGATTCATAAACGAGCATTTCGAGAAGAATAACCTGCTGCTCGATATTGTTGCACGTGAGCTTGATGTTGACGCTTCCGAAATACTCGACTTCGATTTATCGCTCTACGAGGCAACCCCGGCTTGTTTGTGCGGAATGAATAATGAATTTATCTCAAGCGGCCGTCAGGACGACCTGCTGATGGAATTTGCCGGTCTTGAGGCTCTGATAGAGAGTGCCCCCTCGGCAATGACACAGGTGCTTGCCCTGTTTGATAATGAAGAGACGGGCAATATGACAAAGCAAGGTTCGGCATCGCCCATGTTGCGCAATCTTCTCGACGCGGTGATAATGCAGCGTGGCGGAAAGCCCGGCGACCTGTACGCAGCAGTTGAAAAATCATTCATGGTGTCGGCAGACATGGCACATGCCCTGCATCCGAACTATGCCGACAAACACGACCCCACGAATCATCCCGTGATGGGCGGCGGTCCCGTAATAAAGTATAATGCTAATCAGAAATATGTCACTGATGCCGAGTCGGCGGCAGTATTTGCCGAGGTGTGTCGCGCAGCAGGTGTTCCTTTTCAAACATTTGTCAACCGCTCGGATATTGCAGGAGGTTCCACACTCGGAAACACACTCACCACACAGCTGCCTATGCGCGGTGTAGATATGGGTAACCCTATGTGGGGCATGCATTCGGCACGCGAGACGTCGGCTGTAATAGATACGGAGTATGCGGTAAAGGCATTTACAAAGTTCTATGAAATATGAGACGCGATTTTTAGAAATTTAAACAGCTTCTAAATAATTTTAGCGTTCACCCTGCATAATAAGGAATTTATTTCGTATCTTCGCACAAAATTAGAAATAAAGAAGCATAAATAATCAATCAGTTTACTTTTAAAAGTATAAATCATGGTAAATTACAAAGAATTAGGTCTTGTAAACACTCGTGATATGTTTGCAAGAGCAATGAAGGGCGGTTATGCAATCCCCGCATTCAACTTCAACAACATGGAGCAGCTTCAGGCTATCATCTCGGCTGCAGTAGAGACAAAGTCGCCTGTTATTCTTCAGGTTTCAAGCGGTGCACGTAAGTATGCCAACCAGACTCTTCTTCGCTACATGGCCGAAGGTGCCGTTGAGTATGCAAAGGAACTTGGTTGCGCACATCCCGAGATTGTTCTTCACCTCGACCACGGAAACTCATTTGAGCTTTGCAAGTCATGTATCGACATGGGCTTCTCTTCAGTGATGATAGACGGTTCACACCTTCCCTACGAAGAGAATGTAGCTCTCACAAAGAAAGTTGTAGAGTATGCTCACCAGTATGATGTTACAGTAGAGGGCGAGCTTGGTATTCTTGCAGGTGTTGAGGATGATGTTGTTGCTGAGCATCACACCTATACACGTCCCGAGGAGGTTGTTGACTTTGTTACCAAGACAGGTTGCGACAGCTTGGCTATCTCGATAGGTACCTCTCACGGTGCAAACAAATTCAAGCCCGAGCAGTGCACACGCAACGAGAAGGGTATTCTTGTACCTCCCCCCTTGGCATTCGATGTTCTTGAGGGTTGCATGAAGGAACTTCCCGGATTCCCCATCGTTCTTCACGGTTCTTCTTCAGTTCCTCAGGAAGAGGTTGAGACCATCAACAAGTATGGCGGTGCATTGAAAGATGCAATAGGTATTCCCGAAGAGGAGCTTCGCAAGGCCGCTTCACTTGCAGTTTGCAAGATTAACATCGACAGCGACAGCCGTTTGGCAATGACAGCCGCAATCCGCGAGGTATTTGCCACTCAGCCCGCAGAATTCGACCCCAGAAAGTATCTCGGCCCCGCTCGCGACAACATGAAGAAGCAGTACATTCACAAGATTGTGAACGTGCTTGGTTCGGACAACAAACTTGCTGAATAATATTAGCAGACACAGAATAAATAATAAAATGAGGGTGACCCAAAAGTAAAATTGGGTTACCCTCTTGAATTTTGTTCAGCCACCATCCTCTTTTTGTGTAAGGATAAAAAATATAGCTATTCCATTGACAAACATTGGAATAGCTATTGTTTGTTTGGAAGATATTT
>JAFSAT010000039.1 GCA_017442185.1 Bacteroidaceae bacterium
AAGTACCGTTACTGACAGAAAAATAAAGAAGACACAATACAAATTAAACGAAAGACCAAGAGAAAAACTGAACTTTTCAACACCAAAGGAGTGCTTTTACAAATTTATTTCGTAATGTTGCACTTGCTGGTTGACTCTGCACAAAAAGACTTATTGAAGGGCTATAATAATATTTTCAATAAAATTTAAACAGCTTTTTAATAATTTGCAGTAAATTTGCATACTTAAATCAAGAAGAAAAAGGATGAATATACTTAGTGTGGAGCATGTCTCCAAGAGTTTCGCTAAACATGTGGCCCTTGACGATGTTTCGTTATCCATTCCAAAGGGTACGGTGTATGGTCTGCTTGGGCCTAACGGGGCCGGAAAAACCACTCTGTTGCGCATTATCAACCGCATCACCGCTCCCGACGCGGGACGCGTGATTTTCAACGGCCACGATATTACCCCGGACGATGTATACAGCATAGGTTATATGCCCGAGGAGCGCGGACTATACAAAAAGATGAAGGTGGGCGAACAGGCCATATTCTTTGCACAGCTTAAAGGAATGTCGCGCAAGGATGCTGTGAGCAAACTTAAAGAGTGGTTTGAAAAGTTCGGCCTCGAAAATTGGTGGAACAAGAATGTGGGCGAGCTGTCAAAAGGTATGGCACAAAAGATACAGTTTATCGTTACGGTGCTGCACGAGCCCAAGATGCTGATTTTTGACGAGCCTTTCTCGGGTTTCGACCCCATAAACGCCAATCTTCTTAAAAAGGAGATATTGGACTTGCGCGATAAAGGCTGCACGATAATATTCTCGACACACAATATGGCATCGGTTGAGGAGATTTGCGACCACATAACACTGATAAACAAATCGAAAAATATTCTATCGGGAAATATCGACGAGATACGCCATCGCCACGGAAGCAACATTTTTGAAGCAGACTATCGCGGCGACGAAGAGACGCTGCTTAATGCGCTGAGAGGACGATGCGAGATTATGGAGTCGAAGCCCTCACCCGTCGGCTTTAACAAAATGAAAATACACATTGCCACCGATGCCGAGGTGCGCCATGTGATAAGCGCTGCAAATGAGAGTGTGGAACTGCGCTCTTTCCGCGAGGTGATACCCTCGATGAACGACATATTTATACGCGCTGTAAACGGAAATCTGTAATTACCGGATAATATAATTTTAACAGCTTATTAATAAACAGTTTAGACGCAGAGGATACAACAAATGAAAAATAAAATCTTAATTATAATAGGACGTGAATTTAACGAACGAGTACGCAAAAAATCGTTCATAATAACCACCCTGCTCACTCCACTGCTGATGATAGGTCTGATGCTTACACCCATGCTGGTGATGAATATCACAGATAGTGAGCAAAAAAACATTGTTGTTGTTGACGACAGCGGCATTGTGGCACAAAAGCTACAAAGCAACGATGAGGTTGGCTTTGAACCGCTGCTTGTGAACATAAACGATGCACGCAAGCAGTTCACCGAGCATTTTGCCATTCTGCACATTGGAGAAAATATAATGACCAATCACCGCGATGTACGACTATATACAAATTCCTCGGCCTCCATAGGCCTTGAAATGAGCATAGCATCGCAAATTGAGAATATCATTGAGGGAGAGAAACTGAAGAGATACAATATTGAGAATCTGCCGCAGATTCTTGATGAAATTGAGACTGATGTGACTCTGCAATCGTTTAAGAACGAGGTTGCACCCGATGAGGGCGAAAAATCGTCATCGTCGATAGTGGCTACCGTAATAGCCTATATACTGAGCTTTATACTGTATATGTTCCTGCTGATATATGGCGCAATGGTGATGCAATCGGTAATTGAAGAGAAGAACAATCGCGTGCTTGAGGTTATGGTATCGTCGGTGCGTCCTTTCCAAATGATGCTGGGCAAGATTTTAGGCGTGGCAAGTGTAGCGGTGGTTCAGGTGGTTATATGGGGTGTGCTCGTGTTCGGAGTGGCATTTTTTGCAATACCCTTGATTATTCCCGATGATATGAGCAATGCAATGAGCATGATGCAACAAGGAGCCTCGCCCGAGACTTTAAGTGCAGCCGCCAATGTAGAACTGTTGCAGGCTGTTACAGCGCTTACCGACCCCATATATATATCAAAAATAATAATAGGGTTGCTGCTGTTTGTGGTGGGTGGTTTCTTGCTCTATGCAGCAATGTTTGCCGCAGTAGGCTCGGCGGTGGATAATGCACAGGATGCGCAACAGTTGCAAACACCCATCACTCTACCTATAATATTGGCTCTGATAGTGATGTTGTCTGTTATAAACGACCCCACATCGAACATTGCCTTTTGGTTCTCGATGATACCTTTTACATCGCCCATTGTGATGATGGCACGCATCCCCTATGATATTCCAATCTGGGAAATAGCAGTGTCGGTGACGTTGCTATACGCTACATTCGTGGCAACTGTGTGGTTGGCGTCTAAAATATATCGTGTGGGAATATTGATGCACGGCAAAAAACCTACATTCAAGGAGCTGTGGAAGTGGATGAGATATAAGTATTAAGAAGCATTGATAAGTTGTGTTTGCATTCATTTTGCATATACGAAATAAAAAAATTGCAAAATTTATCACAAAATATTTGCAAGATTAAATCAAACACGCTATCTTTGCAGCGTATTTCAAAAACAACGAAATACTCGGGCTTTTAGCTCAGTTGGTTAGAGCAACAGACTCATAATCTGGAGGTCCCAGGTTCAAGCCCTGGATGGCCCACCGAAAGGAATCAGGCACTAATTGCAAACAAGAAAGCAATTAGTGCTTTTCTTTTTTTGTTGCAGGATAATGAGTAACTTTGCACACTGAAACACTTTGAACAAAGCACACCTATGATATATCCGCATAATTTTGAAAAAAAGATAGAATTCGATGCCATTCGCACTATGCTCAAGGAGAAATGCCTTAGCACCATGGGGCGCGAGCGAGTGGATGAAATGCAGTTTATGACCGATTTTGACAGCATAGAGGCACGACTGAATGAGACAGAAGAATTCATGCGGCTTATGCGTGTGGAGCAGAATTTCCCAAATGACTTTTACTATGATGTACGCGAGCCACTGCATCGCATACGCATACAAGGGATGTATCTGAACGAGGAGGAGCTGTTTGCTCTGCGCCGCTCATTAGATACGATAGGACGCATTGCGGCACTGCTGCATAAGCGCAACGGCGAAGGCAACAACAGCAATAACGAAGAGGAGAACTTCCTTTATCCCTGTTTGCAGCGATGCGCAAGCGACGTGCAGGCTTTTCCACGAATCATACGCTCGATAGATGCCATTGTTGATAAATTCGGACATATAAAGGACAACGCATCACCCACACTTGCACGCATACGAAGCGAACTTGTGCGCACATCCAACGGAATATCGCGCACACTGAACAGCATACTGCGTCAGGCTCAGGCCGACGGACTTGTCGAAAAAGATGCAACCCCGACGTTGCGCGACGGACGCTTGGTGATACCCGTGGCTCCCGCTCTAAAACGAAAAATGGGAGGTATCGTGCACGACGAGTCGGCAAGTGGAAAGACGGTGTTCATTGAACCGGCCGAGGTGGTGATGGCAAACAACCGTATACGCGAACTTGAGGCCGAGGAGAAACGCGAGGTTATACTTATTCTCACAAACTTTTCCGATACACTGCGCCCCGAGGTTCCGCAACTGCTATCGGCATACGACTTTTTGGGAGTGGCAGACTTTATACGGGCAAAAGCACAACTGGCAGAATTTCTTGGTGCGATAAAGCCGATATTGAACAACAGACCCATGATGGATTTTGGTGCAGCCTATCACCCATTGCTCGAATTGTCACTGCGTAAACACGGACGCAAAATGTCGCCGCTTGATATTGAACTTGAGAGCAAAGAACGCCGCATACTGCTTATTTCCGGGCCAAACGCCGGTGGAAAATCTGTATGTCTGAAGACAGCCGGACTGTTGCAATATATGCTGCAATGCGGAATGCCGATACCCGTGCATGAACGCAGCAGGGCCGGTATATTCCACAGTATGTTCATTGATATTGGCGACCAACAGAGCATAGAGGACGACTTAAGCACATACTCAAGCCATCTGCTGAACATGAAGCACACACTGCGTAATTGCGACAGAGATTCGCTGATATTGATAGATGAGTTTGGAAACGGCACCGAACCGCTCATAGGAGGTGCAATGGCCGAAGCCATTCTAAAGCGATTCAACAACAAAGGGGCATTCGGAATAATAACCACGCATTATCAGAATCTGAAACACTTTGCCGACTCTACTCCGGGAGTGGTGAACGGAGCCATGCTGTATGACCGCGCAGAGATGCGCCCTCTGTTCATTTTGCAAGCAGGCAACCCCGGCAGTTCATTTGCCGTGGAGATTGCACGCAAGATAGGCCTGCCCGAAGAGATAATAAAAGATGCCTCGGAGATTGTGGGCAGCGATTATATTCAGAGCGATAAATATCTTCAGGATATTGTGCGCGACAAGCGCTATTGGGAGAACAAACGACGCAGTGTACATCAAAAAGAGAAGGAGCTCGACGAAATGCTGGGACACATTCAAGAGAGCAGCGAGGAGCTGAAGAAAAGCCGCAAACAGATTCTCAAAGAGGCACGCGACGAGGGCGAGCGTCTGCTGCGCGAGGCAAACGCACGTATCGAAAATACCATACGCTCGATAGTAGAAGCAAAAGCCGAGAAAGAGCGCACACGACAGGCACGCCGCGAACTTGAAGACTTCGGGCGAAAAATAGAGGAGCTTGCACGCCGCGAACAGCAGATGCGCACCGACCGGGAGATGGAAAAAATTCTTGCCCGACAAGAACGCAAAAAAAACGGCAACAAAAAGAGAAACGCACCGCAAGAGAAGGCAGAAAATGCCACCCTCACAAAAGCAGAGCCGCAATTTGAGATGGGGAACTATGTGCGTATAATCGGGCAGCAAGCAGTGGGAGAGATTATGTCGGTAAATCGCAATTGCGCGATGGTGCGATTCGGAGCCATAAAATCGACAGTATCTCTTGCGAGACTGGAACTCGCCGAAGCCCCCAAGGAGGAGGTGCGCAAAGTCTCTTTCCTCACAACAGAGACACAAGAGAATCTGCACAATAAGCGTTTGAATTTCAAATCGGAAATAGACATACGAGGCATGCGAGGCGAAGAAGCACTTCAAGCTGTTACATATTTTCTTGACGACGCAACGGTGTGCGGCGTGAACCAACTGCGCATATTACATGGCACAGGAAATGGAATATTACGCACACTCGTGAGACAATATCTGAGCACAGTGCCAACAGTGCGCACATTCCACGACGAGCATGTTCAGTTTGGAGGAGCGGGTATCACTGTGATAGAATTGGAACGATAGAAAACCCTCTACCATCGCAAACAGGTTTAAACAGCTTAAATAAAAGCATGTGCATGATAACAGATAAAAAAACGGCGGATTTCATAAAGAAGAATCATGACAAGGATGTGCGAATGCTTGCATTGCAGGCAGGCCGCTATCCCGAAATAGACATGTGCACCGCACTCGAACAGATTGAGGGGCTGCAAACTGCAAAAGAGAAACTGCCGCAATGGGCAGATACCGAGGGCATACACTACCCTGCCCGTATATCAATGGAGCAATGCTCGTCGGAAGCAACGGCGCAATACAAAGCCTCGCTGACAAAGGGTGACAGGCTCACCGACCTGACAGGCGGATTCGGGATTGATTGCAGTTATATGTCGAAGAATTTCGCACATGCCGTTTATATCGAGCGCAACCATTCACTGTGCGAGATTGCCAAACACAATTTTGCACTGCTGGGCCTGCAACATATCGAAGTGATTAACGGTAACAGCGAAGAACTGACGGCATCACTGCCGCACAGCTCATGGATATTCGCCGACCCTGCCCGACGCAACAGCACAGGCGGCAAGGTGGTGGCTCTCGATGAGTGTGAGCCTGACATTGTGCGGCTCGAAGAGACCATAATGGGCAGATGCGAAAGGGCGATGATAAAATGCTCGCCCATGCTTGATATAACGGCTGCATGCAGGACATTGAACAATGTTGCCGAGGTTCATGTGGTGGCAGTAAACAATGAATGTAAAGAATTGCTCTTGATTCTCGACAAGAGAGAGAGAGGAGAGATAGCATTGCATTGTGCCGATATACGAAAAGATGGCACTCTGCTGTTCAGCTGCCCAATGGGAAGCGGTGACGATGCCATTAAATATACGGCAGAGATAAAGAATTATCTTTATGAGCCTAATGCTGCAATACAAAAGGCGGGATGCCACGCCGCGCTGACAAAAAGCTATAATATTGAAAAGCTGCACCCTAACAGCCATTTATACACTTCGGATTGTGAAGTGACGGGCTTTCCCGGACGCTCTTTCATTGTGGAGGATGTATGTAGTTTCGCAAAAAACGACACCAAACGAATGTTAAAAGGGATTGACAAAGCAAATGTCACGGTGCGCAATTTTCCTGCCACGGTTGCCGAACTGCGCAAACGCTTTAAAATAGCCGAGGGTGGCGACATTTATATTTTTGCCACCACCCTTGACAATGGGTTTAAGGTTCTTATAAAATGCAGAAAGATGTGAGCTGTGTGAGAAGAAGATTCTTATCGCTCATTTTCTTTTGCGCTTTGTGAGCACTGCATCCATGTCGCGTTGCTGCACAAGTTCGAGTGCTTTCTGAAAATTCTCGTCCTTGCTGTTTATCACCTGCATATATTCGCTCATGTCCCAAAGGTCGCGTGCAAGCAGAGCTTTCAGCTGCAACGACAGCATGGGGATTGATTTTTCATATTCGGCTTCGTCGGCAAGTTTTACGCTGTCGCTCTCTCCTGCTGTGCGCAATCGTGAGAGAAGAGCTTCATCTACCGTAAATTCCTCAATGAACTTATCTATCGTGGGATATTTCTCTTTGAGCATGGCACGATTTTCGTCGATGTATCGCAACGATGTTTGAAGGAGCGTGCCGCGTCGCACTATATCACGATGATATTTTGTATATTTGTTTGTGTCGAGGGGTACAAAATAGTCGGGCATTATACCACCGCCACCATAGACGGTGCGACCAAGGCGCTTTGTTGTCATCATCAGAGAGTCGGGAAAGTGTATACTGTCGGCACTCATAAGTTCTCCATGATTGTAACGCTCCATAAGGTCGTTGGCATAAGGTATCGAATCGCCGTAGGGCTTTTGTATGTTACGCCCTACCGGGGTATAATAGCGCGATACGGTGAGTCGTATCATGGCTCCGTCGGGCAGGTTGAAGGCACGCTGCACAAGCCCCTTGCCAAATGAACGACGGCCCACGACAACGCCGCGATCCCAATCTTGTATGGCGCCTGCCAGAATTTCGGATGCCGAGGCCGATGTCTCATCTATTATCACTGCGAGATTGCCTTTTGTGAAACGTCCGCCACCTTGCGCAAGATAGTCGTAACGGGGAAATACCCGCCCCTCGGTGTAGACAACAAGTTTTCCGCGCTCAAGAAATTCGTTGGCAATGTCAACTGCTGCCTGAAGATAGCCTCCGCCGTTGCCTTGCAGGTCGAGAATGAGGTTTTTCATCCCCTCCTTCATCAGTGAGTCGAGCTTGGTGACAAATTCTTGGTGGGTGGTTGCGCCAAAGGAATTTATGTGTATGTAGCCGTTTTTTTTGTCGACCATGTAGGCGGCATCTACGCTGAAGGTGTTTATCTTGTCACGTGTGAGGTTATACTCTTGTAATTTATCTATTCCGCGCCGGGCAACCTCTATTTTAACTGTTGAGCCTTTGGGGCCGCGCAGACGGCGCATTATCTCGCCTCTATCCATCTTGACGCCTGCTATTGCTGTGTCGTTGACTGTGACAATGCGGTCGCCGGGCATTATGCCTGCCTTTTCGGAAGGGCCGTTGAGCGTTGTTTGTATGACGTAGAGTGTATCGTCGACAATATTGAACTGTATTCCTATACCCTCGAAGTTTCCTTGCATTGCTTCGTTGATGCTTTTTACCTCTTTGGGGGTGGAATAGGTGGAGTGTGGATCCAATTCTTTGAGCATTGCTTTTATTCCTGCTTCAACTATTTTGGCTTCGTTCACTGAGTCGACGTAGAAGCGGGTTATGATATTTTCGGAAAACATCAGTTTGGTCAACTGCTCGGGCATGCCGTTATTGTGTGACTGCTGGGCATATACGGCTGCACACACTGTAAACAGTGATATTATGAAGAGAATGTTTCTTTTTATCATTTTTTATCTTTTTATATTGTATATAATTTGATATTCTGCTCTATTAATCACGGCAGCAATGTACTTACATCCTTGCCGAATGAGATAAGTTCGCGCACGGCACTGCTGCTTATGGCTGCATATTCGGGTTCGCTTATGAGAAGCACTGTGTCGATGTTACCGATGCGTAGGTTTATGTCGGCAAGGTCGCGTTCATACTCAAAGTCTTTTACACTGCGAACACCGCGCAGAAGTGCATCGGCTCCTACGCTGTGGGCATAATCGGATGTAAGCCCGTCGTATGTTGCAACCTCGACGTGTGGTTCATTGGCGTATAATTGCCGAATGGTTGCCACGCGCTCCTGTACTGTCAGCATTGTCTTTTTGCCTATATTGCGCCCAACGGCTATTATAACCTTGGGAAATAGTTTAAGGGCGCGTTGCACTATACGATGATGTCCTTTGGTAAAGGGGTCGAATGTGCCGGCGAAGAGCACTGTATGGTATGTAGCTTGCTGATTACTCATCGGCTTTGTCCTCCTCGACAACCAAATTGTCTATTATAAAGTTCTGACGCTCCATTGTATTTTTACCCATATAGTAACTGAGGAGGTCATCGACCTTGTCGTCTTTGTGCATGGTGACGCGCTCGAGACGCATATCGGGGCCTATGAAATTGCGAAATTCGTCGGGCGATATTTCGCCAAGACCTTTAAAGCGTGTAATCTCGGGATTGGGTGATAGTTTTTCGATGGCTGCCAAACGCTCTTCCTCGGAATAGCAGTAGATGGTTTCAAAGTCGCCCTTACTGCGCTCCTCGGCACTCCGCTTGCCGCGGGGCACTTTGCGCTTGTTGCGCACACGGAACAGCGGTGTCTGCAGGATGTATACGTGTCCTTTTTTTATAAGCTCGGGGAAAAATTGCAAGAAGAAGGTGATGAGCAACAGGCGTATGTGCATGCCGTCGACATCGGCATCGGTGGCTACGATTACTTTATTGTAGCGGAGACCTTCTATTCCGTCTTCGATGTTAAGCGCTGCTTGCAGCAGATTGAATTCGTCGTTCTTATAGACTACGGCACGGCTCATCCCGTAGCTGTTGAGTGGTTTTCCGCGCAAGCTGAAGACGGCTTGTGTGTTGGCATCGCGGCTTTTTGTTATAGAGCCGCTTGCCGAGTCGCCCTCGGTGATGAAAATGCTGCTCTCGTCGATGCGGTCGCCCTTGGCGTCGTTGTAGTGTATGCGGCAATCGCGCAATTTGCGATTGTGCAGATTTACTTTCTTGGCCTTTTCGCGTGCTTGTTTGGTGAGGCCTGCAAGTTCTTTGCGCTCTTTCTCCGAGGCTGTTATCTTGGCAAGCATTGCTTCGCTGATGTCGGGGTTACGATGCAGGAAATTATCCAGCTCTACCTTTACAAAGTCGCCTATGAATTTCTTGACGCTGGTGCTGTTCTCGTCGGGAGATATTCGCAATGAGCCTAATTTAACTTTTGTCTGACTCTCGAACACCGGTTCTTGTATGTTAACGGCTATGGCTGCCACTATGCCGTTTCGTATGTCGCTGTATTCAAAATTCTTTGCTGTGAAGAAGTCGTGTATGGTGGAGGCAACATGTTCTTTGAAGGCACTTTGATGGGTGCCGCCTTGTGAGGTGTGCTGTCCGTTTACAAAGGAATAGTACTCCTCGCCATACTGTGCGGCGTGTGTAAAGGCTATCTCTATATCCTCTCCTTTCAAATGTATTATGGGATATAGGCTTTCGGCTGTCATATTGTCGGTAAGGAGGTCGGCAAGGCCGTTGCGCGACAGTATGCGACGTCCGTTGAATATGATGGTCAGCCCGGTGTTCAGATAGGTGTAGTTGCGCAACATTGTCTCGATGAACGAGGGACGATATTCAAAACCCGGGAATAGTTTGGTGTCGGGGGTGAAAGAGACGTATGTACCATTTTCTTCGGCACTTTTCTCGGTTGCATCGGATGTGAGTGTTCCTGCTGCGAAAGTGGCCATGCGCACCACTCCGTCGCGATAGCTTCGCACTTCAAAACGGCTGCTCATGGCGTTGACGGCTTTCAATCCCACTCCATTCAAGCCTACTGATTTTTTAAAGGCCTTGCTATCGTACTTTCCACCGGTATTGAGCATGCTGACGGCTTCGATGAGCTTTCCTTGGGGAATACCTCGTCCGTAGTCGCGCACTGTTACCGAATGGTTCTCTTCAATGTCAATCTCGATGCGCCGCCCGGCACTCATTTTAAATTCATCGATGCTGTTGTCGATGACCTCTTTCAACAGTACATATATACCATCGTCGCTCTGGGAGCCGTCGCCGAGTTTTCCGATATACATACCCGGGCGGGTGCGTATATGCTCCATGTCGTCGAGGTGACGTATATTATCGTCGGTATATTCAATATGTTCCTGTGGCGATTCTGAGTTAAAAAGTATATTATCTTCCATTTTAAAGTTCTTTCTTGTAGGCTCTGCGACGTTTATGCTGTTCTTTTTCAAAGGCATCCCACTGTGACTGTATCTTTTCGTTCAGTTCAAGTTCGGGATTGCTCTCTATGTCTGCTACTCCCATTTCTATATAACGTGGAAGAAGGTCGTTTATTATCATTGCATTTACGCCTTTTCCTTGATACTCCGGTTTTATGGCCATAAGCAGGAAGTCGAGGCGTTTGGGGTGTTTGTTCAACAGTGGCTTAATAAAATGTATCCAACCGAAGGGGAAAAGGCGGCCGCCTGACTTTTGCAGAGCCTCGGCAAAGGATGTAAGGCTCACACCTATTCCGACAAGATTCTCCTCTTCATCGGCAATAAGGGATACAAGACGCAGGTCGATGAGCGGTAGGTACATCTTTATGAATTGTGCAATTTGTGCATCGCTGAGGGGGGAAAATCCATATAGTGGCGAGTAACATTCGTTTACCAATTCAAAGAGTGCTTTACCGTATTTCTTGGCAAGATGGCTGCGCGACGTGCACTCTACGGCGTGCAATTTGTTGCGACGTGCTATTATAGCCGACAATCGCTCGGCTTTTTCCCAATTCTGTTTGGGTACTTTAAAGAGAAATTCTATCCAGTCGACATCTTTTGTGTAGCCATGATGCTCCATGTGCTGCGGGTAATAGGGATAGTTATATATCGTGGCCATGGTGCTCACACGGTCGAAGCCTTCGACAAGCATGCCTTCGGGGTCAAAGTCGGTAAAGCCCAAGGGGCCTTGAATCTCGGTCATTCCACGCTCTTTGCCCCATTTTTCAACTGTTGCAAGCAGGGCCTCGGAGACCTCTGCATCGTCTACAAAGTCTATCCATCCGAAGCGGACGGCTTTTCTGTTCCATTTTTCGTTGGCACGGTGATTGATGATGGCTGCAACCCTGCCCACAATTTTATCTTCTTGCATGGCCAAGAAGTAATCTGCTTCACAAAATTCAAATGCTGCATTGCGGTCTTTACGAAGTGTGCCTATCATATCTTCGTAGAGGTCGGGAACAAAATAGGGGTTTCCTTTATATAGCTCGCAATTGAAACGAATGAATTGTTTTAACTGTTTTTTTGTTGTTACTTTTATAATATTTACAGCCATTGGTCTTGCTTTATATTCTAAGGTTTCTCAGATGATATGTATATTATTTCAGGCATTAAGGATGAGATATGTGGTATATGCCACATAAGCAGCAGCTAACACTCCGCCCTCTAAGCGTGTTATTGTGCTTTTTCCTCCGAATTTAGCAACTATATAGATTAGAAGCGATGAAGCAAGAAGCACATAGAAGTCGACGTAACTGAATCCATCGAGCTTTATCGGTGTTATTGCAGCACTGCATCCGAGTATAAAGAATATGTTCAAGATATTGCTGCCAAGAACATTGCCAAGAGCAATTCCAACGTTGCCTTTGCGTGCAGCATTCACTGACACGGCCAATTCAGGCAGAGAACTTCCAGCAGATACTATCGTTATACCTATAACAGCCTCTGAAATACCAAATGAGCGTGCTATCTCCGTAGCACCGTCGACAAAGATATTTCCGCCCAATATGAGGGATGCAAGGCCTGCGACGATAAACAGCGCTATTTTCCATGGTGAAACAGTTTCTTGGAGCTTTTCCTCTTCGCCGTTTCCTGTGATTGAAAAAGTATATCGAATGAACACTGCCAAGAAGCAGAGCAACAGAAGACCGCCGTAACGTGTAATCTGCTCGTTGGGTGCACCTCCTACAAGCATACTGCCCGACACAAGCAATATCACGACTGATGCCAAAAGATTAAAAGGTATCTCGCGTGTGAGCATTCGTACATCGAATTTTATAGGAGCTATAAGTGCTGTAACACCAAGAATCAGAAGTCCGTTGAATATATTGCTGCCTATTACGTTTCCAAGAGCAAGCCCGGAACTACCCTTTAATGCCGAGCCTACACTTATCACAAGTTCGGGCAGGGAGGTTCCCAATGCTACTATTGTAAGCCCTATTACAAGCTCACTGATTTTGAAACGTCGGGCAAGGGCTGATGCTCCTTTGGTGAGCCAATCGGCTCCAAGTATCACGAGCACAATACCTATAATAAAAAATGCTGTCGAGAGTATCATATTTCTGTATGTTTATTTTATGGTGCGAAGATACAAAAAAGCGAGTAAGTGTCAAAATAAAGTGAACACTTACTCGCTTGTGCAGATTAGCGAGAATCTATAATTCAGATATAATTCTGTCTTTTCAATTCATCGGCCACTGTGAGCAGTTCGTCGTACCACTCTTGCCCGAAGCGCTCTATGAGGGGTTCTTTAAGAAATTCGTAAACACGAATATCCTTGCGACGTCCTAACACTTGAGCATGTTTGCATACATCCCACTTGTGGAAATTTACAGCCGTAAGCCCTCCTGTCTTGCTGAGACGCGCGGGATAGAGGTAGCATGATATTGGTTTACGCCAATGGAATCGTCCTTCGTTGTAGGCTTTCTCTATCAGGCAGATGCAGCACCCTTTTTCGTCGTGCGAAGCAAAAACGCACTCTTTTCCGTTTACAATGGAGGTGACAAGCTCGCCGTCGCGGTCGTTGTATACTACGCCTTGTTCTTCTACTACTGCGCGTGCTTCGGCGGACATTTCATCCTCAATCACAGAGAGAGCGTCTTCTAACTTTTCCACCTCGTCGAGAGCCACGGGTGCACCTGCATCGCCCTCGACACAGCAAATTCCTTTGCAATGTGATGGAGCACAGCAGAAGTACTCTCTAAACATCTCGAACGACACTATGGCGTCACCTATCTGTACCATTTTACTCGTTATTTATCAGATAAGTGCCGTACCTGTCATTTCGGCCGGTACATCCAAGCCCATTATCTTAAGGATTGTGGGGGCTACATCGGCAAGGATTCCGTTCTTTATGGCGGCCTCTTTATTCTCTGTCACATATACGCAAGGAACGGGATTGAGCGAGTGTGCAGTGTTGGGCGAGCCGTCGGCGTTAACTGCGTTATCGGCATTGCCGTGGTCGGCTATGATGATTGACTCGTAGCCGTGTGCTTTTGCTGCTTCGATTACATCCTTCAAACAGGTGTCTACGGCTGTAACGGCCTTTTCTATGGCGCTGTATATACCTGTGTGTCCTACCATGTCGCCGTTGGCGAAATTTACAACGATAAAGTCGAATTTTTCGCTGTTTATTTCGGCCACTAATTTATCTTTTACTTCGTAGGCGCTCATTTCGGGTTGCAGGTCGTATGTAGCGACTTTGGGAGAGGGAACAAGGATGCGCTCCTCGCCCTCATAGGGTGCTTCGCGACCACCGTTGAAGAAGAATGTTACGTGGGCATACTTCTCGGTCTCGGCTATATGCAATTGGTTGAGTCCTTGCTTGGACACATACTCTCCCAAGGTATTGTCGACATTCTCTTTGTCGAAGAGGATGTAAACGCCTGTGAATTTTGCATCGTAGGGTGTCATGCAGTAATATTGAAGACCGGGAATTGTGTGCATGCCGGCCTCGGGCATATCCTCTTGTGTAAGTACGATGGTGAGTTCTTTTGCGCGGTCGTTGCGATAGTTGAAGAATATTACGGCATCACCTTCACCTATGCGGCCGTCGAGTGTGCTGTTTACAATGGGTTTTACAAATTCATCGGTAATGCCCTCGGCGTATGACTCTTCCATTGCTTTCACCATATTATCGGCCTTTTTGCCTTCGCCGGCAACCAACAGGTCGTAGGCTGTCTTGACACGTTCCCAACGTTTGTCGCGATCCATCGCGTAGTAGCGTCCTACTATGGTGGCAATGTTCATTCCTTGTTCGGTCAGCTGTTTGATGAAGCCTGCGCCGCTCTTGGGGTCGGTATCGCGACCGTCCATAAAACAGTGAACATAGGTTTGCTCTACACCGGCATCGGTGGCCATCTTATACATTGCTTCGAGGTGTTCGAGAGAGCTGTGAACGCCGCCGTCCGAGGCCAACCCCATGAAATGAAGTTTTTTACCGTTGGTTTTTGCATATTCTACCGCGGCAACAAGCATTGGGTTTTTGCAAATGGAACCATCGGCTATTGCGCGATTTATCTTTAGGAGATCTTGATATACTACGCGACCGCCACCTATATTCAGGTGTCCAACTTCGCTGTTACCCATCTGTCCGGCAGGCAGTCCTACATTCTCGCCGCTCGCCTGAAGCTCTGAATTGGGGTAATTGCTTACCAGATAGTCCCAATAGGGGGTGGGGGTGTTGAAAATTACATCGCCTTTACCGTGGTTGCCGATGCCCCACCCGTCTAAAATTACCAAAAGTGCTTTTTTGCTCATATTATCTGTTTTTTATTGATGATTATTCTATTTCCACGCGAAGATAGTGTAAATATTTTAGAAGCTGTTTAATTTTCCAATAAATCTTTTCTTAATAGAAACGGTATTGTTTGTTTCGTCATTTTTGCTATATAAAAAATTTGCCGATATAAATTTAAACAGTTTCTTATTTTGCACTTGCTGCAATAGAAAAACTGCCGCTGTTGATTAAATTATGCAAAAAAGGTATGAAAATTGAGAAAAAAGTATTTTCTCCTTTTTAAAAACAGTTAACTTTGAGGTTTGTTTTGAATTTTGTATTTGTTGCTATCTTTGAGATGAACCTCGAAGATAAGGCGGCACTCGCTACAAAATAATAAAGCAAGCTTTATTTTATTTCGCTCGTTTGTTGCTATCTTTGAGATGAATCTCGAAGATAAGAAGGCACTCGCTGCAAAATAATAAAGCAAGCTTTATTCTATTTCGCTCGTTTGTTGCTATCTTTGAGATGAATCTCGAAGATAAGA
>JAFSAT010000040.1 GCA_017442185.1 Bacteroidaceae bacterium
CAAGACATGCGCATTAAGGCAAGGTGGGAAGCATTGGACGAAGAGAACAGGGAAATACTTAAAGCCAAGATACAAGGAAGGATATATCAGCCGACAGTCTTTGAAAACGGGGATACAAGAGCACAGTTGCTGGTAAGAAGCATTTATCTACTATACAAAAAGGAGAGTCTCTGGAGCAATGAGCAGAAAGAAAGGGCGAGGATTCTTTTCCGTGAGTATCCGAATATCAAGAAGGCATATTATCTGGCAATGGGGCTCGGACAGGTTTATCACTGCGCTAAATCAAAAGGTATTGCATACACAATGTTGGCAAGATGGTATAACAGGGTTGAGAGAAGTGGATTTACGGCGTTTGCAAAGGTCATGAGAACCATATATATGCACTATGAAAAGATACTTAATTTCTTTGACAAACGATCCACGAATGCGGCTTCTGAATCTTTCAATTCTAAAATCAAGGCTTTCAGAGCACAATTCAGGGGTGTGAAAGATAAAGATTTTTTCCTTTTCAGACTGGCAAAATTATATGCATGAATACAAAATCCCTCAGAATTTTACGTTGAGCCAAAATCCCTCAGAATTTTACGTTGAGCCATTTTACGTTGAGCCTGAGCCAGCTCACCTCCATTCACGAATATACACAAACAAAAAAGTCTTTCAGCATAACCGAAAGACTTTGCGGTGCGTACGGGACTCGAACCCGTGACCCCCTGCGTGACAGGCAGATATTCTAACCAACTGAACTAACGCACCATTATGTTTGCTATTCGTTCCCTTTAGCGAGTGCAAATATACGACAGTTTTTTTATACTCACAAATATTTTTCGACTTTTTTTCAAAAAAACCTCAAATTCCTGTTTCTTCGTGCTATTTTACAAAAAAATCAAGCAATTAGTTGAAATAGCAACACATCGCAATAGCCCTCAGGCATACGTTTCCACTCCTTGAGCAAAGCCGAGCGAACAAAACCCACTGAAGAAAATAGTGTTTCACTCTCTACATTCGACACCGGAATATATGCATAAAGTTGATGAATGTGCAGAAAATTCATAGCATAGTCACACAGCAACAACAGAGCCTCACGCCCTAAGCCTCGCATGCGATACTCACTCAAAAGACCTATGCACACCTCGGCACGCGAATTATGCAGATCAAAATCGGCAAGGTCAATCATCCCCACAGCGCAGCCATCAGATAATTCAATAACAAAGCGTGCTTGATGCTCACGGTAAATATCTTGCACAGACTGCTCGAGATAATTTCTAAGAGTATGCCTCGAATATGGCAGTGTGGCACTTCCCACACTCCACAGAGCTGTGTCATTCTCCATTCTATACATCAGTTCCAAATCCTCAGGCTCGGGCGAACGCAATGTGAGCATGCGGCTTCTTAACCACTCTTTTGCCATAATATTATTCTTTTTTCAAATATACCGCTCCATCGGTTATCAACACTTTGGTCTCAGTTGAATAGGTAGCCAGACGCATGCTGTTGCCGGGAGTAAGTTGCAACAAACGTATAACCGTATCGTATGAATAGCTGTCACAATCGTATAGCACATGATCATAGCACGATAAATCGACATTCAGCGAAAGATGCCCCTGCGGCATGTTGCTTTCATCAGCCTCAACGAACAGATGTTCGCCTTTTACACCATTTGATTTTAAAATCTCACGAACCTCATTATTAGCCTTGGCACTGCCGACAACTATAAAATTACGCAACGTATCAGACTCTCGTTTATCCCAATTTCGCCCATAAATAATCGGATTAGCATGATGTATCTGAAATTTCAACAGAAAGACCACCAATTTCAAAGGAATATAGGAGAGTATATTATACAGCGGAAAATGTTTTTTAAAGAAAATTTGCAACGAATAATAAAGCCAATAACGATAACGCAACTTACTGCTCACCGAGCTCTCTCCTTTGTAGTGAAGTATCGGATAAGGAAGATAATAGTTCTTATATCCGGCTCTCATTATGCGATACGAAAGGTCGCTATCTTCCCAATACATAAAAAACTGCTCGTCGAGAAAGCCAACCTTGTCTATTGCACTGCGTCGCAACATCATAAAAGCGCCTGAGACCATTTCAATCTCATTTACCTGCTCTTTATCAAGATAGCTCATGTAGTAGTGACCGAAAATTTTGCTGTCGGGGTATCGTTTGCACAGCCCCGTAGCCTTACACAAGCTCACCCAAGGTGTTACAATACCACGTCTCGACTCAAGAGCAAATGAGCCGTCGCGGTTAACCATCTTCACACCTACCGCACCGGCATCCCGATTCTCATCCATAAATTCCACACACCGCAACATTGCCTCTCGAGTAACAATCGTATCGGGATTAAGCATCAGCACATACTCGCCGGATGTATAACCGAATCCAATGTTATTGCCATGTGAAAAGCCACAGTTCACCTCCGATGCAATCCATCGCACCCAAGGAAAACGCTGCGGCAGATAATCGTTGGAGCCGTCTGTGGAGGCATTGTCTACAACAATCACCTCGGAATCTATTCCCTCGGTTGATATTTTTACAGCACGCAGGCACTGTTCGAGGAAATATTTCACATTATAGTTTATTATTATTATTGAGAGTTTCATCGGTTTTTAATGTTTATCATGTGCGAGAATACACGGGTGTTCTACTCCTCGTAAAGTCGGACAATATGTTTTTTTGAAGGATAGGCATATATGAAAGCCATCAAAGCTATAAGGGCAAGATACTCGGAGTTCAGCAGATTATCGGTAATAAAGAAAAACAGATTGACTGCAAACGCCGACATTGGAACAATAAAACGTATTAAGCACGCTGTCTTATACTTTTTAATAATCATAGCTTTATCACCCTTGTCGATGTCGGCAAACAGCGTATCGCAACCCTTCACCGCCACAAACACCGATATTATCACCGTTGCAGCACACACTATCTGCATCATATATATAAGATTGGGATTATCACCCAATATTCCATGATTATAAAAATATAGTCCCGAAAGCGGTATCAAGCACATTAATACAGCTGCAACAATCCACGCTCTTTTCAGAAATCTGTTTATCTTTTGCTCAATATTCTGCATAATACATCAAGAAGCTGTTTTAATTTATAATCTTACGATTAAGTTGTTCTACATTTTTTTGCATTTTCCTATACTCAAAAACAGAGTCTTTTGTTTTGCCAAGAAACCGAACAAAAAAATAGAACTGTCACTAAATTGTTTTTCCGACAAAAGGTGTCCTGTTCATAATAGAGCGGCCAAGTGTCACCTCATCGGCATATTCAAGTTCATCACCCACAGCAATGCCACGCGCAATCACCGAGAGCTTCACTCCATAGGCCGACAATTTCCTGTATATATAAAAATTAGTAGTGTCGCCCTCCATCGTGGAACTGAGTGCAAGGATAACCTCTTTCACCTCACCCGAGGCCACACGCTCCACCAATCCGCCTATATTCAAATCCGAGGGCGAAATGCCGTCCATAGGAGATATAACACCGCCCAACACATGATACACGCCACGATACTGCATGGTATTCTCAACGGCCATCACATCTTGAATATTCTCAACCACACATATCGTAGAATGGTCGCGCGAGGGGTTTGCGCACACAGGGCATATATCCGTATCAGAGATACTGTGACACTCACGACAATACTTAACCTCGCGCTTAAGACGCACGATAGCATCGGCAAAGGACTCAACATCACCCTCTTGTCTGCGCAACAGATGCAGCACAAGCCTTGTTGCAGTCTTCCGTCCAACCCCCGGGAGTTTGGTAAATTCACTCACCGCCCTTTCCAAAAGCACCGATGGATATTCCTGACTCATCTCTTTTATATTTTTAGTCGCGAAGATAGTCAAAAAAAACGGACAAATATCCGTTTTTAGAGAAAGAAACACTATCTTCGCAAGGAAAAAGCAATCCGAGCAGATGAAAAATATTGAAATAAAATCGGCACGCTTCGTAATAAGCAACACCGATATATCAAAATGCCCCATGGACGGAAAGCCGGAATATGCTTTCATAGGGCGTTCCAACGTAGGAAAATCGAGCCTTATAAACATGCTCACACGCCACAGCAAATTGGCAATGACCTCGTCGATGCCCGGCAAGACCATGCTCATAAATCACTTTATGATAAACAGCGAGTGGTATTTGGTGGATTTGCCGGGATACGGATATGCCAAACGCAGCAAGACACAAACCCGGACGCTCGAACACATAATAACAAGCTACATATTAGACCGAGAGCAGATGACACTGCTTTTTGTACTTGTAGATGCACGCCACGAACCACAAAAAATAGACTTGGAATTTTTTGAGTGGCTCGGAGAGAACAGCGTCCCATTTGCCATCATATTCACAAAAGCCGACAAGCTCAAAAAAACAGAGCTGAAAAGCAACATAGAGGCATACAAGAACAGACTTTTGGAACAATGGGAGGAGCTGCCGCCCACATTTGTAACATCGTCCGAAACAGCCCTCGGACGCGAAGAGCTGCTGAACTATATTGTCACAATAAACGAAACAATTTAACAGGAACAAACCAAATATGAAAAAGATTGCACTAATCGCCCTTATACTGTCAACAATAACAGCGTGCAACACAGATGGTTATAAAATAAAAGGCAAGTACCCCGATGCACCCGACGGAACAAAGGTATATATAGCCCGTATCGACGAGAATTTCACTTATACCGACTCGGCCATGGTAAAAGACGGCACATTTGAACTTTCCGGATGCACCGACAGCACAAATGTAAGAATGTTACTCTCGTCGATAGCCATAGATGGCGGCCCCATAATATTGGAAAAAGGTACAATAAAAGTTCTCTTTGGCAAAAACTTTCATCGGGGAGGAACACCCCTGAACGACAATTTGGAAAAATTCTACGCACAACGTGCAAAGATGCACCACAAAGTAAAAAACATCGTCGATTTCCTCGATGAACACATAAACATAAGCAACGAGCAACGCGACAGTCTGCAACATGCAATGTCCGAAGCAAAAAGCGACTTTGTAAGCACCCTGCAAGAGGTTATGGGCGGCAACATGAATAACCTGCTGGGCGCCTTCCTTATCACACAATCAGAGGAGTATTTCACCCCCGAAGAGTTCTTTTCCATAATGTCGCAAGTGCCCCAACATCTGCGCGACAAACGATTCAATGCCATGTACGAAAGAGTATCGGATGTGATGGCTGTTAAAGAGCGAGCACTTGCCACTTCAATAGGCAAGAAATATATAAACTTTGAATTGCCGGACAACAACGGCAAACAGATACTATTCTCGGACATTGTAAAGAGACACAAATACACCCTGCTCGACTTTTGGGCAAGCTGGTGTCCACCCTGCCGCCAAGAGATGCCCGTTATTAATGAAATTTACAAGAAATATCGCAATAAAGGATTGGCTGTGGTAAGTTTGTCACTCGACAGCAACAACGACGAGTGGCAAGAGGGAATATCAACACTCGATATGCAGTGGACACAGCTGTGTGAGCCAAAGTCGGGAAGTGCAGAAGTTGCATCGGCCTACGGAATAGAGAAGATACCAACCACACTTCTGATTGACTCCGAAGGAAAAATCATTCTTCGCGGCGTGCCGGCCTATCGCATAGCCGAAAGTTTAGATAAATTATTAAACCCATAAACAATTTTTATTATGGATAGTCAGAAAGTCGACATGTTCATGATGGGCAATACTGAGAATCTGCCCGGAGAGAAAATTTATTTCATACGCGAAAGGCTTGCAAATATGCCCGACAACAGATGGGGGATGTTACTATCAATAGAGATGAAACGCCCTATTGTAGTACTTATAATATCATTCTTGTTGGGCGAGCTTGGCATCGACCGCTTCTATTTGGGACAAACGGGTTTAGGCATTCTCAAGCTCATCACATGCGGCGGCTTTGGTATATGGTGGCTCATAGACCTGTTTCTCATAATGGATGCAACAAAAGAGGATAACATGAGACGTTTGATGACAGTGCTATGAAGCACCCGATAACAGCCGGGAGTCATCATCTATACCTGTTATTATTCATTGTCACAGGTGTCGTTTGGTTCATTGTATCTATTATATCGGGCACGCAAGAAATTATCGTATGCCCCTCTAAATTAATTCTCCACCTCCCCTGTCCGGGATGCGGCACCACCACAGCTGCAAAAATGATTTTTGCAGGCAATATTGCAGACGGAATGATACATAACCCAAATGCAGTGCTTCTGCCGCTGTTTGCAATCATCTACATCTGTTCTTATATGGTGGATATAAGATGTAACGAGCCTCTTGGCCGCACATTTGACACAATAGTATCGCAGCCACACATTAAAAAAATATTCCTGCCCGCATTGCTGCTTTTGGAGGCTGCAATTTGGGCAAGAAATATCATTGTGCACTTTACCTGAAGTCACACTATGTGATGCTCCTCGACACCCTCGACAAAGATGGCACTGAAAGGACGTGCAGGACACACATATTCGCAAGCTCCGCATCCTACACAGCGTTCTGCATCAACCATAGGGATTTTAGCTCCGCCGGGATTATCCCTGTTCTCAATCATCGTGATTGCACCATTGGGACAGTGACGCAGACAATTTCCACAGGAGACACCATCACGCGACGCAATGCAATTATCTGCTATCCACACAGCCGTTCCCACCTTTATGGCACTCTTCATGGCTTTGTCGATAGGCTTTATTGCTCCTGTGGGACACACTTGTGAGCATATATTGCACGAAGGACGGCAATACCCCCGTTCAAACGACATTTCGGGCTGCATAAGATGAGAAAGCCTTTGCGACGGGTGCAACACCTCATTGGGACACTTAGAGACACACAACTGACACGATGTGCAGTGCTGCGCGAAATTTGCTACGCCGAGAGAGCCTGCCGGCACAACAGGCACAGAACGCTTGGGGACACGCTTATTCTCGATGACGGCAAGACCACCATCCACTTTCTTATCCTTTTGCGCCCACAGAGATGTTGCAGCCAACATTCCCGTAACAGCAAGAAAACTGCGACGTCCATCATCCTTGCAACAGCCTGCTGCATCGGAGGGTGCAGCACCAAATCTCACATATTTATATCCTATTGCACCTTGTCTGCACTTGTCGATACAATTCATGCAGGCAACGCAACGACTGTAATCGACCTTATGGGCCGAAGCATCAATACACGAAGCCTTGCAGCTACGCTCGCACACCCTGCATCCGTTGCACTTTGAAGTATCTATGAAAGGTCGGAACAGCGAGTAACGCGATACGAAGCCAAGCACCGTACCCACAGGGCACACACTGTTGCACCATGTGCGGCCGCCACGCCAAGCAAGCACCGCAATAATCACAAATGTTGCAACAGAAAGAGCAACGGCAATGCCACTGCGCATCCACACATCGACAGAGTAGAAGGCGTAACTGTCGGCACGTTCGGCAAGGTTGGCCAACAGATTGTTAACCCATAAATACAGTGGCGACAGCAAGCTGTTTACCATTCGTCCGAATGTACCATAAGGCTCTATGAGCGCAGCAACACCCGTAAATCCTGCCACAATGGCAACCACAAACAGCAGCAACATGACGTAACGCACCATTCTGTGCTCTTTCACAAAAGAGAATCTGAACTTTTTGCCCTTGCGTCTTGCCGAAAAATTCGAGATTATATCCTGCATAATACCCAAGGGGCATATTACAGAGCAATAGACTCTGCCAAAAAGATATGTCATCAGCAGCAGAAGCAGCACCACCGCCACGTTCAAAGAGAGTACGGCAGGCACAAATTGCACTCGCGCCATCCATCCGAGCCACAGATGAAGAACACCCGAAAAGTCGAGAAACATTGCGGTTATCCCTACGAAAAAAAGTGCTGCAAACAATATTCTTATTTTGCGTAACATGATTATCTGTTTTTATAGTAGAAGATTGATTTTAAATTTTAATTGCCCGATGGCTGTTTAGTTGAATGGTTCATCTGCTTTTATTCCACAACTTATTGCCGGCCTGTTCATATAAGACCGTCGCCCTTTACCATCTGCACAAACTTATCTATGCGCTGCATCTCCTTTGAGATTTTTATCCTCTGCGGACAATGAGGCTCACACTCGCGACAGCCTACACATTTATCGGCCTGACGCATACGGGGCACTGTGCGGTCAAGCCCTATCAAAAAAGCACGACGTTGTTCGCGATAGTCGGCGTCAAGCTCATTCTGCGGCATTGTCCCCTCGTTCAAGCAACGATTATAGTGTTTGAAAATCGAGGGAATATCCAACCCATAGGGACAAGGCATGCAATATTTACAATCTGTGCAATCTACATTTTGGAAGCTCATCTTGCGTTTCGCAACATCGCTCAACAGAGCAAATTCCTCATCGCTGAGCCACTGTAACGGCGAATATGTACGTATATTATCCTGAAGATGCTCCATGTATGTCATTCCGCTGAGCGCTGTGAGCACATTCTTGAAACTGCCGACAAAGCGAAAAGCCCACGACGCCACGCTCAACTGCGGCTCGCGCTCCTTGAGCATGGCCATCGCCTGATAGTTCATGGTGGCAAGCGAACCGCCCAAGAGCGGCTCCATTATTACCACGGGAATATTCTTTTCGGTGAGACGATTATACATATATTCGGCAGTGGGATTGCCACGCTCCCAATCCACATAATTCATCTGTATTTGTATAAAATCCCATGAAACGGCAGCCTCATCGAGCATAAAATCGAAAAATTCTTTCTGTCCGTGGAACGACCAACCGAGGTTTCTTATGCGACCATTCTTTTTTTGTTCAATAAGATAGTCGAGCAATCCGTTCTCTATGAAGCGTTTGTTGTAGGCCTCCTTTGTACCCAGATTGTGCAGCAGCATATAGTCGATGTAGTCCACTTGAAGCTCTTTCAAGGAATTATTGAACATCTCTTTGCCAAATTCCAAGGTAGTGTTTCCACGCATATTGGAGAGCTTGGTGGCAATCAGATATTTATTTCGGGGGTGACGGCTCAATGCTATTCCCGTTGCCTTCTCAGAGCCGCCTCTGCAATATACGGGTGCAGTGTCAAAGTAGTTTACACCATGCTCGATGGCATAATCCACAAGTTCATTTACGCGCTGCTGATTGATGATGTCGTTGCCGGCCTCATCCTTTGTCATAGGCAAACGCATCATTCCGTAACCCAAGAGCGACACTTTGTCGCCACAAGGGTGCATCCTATACTCCATTGCATCGGTAGGGACATCGCCTCCCACACCCTCGGCAACATATTTCACTCCTGTTTTTTTATCGGAACAACCAAGGAGCGACGACGATGCAACCACCGCAGCACCTGCTCCTAAACGTTTCAAAAATCCTCGGCGACTAAGACCGTTTTTCTCTTTACTCTCTTCCATCCTATTATTTCACATTAGGGCAGTTACAAAGGAAATAATTTTAACAATAAAAACAAAAATTATCGAAAGGAATTTATTATCAGGCCGGTTTTCGAGTGGATTATGAAATTCTATATTAAAATATTTTTGAATTTGCAGCGCACGCACACATATTATTGCGCCATTCGATAAGACTGCTTCTTACTCATCCAGCCATTTGCGTGCCCTTATCCTGTCGAAGTATATCAGATAAGTATCAGGATTAGGCACCCTTATTACGGGACGGAAAAATTCGGGATGGCGTTTCACGCACGGATACATATATTTTATTGTTGCCGGAGTACCCAATTGGTCGAGAAGCACAAAATCCACTCCCTTCATCAGAAGGTCGGCCACAAGTTCGCGGTCGTCGTCTGTTTCAAGAAAATGCTTGCCGCGCACTCCGCTGCCGACAAACAAAATCTCAGGCTTACGAGTGGCAACAATTGCAAATTTATCCCTACGATACAGGGAGCGCCCCGCTTCTATAAAATTATCGAACTGAGCAGGAAATTGCATCGCAGCTATATTGTGAAGGCCGTAAATGGTATGTTTGGTATTTTCGTTTGTCTGCACAAAGAGCGGAACCACCAACAGTGATAATATCCACGGCGATAGCCCTAAACGCCCCTTCGACAGCCACATCAGTGAAGCCTCGCCCACGCTCCATATTCCCACAAAAAGAGCGGCCGTTAGAAACGGAAGCGCTATTATTATATAGCGATACAGACTTGGTGTATTTATAATAGATACAATGGCAAGTGTACCTGCAAAAAAGAGCAATAGCGGCCATCGCAACCGTCGCATCTTGCAAAAGCCCACGATTATAAAGAGAAGCCACAAAAGAGCAAAAGCCCACAATGTTATTGTTGGAGGCTCTATGTAGTTTACATTCACAAACGGCACAATACTCTCGGGGACAGCCTGCACCAGAAGCATTTTTAGTGTCGAGAGTATCTTTGAAAAATCCACCTGTGTCAGATAGCGCGATTGCTCCAACCCATGTACCGCATTGCGTATCATCCACGGCAAACAGCCCGCAACAAAGGCACACGCCACAGCAATTGCCACACGCCAACGACGCGCAAAAAGCAGCGCGAGCACAAAAGCTCCTGCCACAACAACAGCCTGCGTGCGTATATAATATACGAAAACAAGTGCCGACAGAAAAAAATAGAAACAAGGCGAGCGCCACAAAGCCCTATCATCGGCCGGCAACGACAGATAGAGCCTGAAAATAAGCGCAATACAACAGAAACATGCCGCCTCGCTCATCATCATGGTGGAAAATTCCAGAAGGTGCGGCGTAAGCAACACCGCCACACACGCCACAAAGGAGAGACTGCGCTTGAAGCCCACCTTCACGAGTGTATCAAAAAGAAGCAGCACCCCTATGAATAAAAGAAAAAGATTCTGAATTTTCTGCGCAACAATGCTGTCTGTGATAATGCGCAGTGGCGTCATAAGCAACGGATAGCCCGGAGGGAAATTATTCGTAGGCTCACCGAACATATTTGAATAACCGTTTCCTGACGCCAGCGATGTTGCATTTATATAATAATAACAATTATCACCGTTAAGGTCGAGCTTAGGGTTGAATATGTATATAAACACCGCAAGCGCAATCACCATAAGCCCTATGCACCACGGAAGATTCAAATATCTTATATTTTTTTTCATCAGACAGCTGTTTATAAATATAAAGAACTTCGTCGCGCAAAAGCGCGACGAAACATTCTATTAAGGTTATTACTTGTTATGCTCGGCCTCAATCTCTTCGGGCGCCATGGGCTTGTACTTGCCCAGACGGCGTGCTCCACCCTCGTACACAAGATAATCCTCTTCGTTGCGTATGCCGCCGAAATTGCGCCAGGCATCCAATTTATCATAGCATATAAAATCGGTGAATTGCTTCTCGGCACGCCATTTATCCATAAGGTCGGGAATAAAGTATATGCCCGGTTCAACGGTAAATACAAAGCCCGGCTCAAGAGCACGCGCAAGACGCAAAGACTTCCACCCAAAGAGAGTGCTCTTGGTGCGCCCCTCCTCGTAACCTACGTTAACCTCACCAAAATTCTCCATATCATGCACATCAAGACCCATCATGTGCCCAAGACCGTGTGGCATAAACATGCAGGCAGCACCTGCAATGGCTGCTTCGGCAGGGTCGCCTTTCATAAGCCCAAGCTCCACCATACCCTCTGCAATTTTCGTGAGCACTATGCGATGAACCTCGCGATACTCCACTCCGGGGCGCAAGGCATCGAGAGCCGCAAGATGGCCGCGACGCAATATATTACAAACCTCGCGTTGTTGTGTTGTGAAATTCTTGCCCACAGGCATTGTGGTTGTAAGGTCGCCGGCATAGTGCATGGCATTCTCGCAACCCGAATCGAGCAGGAACATTTGCCCCTCTTTGAGCGGTGTGGTTCCGTAGGCATGGTTGTGAAGCGTCTGTCCGTTTACGGTAGCTATTATGGGAAACGAAAGACCAAAATTGTGCTTTGCAGCCTCGGCCTGCACAATGGCAGCAATCTCTGCCTCTGTGGTGCCGGGACGCACTGCACGCATCGCAGCACAGTGCATGTCTACCGATACATTAACAGCCTCTTCAATCTGCTCAATCTCTTCGGCAGTCTTATAGTTGCGCTGATTAATTACAGCCTTAACGAATTTCATGGATACTGCTGCATCCTGAGCCGATGGGTGTATGCCCAACAGTTCTTGCAGCCACACGCGATGTTCACCGCGATAGGGGGGCAGGAAATGTATAGTCTGCCCTTTTGACTGTGCCGCTTGCAGATATTTTGCAAGGTCGTTCATGGGGCGTGTTATTTCTATGCCCACACGCTCGCTTTTCTCTTTGATGGTGGGTTGTATGCCCGTCCAAACTATATCATCTATGGTAAGTTCATCGCCAAAGATTATCTCTTTATCTTCGTCAATATCAATCACTGCTGCAAGCCCCGAATAGTCCGAAGCAAAATAGTAGAGAAAAGTTGAATCCTGACGGAAGTGATATATATTATCAGCATAGTTCATTCCCGTCTCGGTGTTACCGAGAAAGAGTAACAATCCACTGCCTACACTCTTCTTCAGCACACTGCGACGATTAATATAAGTCTCTTTTGCAAACATAATTATTTTTTTTAAAGGTTAGTTTTTCATTTTTTTATAACGGCACGCACCACAAACCACAGATGGTGTATTATGGCAGACAACAGGCCATAATGTTTACTCATCACCTTGAAGCGCTCTATGAGTGATGCACGATGATGTTGCAAAGATAATCCATTCTGCAAATAATCAACAACGGTAAGGTGCACATTTAGCATCTTCTCGGAACGTTTCATCACTCTGATGCACCAATCTACGTCGGATGAGTAACGATATTCGAGATTAAAGAGCGGTGCAAGGTCGCGACGAGCATAGAAGGCTTGGTGGCACACTAACATTCCCTGTTTGAAACTGCGCCATGTGAGATTCTCGGGAGCTTGCAAACGGCGCATGCGCACAAAGTGTCGGGCGGCATCAACCTCGGCCGTCTCGCCATAAAGCACGCCGGGGAGGCTATTCTGTGAAATTGCACAAGCTGCCACCTTTTCCAATGTATCGGGAGCATGAAAAGCATCACCTGCATTCAAAAAGCACAGATAGTCGCCTGTTGCAATTTTCATACCTTTGTTCATTGCATCGTACAATCCTTTATCGGGCTCCGACACAAGATGTGTTACCCTGACACCACTCTGTCGCACAATTGCAACAGTATTGTCGGATGAGCCTCCATCTATTAGAAGAAATTCATAGTTCGTATAAGTCTGTGCAATGATACTGCGCAATGTAGGCTCTATCACCTGCGCAGCATTATACGTTACCGTAATTATCGAAAATTTAGGACTGCTGCTCATTCTTGCGTCTTCTATAAATTATCGCACCCACAATAAACAGCATCGCTGCGCCCACGAGTATCGAGCCATAGAGCGACATTTTTGCAGTGCTTATCATCAATTCGTCTACACAGCGGAATTCTATCTTATGTTCACCGGGAGGTATGGGCAGCGCACGTAATATATAATTTGCACGCACAGGTGTCACCTCTTTGCCATCAATGAAGGCTTTCCACGTCTTATAATACACCTCGGAGAATACAGCGAGCTGTGCCTCGGGTGAGTTGCTCTCATAGAAAATGTTTCCTGGATTGCGATACTCACTCATGCGTATATAGGCAGTGCTGTCTGCCACGTTGTTGCAGCCATGAGGATTTTCAAATGCACTCTGCCACATTTTATCGACGAAGGCAACCTCGCGGGGATTGAATTCGGCAATGGCGGCAATCTCTGCGTCGGGACTGTCAACCCACTCCACTCTATCAACAAACCAGCAGTTACCCATTGCCGAGGAATTATACTGCACCTGTGTACCACTCTCTTCGGACGGAACTATCACGTAGCGCACATTCAGCATATTTATAATTCCCATATTGAGATTTCCGCTGAAATAGTGGTCTATGATATCTTGATAGCGGCGCAACTTTGCAGGGCTGTATCCGCCCACCGACTTGTGGAAATATGAGGTGTACGACTCGTTAAATGTGTTTGAAGCGAGGTTAAGCACACGATAGTTAGGGTCTTTATCCTGTAAAATTTGTCGGTCGGCTGCCGTAGGGAGTATTTCGGTGCTTTTTTTCTTGGGCATAAAGTCGTCGTAGTCGAGGAAGCGCCTGTCTACTACCCATAAGTCGACAAGGAAAAGTACGGCGAGCGCCATTGCCGCATGGCCGGCCTTAATGTTCATACGCAGATAGGCAAACAAGAGAACAAAGGCTGCTGCAATGAACATAAAAGAACGCCAGGCATCGGAGGTGAGCATATCTGCACGATCGACAATGAGAGCATCTACAAAAACAGGATGCAAACGAGAGTCATTAACACCGGCAAAGTCGAACATTCCGCCACCAAAGAGTGCAAGCAGCAATGTAACTCCGCCTGTGACTCCAAATGCCACATACAGCGATTTCAGATATTTGACTTTCTCGGCCTCATCATTCTGTTTTTTTATCTCAAAGAGCCTTTTAACTGCTAAAATACCCAACGTTACCATTGTCAGCGAGGCTATCACCAACGCCATAGATGGTGCACGAAATTTGCTATACAGTGGCAGATTGTAGAATAGAAATTCGTTTACAGCCGGGAAGAATCGCCCCCATGCCATCACAATCGACAAGATGGTAGCAGCCAACAACCACCACTTTTCGCGTCCGCGAACAACTAAAAGTCCAAGAACGAACAGAAAGCACACAATAGCACCCACATACACCGGACCCGATGTAAAAGGTTGGTCGCCCCAATAGGTTGGTGCAGACGCACAGAATTGCTCGGCCTGCTTACGACCTATCTTATCGCTCAACGAACGATAGAGCTCCGAGTCGGTTCCAAGGTCGTAGTGCGAGCTTGCACCATACATGTTAGGAATAAGCAATGTCATAGTTTCACCAATGCCATAGCTCCATTGATAAGCATAGTCAATATCAAGGCCCGCGCTCTCCTTGCCATCTTGTTTGAGCACAGAGCCGCCGCGCATAGTATCCTTGGCATAATCGGCCGAGGGGATAAGCTGTCCCAATGCCGGCAACAGCGCCAGCACAGCCACTATTATAAGCACTCCCGTAGCCTTAAGATAGAGATTGAGCCACTTTTCGCGCACTGCATACACAAGATAAACAATCGCAAGAACAATAAGCACAAGCAACAGATAATAGCTAATCTGCTGATGTCCCCAATAGATATTAAGTCCTGAAAAGAGAAGTGTTATAAATGCTCCCCATAATAGTTTGCCACGGTAGCACAATATTACTCCACCTATCACCGGCGCCATGGTTGCCATTACAAGACTTTTACTCATGTGGCCGGCGCCTATGATAATGAAGTTATATGAGCACAGCGTATAGGCTATCGAGCCGGCAACACTGAGCCACGAGCGGCAACCAATAGAAAGCAGAAAAATATAAAAACAGATAAAGGTGAGAAATATTGCACCTACGTGACGACGCGACACGCCGAACATGTTCAATGTAAGCACCTTATCGGCAAGTTCAAATATATTCACCGGCTGTGGTGCAAAAGTATAGTTTGACGGCATTCCCGCAAACATGGAATTAGACCAATAGGCATAATCACCCGTAGCCTCGTGATAGTCTTTTGCATCCTTTCCCCACGCCTGTGAGCTTATTGCATCGCCCTGCATGAGATCCTTTCCCTGAAATACAGGAGCAAAATATACGGCTGTAAGCACAAAGAAGATGAGCACCGCAATCACATGCGGAAGCCACTGTTTCGTTTCATTCTTTTTCATCATCGTTTCTTATTCACTATTTTTTCTATTATGTCATACATTCGCAGGGCATATTGTTCAAGGGTATAATTCTCGTTCACCAAATGATGAACGGCATACGCTCTGCGTTCAAATTCTTTATCGGAGATTTCGTCGGCCTCTCTGAGCGCCGAAGAAAAATTCTCGTATGTCACACTCGGAACCTCTATGCCATAATCTTCTAAGTCGAGACCTGTTCCTTTGCTATAAACGGGAAGCATCGGACTGTTGCCCAACACATTCAACACAGCAGCAGCTCCGGCCTCATTTATAGATGGATTAAGCAATATTGCACATTCGTTGAGTATGCTTACAAAAATTTTCTCCTCAATATCCACAAACCCGTGATATATGATATTCTCATGCGAGTCTATTATAGGTTTGTAATATTTCCAAAATTCCCTTTCGGCACTGCTGCCACCACATATATGGAGCGTAAATTGCGGATTCTCGCAAACAAAATCAATGGCAATGTCAAGACCTTTGTGCAACATCCCGGCACTTCCGAACCAGAGAATATTGCGACGCTTAGCCGAAAAATCTTTCTCGGCGGCGGAGCCGTTGCATGGGAAGAAGAATGCCGGCAGCGAATGGAATTTTGCATTGTTGCCACACTCTCTCACATACTGCTCTTTCACAAAATCGTTTCCCAAACATATAACATCGTCGGCCAAATGATAAGCATAATAGTTAAGAGCGCTGCCATGCAGATAGCGATAGGACGATAAAGCCCGCCTGCCGTGACGATTATAGAAATGCTGCATATTATGCACTGTGGTGGAGAGACTGTAAAACAGTTGCGCCCCGACAGTGTAGAATATATGCAACTGATTCTTTCCCATACATCCGTCGAAAGAACCCATAAAAGCCTCGCCGTTTATACCGAATATTATGTCGTAACCGCTATAATCTATGCCCTGCATTGCACGCGATGCGCAATCGACACTGTAACCCAATTTGTGGAAACATTGCGCCACAGTGTAACACTCTGTGTAGTTTGTATGATATTTTGGCAACGTTCCGTCGAAAGCCTCGGGAAGATGACACATGAGCACCCGCTTCTCTTGTTGTGTGCCGAAAATGTCGCGCACCAACTTATCCGAAGAAAAGAGCCTGCCCAATCGGGAGAGCAAAGCTGCCCCCAAGCGACGTCGTGCAATGGGAAGCAAACGCTTTATTTTTTTTATTACTGCTCCCATAGCCTCATCATATAAGTTTTCTGTAAACATCGCAAGTATTGCGCACCATACGCTCAAGAGAAAAGTCGCGCACTCTCTCCATCCCCTTTGCGCTCAGTTCGTTGCGCAGAGTATTATTATAAATAACCTCGCTCAGCGAATCTTGCATCGATTGTGCATCATTGGGGTTGAAGAATATAGCGGCATCCCCTGCAACCTCGGGAAAACAGCTTGCATTGCTAAGACAAACCGGACAGCCGTTGCTGAATGCCTCGAGTATTGGTATTCCGAACCCCTCGTAGTGCGATGGAAACACAAAGCATAGAGCGTGGCGGTAGAGCGAGGCCATCTGAGCATCATCGGCCGAGATGTGTTGCAAGCGGTCGGCAATTCCCCATTTGCGGAAAAACTTATTCTCAGAAGCAGAGAATGTATTGCCTGTGCACACAATCTTCAATGCCGGATCTTTCATCAGCAACGGCCGCACAGCCGAGAGCCACGGAAAGAAGTTCTTGTAACCCTTACGCTCGCCCACATACAGCACATAATGCTCAAAAAGCTGTGATGCAGCCTCTGCCACAGGACGGTAGCCGTGATGTACCACGCTTATTTTCGACGGGTCTGTACCCAGAAGCTCCACAATATCCCGTTTGGTATTTTCGCTTACCGCGATAATGTGGTCGGCCTCGGCTATCAGACGTTTCTTGTGAGGAATTGTACGGTCGTATATAAGCACATCCTGCGGATAACGTTCAAACGTCATATCGTGTATTGTAAGAACAAAAGGTTTTCCGCGCTGTTTCAATGTGTCCAAAAAGTATGGATTATAATATGTCGGATGAAAGAGGTCGTATTTTCCGTGACGCAGTGCCGCCCAAGAATATTGGCTGTTGGCTATCTGATACAAGCGTCTGCGCCATCGGTAATTGCGAGGGAACGACAATTTGTGATACTTGCGCCCGTAGGTAACGGTTACATAGTGATTTTCGCAGAATTTCATAGGCATAGAGAAGCGAAATTCTCCCGCCGGAAGATTATACATCAAATCAGCAAAATAGCGTGTCACTCCACCGAATCGCTGGAATGTGAACATCTGATTGTCGTAAAGTATTTTCTTCATAGTCGTTGATTTTCGTTTTTATGCAACAAAAAGCGGGCTGCTTCATATAATTCTTTGCACCTGAACAGAGCAAGCAAAAGAATATATAGCAGTGCCGCAATTGCTATTCGTGCAAACAGAAGCATGTATATATTGTCGATGGAAACAGTTAACCAATATGCCGAGAACATAACCACTGCCGAGAGTGAAGCAAAGGGCAACAGGTCGCGCAGAAACATTGTCAACGTAAGCGACACCTCTTTGCCTGCATAATACCTCCACACAAAAAGCCACAGCACATTGAATATGACATAGGCAGCGAGCATGGTATTTATACCCAATGGAGCTAAACCGACAAGCAGCATCAACACCAACAGACCTTGCACTATCGTACCCCACATGAACACAACAGAGCGCCCTCGACTTATAAGCAGATTTGTGAACATAGACTGTATAGGCATAAAAGCTCCCCACACAGCAAGTATACGTAACATATACGCACTCTCAAGCCATTTATCGGTGATTGCTATCACTATAATCTCGGGGGCCACAAGAGACAGCCCCAGAAGCAATGGAAATGAGACAAAAGCCGTAAAGCGGAGCATTTTTCTAAAAATATGCAATTGCCGGCCATCATCATCTGCCACACGGGCAAATACAGGCTGCGCTATTCCATTCACCATTCCGTTAACCACTTCGCTACCCATTGACATCCACTCGGCCGCTTTAGTATAATTACCAACGTCGGTGGCGCTGTAACTTCTGTTACCACCCAATATAACCGAGAATATATTCCAATTGACGCGAAGGAATATGTTTGTAACCAACAGTCTGTAACTGAATGCAAAAAGATAGCGCAATGGGGCAAAAGTGACACGGAATGATGGTCGCCAAGGGGTGAACCACCAATAGACGGCACTGCGCACCAATACATACAGAATGCTTTGCGTGGCTATTCCCCAATAGGAATAACCGTTCATGGCAAGAGCTATACCCACCGTCCCCGACACTATTATCGACAATATTGTGGCAACAGACCTCTCCTTAACTTTTAGTTCGCGGAAAAGGTAGGCCGACGGTGCAATGCCGAAGCCGGCAACCACAAAGCCTATAAAAATATAACGAGACAGCCACAGCAACGATGGCTCATTAAAAAAATCGACCAATAGCGGTGCCGAGGCAAACAGTATCACATACATTGCAACAGATATCAGCACATTAAACCAGAATACAGCATTGTAATCTTTATGCGTTACCTCTTTGCGATTGGCAAGTGCTGCCACAAAACCACTATCTTGCAACGAACCTGCAATGGCCGAAAAAATGGCCAACATTCCGACAGGCCCATAGTCGTCGGGCCCCAGAATGCGTGCCAGATATATTCCTAAAAAAAGATTCAGCAGCTGGCAGAGAGCATTACTCATGCCGCCCCAAAGAAAACCTTTGGCGACAGCACTTTTGAGATTACCACCCGGGCTGCTCATATACTATGATAATTATTTAATCTCACTGCCGGGCTTTGCCGCAGGCTCTACTGTGAGCAAAGAGAGATTTCCTTCATTATCTTCGGCACTCAGTATCATGCCTTCGCTCACTATGCCGCGCATGGTACGCGGTGGCAGATTGGCTATAAAACACACCTGCTTGCCAACAAGCTCTTCGGGTTTAAAATGCTTTGCAATACCCGAGAGTATTGTACGTGTGGAGATACCGTCATCAATTTTAAATTGCAGCAGTTTGTCGGCTTTGGGCACCTTTGCACACTCAAGCACCGTTCCCACACGCATATCGAGCTTCAGAAAATCGTCGAAGCTGCACTCCTTGCGAATGGGGTTGGCCTTGTATGCAGCCGCTTCGTTCTCCTTTTTGATGCGTGCCAGACGGTCGAGCTGTGCCTGTATAGCATCGTCCTCTATCTTTTCAAAGAGAAGAGCAACCTCGCCCAACGTGTGTCCCTCGGGCAGAAGGTCGATACGTCCGAGGTTGTCCCATTTAAAGTTGTCGTATTGCAGCATTTCGCGCAACTTTTTGCTGCTGAAGGGGAGGAATGGTTCAAATGCAATTGACAGGTTGGCCACAAGTTGCAATGAGAGGTTCAGGATTGTTGCCACTCGGTCGAGGTCGCTCTTGGCAATCTTCCAAGGCTCTGTTTCGGCAAGATAGCGGTTACCTATGCGAGCAAGATTCATCGCCTCTTTTTGTGCTTCGCGGAATTTAAACCTATCGAGAAGCTGCTCAACCTGCTCTTTTACCCCCATAAATTCGTCGATGATTCCCTTGTCGTAGTCGTTAAGACTGCCGCAGGCGGGCACTTTTCCTCCAAAGTATTTTTTTGTGAGCACAAGAGCACGGTTTACGAAATTGCCATACACTGCCACCAATTCGTTATTGTTGCGTGCCTGAAAATCTTTCCATGTGAAATTGTTATCCTTTGTCTCGGGAGCATTTGCCGTCAGCACATAGCGCAGCACATCCTGCTTGCCGGGAAAATCCACCAGATACTCGTTGAGCCACACAGCCCAATTGCGCGAGGTGGAGATTTTGTCATCCTCGAGGTTAAGAAATTCGTTGCTCGGGACATTATCGGGCAGCACGTAGTCGCCGTGAGCCTTAAGCATAGAGGGGAATACTATACAGTGGAACACTATATTATCCTTACCTATGAAATGCACAAGGCGTGTATCGTTGCTTTTCCACCATGTCTCCCATGTGTCGGGCAGAAGTTCTTTGGTGTTACTTATATAACCTATGGGAGCGTCGAACCACACGTAAAGCACTTTACCCTCAGCTCCTTCAACGGGCACCGGTATTCCCCAATTGAGGTCGCGTGTGACGGCACGAGGTTTAAGCCCTGCATCGAGCCAGCTTTTGCATTGTCCATAGACATTGCCGCGCCACTCTTTATGCTCGTTTAGTATCCACTCTTCGAGCCAAGGCTGATAATGGTCGAGCGGCAGATACCAATGGCTTGTCTTGCGTTTCACAAGAACATTACCCGAATCGGCATTATAGGGATTTATAAGTTCGTCGGGCGAGAGTGTTGCTCCACATTTCTCGCATTGGTCGCCATAGGCCTCGGGAGCGTGGCAACGCGGACATTCGCCGCGAATATTGCGGTCGGTGAGAAATTGCTGCTCACCCTCGTCGTAATACTGTTCGCTCTCCATCTGCAGGAATTTGCCCTCGTCGTAGAGTTTCTTAAAGAAATCCGAAGCCAATTCCCGGTGCGTGTCCGAGGTTGTACGCGAATATACATCGAACGATATGCCGAACCCCTCGAAAGACTCCTTTATTATTTTGTGGTAACGGTCTACTACATCCTGCGGGGTGATACCCTCTTTCTTGGCGCGTATTGTAACGGGCACACCATGCTCGTCGCTACCACCGATAAAGAGCACATCCTCGCCTTTCAGACGCAGGTAACGTACATAAATATCGGCAGGAACATATACGCCGGCAAGGTGGCCGATGTGAACAGGGCCGTTGGCATAGGGAAGTGCCGATGTAACCAAAGTTCTTTTAAATTTCTTCTCCATAAGATTAGAAGCTGTTTAAATTTCTAATAAATGTTTTCTTAATAGAAACTGTATTGTTTGTTTCGCCATTTTTGCTCTAAAAAATATTTGACGATATAAATTTAAACAGTTTCTTATTTTATTTACTTTTTTACTCACACAAAATGTTGCAACACTCCGAGACGGCAAAAAGCCTCAGTTGCCACTTTCAAACTGCGAAGATAACAATTTTTTAAATAAGATGCTTCATTATAAAAGACTTATTGTATAATCAGCATTTTCGGCAGAGGCTGTTTTTGATGTTAACTTATTGATTTTAAAAGAATAACAGTCAAAGAGAAGCCGTATCGGTGTTCGGGCTGCCGCTGCGCACCCCCTAAAAGCCCACACTGCCTGCAAAAAACCGGGCAGGCTTTATGAGCCTGCCCGGAAATTATCATTAAGAGATAAGAAGCTGTTTAAATTTTATTTCGGCAATTATTTTACAAAAACCTTTTTGCCGCCGAGGATATAAATTCCGCGAGTGGGATTCTCCACTCGACGACCACTGAGGTCGTAATAAACAGCCTCGCCCTGCTCAATAGCGATGCTCTCAATGTCGGTTGTGCCGCTAAAGTCGAAGCGGTAGCCTGTGCCAAGCTGTGCCCCGGGAACGTTTGTGTCGAGGATGTCATCACCCATGGCCATGGTGTGCAGGAGCATATAAACCCTGTTTGCGTTATTTTTGAATTCGCCCTCGGAATTCAGTTTTGCGCGATACATTCCTACAACGCCACCTACCTGTGAAAGCACGTAGGCGATGGAGCCTTCGGCAGGCGCAATGTATGTGTCATCCACTGTACCGGCAAGCAGATTGTTTGCTACTGCCTCGGGGGTTGCATCGCTTTCGGCAAAGAAATATGTACCCTCGTCGGCACGAATAATTACTCCGGTGTTTGCAGGAATAATGCCCTCGACAAGTTGCATTTTAAGATACTCGCCCTCGATGCGGTTGGCAGTATAAGCCTCGATGCCCGCGGGAATCTCCACCGCATAGTCGAGGAACATTGTGGCATAGCCTGCCGACGAAACATTGAGAGTATATCCTGCGGGAGATGTTTCAACTATATTTGCAAAATCTTTCCAACCATCGGTTGCGGCGTATGTATCCACTGCGCCTGCGGGTACGTAAAGGGTGCAATTTTCGTTATCGACTCCGTAGAAAACTTGTATGCCGGGGACAAAAAGTTTATCGGCCGGGATAAGAGAGGTGATGCTTGCAAGATTGAAGCATTCAGCAAACGCATAGTCACCGATGCTTGTTACTCCCTCGGAAATTTCGATGCTTGTAAGACTGTTACAGCCAGCAAACGCATAGTTACCGATACTTGTTACCCCCTCGGGAATATTGATGCTTGCAAGACTAGTGCAACTACCAAACGCATTCTCACCGATGCTTGTTACCCCCTCGGGAATATTGACGCTTGCAGGGCTGGTGCAATAGAACGCATAGTCACCGATGCTTGTTACCCCCTCAGGAATCTTGATGCTTGTAAGGCTGGTGCAATAAGCAAACGTCCCGTAACCAATACTTGTTACCCCCTCGGGAATATTGATGCTTGCAAGGCTGTTGCATTCTATGAACGCAGTCTGACCAATGCTTGTTACCCCCTCGGGAATATTGATGCTTGTAAGGCTGATACAATAAGCAAACGCCCCGTCACCGATGCTTGTTACCGCCTCAGGAATCTTGATGCTTGTAAGGCCGGTGCATTCAGCAAACGCATATTCACTAATGCTTGTTACTCCCTCGGGAATATTGACGCTTGCAAGACTGTGGCAACCTCTAAACGCAGATTGACCAATACTTGTTACCCCCTCGGGAATATTGACGCTTGCAAGGCCGGTGCAACCTCTAAACGCAGATTCACCAATACTTGTTACCCCCTCGGGGATATTGATGCTTGCAAGGCCGGTGCAATTATAGAACGCATAGTTACCGATGCTTGTTACCCCCTCGGGAATCTTGATGCTTGTAAGGCTGGTACAATCATAAAACACACTATAACCAATACTTGTTACCCCCTCGGGAATATTGACGCTTGCAAGGCTGTTACAAGCTCTAAACGCCTCGTCACCGATGCTTGTTACCCCCTCGGGAATCTTGATGCTTGTAAGGCTGGTGCAACCGCTAAACGTAGATTTACCGATACTTGTTATCCCCTCGGGAATATTGATGCTTGCAAGGCTGGTGCAACCATAAAACACATAGTCACCGATACTTGTTACACTCTTGGGAATATTGATGCTTGTAAGGCTGTTACAAAAAGCAAACACAGATACACCAATGCTTGTTACTCCCTCGGAAATATTGATGCTTGCAAGGCTGGTGCAATTATAGAACGCATAGTTATCGATGCTTTTCACACTGTATACTTCTCCATTATAATTTACAATCGCAGGGATTGTTACCGCGCCGGTGTATTCGCCACCGGCTGTTACCCTAACAGTTTTTTCCTCCTCTGATAAAATGTCGTAACAAATTCCATCAACCTCAAATATTTGAGCATTTGCCACTGTGCAGCATAGCAACAACAGTGCCGTCATTAGTTTCTTTAAGTAATTTTGTCTCATAATTTTAATTTATTAATTATTATTAGTTTTTATTCATATATTTATTAATCATACACAAAACCGACTGCACCGCAGGGTGTAGCCGGTTTTGTTGGACAACATTGTGCAACAAAATTGCACAATTTGCTTATTTTCAAACCTTTCGTACAAAAAACAGGGGGAGGAGGATGATTTATGGCACCGACACGCAGCAACGCAACACTGAACGTGATATTTGCGTTCAACGATAAAGAGCTGTTATTTTGTGTCGGCATAAGCATAAAACAGGTAAAAATCCATCAACAACGCAAATATAACATTAATTTTTATAAATATAAAAATAGAACAAAAGAATAAGAAAATAATTCTAAATAAATCGCTAACTTCGCACCGTAATAAAAAGTAATTATATGAAAATAGCGCTTATAGGATACGGAAAGATGGGCAAAACCATTGAGAAGATTGCCATTGACAGAGGGCACGAGATTGTATCAATAATAGATATTGACAACAGAGAGGAGATTATGAGCAAAGAATTTGCATCGGCCGACGTTGCAATAGAATTTACAGCCCCCTCTGTTGCATACGACAACTGCATAAAGGCCATGAACGCAGGAGTGAAGGTTGTAAGCGGCAGCACCGGATGGATACACAAACATCAGGAGCAGATGCAGCGCTTGTGCAACGAAGAGGGAAAGACCCTCTTTTGGTCGAGCAATTTCAGTCTCGGGGTGGCAATATTCTCGGCCGTTAATCGTTATTTGGCAAAGATAATGAACCGCTTCCCCGGCTACGATGTGGAGATGGAGGAGACACATCATATACACAAGCTCGACGCTCCCAGCGGCACAGCCATCACACTGAGCGAGGGAATAACAGAAAACATTGAACGCAAAAGCGAGTGGATTATGGGCAACCTGACAAACCCCGATGGCAGCGTAACAACCGGAGCCGAAGCAACACCCGACAAACTGCGCATAAACGCCATACGACGCGACGAAGTACCGGGAATACACACAATCACCTACACTTCCGAAGCCGACACCATACGCATTACCCACGATGCAAAAAACCGCAGCGGTTTTGCCCTGGGTGCAGTGCTTGCCGCCGAATATGTGAAAGAGCACAATGGCTTTCTGGGAATGAAAGATTTGTTTGATTTTTAAGACCTCTATTTAGCAAAAAAAGATGAGAAAACCAACAAAAAAAGATATTGTAAAACTATCAATAGCGCTCACACTGTATCTGCTGTTCCTATTATGGGTAAGGAGCTGGTGGGGGCTCATTCTCATACCCTTCATAGTAGACAACTACATTACGAAGTTTATCCCTTGGGGCTGGTGGAAAAATTCAAAAAACAGCGCTCTGCGCGGTATCATGAGCTGGGTGGATGCAATTGTATTTGCACTTGTAGCCGTATACTTTGTCAACCTATATCTGTTTCAAAATTATGTAATCCCCACATCGTCGCTCGAAAAATCGTTGCTCGTGGGCGATTATCTGTTTGTGAGCAAAGCCAACTACGGCCCTCGAAAGCCGCAAACACCCTTGAGCATGCCTCTCACTCAACACACCATGCCTTTGACCGGAGGAAAAAGCTATATAGATGCCATACAGTGGGACTATGAGCGTGTGCCCGGCATCGAAGATATAAAGCTCAACGACATTGTGGTGTTCAACTATCCGGCAGGTGACACAGCAACAACCAACCCACAGGTAATAGACTACTATGCCGACTGTTACGCCATAGGAGCGCAACGCTATCCCAATAACCCGAACATGGACAGCCTCAGCCCCGAGCGCCGTCGGGCCATATATGACCTTTACTATGCCGCAGGACGCGAATATATCGAGCAGAATCCGCAGATTTTCGGCAAAAAGCTGTGGCGACCGGTTGACCGCCGCGAGAATTATGTGAAACGTTGCGTAGGAATGCCCGGCGATATTCTCGAAATAAAAGACAAACAGATATACCTGAACGGCAAGCCAAACAAACAACCCACAAACGTGCAACACAACTATTGGGTAACATTCAAAAGCCCTCTGCCCGAGCGCCTGCGACGTGAGCTTCAAATAAGCAAAGAAGACCTGCAACGCTCCTATGGCGGCAGGCATCTGCTCCCACTCACCGAGACGGCATACAAAAAGCTTTCAACATACACAAAGACTGTATCTTCAATAGAGCCGTTCCAAAGCAACACCACCGAGGAGATATACCCACTTAACGGTTACACAAAATGGACCGCCGACAATTACGGCCCTCTGTGGATTCCCAAGCGCGGCGAGAGCATAGAGCTGACACTCGAGAATCTGCCTGTTTATGAGCGCCCCATTGCCGTTTATGAGGGCAACGACCTGATGGTAAAAGATGGCAAGATATATATAAACGGCAAAGAGTCTTCGAGCTACACATTCAAGATGGACTACTATTGGATGATGGGCGACAATCGCCACAACAGTGCCGACTCGCGCTATTGGGGCTTTGTTCCCGAAGACCATATCGTGGGCAAGCCTCTGTTCATTTGGCTATCCTTAGACAAAGACCGCGGCTGGTTCGACGGTAAGATACGTTGGAACCGCCTGTTCCGCAGTGTAGACAGTTTCAAATGATAATCACACATCCACTATACATAGCTCCCATACCTCTTTATGTGCATCTGTATGCACATAAAGAGGTGTTTATTGACGGCGACTCTTCATTTGTGAAGCAAACTTTCAGAAACCGCGCCACAATAGCCACAGAGAATGGAACACAGACTCTGACGATTCCTGTTATTCACGATGGCCGACAGCCGATGCGCGATGTACGCATCAGCGAGCATGGTAATTGGCGCCACCTGCATTGGAATGCCTTGGCAAGTGCTTATCGCAAAAGCCCGTTCTTCGACTATTATGCCGACGACTTTGCGCATTTCTACGAAGAGCGTAACGGCTTTCTCATGGACTTTAACCTGCGCCTGCACCACATGGTTTGCGAGCTTATGAATCTTGAGCACACATGCTCCATTCTTGATAAAAGTGCGATGGAAAGGGAGAAAAACAATATAACCGACCTTCGCTGTTTGGCTGAACCAAAGTGCATCGCCGACGCTCCTCAGCCACACACAGCCCCTTATTATCAGGTGTTTGCCTTGCGCAATGGCTTTATAAAGAATATGAGCATTGTGGATTTGCTTTTTAACATGGGCCCGGAGGCGCTTCTGGTGCTTAGAGACACATGTAACAACGCAAAGACTGCACTGTTATAAACAGGTGGTTGTCACCAAACTATCAACAAAAGAAATCCTCCGGTTTGCCGGAGGATTTCTTTTGTTGATTATGCAAATTGTGAAATTTATCAATCGCTCAATTTTGCTTTGATAAATTCACGATTCAAACGGGCAATATTGCTGATGGAGATACATTTGGGGCACTCTGCTTCGCAAGCACGTGTGTTGGTGCAGTTACCGAATCCAAGCTCGTCCATCTTGGCCACCATGGATTTTGCACGACGGGCAGCCTCAACCTGTCCTTGGGGAAGCAGGGCAAATTGGCTTACCTTGGCCGATACAAAAAGCATTGCCGAACCGTTCTTACATGCAGCCACACATGCACCGCAACCAATGCAGGCTGCTGCATCCATAGCCTCTTCGGCAATATCCTTGCCAATGGGTATTGCGTTGGCATCGGGAATACCGCCGGTGTTGATGGACACGTAGCCGCCGGCCTGCTGTATCTTGTCAAATGCCGAACGGTCGATCATAAGGTCGCGAATAACGGGGAACGCTGCCGAGCGCCAAGGCTCAACGGTTATAGTGTCGCCATCGTTGAAGCGACGCATATAGAGCTGGCATGTGGTTGCTCCTGTTGCGGGGCCGTGGGGATGACCGTTTACGTAGAGCGAGCACATTCCGCATATTCCCTCGCGGCAATCGTGGTCGAATACTATGGGTTCTTCACCCTTATTTACGAGCTCTTCGTTAAGGATGTCGAGCATCTCAAGAAACGAAGTATCACCCGGAATATCTTTCATCGGATAGGTCACAAACTTACCTTGCTCTTTGGGACCTCTCTGACGCCATACTTTCAAATTAAAACTGATATTCTTGTCCATTGTTACAATCTTTTTTCAATTAGTTCTTGTAGTTACGTGTCTGTACCTTGATATATTGGTAGTTGAGATCCTCCTTGAGAAGTTCAGGCTCGTTGCCTTCGCCGGTGTACTTCCAGCATGCAACGTATGAAAAATCGGCGTCGTTGCGCTTTGCCTCGCCCTCTTCGGTTTGATGTTCTTCGCGGAAGTGACCGCCGCAAGACTCTTCGCGGTTCAATCCGTCGTAAGCCATCAACTTGCCTATCTCAATGAAGTCGAGCAGACGGAGTGCCTTTTCAAGCTCTATGTTCAGCGAATTTGCCTCACCGGGGATGCGCAGGTCGCTCCAGAATGTCTTTTCAACCTCTTTGAGCTTCTCGATGGCGGTCTTGAGTGACTTTTCGGTACGTGCCATACCCACATACTCCCACATCACGTGGCCAAGCTCTTTGTGGATGGAGTCTACACTACGTTTACCCTTTATGGCCATCAACTTGGCAATCTTGTCGGTTACAGCCTTTTCAGCTGCCACAAATTCGGGGGCGTCGGTGCTGAAACGGGGTACTTGAATCTGGTCGCTCAGATAGTTCTGCATTGTGTAGGGAAGCACGAAATAACCATCGGCGAGACCTTGCATGAGGGCCGATGCTCCAAGGCGGTTGGCACCATGGTCGCTGAAGTTTGCCTCTCCGATTGCAAAAAGACCGGGTATTGAGGTCTGAAGCTCGTAGTCGACCCATATACCACCCATTGTATAGTGGATGGCGGGATATATCATCATTGGCTCTTCGTAGGGGCTTACGTCGGTAATCTCCTCGTACATGTCAAAGAGGTTTCCGTAGCGCTGTTTAACAACCTCTTTACCCAAACGTTGTATGGCATATTTAAAGTCAAGGAATACGGCAAGACCGGTGTTGTTTACACCGAATCCCTTGTCGCAACGCTCTTTTGCTGCACGTGATGCAACGTCGCGGGGAACAAGGTTACCGAACGCGGGATAACGACGCTCAAGATAGAAGTCGCGATCTTCGTCGGGTATGTCGCTTGCTTTCTTTTTGCCCTCTTGAAGTGCCTTTGCATCCTCTATTTTCTTGGGAACCCATATACGTCCGTCGTTACGAAGAGACTCTGACATAAGTGTCAACTTAGACTGTTTGTCACCGTGAACGGGGATACATGTGGGGTGAATCTGTGCAAAGCAGGGGTTGGCAAAGTAGGCTCCCTTGCGGTAGCACTGAAGGGCTGCCGAACCGTTGCTTCCCATTGCATTTGTAGAGAGGAAGAATGTGTTTCCGTAACCACCAGTTGCAATAACCACTGCGTGTGCTGCAAAACGCTCTATTTTACCTGTAACAAGGTTACGCGCGATGATACCGCGTGCACGACCGTCAATAATAACAACATCGAGCATTTCGTAACGAGTATACAGCTTAACCTTGCCCAAGTTCACTTGATAGTTCAATGCCGAGTAAGCACCAAGAAGGAGCTGCTGACCGGTCTGTCCGCGAGCATAGAATGTACGGGATACCTGTGCTCCACCGAACGAACGGTTTGCAAGCAGACCGCCATATTCGCGTGCAAAGGGAACACCTTGTGCCACGCATTGGTCGATGATGGCACCCGACACCTCGGCCAAACGATGAACGTTTGCTTCGCGTGCACGATAGTCGCCACCCTTTATTGTATCGTAGAAAAGACGGTAAACAGAGTCGCCATCATTCTGATAGTTCTTTGCAGCGTTTATACCACCCTGGGCTGCAATCGAGTGCGCACGACGAGGTGAGTCCTGTATACAGAAGTTGAGCACGTTGAAACCCATGGCACCCAACGATGCGGCTGCCGATGCTCCGGCAAGACCTGTACCCACAACTATAATATCGAGGTTACGCTTGTTAGCAGGGTTCACCAACTTTTGGTGTGCCTTATAGTTGGTCCACTTCTCAGCCAACGGACCCTCAGGAATTTTTGAATTCAGTTTTTCTGAACTAATCTTAGCCATAATATATATGTTTTATTATTCTACATTATTAATAAATGCTTAGCAGCAGGGGCAGATGGCTGAAACCACAACTACGGCTGCAAAACCGAGGATGATGAGAGTGGTAACAATGTTACCGATGCAACGCCAACGACCGAACCAAACTTTATTGTTCCAACCCAATGTCTGAAGAGCGCTCCAGAAACCATGTGTAAGGTGGAACCACAGAGCTGCAAGCCAAACTATGTATGCTGCAACATAAACAGGGTTGGCAAAAGTTGAAGCAATGTGATATGCACCATCTGCCGCATACGTTACATCAACATTGGCGCCTACCATGTGCATAACCTCAACAAGCTGCATCTTAGCCCAGAAGTTGAAAAGGTGCAGGCCTAAGCCCAAAAGAACAATAATTCCGAGAGCAAACATATTTTGCGATGCCCACTCTACCTCTTTAGGTCGCTTCTTGTCGGCATAATCCTGAGTGCCGCGAGCCTTCTTATTCTGAATTGTAAGAATGAAAGCATATACAAAATGCACAACTACAAGAGCGGCAAGGCCCGCTGTTGCAACCAATGCATACCAGTTTGCTCCCAAGAACTCACAAATCATGTTGTAGGCCTCGCCACTGACAAGCGCAACCAAGTTCATTGACATGTGGAAAAGCAGAAAGAGAATGAGGGCAAGACCCGACACACTCATAATTACCTTCTTTCCCACAGAAGAATTAAGTAACCACATAATAAATTGATATTAAATTATTTAATGAATAAAATGATTAAAATTCAAACTTATACACCTTTTACAATTAGCAAAAATAAAGTTTTTTTATGAAAATAACCAATTGTGACGAAAAAAATGTTTAATATTTAGTAACGGTTTAAGAAGCTGTTTAAATTTATATCGCTAAATTTTCAAATAGAGCGAAAAAGAGATAAACAGACATTTTGTATATAAAAAATAGCAAAACGAACAATACAGTTTCTCTTAAGAAAATATTTTTAAGAAATTTAAACAACTTCTAATACTTCACATTTTATAATAGGAGACTTTGTTTATATCGTTTCTTTTGTTTAATTTTGCACAATAATATATAAAAATCATAAATACAGCCATTTCTTATATGGCAAAAAGGATGTCGCTCACTAAAAAACAAAGCATGAAAATCATAATATCAACATTGATTGCTCTGCTATGTTGCACACAAGTTACAGCTCAGCAGGGCATTACTCGCGACAAATTGCTGAGAATGTACTATAAGGCAAACACAGCAATGGAGAACGGGCAGGATAGCATTGCCGAGGCAACCTTAAAGGAGATTATAAAAGAGGTACCCTACTATTCGGCTCCCTATCTGAAACTTGCACAATTATACGACGGCAAAAGAGCCGACAGCCTATATCTGCAAGCCTCGATACTCATGTACCGTAAATTTGTTGATATAGAACTAAATAACGAAAAGCGCAACGAAGCTCTTGCCCGCCTTTACGAACTTGAGGAACAGATTGGAGCACCACATTTCGCCGAATATTCCGAAACAGCGGAATACACCCCCGACAACAGCAACATGATACCCGGGAGCGAAGAGGAGATTGAACAAATCATAGAATTCAAAGGCGAAGAGATACAATTTACCATAGAAATACCCGAAGAGCAGGAAAAGCAGCCTGAGACAAACAGTCAGGCAAAACAAGACGAGGTTATCATAGAGCAAGTACCAATGGAAATAGAGATAAACATACCATTGGGAGAGGGAGTGACTGATACCCCATCGGAAAACCAAGAGCCTGTTGCAGAGCCGGAACCAACAGCAGAAACAAAAGAACCTCAACCCGATGCGACAACCCCCATGCCGGAGCACATGCTCATACCCGTAATACCTGAAAACACATACAAAAAAGCAATAACAGCCTCCACAATGGAGAGCAGTAAAATTATCGGACGATGGGTTTCAGGCAGCAGAATGCCCAACGGACGCGAGACGTGGATACTCGATATTACACAAATAGACGACATGCTGCGTATCACACTCAACAACAATTCCGGAGTATTCTTAGCACCCGAATTAGAGGAGACAATAAAGCAGAAAGCTGAAAATATGTTCAATTTCCGCGGCTACAAGTTGCACAACCTCACATACAGCAACCACATAAGCTACGCGATGGACGAATACTACGGCAGCGACATCAGTAGCGAGACAATGGAACTCTTTGCGGCAAGCCTTGAGCAGCAAACCGTACAAGGAGCCATAAAGAACAACCGTCTGCAATACACCTACAAGATAAGCGAATCCTATACCCCCGACGATACAAAATACGAAAAAGAGAAAAACATCTGGCAAAAACTATCATCGGGGCTCGGGCATCTGTTAGGAGCAAGATTCGGAGCACTGATAGCAAGCACAAGCTCCGACATAATGACATACAAACGAGAAAACGACAAATTCATAAAGATTGAAGGCACACTAACCTTCAGCATGGCAATGGCCAACTGCGGAATGCGCGGACGCTGCTACGAAACTATCACACACGTCAACAGCGAAGGCATAAAACGTGAAAAACAGAATAACATATTCAACTGCTCATTCTACAAAGTCCCCGAAGGTTATGCAGGCAGCGACACATACATGAGCTCAAAAGATGCACAGCAAATAGAAAGAGAAAAAGCACTGTTGAAAGAGAGCGAGAAAAAATATCGTGATAACCCCGGCACACTGCACTACCTGAGAGGAATTGCCGAAACCTACGGAATAGGCGAGGCCGATTCAGGAATAACCCCCAACTACATAAACGGACTGAAAAACTTTGTAAGAGCAGCTGAACATGGCAACAAAGATGCACTCGCCTTAGTGGCTTCGCTCTACTACGACCTATCCATGAATCAGCAATACAGCAACAGCCAGAGACGCAACTACCAAACACTTGCCGAAAAATGGAGCAACAAGCTGAAAGATTCGGATAAATGCCAATACAACATGATAATGGCAAGCTACCATCTTATATACCACAAATTCAATAAATACAACGAAGCGATAAGACTTTACAAAGAAGCCATCGACACATACGACAGCAACGAAGCGCGTCTGACACTTGCCGATATATACCTATCAGGCTCGCCCATGCAAAAGAAAGAGGGCCTGCTGCTCCTTGAAAAAGCAATAGAGGCCAACTACACTCCGGCCATATTGAGAATGGCACAATACCACAAAGAGAACAATCCCGAGATGTTTATATCACTGTGCGAAAAAGCCCTCACACTTGGCGACAACAACGCCAATAACATGCTTGCACTTGCCTATCTTCAGGGCATAGGCGTAGAGCAAGACTACATAAAATCAAACGAGCTGCACAACACATACAAAGCCGGCTCAAAACAGCCTTGGATTGAAATATTCGACTCTAACGGATTGACATACCACGAATAAAAAGCACAAGAACGCGATGAAAAGAATTGCAACATTAGCAATAATATCAATAACCCTGATTATCACAGCAAACGCACAAAGCAAGATACAAGCCGAGATAATAGAGGCTCTCGGATTGCCGGCAAGTGAATATCGGGAAGAAACACTCAACGCACCCTCCATAAAAAAAGAGATAACCGTTGAGTATGACAAAAACGGCGAACTTTTGCACATAGGCGTAAACATATTCGGAAAAAGAATGAAGCAACAATATGCCACCCCTATATGCAATTTCATAGAACGACTGTTGCTCGAACTATGTATAAAAGAGAAAGAGACACAAGCAGCGTCGCACCTGAACGCCAAAAGAATTGAAATATTATACAATGGAATCCCCTATGGAAAGAGCGGTTTCAGAAACATAAACAGTATGCTCGGGCAGATGACCGACATCACCACATTCACATCCTCGCACAATGGAAAGATGTACCATGCTCACATGGAATATGGTGCCAACAGCATAGATTTCAGTTTTCCGGCATCAAGAGAACTGATTCAAGGAACAGACAAAAAAGAGGCCGACGAAGCCATAGCACGCCTGCTTCGCGGCAACTTAGAGCCACGCAAATACACAAAATCATACGAAGCACAAAAAAAGAGTGGAGCACTATACATAAGTTATAGCAAACATTTCATGCTCGACTCAATAAACAACCAAATATTTTTAGAGAAAAAAAACAGCTCTTACACACCCGTGTATAACAAAAAGTACACAATGGAGAGCATAAAAAACACATTCACTGGCGCCTGCCCCACAAACCTGAAACTGAATGTCAGCCACAAGGTGTTCAACAAAAACTTAAAATACACAATACCCTTAGAGAAAATATTCTCGGCATTTGAGAAAGATTACGAATGTTTCACAGCCGTCAGCGAAACGGGCAAAGGACAAATTGAGGTAATGACCATATTCCTGAATAACGACTGCAACTATATACACATGCTTATAACAAAAATCTCCAAAGAGAATTTTTGGAAACATGGCATCACTGCTGAAGCCATTTTGCACAGCAACATACCACAACACAACATAAAAGACCTGTTGAAAAAATAATAAAACAACATAAATCATGAGAAAGAAAGGATTATTACTAATTGCAACCATGCTGCTATCAATGACAGCACATGCACAGCTCGACCTTGTGACAGTCGAGATAACCGACGGCATTAGCGACACAACCCTTAAAGAGACCATCGAAAGCAATGCCACAATTTTGATAAGCGAGTTTAATCGCACCATTATGGAAGGCGGCAAGCCCAAGCTGCCAAAAAGCATTTGCAGCAAAGAGACAACAGAAGATATTCTGAAAATGTGGAAGTCGAGCCCAATGTCGTGCCCCGTTTCAAGCATAAAGGAGAAACTGCTGTCAAGCCCCGGAGGTTACCAAATTCGTAATATCCCCATCACTTTGATGAATGCCCCCGACGACAAAGCCGACCAAGACCTTGTAATAAACTTCACCAACACCGGCGAGATTGACAACGTGATGATAGCCATCGACGAGAACCGCTACCTCGACGTGATAAGCGCCAACATATCGGTAAACGACCTGTCGCGCCGTCAGATAATTGTAGACTTCGTAGAGAACTTCAGAACAGCATACAACAGAAAAGATATCAATTTTCTTAACTCGGTATTCAGCGACAACGCCCTCATAATCACCGGAAAAGTAATAAAAGTAAAGAAAAATTCAGATATGGCCGGCAGTCTGATGAGCCAAGAAAAAGTGATATATCAGAAACAGAGCAAGGCGCAATATCTCGAAAATCTAAAACGTTGTTTCAAAAGAAACAAATATATCGACATAACTTTCGACAGCCTCGAAGTGCTCAGACATCCACGCTACGATGACATCTACGGAGTAAATCTAAAGCAATATTGGAATTCCAGCACATATAGCGACATTGGCTATGTATTCCTGCTCATCGACTTCAAGGATGACGCACAGCCCTGCATACAGGTGCGCACATGGCAACCCGAAAAATACAACGGCAAACAGATAAACCGAAACGAGATATTCACACTAAGTTCATTCAATATAAAACGATAAAAACATGAAAAAGATTTTATTACTCTTTTTAACAATGATGCCCCTGTGCACATGGGCACAGATGAAATTAGAAGTAACAGACATCAGCGATCCCACCGGCGTTTACTCCTGCGAGGATAGAAACGAGATGAAAGTAATCTTCTACTGCGACTCGTCACTGACCCTTAAGTTCCGTTCGAGCTACAACGATGTAATATCGGCAAAAAAGAGCCTCGAAGGCACAACCACATCCTACGAGATAATACTCCCCACAAATGCACGAGGAACATCCTACGACGGCCGTATATTCGAGGTATATGCCGACGGATTCGACCCCACAGAATTTGTTCAGTTCAACCATCCCAAAAGCACACTGCTCGAATACAAAGTAACCAACCAATATATTAAAGCAAAAAATCCCTACTACAAGTGCATTTACACTGCCGAAGAGCACTTTAAGAACTACAAGTACGAGGATGCCAAAAATCAATATCTGATGTCTAAAGAGTATCCCGAATATGAAGGATACAAAGAATCAGTTGACGATAAAATAACACAAATAGACTCTATCATACGCTGGCGCAACGAGGCCAACGACTTGCTGACAGATGCAAAATACATCGAAGCATATAACACATACAAAAAAATCATCATGCTTAATCCCAACGATAAATTCGTTGAGATAAAAATGAACGATTGCAGCGTGCGTTACAAGAGCGATTGCAACATCTATTTCTCAAGAGCCGAAGACCTATACTACAACAAAAAATACAAAGAGGCTCTCGACTTGTACCAAAAGGTTCTGGATATGGACTGCTCACAATCTACGTCGGCAAATGAGAGAATCATATTCATACAAAACGAAATTCAATCCAAGAAAGATAAGAACAGCATTCTTCTTTATGAGTGGTCGGAGGAGATGGTATTCGGACTTACCATTGGAAAGTGTAAAGATAACAAATGGGGCGGATACTTCAGCCTTCACTTGAACGAAGATATTTTTGAATTCCCCAAGAGCAAAAAGGACCCCAGCAAATTTGGCGAGGCAAGTGCATCGTTCGGTTGGACAAAAAAGATTGTAAAACCTGTGTGGCTGCACTTCGGTATCGGATATGCCGGCGGTGGTTACTTTGAACTTGACGAAGAGAATAATTACTACGACGAAGAGGAGGAGGATTATACTCTCAATTGGTACAACAGCATTGCACCCGAAGTTGGAGCTATCGTGAAATTCTGGCATGTCACTCTTAAGTATACATTTCAATACAGATATTGTATCAACGAAGAGGACGAAGAGGCTTTGGGAACACAGCGTCACTTCATAGGAGTGGGATTCTGCTGGTAAAAAAAAGACAATAAGGTATTTATATAAAATTATCAGAGCGTCAAAAAAGTTGTTTTTTTGACGCTCTGATAATTTTATCTGTTTAAGTAAGCTACACAAGGAGTCATTCCACATACACCGGACGTATCGCAAAGCCGACAGCTTTCAGCTCTTCGGCAACATTTTGCACAGTATCGTCAAAACCTATTCTGAATGCTTTTGTAACAACTTTATCGGCAGTTCCGGTCCAATAATATCCGTGCATTCCCACGTGGAACACAACACTCCCCTGACGAAGCCCCGATGCCGGCAAGAAGATGGCGTTACCGTTAGGCCCTACAACCTTATATCCGTGCATTCCGTTATATGTACTCCACTGCCACTGACATTTTTGCAACAGCTCCTCGACCTCGTGTTTATCGGGCAGTCGCCACCCACTGCCCCACTCGGCCGTTGCCGCGTCGTAATCGGTTGCGCTTATATCGCCTACATCCTTACATTCAGCCTCGTCTCCATGCGAATATGTCTCCCAATTGTAGGTGTTTTTATGCGTTGTCTCACCCCACGCATAGTAGTGTCCGCATCCCTCGGGATATGTCGCACCCAGATTATATCCTGCCCAAGATACGGAAAGTCCAAGGTCTACTATTTGGTCGACAGAAACGGGAACAGCTTGCAATTCCTCGGCTGTTAATCGGCCTGCTTGATTGTCGGTGACCGACAAATCTTGTTCATCACCCCCCTCTTTTGTCACCATATTCGGAATTAAAATTATTGCCAAAAGCGCAAGAAGAATCAATGAAACAACCATCAAGATACTCTTTTTACTGCCACGCGAATCTACGGGCCGGAGCCTCTCTTTAGCTGATGAAACGGTTTCAGATGTTTCGACAGGCGTTTGTTTGGGGAAATATTCTTGCGGCTCTATTTTATGAACAAGCTGCTCCGGCTCTGAGTGCTCCCCGTCATGCTCCGGCTCTACGGGTGGGGTATCGTTTGCAACAACAGGCTGCACAAGCTCACGCCCCAACAGACGCCCGACATTATCGCGCAATTCATCAAACCCCTGCTCAATGTCGGGAAAGGCATCTATCCAATTTATATTCTTAAGGTAGTACTTTTTTGCTCCTTGAAACTCAACGTCGGCAATTCGGCATGTTAAAATGGGTTTACCATCTTCGCTTGCAATCTCAATCTCGCGGTCGACCTGTCGCGAACGATTGAAATTGTCCGAAAAAACCACAAGCATCATGCTGCTGTTGTCGAGCGCCGAAATAATCTCTTCGGCCCACACCTTTCCTTTGGGTATATCACGAAAAGCAACAAAGCAACGCACATCGCACTCCTCGAGATGCCTGCAAATGCTTTGAACCGCATCTTTATCTTTGCTGGAATAACTTATAAAAACATCGTATCTCATAGCATAGTGTCTTGTCTACAAAAAGCAAATATATAAACAAACGAGCAAGAAATATCAAGCTTGCTTGAATATTTTTCACAGCGAGTGAAGAATATATTCGAGGTTTACCTCAAATATATAAACAAACGAGCGAGAAATATCAAGCTTGATTGAATATTTTTCACAGCGAGAGAAGAAAATATTCGAAGTTTACTTCAAATATATAAACAAACGAGCAAGAAATATCAAGCTTGCTTGAATATTTTTCACAGCGAGTGAAGAAAGTATTCGAAGTTTACTTCAAATATAGCAAAAAAGAGCTATATTAACCCTTATTAAGCCGCAAATTTCGCTGTTCAAATAAAATACATTACTTTTGCACATGGTGGCAAACAACGCCGGATGATGTAAAAAATATATACAGGTGACATTCAATTACGATATTTTGATTATAGGTGCAGGGCATGCGGGATGCGAAGCCGCTGCAGCTGCAGCCAATTTGGGTGCAAAAACATGTCTCATCACCATGGACATGAACAAGATTGCGCAAATGAGTTGCAACCCGGCCGTAGGCGGAATAGCAAAAGGACAGATTGTGAGAGAGATTGATGCACTCGGAGGATATATGGGTATTGTAACCGACAGAGCTTCGATACAGTTTCGCATGCTGAACCGCTCGAAAGGCCCGGCCATGTGGAGTCCGCGTGCGCAGTGCGACAGAGTAAAGTTCAGCATCCTATGGCGAGAAATCCTCGAGAATATACCGAACCTTCACATGTGGCAGGATTGCGCCGTAGAACTCATTGTAGAGGACGGAAAGGCCGTTGGTGTATACACACAGCAGGGAGCAGAATTTCGTGCCCACAGCGTCATTATAACAGCCGGAACGTTTCTTAACGGACTCATGCACATAGGACGTGTAAAGATAGAAGGCGGACGAATTGCAGAACCTGCGGCAAAAGGCCTTACCGAGAGTATCGTAAAACACGGAATAAACATGGGGAGAATGAAAACCGGTACTCCTGTTCGCTTAGACAAACGCAGCATAAAGACAGAACTACTTGATATTCAACATGGTGACAACGATTTTCATCATTTTTCGTACAACAATGTTACGCGCAATTTAGAGCAAAAAACGTGTTGGGCCTGCTACACAAACCCCGAAGTTCACGAAACACTGCGTAACGGGTTGGATGAATCGCCTCTATACAACGGACAGATACAAAGCATTGGCCCGCGATACTGCCCCAGCATAGAGACAAAGATTGTGACCTTTCCTGAACGCGACCGTCACCTGCTGTTTTTAGAACCCGAGGGAGAGACAACGCAAGAGATTTACGTAAACGGATTCTCTTCTTCACTCCCAATGGATATACAACTTACGGCACTTAGAAAAATCCCGGCACTCAAAGATGCAGTGGCCTACCGACCGGGATACGCAATAGAATATGACTACTTCGACCCAACACAGTTGCGCCACACATTGGAGTCAAAGGTTGTAGAGAATCTGTTTTTTGCAGGACAGGTGAACGGAACCACAGGATACGAAGAGGCTGCCGGACAAGGCATAATAGCCGGCATAAACGCAGCACTCAAAATACAAGGGAGAGAGGAATTTATTCTGCACCGCGACGAAGCATATATCGGTGTACTTATCGACGACCTTGTAACAAAAGGAGTAGACGAACCATACAGAATGTTCACTTCGCGTGCCGAATATCGCATACTTTTACGCAGCGATAATGCCGACATCCGTCTAACCGAACGAGCCTATAAAATAGGTCTTGCTACAAAAGAGCGCTACACCCGTCTTTTAGAGAAGCGAAAAAAAATTGCAGAATTAACAGAATTTATCGCAAATTTCTCTGTAAAAGCCGAACTTATAAATAAAGGTTTGGAAGCGTTAGGCACCACCCCATTAAACAGAGGATGCAAATTGTGGGCAATCATTGAACGACCACAGATAACCATAGAAAGCATTGCAGAATATATCGCACCGTTAAAATCAAGGCTGCAAAAATTGGGAGACGACCGCGAAGAGATTGTAGAAGCAACCGAGATAGAGATTAAATACAGTGGTTATATTCTGAGAGAGAGAGAGCTGGCACAGAAGATGCAACGCCTCGAAAATATCCGCATAAAAGGACGATTCAACTACAACACCATAGAATCGCTTTCGACCGAGGCCCGTCAAAAACTAACATCAATACAACCCGAGACTTTAGCACAAGCAAGCCGCATTCCGGGAGTATCACCAAGCGACATAAACGTGCTTCTCGTTCTTGCGCATAAATAAATGTTCCACGTGGAACACGCTATAAAAAAAACAGACACACGCACAGATAGATATAATATAAAAAGAACTTATAAAAGAGCAAAAGAGATGAACAAAGACCTATTACTTTCAAACCTAAGAAACATACCCGACTTTCCTATTCCCGGAATACAGTTTAAGGATGTAACATCACTCTTCAAAAACCCCGCATGTATGAGAGAGATGGACAAGACACTATACGAAATGTATAAAGATTGTGGAATAACTAAAATTGTGGGAATTGAATCGCGAGGATTTGTGATGGCCTCGGCGCTGGCAGTAAAACTTAACGCAGGCTTTGTACCCATACGCAAGCCGGGCAAACTACCTGCCGAAACAATCAGCGAAAGCTACACAAAAGAGTATGGAACCGACACAATAGAGATACACAAAGATGCCATCGACACAAACGATGTTGTGCTCATACACGACGACCTTCTTGCTACGGGCGGAACAATGCTGGCCGCCTATAATCTGATAAAAAAGATGAACGCAAAGAAAATATACATTAACTTCATAATAGAACTGGAAGGATTAGGCGGACGCTCGATATTTCCTGCCGAAGCAGACATAAGAGCACTGCTAAACGTAGAGGTGAACGAATAATGAAGAAAGAAGAGCGCGACCAAAGAGAACAACATCTTTTAGGTATAGTTAGCAATCTGCCCGACTCACCGGGTTGCTATCAATACCTGAACGAGGATGGTGTTATCATATATGTTGGAAAGGCAAAAAACCTGAAACGTCGCGTATCGTCGTACTTCAACAAAGAGCAGATAACACTTAAGACACGACTGCTCGTCAGCAAAATTTGCGATATAAAGTACATTGTTGTAAACAGCGAGGCCGACGCCCTGCTTCTTGAGAACAACCTCATCAAACAGCATAAGCCTCGCTACAACATTCTTCTGAAAGACGACAAAACCTATCCGTCTATATGTGTCAGCAACGACTACTTTCCAAAGCTCTTTAAGACACGAAAAATAATACGAGGCGCAGGCAAATACTATGGGCCATACAGCAATATCGGCGCCTTAAACACACTGCTCAATCTGATAAAAGAGATATATCCACTGCGCACATGCAATCTGAAGATTACACCAGAAACTGTGCGCGAAGGCAAGCTGAAAGCCTGCCTCGAGTATCAAATAAAAAACTGCTGCGCACCCTGCATAGGATGTATATCGCACGATGAATACAGAAAATATATCGAAGAGATAACATCAATACTAAAAGGGGATATAAGAAAATTGCAAGAAAAACTACTCACAGAAATAAATATTCTTGCATCGGAAATGAAGTTTGAAGAGGCACAGGTACTTAAAGAACGGTACGACTTAATCGAGAATTTCCGCACGCGAAGCGAGGTTGTAAACTCATCACTCACCAATCTTGATGTATTCAACATCGAAAGTGATGAGAAAAGCGCATATATAAACTTTCTACACATTACAAACGGCTGCATAAACCAAGCATTCACCATCGAATATAAGAAAAAGCTCGATGAAAGCGACGAAGAAATATTACTGATGGGTATCATAGAAATGCGCGAACGATTCGCCAGCAACGCCAAAGAGATAATAACACCATTTCCGATAAATATTCCTCTGGAGGGTATTACCGTCACCAATCCGCAAAAAGGCGAAAAAGCACGACTCCTCTCACTCTCGCGGCTCAACGTCAAACAATACAAAGCCGACAGGATGAAGCAAGAAGAGAAACTGAATCCCGAACAAAAAAACACTCGTTTGATGAAAGAGATACAGCAAGAACTACACATGGACAAACTACCCATCATAATAGAATGTTTCGATAATTCAAACATACAGGGCACCGATGCAGTAGCAGCATGTGTAGTGTTCAACAAGTTGAAACCATCAAAAAAAGAGTATAGAAAATACAACATAAAAACCGTAGAGGGAGCCGACGACTACGCATCAATGCGCGAAGTGACACGCAGACGCTACACACGCGCAATAGCAGAAAACGCCCCACTACCCCACCTTATAATTGCCGATGGCGGCAAAGGACAGATGGAAGCAATCAGAAAAGTGGTGGAAGATGAACTAAACCTCGACATAACGATTGCCGGACTTGTGAAAGACAGCAAACACAGAACAACTGAACTTATTGTAGGACGTGAACACAAAAGCATAGGACTGAAACAGCAAAGTGCACTCTTTCGCCTGATGACACACATACAGGACGAGGTGCACCGATTCGCCATAAAATTTCACAGAGAAAAACGCAGCAAACGACAAACAGCATCGGAACTTGACAACATAAAAGGAATAGGCGAAAAAAGCAAAACCACACTGCTGAAACACTTTAAGAGCCTTAAAAGAATAAGAGAAGCAAGTATCGAAGAAATTACAGCAATAGTAGGAAAATCCAAAGCAGAAATTATAAAAGAAAGTTTGAAATAACCGAGCACAATTCATAACTTTGCAATAATACGGGATAAAGAAGAGAAAAGCAGAAACCACACCTCCTATTTGCTTGACAAACAAACAATTAAGCAAAAAAACAGCAAAATGAGAGTACTAATTCAAAGAGTAAAAAAAGCTTCAGTGAGCATTGATGGGCACACAAAATCAATGATTGACAAAGGGTTACTTGTTTTTGTGGGAATATGCGACGAAGATTGCGACGAAGATATACAGTGGCTCACTAAAAAGATAACAAATATACGCCTGTTCGACGACGAAAACGGCGTGATGAATAAATCGGTAACAGAGATCGACGGCGAACTGCTCGCTGTGAGTCAGTTCACACTCATGGCTTCAACAAAAAAGGGCAACCGCCCATCATATATAAAAGCAGCACGTCCCGAAATATCTGTGCCGCTATACGAGAAATTTTGCAAAGAGCTTGAAGCAAACATAAACAAACCGATAAAAACAGGTGTTTTTGGTGCAGACATGAAAGTTGAACTTATAAACGACGGTCCTGTAACAATATACATTGACTCTAAAAACAGAGAATAAAAACAGTAGAACATGACAATAAAGGAGCTGCAAGAAAGCGTAGACAAATGGATAAAAGAGTATGGTGTGCGCTACTTCGACGAAATGACAAACATGGCGATTCTGACCGAAGAGGTGGGAGAAGTAGCACGAATCATGGCACGCAAATATGGCGAACAATCGTTCAAAAACGGCGAAGATGAAAACCTTGGCGATGAACTTGCCGATGTAATATGGGTTGTGACATGTATTGCCAACCAAACAGGTACGGACCTTACGGCAGCACTTAAAAAAAATATGGATAAGAAAACAAAAAGAGACAATAAAAGACACAAAGAAAACCACAAACTAGCATAAACAACTGTTAAAATAACATTACTTATACATTTTTAAAGTCAAAAAAACAATAAAAACAAAAATATCATGAGCGAACATTGCAACTGTGGCTGCGGCGAGCACCACCATCATCACAACATCGAAGAGCAAAGCAAGTATGACTACATATTAGGAGAGTACAACACCGCTATCGACGATGCTGAAGTGGCAGAAAAGGTAAAAAGAATTATTGAAAATGGAGTATCGGAAAACAACACCGAAGATGTAAAAAAATTCCTTTTCAACTGCATAGACCTTACCACCCTTAAATGCACCGACAGCGAAGAAAGCGTACTCAGATTCACAGAGAAAGTAAACGAATTTGATGATAAATACCCCCATCTGAAGAACGTTGCCGCAATTTGCGTATACCCCAATTTTGCAAAAATAGTGAGCGAATCGCTCGAAGTCGAAGGAGTGGGTATTGCATGCGTATCGGGCGGCTTTCCCTCTTCACAAACATTTCAAGAGGTTAAAGTGGCCGAGACAGCAATGGCTGTGCACGACGGTGCCACAGAAATAGATATAGTGCTGAGTGTAGGAAAATTCATGAGTGGCGACTATGAGGGTGTTTGCGATGAGATAAGCGAACTTAAGAGCATTTGCGGAGAAAAACATCTGAAAGTGATACTTGAAACAGGTGCACTTAAAAGCGCCGAAAATATTAAAAAAGCCTCGATTCTCTCGATATATTCGGGTGCCGACTTTATAAAAACAAGTACCGGAAAAGAGAGTCCGGCAGCAACACCCGAGGCTGCATACACCATGTGCAACACCATAAAAGAGTATTACGAAAAAACCGGTAATAAAATAGGTTTCAAACCCGCAGGCGGAATAAACAGTGTGCAGGATGCACTTGTGTATTACAGCATAGTAAAAGAGGTGCTTGGTGAAGAATGGCTCACGAACAAGCTCTTCAGATTGGGTACAAGCCGGCTCGCAAATCTCCTGCTAAGCGAGATTCTGGGAGAAGAGACAAAGTTTTTCTAACAAAAAAAGTAACGATGGAATCATATTTTAGTGATTCCATCGCTCTTTATATATTAATTACTGCCTATTACTTTTCTCGCAATATAACATAATCGAGGTAGGCCAAAAGGGCATTTCGACAATCAACGGGAATATCGTCTGTCAACAGTGCACACGCCTCTTCTTTGTATTTATATAGTGTTTTTAGCGCATATTCTATACCTCCTTCATTCTTAGCCGATTCTATAAGAAGAGATATTTCATCCTCGGAAAGTTCACCACCTACTTTTATTTTTGCTGCGAGGGCCTGCACAGAAGCATCGGAAGAGTGTGCAAGAACGTAGAGTGCCGGAAGGGTTATCTTTCCCTCGCGCATATCACTGCCGGTGGGCTTTCCAACATCGTTGTTTGAATAGTCGAATATATCGTCTTTAATTTGAAAGCAAATTCCGAGAAGTTCACCAAATTGCTCAAAGCGAGCAGCGGCATCGCTTGCTGCACCCACCGATAGGGCACCGAAACGTGCACAGCAGGCAAAGAGAGAGGCGGTCTTACGACGAATCACTTCGAGATACATTTCTTCGCTGAAACCTCCGTTTTTTTGAAGTTCAAGTTGCAACATCTCACCGCTCGAAAGAGTGCGACCCAACTGTGATAAACCCTCAATTATCTCGTTATTTTTTGTCAATGCCGAGTTATATAGCGATGAGGAGAAAAGATAATCACCTGTGAGTATGGCAATGCGATTAGAATAAAGGGCGTTCAGAGAGGGAACACCGCGACGCATATTACTCTCGTCAACTACATCATCGTGCAAAAGGCTCGCCGTATGCAATAGTTCGAGCGAGGCGGCTGCATAAAAAGAGGTATTGTTAATTTCACCCACACTCTTGGCTGCAAGCAACACAAGCATGGGGCGCATCATCTTGCCCACAGAGCCTTCGACATACGTAAGAGCACTGTCGAGCAGAGGTATTTCGCTGCTGAACTGCTCTGAATAGTAACGCTTGAAAGCATTAAATTCCTGCCTGATAGGCAATATTATTGTTTCTTTAATATCCATGTCTGTGGGATTTGCTCTTTATTAAAGTGCAAAAGTAATAAAAAAGAATAGGCTTGGAAGCAAATTTTGTGTATTTTTACGTTCTATAATAATCATAAATATGGAAAAGCTATTTCTGTTAGATGCTTACGCGCTGATATATCGCGCATATTATGCTATGATAAGAAGCCCAAGGATAAACTCCAAAGGTTTTAATACATCGGCCATCCTTGGGTTCGTGAACACTCTTGAGGATGTTATAAAAAAGGAAAATCCCACACACATCGGCGTTGCTTTCGACCCTAAAGGAAAGACTTTTCGTCATGAGGCATACGAAGCATACAAAGCACAACGCGAAGAGACGCCTGAGGTGATAAGAGAATCGGTGCCGGTGATAAAAGATATAATAAAGGCATATAACATACCCATACTCGAAGTGCCCGGCTATGAGGCTGATGATGTTATAGGCACATTGGCAAAAAAAGCGGAAAAAAGGGGCATTTTAACATATATGATGACTCCGGACAAAGATTACGGACAATTGGTATCGGAGACCTCACTCATTTATCGACCGAAATATGGCGACAAAGAATTTGAGATAATGGGTATTGAAAAGGTCAAAGAGAAGTTCGGATTACAAAGTACTGCACAGATAATAGACTTATTGGGTCTCATGGGAGACAGCAGCGACAATATACCCGGCTGCCCCGGAGTTGGTGAGAAGACTGCACAGAAACTTCTTGAACAATTCGGCAATATCGAGAATATGCTTGAGAATACCGAGCAAATAAAAGGTGCACTTAGAAAAAAGGTCGAAGAAAACAGAGAAAATATTATCTTCAGCAAATTTCTCGCTACCATAAAAACCGATGTACCGATAGAGTTAGACATGGAGTCGCTCAAACGCAAACCGGTGAATGAAGAGGAACTGACAAATTTGCTCGACATGTATGAACTCCGCTCTCTCAAAGAGCGTGTGAGCAAACGAACATCTCAAGAGAGGTTTGTGGAAAAAACAGACACTCATGGGCACTCCCCCACTCTCTTTGATGTGGCAGAAATCGCAATCTCACCAAGCAACGAAAAAAAGGAGAAAAATGATAATTTCAAAGGCACTCTCTTTGAAATTTTCGCGGCCGATGATACAGTCGAAGAAAAAAATTCAAGCCATTTGAGCTTAAAAGATGTCAAACATACATACAAACTTATTGATACAGAAGAGGATATATTACGTTTGGTGTGTGATATAAAAAAGAACAAATCTGTGTGCTTCGACACAGAGACCACAGGCATAAACGCAATTTCGGCCGAACTTGTAGGCATAAGCCTTGCAATGAACGAAGGAGAAGCATTCTACATTCCCATTGCAGCCGAAAGAGAAGAAGCCATGAATCGGCTGAATCTGCTGCGCGAGATTTTTGAAAGTGATGAGATAGAAAAAACAGGACAAAACATCAAATATGACCTTAGCGTGCTTGCCAACTATGGAATAGAACTGCGCGGAAGACTTTTTGATACCATGATAGCCCATTATATTCTTCAACCCGAACTTTATCACGGGTTAGATTATCTTGCCGAAATATATCTTAACTATAACACTATAAAAATAGAAGAGCTTATAGGCGAAAAAGGGAGGAATCAAAAAAATATGCGCGACCTTTTGCCCGAACAAATATGCGACTATGCCTGTGAAGACGCCGATGTAACACTACGCCTTAGAAATATCCTCGAAAAGGATTTGCTGAAGGAGAGGGTGGAAAAACTTTTCTACGAAATTGAGATGCCGTTGGTGCCTGTGCTTGCATATATGGAGCGTAACGGCGCACGCATAGACACCGTAGCGCTTGCCGAGACTTCGGCTCTGCTCAGCAAACGCATGCACGAAATAGAAAAAGAGATATACGATCAAGCCGGAGAACCATTTAATATCTCATCACCTCGTCAAGTGGGAGAAATACTATTTGGCAAACTGAGAATTATTGAAAAGCCCAAAAAAACAAAAACCGGGCAATTCGTAACATCGGAAGAGGTGCTTATACAAATACAGAACCGCCACCCCATAGTAAAAAACATTCTTCAATATCGAGGTCTGAAGAAACTACTGAGCACTTATGTTGACGCACTGCCGACCCTTGTAAATCATCAAACAGAAAAAATACACACATCGTACAACCAAACGGTAACTGCAACAGGACGTTTAAGCTCCAGCAACCCCAATCTTCAGAATATACCTATACGAGACGACGACGGAAAAGAGGTACGCAAGGCTTTCATCCCCGAACCTGGATGTCTGTTCCTCTCGGCCGACTATTCACAGATTGAATTGCGTATAATGGCACATCTGAGCGGCGACAAAAATATGATTGAGGACTTCAAAAGCGGATACGACATACATGCAGCCACAGCCGCAAAAATATATCGCAAGCCGATAGAGGAGGTCACAAAAGAGGAGCGCAGCAAAGCAAAAACCGCAAACTTCGGCATAATATACGGAATTTCGGTGTTTGGACTTGCCGAGCGAATGAATGTAGACCGCCGCGAAGCAAAAGAACTCATAGATAACTATTTTGAGACATACAGCGGTGTGCGCAACTATATCGAACAATGTAAAGAGGTTGCCAAAGAAAAGGGATATGTGGAGACAATATTCAATCGCAAACGCTTCTTGCCGGATATTAATTCACACAACGCCACAGTGCGAGGTTACGCTGAACGCAATGCCGTAAATGCCCCGATACAAGGCAGCGCTGCCGATATAATAAAGGTTGCAATGATTAATATATATCGTCGCATGAAAGCCGAAAATATGCACTCTACAATGATACTGCAAGTGCACGACGAACTTAATTTCAGCGTAGTGCCCGAAGAGAAAGAGACGATGGAGCGCCTTGTGGTCGAGGAGATGCAAAATGCCTTTACCATGAGCGTTCCTCTGATTGCCGACCATGGCTGGGGCAAAAACTGGCTCGAAGCTCACTGATAAAAAAACTTTCACACAAACATGAGTACAACTAAAAGGATAGAATACATAGATGCTTTACGTGGTTTTACAATGATTCTGGTTGTTGTTTACCACATGTCGGCAACAATGTTCAATGTAACGGAAGAGACAACATCGTACAGTAACTACCTGTTTCAATTCAGAATGCCACTCTTCTTTTTCATAAGCGGCTTTGTGTTTTTCAAAAAAGAGCGAATATGGGATTTTGCAAACACCTGTTCATTCATAATGAAAAAGTTTAAGGTACAAATATTGTCTACGGCAATATTCTTTATACTTTTATTGCATATTGAGGATATATCACTTACAGAGGGTCTATTCAGCCGATACAAAAACGGTTATTGGTTCACTGTGACGCTGTTTGAATTCTTTTTGCTGCATATAGCATTGGAACAAGGATGTAAACTGTTGAAATTAAAAAATATAGCAACAGATATTATAATATTTATCATAGGAATTGTATTCTTCAAGATACACAAGATTATGCTTATGCTTGGAGTAAGCGACAATATAATGGGACTGATAGGAATACCTCAATGGGAATTTTTCTCATATTTCATATTCGGTGTGCTTGCTCACAAATATTATACTACATTTGAACACATTCTCGATAATGGCATATTAGTTACACTGTCTATCTTGGCTTACTTCCTATTAAACATTTACCAAGACGCATATATACCTGCATCACTTCACAAAAACCTATGTATGATAATATACGGATATACAGGAATTATCATAGTATTTGCCATATTCCGAAAATACAGAGATAGATTTAAAAAGGAGAATACCTTAGGGAAATCATTACAATTTATAGGCAGAAGAACACTCGATATATATCTGCTGCACTTTTTCTTTATGCCCAAGGAGAGAATGCAAATTTTGCCAATACTTGATGAGATAAACATGCCGCTCATAGAATTTGGGTGCTCGATGCTGTTGGCTGCAATGGTTATATCAGGCTGCCTCATTGTAAGTTCGGCAATAAGGCTCAGTCCGCAGTTGGCACACTATCTGTTCGGAGCCAAAAAAGAGTACAAATAAGAGGTTACTTGAAGCAAAAATAAAAGAAAAAACAAAAAAGTGTGCTCATTATGAATAAGAAGCTGTGTAAATTAAGCATAAAATTTAACCCATTCCAAATCCTAAATAAAATCAAAACAACTTCTTAAACAGTCTCTGAAAATATTTGAGTATCTTTGCAACGTCGCCCGTTGCAGGTGATATAATTTTTAACTAAAAACAATATACAATATATGGCTCTGAAAGCAGGAATTGTTGGCTTGCCCAACGTAGGAAAATCAACACTTTTCAACTGTCTGTCGAGTGCCAAGGCACAGGCAGCTAATTTCCCTTTTTGCACCATCGACGCGCAAATGGGACAGATTACGGTACCCGATGAGCGCCTCAATAAACTAGCCGAACTTGTTCACCCCGGACGCATAGTCCCTGCCACTTGTGACATAGTGGATATTGCCGGTCTTGTGAAGGGAGCAAGCAAAGGAGAAGGCTTGGGCAATCAATTTCTTGGTAACATACGCGAGACAGATGCTATTATCCATGTTCTGCGTTGCTTCGACAATGATAATATTGTGCACGTGGATGGTTCGGTTGACCCTGTTCGTGACAAAGAGATTATAGACATGGAGCTTCAACTGAAAGACCTTGAAACAGTGGAGAACCGCATAAAGCGTGTTGAGAAACAGGCACGTGTTGGTGGCGACAAACAGGCTAAGCTCGAATATGACGTACTCATGCAATATAAAGAGGCGCTGGAAGCCGGAAAATCGGCACGTACAGTAACATTCGACACAGAGGATGAGCAACATATTGCAAAGAATCTTTTCTTGCTCACCACAAAGCCTGTGCTTTATGTATGCAATGTCGACGACACCTCGGCTGCCGGCGGCAATAAATATGTGGAAGCTGTGCGCGAAGCCATAAAGGAGGAGAATGCCGAACTTATAATAATATCTGCACAAACAGAGGCCGACATTGCCGAACTTGAAAGCTACGAAGAGAAACAGATGTTCCTTGAAGATATGGGACTCACCGAATCGGGTTGCGACAGATTGATAAAGGCCATCTACAGCCTGCTTAACCTTCAAACATTCATCACTGCCGGCGAGATGGAGGTAAAGGCCTGGACTTTCCGCAAAGGTTGGAAAGCACCTCAATGTGCAGGTGTCATACACACCGATTTTGAGAAAGGCTTCATACGTGCACAAGTAATAAAATATGAAGATTACATTGCGTTTGGCTCCGAAGCAGCTGTGCGCGAGGCAGGCAAAATGGGTGTCGAGGGTAAAGAATACGTGGTGCAGGATGGCGACATTATGCACTTCTTATTTAACGTTTAAAAATCATAAAAGATGACAGTACTACCCTGCCATTTAATTTGGAATCCCGAAATGAGTCCTTTCTCATTTTTAGGGTTTGAGATTCGATATTATTCACTATGCTGGATGATAGGTCTTGCATTGGGTTATTTCATAATGCAATGGCTCTATAAACAGCAAAAAGTAAATGAAAAGCTGTTTGAACTGCTTTTTATATATTGCTTTATAGGAATTTTGGTGGGTGCACGTTTGGGGCATTGCATTTTTTATGAGCCGCAACAATATCTGACAAGCGTAAAAGGATTTCTGGAGATGCTTTTGCCGCTGCATTTTGCACCCGACTCATGGGAGTGGCGATTCACAGGCTATCAAGGGCTTGCGAGCCACGGAGGTACAATAGGTCTTTTTACAGCATTATGGCTTTATTGCCGCAAAACCAAACTAAGTTTCGCGTGGGTGCTCGATAATATTGCCATCACCACACCCATTGTGGCAGCCATGATACGATTGGGAAATTTCATGAACAGCGAGATTTTAGGACGCGCCACAGAAAGCCCTTTAGGCATTATATTTGCACAGGTGGACAATATACCACGCCACCCCGCACAGCTATACGAAGCAATAGCCTATCTGATATTTTTTATTGGAGGATGGATTTTATACAAAAAATTTCCCAAAAAAGTTGGTTCACTTTTTTATTTCGGCTACTGCCTTACAACAATCTTCACGTTCCGCTTTTTTGTAGAATTTATAAAAGAGGTGCAGGTGGAATTTGAACAAAATATGGCTCTGGATATGGGACAATGGCTTAGTATTCCATTCGTGATAATAGGAATAGCCTGCATGATTATCAGCAGGAAAAAGGGTTAAAGAACTGTTTTTGACAGAGCAAAGTGCAGTATGCAAAAAAATTAAAAAAGAGATATATACTTAAAAAAAATCATCGTGAGCAATTCACGATGATTTTTTTACTACCCCTTGCTTATTATATCTGAAGGATTCTCGTTAACCACCTTCCAAGCACTTGCAACAACTACTGAAAAAGTCAGCAGCGACACTGCAAAAAAAGCAAAAATAAAAATCCACGGTGATAATGATTTTGCCAATGCAACATCAAAGCGAATTAACACTACGGCAATTGGCAAGGCAAACAAATAGCAGATGGATATTATTTTAAAATATCGCACCATAAACATACGCAGAATATCATCACGTGTAGCACCATTCACTCTGCGTATGGCAATCTCTTTGCGACGATACTGAGTTTCAAAAAACACTATCCCGAAGACTCCCAAAAGCGCTATCGTCAACGCAACCATTGCAAACATAGCAAATATGTGAGCCGAAACTATCAGGCTCTCGTGCACCTGCCTGAATATATTGTCAAAAGATTCTATTTCGCTTCTCTTTTGCTTAGAGGCAGAATAATACTGCCCTATTTCATCAATGTGCGACACAACATCTGAGACAGTATATCCATCAGCAAGTCTGAAGAGGACATAATGTAACACTTCGTGATTTTTTTTGTAGCATAAAATGGAGGGTACAATACCCTCGTAAGCGTCTGCAAAATCGCTGCACACCCCCACCACCTCGGCATAATGAGTGCCATTGTGAGAAAGGAAGTCGCCAACCTCGATGCCTGATTCTCTTTTCACAGATTCTGTTATTATATACTTATCTCCATCCTCATTATCTGTAAAAGCACGTCCTTCTATAATATCAATTCCCATGAATTGCGTATAATTACACCCCACCGAGCGACAGTTGAGGTTGATTTTTTTATCTAAACTCATAGAATGAAATTCTACAGCAAAATCATTTGTCAGGGGCTTCATAAAAGTAAAAGTAACATCTTTTACAGCCTTACATTTTTTAAGCTCCGCCGCATATTTGTCACAATCGTGGCTGTAAGTGGAATATTGATAAGCATAAAAATCCTCATCAAATCCAAAATCACTGTTTTTCAAAGATATAAATTGATAATACATCGTAAACGATATAATTATAAAAAGGAATGAGGCAACATATTGCACAGCAAGCAAAGTATTACGAACAGCCTTGCCCGAAGTTCCCGTTACGAAACTTCCTTTCAATATAAATGCCGGAGAAAATGATGATACGTACCACGCAGGATAAGCAGCTGTTGCAACAGCTGCAATTATAGATATAGATGCAAGCATCGCAAAAGAGTGAAAACTGTCGGAAACTGATATTTCATTACCTAAAATCTCTTTCGGAAACATATTTATCAACAGTTGCGACAATGCAAGCGCCACAGAAACAAGTAATACGCTCTCCAAGAGTAATTCAAGATAAATACTCAAACGCTGCGCTCCCATCACTTTGCGTATGTTAATATTGCGCATGCGACGCGGAACTGATGCAACGAAAAAATTAAAATAGTTGATAAAAGCCACAGCCAAGATAACTATGGCAACAAGCCAAAATAATATATTGTTACCACTCTCGACATAACCTGCATAGGCCGAAAGGTCTTTCGTGTATTTACAATAATCAATACGTGTGAGACGAATATGCTCATCTATATCAGCCGCATATTCATCGCCACCCATGCTTGCAATTATTGAAGCAGCTGTTCTTATAAAATCCTTACAATCGTCGGCGCTGCGCAGTTTAACATATAAAATACCATTCGTTTCACCGTTTTTGGAGAGCGTATTATTATCTATGCTCATTATCAACCTTATTTGTCTGAAATCACTGTTATGGGGAAAATCCTCGAAAAAGGCTTCTACCGTACAGGTATGCTTGTTGCCAACTACAACCTCGTCACCAAGCTGAATACCATTTCTATGGGCATAACCCTCAGCAAGCGCAATTCCATTGCCACCGACAATCTTATCGAAACTGCCCACCGTTAATTTTACACCCAAAGTAATAAGGTTGCAACTGTCGGCTCTCATGGCAAACAGAGAACCGGATTGTTCCGCGTTATTACTCTTTTTAAATTCAATTATCGTAAATGACTTATGGCGATCGTATATAAAATATCCCTCTAAAAGCGGAGAGTGCGTCAACAACTTATCCTGAAAATCCTTATCCGTAAAAGCTGTCCAACTATCTGCACCCATTCTTATATCTACACGAAATATTCTCTCATAATCATCTATTCCCCTATTCCATAGAGTATAAAAATAGTATTGCGACAGGATAAGATAGGTGACAGAGAGAGCTGCCACCAGCCCGATGCTATTAAGTATAGCTGATAATTTTTGTTGTTTGAGAGACGATAATATACTCATGAACATATTCATAGCGGATTATTTTTTCCACTAAGTTAGATGTTGCAAAGAATACCTGTCAATAAAAAATTGTTAAAACAGAGATTTTTCCCATAAAGTGTGCAAAAATTGCACACTTTATAAAATTACAGCAGTAAAAAACATCGACTACTAATTTTAAATCAGATTACCGCCTTATGTTTTTCATTTTCCGCGTACTATACGTTTTATATCATTTAACTTGTTAAGTGCCTCCAATGGGGTGAGATTGTTGACATCTATACCAAGAATCTCGTCACGCACTTGTGATAGTACAGGGTCATCAAGCTGGAAGAAACTGAGTTGCACTCCCTCTCGTGTATCGGAAATTTCGGATGTTGGAGCACTCTTCATCTCGCCACGATTACCCGAAGCTTCTAATTTTGCAAGAATCTGCTCGGAACGTCTGACTATACTCTTTGGCATTCCTGCCAATTTAGCCACATGAATACCGAAAGAGTGCTCACTACCTCCGGGCATCAATTTACGCAGAAAAATAACTCGTCCGTCAATTTCTTTTACCGATACATTGAAATTTTTTATGCGTGGGAAACTATTCTCCATTTCGTTCAGTTCGTGATAGTGTGTGGCAAAGAGTGTACGTGCCCTACCCTTCTGTGATTCATGGATATGTTCCACTATGGCCCATGCAATAGACATTCCGTCGTATGTGGATGTTCCGCGCCCAAGCTCATCGAACAACACAAGACTGTGTGCCGACAGATTGTTAAGAATATTCGCAGCCTCAGTCATCTCTACCATAAAGGTTGATTCACCGGCCGAAATATTATCGCTTGCTCCAACGCGAGTAAAAATCTTATCGACAAGACCTATTGTGGCACTGTCGGCAGGTACAAAGCAACCTATCTGTGCAAGAAGAGTGATAAGTGCTGTCTGACGCAGAAGAGCCGATTTTCCGGCCATATTGGGACCTGTAACAATTATTATTTGCTGACGCTCGCTGTCAAGATAAAGGTCGTTGGGAATATAACTTTCGCCTACCCCCATCTGACGCTCTATTACAGGATGACGCCCTTGCTTAATGTCTAACACATCACTCTCGGATATTATCGGACGGATATATTTATATGCACGCGAAACATTGGCAAATGAGAGTAATACATCGAGACGTGCAAGATGCGCTGCGTCCATCTGAATAGAGGGAATATAATCTACTATGGCTGTTATAAGTTCACTGTATATGCGACTTTCAAGGGACTGAATTTTCTCTTCGGCTCCAAGAATTTTTTCTTCATATTCCTTAAGCTCTTGCGTGATATAGCGCTCGGCATTCACAAGTGTCTGTTTGCGTATCCATTCATTTGGAACATTATCCTTGTAGGTATTACGCACCTCGATGTAATATCCAAAGACGTTATTGAATGATATTTTCAGACTTGGAATTCCTGTGCGCTCACTTTCACGCTGTTGGAGTTTCATCAGATAATCCTTGCCGTTATAGGCGATGGCACGCAATTCGTCTAATTGCTCATCTACTCCATCGGCCACTACCCCACCTTTGTTTAAAAGAATAGGAGGCTCGGGAACAATCTCACGAGCTATTCTGTCACGAATATCTGCACAACAATCGAGCTGTGCACCTATCTGCTTTAAAATAGCATTAGATGAAGCCTCACAGGCTTTTTTAACAGGCTCCACAGCCTGAAGCGCCACTTTCAACTGCACAAGTTCACGAGGAGAGACACGACCGGCTGCCACCTTTGATATAATACGCTCAAGGTCGCCCACCATGCGAAGTTGTTCCTCTATTGTATCACTGAAATCCGGCTCACGGAAATAATACTCCACTATATCGAGACGCTCTTCAATTGGTTTTTTGTCTTTGAGAGGAAAAACCATCCAACGCTTGAGCAGGCGGGCACCCATTGCAGTTGTGGTACGGTCTATTACCGAGAGAAGCGATGTCCCCCCCTCATGCATGCTGCCAAGAAGTTCCAAACTTCTTATGGTAAATTTATCGAGACGTACATAGCGCTCTTCTTCGATGCGCGATATACTTCTTATGTGTGATATTTGCGAGTGCAACGTTACATTCAGATAGTGTAAAACTGCTCCGGCAGCCACTACTCCACCGCGAAGATGCGAAATTCCGAAGCCTTTCAGATTCTTTGTCTCGAAGTGCTTTGTTAATTTTTCGTGCGCAAATTCCTCGGTAAAAACCCAGTCATCAAGTTCAAATACAAGATACTTATTACCGAAGCAATCCTCGAATCTACTCCTCATTCCACGCTCGAAAAGCACCTCCTTAGGACGAAAATTAATAAGTAATTTATCAATATAATCGAAAGTACCCTCGGCAACAAGAAATTCTCCGGTGGAAATATCCAAAAAAGATACTCCGCACATAGGTTTCCCAAAATGCACGGCAGCCAAAAAATTATTCTCTTTATAGTCAAGTACATTGTCGTTGATAGAGACACCGGGAGTAACAAGTTCTGTTATTCCGCGTTTCACTAATTTCTTAGTCAGTTTAGGGTCTTCGAGCTGGTCACAAATGGCTACACGCTTTCCTGCGCGTATTAATTTTGGCAGATAAGTGTCAAGTGCATGAAAAGGAAAACCGGCCATTTCTATTACTGTGTTTGCCGCACCCTTACCGTTTGAACGTTTGGTAAGTGTGATACCTAATATTTCTGACGCCAATATAGCGTCGGCACAATAAGTCTCGTAAAAATCTCCGCAACGAAACAACATTATAGCATCGGGATGCTTGGCCTTCAGGTCGTAAAATTGTTTCATCATAGGAGTGAGAACCATATCTTTTTCTGCCATATATCAGAAGCTGTTTAAATTTCCGTCAATTATTTTACTTTTAAATTAAGAAGTTGCCTAATTTTTACTTTTATTTTAATTACCGCCTATTTTGATAGAGCATAAATTTAAACAGCTTCTACTTGTGTAATTCTCTATTATGTTTAATGACGCGAAGATACACTATTTTTTTGAATTTTTCTCCAATAAATAAAAGCTGTAATACTCTCCAATTTACTTTTTTTATATACTTTTGCAGACTCTTATACGAAGTATAAGCAACCTAACACTGATGAAAATAAAAAAACAATAAATATTATGGGCTATAACTTTAACGAAATTGAAAAAAAATGGCAACAGCGATGGAAAGATAACAACACCTATCGCGTTACAGAAGACAGCGAAAAAAAGAAATTCTATGTACTTAATATGTTCCCCTATCCCTCAGGAGCAGGACTTCATGTAGGACACCCTCTGGGATATATAGCATCGGACATATACGCACGCTATAAAAGACTTAACGGTTATAATGTGCTCAATCCAATGGGATATGACGCCTACGGTCTGCCTGCCGAACAATATGCCATACAGACAGGACAGCACCCGGCAATAACCACTGACCGCAATATAAAAAGATATCGCGAACAGCTCGACAAAATAGGTTTTTGCTTCGATTGGAACCGCGAAATACGCACCTGCAATCCCGAATACTATCATTGGACACAGTGGGCATTCATAAAAATGTTCAACAGCTATTACGACAATGACAGCAACTGCTGCAAACCTATTGAAGAACTTGAAGATAAACTATCCAAAGAGGGTACGGCAGGAATAAACGCAGCATGCACACAAGAGATAAACATCAGTGCAACCGAATGGAACAGATTGGAAAAAAAAGAGCAGCAAGAACTTCTGATGAATTGGCGCATAGCATTCCTAAACGAAACTATGGTAAACTGGTGCCCCGAATTAGGTACAGTGCTGGCTAATGACGAAGTAGTGGATGGAGTATCAGAGCGCGGAGGATTCCCTGTAGTACAAAAGAAGATGAAACAGTGGTGTCTGCGCGTGTCGGCATATGCACAAAGAATGCTCGACGGTCTTGAAAATATAGATTGGACAGAATCACTGAAAGAGACACAACGCAACTGGATAGGACGCAGCGAAGGCACCGAGATGCAGTTCAACGTAAAAGATAGCGATGTAAAATTCACAATATTCACAACACGCGCCGACACCATATTCGGAGTAACATTCATGGTGCTTGCTCCCGAGAGTGAACTTGTGCCAATACTTACCACCGATGCACAACGCAACGCCGTTAACGAATATATAGACCGAACAAAAAAACGTACCGAACGCGAACGCATAATAGACCGCAACGTAACAGGAGTATTCACCGGTTCATACGCCATAAACCCAATAACAGGCGAAGAGATTCCCGTATGGATAAGCGACTATGTACTGTCGGGCTACGGAACAGGAGCTATAATGGCAGTTCCCGCACACGACAGTCGCGACTATGCCTTTGCCAAACACTTTGGCATAGAAATACGCCCGTTGATAGAGGGATGTGATGTAAGTGAAGAAAGTTTTGATGCAAAAGAGGGTATAATGACAAATTCACCCACAACTGCATTTGCCGATTGCAAACTCAATCTCAATGGATTAACGGTAAAAGAAGCTATTGCAACCACTAAAAAATTTGTAACAGAAAATAAATTAGGGCGCGTAAAAGTAAACTACCGTTTGCGCGATGCAATCTTCAGTCGTCAACGCTATTGGGGCGAACCTTTCCCCATTTATTACAATAACGGAATACCCTGCACAATACCCGAAGAGTGCCTTCCGCTCGAACTTCCCGAAGTTGAAAAGTTTCTTCCGACAGAGAGCGGCGAACCCCCTCTTGGACATGCTAAAATGTGGGCTTGGGACAGCATAAATAATTGTGTAACGGATAAATCAAAAATAGACGATAAGACAATATTCCCTCTCGAACTTAATACCATGCCCGGATTTGCAGGCTCAAGCGCCTACTATCTGCGCTACATGGACCCACATAATAACAATGCACTCGTATCAAAAGAGGCCGACAGCTACTGGCAAAATGTAGACCTGTATGTTGGAGGAACAGAACATGCAACAGGACACCTTATATACTCGCGCTTCTGGAATATGTTCCTCTACGACCTTGGTGTAAGCATAAAAGAAGAACCATTCCAAAAACTTGTAAATCAAGGAATGATACAAGGACGAAGCAACTTTGTGTATCGCATAAAAGATACAAATACCTTTGTATCTCTGAACCTTGCAAATGAGTATGACGTTACACCTCTGCACGTGGATGTGAATATAGTATCCAACGACATACTTGATATAGAGGCTTTCCGCTCATGGCGACCGGAATATGCCGATGCCGAATTTATCCTCGAAGATGGAAAATATATCTGCGGATGGGCAGTTGAAAAGATGAGTAAATCTATGTTCAACGTAGTAAATCCCGACACAATAATAGAGAAATATGGTGCCGATACACTGCGTCTCTATGAAATGTTCCTCGGCCCCGTAGAGCAGTCAAAGCCATGGGACACCAACGGAATAGATGGTTGCCACCGATTCTTACGTAAACTGTGGAACCTCTTCTACGATAAAGAAGATAAACTTGCGCTGAGCAATGATGAACCCACAAAAGAGGAGTGGAAATCCATACATAAACTTATTAAAAAAACCACAGAAGATATACCGGTATTCTCATACAATACCACTGTGAGTGCATTCATGATATGTATAAACGAACTAAGTTCACTCAAATGCAACAAACGTGCCATACTCGAAAATTTTGTGGTATTGCTGGCACCTTTCGCACCACACATCTGCGAAGAAATATGGGAAGCCTTAGGTCATACAACATCTGTATGCGATGCAGAGTGGCCTGCCTATAACGAAGATTATCTTAAAGAAGATACTATAAAATATACAATCTCATTCAACGGAAAAGCCAGATTCACAATGGAATTTTCAGCATCAGCCGATAAAAATGAGATAGAGAATGTTGTATTGGCCAATGACAACACAAAAAAATATATTGAAGATAAACAGGTTAAAAAAATTATTATCGTACCTAAGAAAATAGTGAATATAGTATTTTAATTTTTTTATAGTTAATAATTAAGAAACTGTCTTATTATTAAAAAAAGATAGTCTCTTAAAGACAAACAACAATTAAAATTTTGTCTTATGCCTAAACTTTTCATTCCAAAAACAAATTTCACAAGCGAACTGAAGAATTATATAATGATAACCATCGGACTTGCATTATATGCAATTGCATGGAATTTCTTCATGAGTCCTTTTAAATTTCTTGTAGGCGGTGTATCGGGTATAGGTGCCATTGTGCAGTACACAAGCGGACTTCCCATGCAATATACCTATTTCTTCATAAACATATTTCTAATACTTATAGCAATAAAAATATTAGGATTAAAATTCTGTCTTAAGACAATATATGCGATATTTACACTTACGGCCTTTCTTAGCCTTTTTCAAGAGATTTTCAGCGAACAAAATGCACTTACCATCTTAGGTCCCGAGAAACAGTTGGAGGCGTGTCTTGTAGGCTCCATTTTCATAGGAATAGGTATTGCAATGTGTTTCTTAAACAATGGAAGTACGGGAGGAGTGGATATTATAGCAGCCATTGTGAATAAATATAAGGATGTAAGTTTCGGAAGAGCAATGCTATATGTAGATGCCTGCATTATAACAAGTGGTTTTTTCATAATTCCAACCGCCGACATCTCCGAAAGTCTGACAAAAGTATTCTACGGATATATAAACCTTGTAATAGTGAATGTTTCACTCGATTATATGGTAAACAGCAACCGTCAATTGGTACAATTCTTTATATTCTCGAATAAATATGAAGATATTGCATATTACATAACCCGTTCGATGCGTCGCGGTGTGACACTCCTCGATTCCGTAGGATTCTATTCCAAACAACCGGGTAAAGTAATAACCACATTAACACGCGCAAATCAGGCACACGAACTTTTCAATATCGTGCAACAAATAGACCCTAACGCCATTGTATCGCAAACAAAAGTAGTGGATGTTTACGGAAAAGGATTCAATAAAATTAAAACAAAAAGTAAAAAATTAAAAAGTACCGAAGAACTTGAAACCAATCACGTTAAATTATGAAATTCGTATTTGCTACAAACAACAAACACAAACTGCAAGAGGTGCGCGATATAATGGGAAGTAAAGCAGAGATACTCTCCATGAATGACATAGGATGCAACGACGATATACCCGAAACAGCCGATACACTTGAGGGTAATGCTCTTATAAAAGCACGCTATATATATGATAAATACAAAATAAACTGCTTTGCCGATGATACAGGATTAGAAGTAGAAGCCCTGAATGGAGAACCGGGAATATATTCGGCACGCTACGCAGGTAATTCCCACGACTCTGAAGCAAATATGAGAAAACTTTTGCACAATTTAACAGGAGAAAAGAATCGCAATGCACAATTTCGTACAGTTATTGCGTTAATAATAAATGGAGAAGAAATTCTTTTCAATGGAATTGTAAAAGGAACAATAACAGAAGAGAAGATGGGTGGCAGCGGATTTGGTTATGACCCTATATTCATACCTGAAGGATATTCCGAAAGTTTTGCACAAATGAGCAACGATGAGAAAAACAGAATAAGCCACCGCTTTCGTGCAACCAAACAACTATGTGAATATTTAGAAACCCTACAATGATAAAAAAAATATTTCTGTCAATTGCGATAATCATATCCTGTTTAGAAATAAAAGCTCAAATAGGAGAGTGGGAGCTTCATCCATCATATCATAATGCCACAAAGTGCGAAATAATGGATGGAAAAATATATGTGCTTGCATCGGGAGCACTATTCTCCTACCAAAAAGAAGATGGAGAGATTCGCACATATAATAAAATAAATACACTCAGCGACATAAATATATCTTTTATCACATACAGCAAACATATTAACGCCATTATAATAGTATATGAAAATGCAAATATAGATATTCTGTATAGCAACGACGATATATATAATATATCCGACTTCAAAGAAAAAATAATGCCCGACAAAATAATAAACGGAATTGATGTATGTGGAAATAAAGCATACCTTTCGACAAATTTCGGAATAGTGGAACTTGACCTTGACAAAAAAGAATTCAGTAACACATATACGCTAAACAAAAAAGTATACAGCACATATCTGTGCTCAGATAAGATATATACCGCAACATCCGATGGATTATACTATGGAAAAACAGACAGTAATCTATTGGATAACAGTAATTGGAAACTATTCAATACAAGTCAGGCCAATTCATTTGCCGAATTTAACGATAAGTTATATTGCATAATATGGAATACAACAGTATACAGCATTAATCCGCAAAATAATAATCTCAAGGCAATAACAACAAAAGATGAAAATAATTACAGATATCTATATAACGATGGAAAAAATCTTATTGCCGGCTCTGAAAAAAAAATACATATAATAGACGAAAAAGAGAATGTAACCTCCTATAAAATAGAGAATACAAGCAATTTCATAAAGACCGATGGAAACACCATTTGGAATTGCATATCCGACAAAGGAATTACCGAAAGTATAATTTCAGACAATACTATAAAAAACAAAGGCAACAGCATAATACCTGAAAGCCCCATCAGAAATTACTGCGAATATATGAAATTCACAGGCAACAGACTGCTGGTGGCAGGTGGAAACATAAACTATTTAGACACTAAATTCTATGCAGGCACCATAATGGAATATGACTGCGAGAATGAAAGTTGGACAAATTATCCCGAAGAAATAATAAAGAATACCACCGGCATACAATATCGCAATATATGTACCCTCGATGAAAATCCCAATCAAGAGAACCATATTTTTGCAGGTTCATTCGGTCATGGACTATATGAATTTAAAGACGGAGAATTTATAAAACATTACACACACGGTAATTCTCCACTTGAAAGCGTAAACCCAAATATTCCCGCAATTATACACAATTATGTGCGAATACCAAAAGTAAAATTTGATAAGGATGGAAATTTATGGGTAATAAACACAGGAACAAAAGATATTATAAAAGTGCTTAAGAGCGACGGCAATTGGCAAAGTATAAACTACAAACAGATAGAATACATGCCCACCATATCCGACATACACTTCGATTCAAGAGGATGGATATGGTTAGTATCACTGCAAGCAGATGCCGGAATTATATGTATAAAACCCAATGGTACACCATTAGACACAAGCGATGATGAAATAAAAGTTTGGCAAACAAATTTCACAAATCTCGACGGTACAAGCTATACAGTATATCAAATATACGGCTTTGCCGAAGATAAAGAAGGAAAAATATGGGTAGGAACAAATATAGGACTTTTTCTTATAGACAATCCACAAAAATTTTACAACGACGGTATATTCACACAAGTTAAAATACCTCGCAATGATGGAACAGGTCTTGCCGATTATCTTCTCAACGGAGTCAACATACAGACGATATATGTCGATGGAGCCAACCAAAAATGGATAGGCACAAAAAACAACGGACTCTACGTAATATCATCAGACGGACAGGAGACAATAAACCACTTCACAACCGAGAACAGCTCACTTCCATCGGATAATGTGGTAAGCGTCAGCATGAATGGGAAAACCGGAGAAGTATTTATCGGTACGAGCAACGGAATAGCAAGCTACAAAGGGGAAACCACAGATCCAATGATAAGTTTAAGCGAAAATAATATATATGCCTATCCAAACCCCGTAAGAGCCGATTACAGCGGACTTATCACCATAAACGGACTGACACTCGACTGTAATGTAAAAATCGTCGACACGGCAGGCTCATTGATTCAAGAGGGAACATCTTCGGGAGGAACATTTACATGGAACGGATATAACAAAAAAGGCGATAGAGTAGCAAGCGGAGTATATTATGTCCTTACCTACGACAAAGAAGGTAACGAGGGTGTGGCCACTAAAATTCTCTTTATAAGATAATAAAAATCCATCAACCATAAAAACAGAAAGGCTGTAGTAATATAGCCTTTCTGTTTTTTTAATGCTTATGAAAGTTATCACCATATTTCCAAACAGACTATCTAACCTTTCAACACCATTTATAGATATATATCCTTTTTTAAAGAGAAAAAATAACAACAACAATAATATCGGTTAATTCAACTGATAAAAAAAAATATAAATAGTTGCTTTTATAGTTATTATATAAAAACATCAGATTATTACTATTTAATAAACAATTTAAGTTGTTGATTTTTATAGTGTTGAATTATAATATAAACAACTGTTTAAAAAAGGATGATGTTAATAAACAAATCATTTAAATAAGTAGATAACTGTTTAAAACCAAATTAAAAACTATATGTAAAAATAGTTGTTTGAAATTTGTATTTTTAATTCTGTGAATTGTTTATGTAAAATTGATGAACAACAAAATAATCTGATTATTTTTTTCTTTTATTTTTAAAATACTTATCAACATGTTACCAACATATTTTCTTTACTATCTTTTCAGGATTGTTCAGCTTTTACAGGTAAGATAAAAGATATAACCCCAAGAACTTATTAAATAAGGATATAAAATTTAATAGGTTTCTTAATGATTATTATATTTCTTGTATGAAAAAAATAGACTAATTTTGCAATCAAAATATATATAAAATATGAATAAAGCATCTGAAAAGTTGTGGAATGGCAACTACCTCAGAGTATGGATTGCCAATTTTTTACTCTACTTTTCATTTATGCTTCTGACACCGCTCTTCCCACTCTATCTGAGCGAGACCTTCGATGCCGACAAGCAAATGATAGGTATAGTACTTTCGGGATATACTCTCACTGCATTGCTTATTCGCCCGTTCAGCGGATATTTGGTAGATTCATTTCCGAGAAGAAAAGTGTTGTTAATAAGTTTTTTTCTCTTTTTTATTTTATTTATAGGATATCCATTGTGTACCACACTTTTAATGTTTACCATAGTGCGTACATTGCATGGTGCTCCATTTGGTGCTGCCACTGTATCAAACAGTACAGTGGCAATAGATGTATTACCATCATCTCGTCGTGCCGAAGGTATAGGATATTATGGATTAAGCAATAACTTGGCAACAGCTATAAGTCCGAGTATAGCATTGCTCATATATGGTGCAACGAAAAGCTATAATGTGCTGTTTATATTGGCAATTATAATTTCGGGATTTTCTTTTTATTGTAATTATAGGTTGAAGATTACTCCTCGCCGGCTTGCAGTGCGTCCTCCATTATCTTTGGACAGATTTATTTTGATAAAAGCATGGAGACAGGGGTTATGTATATTTTGTTCTGCTTTTTCTTATGGTGTAATATCTACATATATAGCTATTTACGGCAAAGAAGAATTAAATATTACAGGTGGAACAGGACTATTTTTTATGCTTTTATCTTTAGGACTTATAATTTCTCGATTGACGGGAAGCAGGACATTAAAAAAAGGTAAAATAGTGGAGAATGCCACCATGGGTTTTTTTATAGCATTGTTGGGATATATATTATTTACCGGAATACATAATTATTTTGGTTATTATGTATCGGCTTTCATAATTGGGTTGGGGCAGGGACATCTGTTTCCCGCATTTCAAACTATGTTTATAAATCTTGCTACAAATGACCGACGGGGTACTGCAAATTCCACTCTTTTTGTATCGTGGGATGCCGGTGTGGGTGTAGGAGTGCTTGTAGGTGGTATTATTTCGGAGCATTATGGTTATCATACTGCGTTTATGCTCATGTCTATGGTGTATGCTGCCGGCGCTGTTTTTTACATGCTTTGTGCAAAGCAGAATTTTATAAAGGAGAGATTAAGATGAGGCTTTTTAAATTTTATGTGACTTTGTGGATTCTTTTTTTTGATATTAGGATGACTAAAAAGTGTATTTCTGCGTTACGCTTGCCTTCAAAATAATCATTTATGCCAAATAAATTTCGGTTTTTCAGGTTTCGCAATCCTTAAACTTCATCTTTTTATTTATCTTATATAATTAAAGAGGCTGCTAAAAAATACTTTTTAGCAAGCCTCTTTACTATTCTTACATTTAGTTTTTATTGAAGTTTGGCAAGTGCTTCTTTTATACGGCGTGTTGCTTCAATAATATTTTCATCGCTTGTGGCGTAGCTCATTCTGAAACATTCGGGCGAACCGAAAGAGCTTCCGCCCACAGTGGCAACGTGTGCTTCGGTGAGCAGATACATTGCAAGGTCGTCACTGTTGTTTATTGTGTTACCATTGTAGCTTTTTCCGTAGAATGAACTGCATTTAGGGAACAGGTAGAATGCACCTTCGGGTACGTTTACTTCGAGACCGGGAATCTCTTTGGTAAGTTTTACGATAAGGTCGCGACGGCGAAGAAAGGCTTGACGCATATTCTCCACAGCCTCTTGTGAGCCGTTGTAGGCTTCTAATGATGCTATCTGTGAAACAGAGCATGGTCCGCTTGTATATTGGCCTTGAAGTTTATTACAGCCCTTTACAATCCATTCGGCAGCGGCAAGATAACCGATGCGCCATCCTGTCATTGCATAGGCTTTTGATACTCCGTTTACTATTATCACACGGTCGCGTATCTCTGTGAATTGTGCTATGCTTTGATGTTTGCCTACATAGTTAATGTGTTCGTATATTTCGTCGGCAACAACATATACATGGGGGTTGTGTGCAAGCACATCGGCAAGTTCTTTTAATTCTGCTTGTGTATATACGGAACCTGTGGGATTTGATGGTGAACACAGAATCAGCATTTTTGTCTTTGGAGTGATGGCTGCTTTTAATTGCTCTCCGGTAATTTTAAAATTTTGCTCTATGCCTGCACTTACTATTACGGGAATGCCATCGGCAAGTTTTACCATTTCGGGATAGCTTACCCAATAGGGTGCCGGTACTATCACTTCGTCGCCAGGATTGACAAGTGCAAGTATGGCGTTGCACACTGCTTGTTTGGCTCCGTTTGATACTGAAATTTGTGTCTCTGTGAATTCGAGTCCGTTTTCTCTTTTAAGTTTCTCTGCAATGGCTTTGCGCAGGGTGGGGTAGCCCGGTACGGGAGAGTAGCGTGACCAATTATCATCGACAGCTTTTTTTGCAGCTTCTTTAATGTTGTCGGGAGTGTTAAAGTCGGGCTCTCCCACACTCATATTTATGACATCTATACCCTGTGCTTTTAGTTCTTGGCTTTTTTGAGACATTGCCAATGTTGCCGAGGGTGAAAGTTTGTTCAAGCGGTCTGCTAATTTGTTCATGGTAGTTAGATTTTATTTTTAGTTGTAATTTTTTATCTTATTTTTTTTTCGTCGAAATGCAGTGTGTGTCCCATTCTGTCGGCTTTTGTGTGCAGGTAGCGCGAATTGTGGCTGTTTGGCTCAATCTCGCAACCTACATTCTCTACAATTTCGAGTCCGTAGCTTTCGAGACCTATGCGTTTTACCGGATTATTGGTTATAAGACGCATTTTGTGAACACCTATTTGGCGAAGAATCTCGGCACCTACACCGTAATCTCTTTCGTCTGCCTTAAAGCCTAAACAGAGGTTGGCATCTACTGTATCCATACCCTCTTCTTGTAGTTTATATGCTTTCATCTTGTTCATAAGGCCAATACCGCGACCCTCTTGGTTAAGATATACTATAACACCTTTGTTCTCTTTTTCTATTAGCTCCATTGCACGATGTAGCTGTGCACCGCAGTCGCAACGTTGTGAACCGAAAATGTCGCCTGTCATACATGATGAGTGCACACGTACCAAAATGGGTTCGTCGTCGTTCCACTCGCCTTTTATAAGTGCTATATGCTCTAAACTGTTTGATTTTTGCTTAAAGGGGATAAGGCGGAAGTGTCCCCATTCGGTAGGCATGTCTACCTCTTCGCCGCGCTCAATCAATGACTCCTGACGCAGACGGTATTCAATGAGGTCGCGTATAGATATTATCTTTAGGTTGTGCTTTTTTGCTATCTCAATGAGCTGGGGCATACGGGCCATTGTTCCATCTTCATTCATTATCTCTATAAGGGCTGCACAGGGGTTAAGTCCTGCCAAGCGTGCAAGGTCGATGCCTGCTTCGGTGTGTCCTGCACGGCGCAATACTCCTTTATCTTGTGCATAGAGTGGATTGATGTGTCCGGGACGGGCAAATGTTTCGGGTTTGCTCGAAGGGTCGGCAAGTGCTCTTATGGTGGCTGCACGGTCGTCGGCGGATACTCCTGTGCTGCATCCCTCTATCTTGTCTACCGTTATTGTGAATGGGGTACCAAGCAGACTTGTGTTTGCACTCACTTGTGGATCTAACTGAAGTTCTTTGCAGCGTGACAGTGTGATGGGCACGCATAGTACACCGCGCCCGTTCTTTAACATGAAGTTTACCTTCTCGGGGGTTATCTTTTCGGCGGCAATTATAAAATCTCCTTCATTCTCTCGGTCTTCGTCATCTACCACAATTATGAATTCACCGTTACGAAAATCTTCTATTGCCTCTTCTATTGTGCTTAGTTTGAATTTTTCCATATTTCGATAGAGTGTATTACTAATTTGTCTTTTATTAAGCGTTCATTTATTTTTTTTGCTGTCTGTTCTAATTTTATGAGGTCTTGTAACAGTCTTATTCTGTATATGCAGGCGCGTGTGTATATGAATATTCCTATCGGGAATATTATTATGCTTAGTGTATTTATCCATTTGTTTTTGAATGGTGATACTATGGGTTCTGCTTCTATTACAGGTAGCATGTTAAGCAACTGTATTATTTTTTTGTTGTTGCTGTTGCTCATCTCTTCGACTAAGGTGTCGAGCTGTTCGGAAAGATCTGTTATAATTTTTTCATTGCCATCTCCAAAAAATATTTTTCGTGGCGAAGGTAATTTTTTAAGTCTGTTTTTCTTGCGGAAAGTATGTGAGGTTTGTATAAAATTTTGCAATTGTGCATAGTCTGATGTATAGTCGGGATTGTCTATTATTACCTCTTTGAGTGGAATGTGGCGATGTTCTCTTATTCCCAAAAGTTTTCTGAAGAATTCTTTATAGGCATCTATGTTCAGTATGGCGGAATCTCTGTTTGATTGGTATGTAAATATTATACCGAGTGGGAGCAGTACCATTGTGCTTAGCCATCCGCCTATCCATATATGCCACTCGCCTTCGCGTGCCATTTTAAAGCCCGAGGTGTTGAATATGTAGTAGAGTACGAAGGTTGCAACTGATATAAGCACGGGGTAGCCTAAACCTCCTTTTCTTACAATGGCGCCTAATGGTGCACCTATAAAGAAGAAGAGTATGCACCCTAAAGAGAGGGTTATCTTTTCCCACCACAGTAGTTTATGCTTGTTTAGGTCTTTGTCGAGAGAACGCATAATGTTCTTCTTTATCTCAAGGTCTGTTTTTGCTTGGTTTAATTTGGTAAGTTCGTTTTTCTTCCATTTAAGTTTTTGTGCTTTCCCGGAAATGTTGAATATACTGTCTACATTTATATTGTATACTTTTTCTATTTCCATTATGGTAGAATCTTCTCTTGTCAGTGTGGTTTTCATCTGATAAGAATTGCGCATGGCTGCTTTCCAATTGTTGCGGCCTATGCTGTCGTTGTGTGTGCTCAGCGAGTCTATTGAGTGTTCCAATTGTACCATGTTTTTGCTGGCGGCTTGTTTATTGAGGAATGAGCCGTCTTGCATGCTGAATCCGCCGTCAAATTCTATCATTACTGATTTTTCGCGGTATGATTCGCGACGATAGGGTACATTGTTGTTCTTGCGTCGGTCGTTTTTGTTCATTTCGAGATTCTCGAACAGTTCACCGCTGTAAAGATGCAGGGTCAGATATTTCTGGTCGGGACTTGTCACCATTTTTCCTGAATCGGCTATTAGGATTCTTGTGTTGTCGAATCCTTGACGCAGGTCGTATATCATTACGTTATATAACATTCCCGTATCTTTGTTCTTCTTCTTTACAAAGAGATTGAATCCTTCTATTTTGTCATAGAAAGCTCCTTCGGGTATTTCAACTTCGGGGGATGTTTGTTTAATGGAGTATATAACTGTGTATAGCTTTACTTGTGCGTAGGGGCTTACCACGTTTTGAAAGTAGAATGATACAATACCCAATAATGTGCATAGAACGGCAAGGGGTGCCATTATGCGGAGCAGGGGGATTCCGGCGGCTTTCATGGCCAAAAGTTCGAGACGTTCACCGAAATTTCCAAATGTCATCAGGGCTGCCAATAGTATTGCAAGTGGAAGTGCCTGACTTACCATGGCGATGGATGTATAGTAGAAAAATTGACCCATCACCCATATATCAAGACCTTTGCCTACCAATTCATCTACATATCTCCATAGGAATTGCATTATGAATATGAATAGGCAGATGAAGAATGTTCCAACCAAGAGAAGGCCGAAGCTCTTGATTATAAAAAGATCTAATTTTTTTATATGTAAAAAGTCCGGTAGTCGCATATATGCTTTGTCAATTTGTAGTCCTTGCGAGGTAGCGGTGCTATCTATATAAATAAAGTTGCAGCTGTTTTATATGGTGCAAGGCTGTGCAAAGTTAGCATAAAAAGTGTTATTTTGTAGTGTTGTATGCAAAAATAATGCGCCGTACTTGTTTTGTTTTCAGTAAGTAGATTTTGTGTTACATTCCTAATTGACGTTTGAGAAATTCTATCTGTGAATCCCAAAGGCCTTGTTGGTCGTCTCTTTCTCCACTTTCTGCAAAATCTGTGATTTCGAGTATGTGTTCTCTTGTCATTTCGTTGTAGGCTATTCGCATTTCAAAGAATATGTGAGGGTCGTCGTCGTTCCATCTCAATCTTACATATACGCCGTTGCGCTGTGCTATGAGTGTTGCTGCACGATGTTCTTCTTTTCCCCAATAAAAGTTGAATGTTTTTCCTCGGATATCTACCTTGTCGGCAAACCATACCGATAATCCGTGTGCTGTGCCAATGTATTGCCATATCATGGCTGCACTGCCTTTCATAGAGTATTCAATTCGGAATTTTTCTTTTTTCATCATTTGTGCATTGATGTTGGTTATGTTTTTTCATCGGGATGTTCGATGTCGCAATTTAGTCATTATTATTTATATAAGCAAACAGAGTGCTGTTTTGTTTGCTTAATTTTGATAATATTTGCACAAATTTGAATGAAATTATATTTTTATACGATTTTATGGTGGAGTAAGTCTTTATTTTTATAAATGGAGATTTTGTTTATTGTTTATATAAAATATATTAGGATAATTGCGGCAATCAGTAATAATATGAAAAAGAGTATACCGCGACGTTGAGATTTTGAAAAATTAATACATTTCTTCATGTGAATTTTGTTATATTGCTATTATTCTATTATAAATGATTATCTTTGCACCCTGTTTGTGTTTAGGTATTGAGATGATACTTGTTTAATATGATAATGACTAAAATTTTAAATTTTATTAAAAAATATCCTTTTTCTATTCTTACGGTGATTGTAATTATTTATTTGTCACTTTTTAAGCCTACAAGCGATAAATTGTTAAAAATAAATAATATAGATAAGGTTGCTCACTTTATTATGTACGCGGGTTTTTGTGCGGTTTTGTGGTTTGAATATTTGCGCTCACATAGGGTTCTCAACTATAAGAAAATTTTTCTGTGGGCTGTGGTCTGTCCTATCTTTTTCAGTGGATTTATGGAGATAGCTCAAGGTTTGTTTACCAAAGATAGAAGCGGTGACTGGTTCGATTTCCTATTTAATTTTCTTGGGGTAGTTTCTGCTGCTTTGTTTGGTAATTATATACTAAAGCCTGTGATAAGAAAAAAGGATTTGCGTCGGAATGTTGCACCTGAGGTGTAGTTTACCACTCTTTGTAGGGGTGTCGTGTGAGGTGTGAATTATAGTAGCGTGCTTGTCCGGTTACCTCTTCGCCCAAAAAATCGGGTTTATCGAAAGTTTCATTTTCGTTGTCAAGTTCTATTTCTGCAACTACAAGACCTTCGTTGTCGCCATAAAATTCATCTACCTCGTAGGTGTGATTGCCGCAACGTACAAGATAGCGGATTTTGTAGATACGGGAATCGTTGCATAGATGAAGAAGTTCTTCGGCCTCTTTTACGGTTATCTCTTTTTCCCATTCGTAGCGGCTTAGTCCTCCATCAATGGATGGCCCTTTTATTGTCAGGTATCCTTTGTTGCCGCGAATACGTACACGTACCGAATTGCCATTTTGCCGGCATAGGTAGCCTTGTATTATTCTATCGTGGCTGTATGCTTGCCGACGATAGCTGTCGCTCACCACAAGAAATTTTCTCTCTATCTCTATTGCCATGAATTTTGTTTCTTATTCTTCGCCACCGAACTCCATAAGATAGGCTTTTATGAATCCGTCTATTTTGCCGTCCATAACTCCACCTACATCTGATGTCTGATGACCTGTGCGGTGGTCTTTCACACGTCGGTCGTCAAATACGTAACTGCGTATTTGTGAACCCCATTCAATCTTCTTTTTTCCGGCTTCTACTTTTGATTGCTCTTCCATGCGGTGTTGCATCTCTTTGTTGTAGAGTATTGAGCGTAGTTGACGCATGGCATTTTCTTTGTTTTTGGGTTGGTCGCGTGTTTCGGTGTTCTCAATGAGTATCTCTTCTTCGGCACCTGTATAGGGGTCTTTATATTGGTAGCGCAGACGTACTCCCGACTCTACTTTGTTTACATTCTGTCCGCCGGCTCCGCCGCTTCGGAATGTGTCCCATGATATGCGTGCCGGTTCTATCACCACTTCGATGCTGTCGTCTACCAATGGAGTGACGAATACCGAACTGAATGATGTCATTCGTTTTCCTTGTGCATTGTAGGGGCTGACGCGCACCAAACGATGTACTCCGTTTTCTCCTTTGAGGTAGCCATAGGCGTAGGGGCCTTTTAGTTCTAATGTTACGGTTTTTATGCCTGCATCTTCTGCTTCTTGTATATTGGCTACTGCTAATTTGTAGCCGTTGGCTTCGGCCCAACGCATATACATGCGCATGAGCATGCTTGCCCAATCTTGTGCTTCGGTACCGCCTGCACCTGAATTTATTTTCAGCACGCAGTCCATTTCGTCGGCCTCTTGGCGGAGCATGTTTTTAAGTTCTAATTCTTCTATGGCCGAAAGGGCGCGTGCGTAGGCATCGTCAACTTCGCTCTCTTCGACCATCTCGTCGCGAAACATCTCCATTGCCATCTCAACCTCCTCGGTTCTATTGTTAACCTCTTTATAGCCGTCTATCCACTGTTGTAGGGCTTTTACTTTTTTCATCTGTGCTTCGGCTGCTTTGGCATCGTCCCAAAATCCGGGTGCCTGTGTGCGCAGTTGTTCCTCCTCTACCTGCACAGTTTTTTCGTCTATTGCAAGGTATTGTCTGAGAGCGGCAGTTCTCTCTTTTATATCTTTGAGTTGGTCGGATGTTATCATGGTATTATATGTTTTTCGTATTCCGGTTCGAGTTGCGAAGATACAACAATATTTTGAGATAATAAAACTGTGCAGGTGGCAACCGTTTTCAAATAAAGGATTACCTTTGTATTATTGTTTTTTGAACTTGTTGTTTTTACATAATAACAAGGAATAATATAGCTTGACGATTCTGCTAAAAAGAGAATTTTTGTGAATATAATGAAAAAATATGATTCTAATGTGAGACAGGCGATAGACCTGTTGCAGATGCTCATAAGCACCCCTTCGATAAGCAAAGAAGAGAGTGATGCTGCCGATAAACTGCAGACTTTTATTTTGCGCAGTGCCCCTTTTCGTGTGGATATGCACAGACATTTGAATAATATATGGTGTGTCTCTCCCGATTTTGATTCAGCGAAGCCTACTCTTTTGCTCGATGCGCATATAGATACTGTGAGGCCTGTTGCCGATTGGAGCAGTCAGCCTTACACGCCTGTCATCAGCGGCGATAGGATTACGGGTCTCGGAAGTAACGATGATGGTGGTTCTTTGGTGTCTTTGCTTCAGGTTTTTTATTTGCTTAGTGGTGGTAAGCAGAATTATAATACGATTTTTCTTGCTTCTGCCGAGGAAGAGATATCGGGAAAGGGTGGAATAGAGGCTGTCTTACCTTTGTTGCCGCCAATATCTTGTGCGGTAGTGGGAGAGCCTACGGGTATGCGTCCCGCTATTGCAGAGAAAGGGCTTATGGTGCTCGATTGTGTTGCTCATGGTATTGCGGGGCATGCTGCGCGTGATACAGGAAAAAATGCCATTTATGTGGCTCTTAAAGATATTGATTGGTTCAGGGAGTATAAATTCCCCAAGCAATCGCCTTTGCTTGGAGATGTCAGGATGAGTGTTACACAAATAAGTGCCGGCACGCAACATAATGTAGTGCCCGATGTTTGCAAATTTGTGGTGGATGTGCGAAGCAATGAATGTTACAGCAACAGAGAACTGTTGGGATTGATAAGGGAGAATGTTTCGGTTGATGTTGAGCCTCGTTCGCTTCGTTTGAATTCTTCGTCAATATCGCTTGAACATCCATTGTCGTTGCGAGCTGTTGAAATGGGGCTTGTACCTTTTGGTTCTCCAACACTCTCGAATCAGGCTTTGCTTGATATTCCTACCATTAAAATGGGACCGGGCGATTCGTCGCGCTCGCATACGGCTAATGAATATATTCTCATAAGCGAGATTGAACAGGGAATAGAGGTATATATGCAGCTTCTCGACGGGCTTATTTTGAATGGTGCATCATGATACATAAAAACAGTGTCGATATTGACACTGTTTTTATGTATGTTATTTTGTGGTTTATTCCTTTTTGTCGTTCAGATAATAGAGGTCGCCGCTCAGAATCTGTTTTACGCGCCTCACAAGCTCTTCGCCACTCAGGCTGAATGAAATGGCTTTTCCTTCGGGGTCTATGAGTATCATGTGGGGAATCATCTCTACATTAAACAATTGTGCCGATGGAGATTTTCCACCCATAAGGTCGCTGCAGTGTATCCATCCCTCGAGATCTATATTATGGTGGGCAATGGTGTCTCTCCAGGCTTCTTCTTTTTTATCAAGGGAGAAACTCAGAATGGTGAACTTGTCTTTATGTTCACGTGTCTCGTCATACAATTTTTTCAGGTTGGTAATTTCTCTTATGCAAGGGCCGCACCAGCTTGCCCAAAAGTCGAGAAGTACGTATCTGCCGCGAAAATCGCTTAAATGTTTCATTGTGCCGTCGCGCAGGGGAATAGTGATGTCGGGTACTTCGTTACCCTCTTTCAGTTGGCGTGCAAGAACTTTGTTGCTTAGTTCACGGTAGTAGGGGTGGTTTTGTATTGATGTGGGCAGGCTGCGTAGCAGTTGTGTTGCATATATATCGCTCAGCAGATGTTGAATTTCGGTACTCATTATCAGTGGAGCTATTGGTGACGAACTGTTGTCGAGCAGGAATTTAATCTGTTCGGCGGTACACTGCATTGCAGCCGATGCGGCAAGGCGGTTGCTGTGTAGTTGACCTTCGGAACTTGTGAGCCATGTGTCGCCGTGAATTTTCTGCATCATCTTTACGGAGTCGGCTTCTGTTCTTTTGCGGCGTTCTGCAATCTCTTTGTAGCGTTTATAGAGGTTATTTGTTTGTGTGCCTTCGACACTGCTTTCCAATGGCATTGATGCTTTTGCTGTGTTTATTGTAACTTCGCCCGGCTCTGCAAAAAATGGAATATATCCGTTATCGAATCCGGTGATAAGGTAGAGCATCGTTGGTTCGTCTTTTTGTATGTTGTATTTGAACTTGTATTTCCCCTTTTTTACTTTTGCTGAATCTATGTTTATGTGGCGATTATATTCGTCTATGCGTGTGAGGTATACTTTTTTTATAGTGCTGTTTGTGTGGGACAGAGAGAGGTTCTCTATTTTTCCATGAATATTGCACACCTCTTGTGCCTGTGCCGAGGTTAGTATTATTGCAAGAAATGCGATTGTTGATTTTATTCTTCGTAGCATAATCTTTTTTATTGTCTGTTATTGTGATTATCTTATTTGTTTTTATTGCTTTCGTCTGCTATTCGCTTTATTTTCTTCACCATTGCTTCACCTCGCAGTTTAAATTGTACTACTTCGCCGTTGGGGTTGAGAAGCACGGTATGGGGCACACCTTGTACGTTGAATAGTTTTGCCGCTTCGGAATTCCATCCTTTGAGTGTGGATATGTGTATCCAATTCTTGTGTGTAAGTTCGTTTTTTGTTATGCAGTTTTTCCAATCTTCTTCTTTGCTGTCGATGGAGTAGCTTAGTACTACAAAGTTGTCGCTCTTTTCGGAGTAGGCAAGAGCTTCTTTTATATGGGGAAATTCGCGACGACATGGTGCGCACCAACTTGCCCAAAAGTCGAGCAGTATATATTTACCTGCAAAATCGGATAGGTATACCTCTTTGCCATCGGGGGTTGTGCCCACTATATTGGGGGCGGGTTTTCCCTCTTTAAGTTCTGCGGCTCTCACTTGGTTTACAAGTTCTTTATACATTTTGTGGCTGTGCAAATTCTTGGGTACGGCACGCAAGAATTGTTGCTCTATGGCTTTAGGGGTGAAAGCGGGGAATATGTTGTATTTTATAATGTAAAGCGCTACGGGTGATTCTATGTTTTTATGTACAAAATCTATTATTGCGGCCTTTGTGTAGAGGTTGTTTGAATAGAAGATACTCGTTTGTGCCTTTTCTCGTGCCTCGGAATTGTCATTTATTTCGCGAGGGAGGTTGTCGAACATCTCTTTCATGCGTTGTGTTCCCTCTTTTATGGATTTGTTGTTTATGTCGACATATTGTTGCATTATATCGTTGCAAGGGGTGCCTCCTATGTGAGCAGACACAGGGAAGCGGGCATCAAATGGAGATATTGTAATCTCTCCCTCCTCAAGAAAAACCTGTATTCCGCCATTGTCGAAACCTGTAATGTCGTATGTTTCGATTTCTTTTGGAACTGCACCCTTAAATGTGAAACATTTATTTTCTACTGTGGCTGAGTCTATAATTGTTTCTACTCCATCTTTGTTGTATACAAGATAGAGCTTTTCTATTTTTTGTGGACTGAAGCGCAATGAGTCGCAGCTCATCTCGCCATGTATGGTGAATTGTTTGCTTTGTGCACATATTGTGCCTGCGGCCATGATGAGTGTAGCAAATAGTGTTGTTTTAATTTTGTTCATATTTGTAGGTTTTATTTTAGTCTTTCTTCGATGAATGTTCTTAGGGCTTCTCCGCGCAATCCTGATGCTATGATGCGATTCTCTTCGTTAAGGACAAAGAGTGCTGGAATGGCACTTACATTGTATTTACGGGCAATTTCGCAGTTCCACCCTTTGAGGGTCGACAGATTTATCCATGTAAGACCATCTTTTTTTACGGCATTTTTCCATTTGTCGGCATTGTTGTCGAGAGAGACACCTATTATCTCAAGTCCTTTATCATGAAAATCCTCGTATAGTTTTTTTAGTGCCGGATTGTTGAGGCGGCAGGGGCCGCACCAGCTTGCCCAAAAGTCTATTATTTTTATCTTTCCCTCTATCTTGCTCATTGTCACTTTATTGCCGTTTAGGTCGTCGGCTGTGAAATCGGGAGCGGGAGCATTGTTTGCTGTCTCTTCAAGTTGCTCTATGCGTTCTTTTATAAGGCGGCCGCAGTGTGTTGCTTTTGCACCTTCTCCCATACTTTCGTATATGCGCTTTGTTTCGTTGAGATTCATTTCGCGCATCATTATGTTCGAGTATAGTGTGTAGGCGGTTATAAGGTCGTCGTGGCTTCCAAGAAAATCGCTTGTCATTTTTTGCCACATTGTGCGTTCGTGGCTCAGACTGTCGTTCACTTGGCTTGCGCTACGGAATTTTCCCTCTTTGCGTGCTGTGTCGTAGCGTTGTTGAAGCGTGTGTACTATGTTTCTCAATGAGTCCGACTTTTTCATGTGTGCTGTGTAGGCATCATTCAATGCACCGCCTTTTATGTAGGCGCTGCTGTTGTTGGCAAGATGTGCTTTGTACTTTACACCCGGTTCGGCAAGCAGCATGAATCCTCCTTGATAACCCTCTATCATCAGATAGGTGACAAGGGGTTCTGTGAGCTGTGCTTTAATCTCGAAACGAGATTTTTTGAATGGGGCACTTGCGAGTGTATCTGTTTTGTTGTTGCTTTGTTGCACTATCAAATGTAAGGTACCCTCTTTAATTCCATCTATATCTCCTTTAATGCTTATTGGATGCGATGTTTGGGCGTATGTTATAAGAGGAAGTATTATAGCGAGCAGAATAACTGTTTTTTTCATACTGTTTATATTTTTTATTAGTATTGTCTTAGTTGATACATATATATTTGCACAAATTGCAGGTCTTTTATGTTTCCGAATTTTTTTCCCTCTGTGTCTTTGTCGTAGAAGGTGGCAGGGACGTTTCGGTCTACATCTGATGCTGTGTTCAGTAGTATTTCTGCAACCGCGCCATTTTCGCCATTGTTCATGCCTATGCTCAGATAGCGTCCAAGGTCGCCCGAGAAATTGTTATTATCTTCGGTACGGAATTTTATTACCGAAATGTTATAGCCCTCGGGAGCGGTGTAGAGTGGTGTGTTGTCGCCGTTTGATATATTGTAGCGATATACTGTATTGCCTTTGGCATAGAACAGATAGTTGGTGGTGAACCATGAATTGTATGTGATGGTTTCCATTAGAGCGTCTGCGGCAAAGTTATTAAGACGTTGTCCGCTGATGCTGAATGCCGCTTTTTTCTCCTCTTTGCTTTTTGCTTTTATGTTGTCTTTATCGCCGTCCATCTTGATGGATGTAAGTTCGTAGCGATAAAAATCTCCTGAAGTTTCGTCTTTGAATATAAAGTAGGGCTTTGCCTCGCTGTAATTCTCGCGATATTGAATGTAGGCATATACAGCTCTCATTCCCACGGGGGATTTTTCGAGATTGTCGAAATCTACATTTGCATCTAATACCGGGTTATAGAGTATGAAGTTAGGATCTGTTATATCGTTTTCATTGTTTATGTATGTTTCGTTTTTTGATATGTATAGGAAGCGGTTGTTTTTTGCGTCCCACATTACGTATCTTGTGTCTGTTATTGTGGCAGCCGTAATTCTATAATCTGTTTGATGTAGATTGTTGCCACCGTATAGTTCAATTCCGTACCCGGGCTTATAAAGTGCGGGTACATAGTTTCCTATGCACACTTGCCCGTCTTTGGAAAGTACTATGCGATATTGGGTGTAGTTTGAGGGATCGCCTGTTTGTATGTTTTTGCTGAACACAAACGAGGTGTTTGCGGGTTTAAATAGTGTTTGTGCTTGAAATTTTATGTTCAGTCCGTAGGGGTGATAGGTTGTAGCGTCGGCATTGGAACTGAACACTGTAAGATTGTTGCTCTCTTTTTGACGCCATGAGCCGTTTGTGTATTGTAAGTCAAAATAGGTACTGTAGCTGAGTCCTTCGGCATCGGTATGTGGATTTTCGCCCGGGAATATAAAGCCGTGTGCATCGGTGTATATGTTGGCGTTTGTTCCTATAACTTCGATGTTTCCTAATTTGCGATTGCCTGCCTCGCCGTGTAACACAAACAGGCTGTTTTTGAAGATTGGGCGTGTGGCTATATTGAAACTTATGTATTCCGATAGGGTGGTACTTGTGTCGTATACTTGCAGGAATACGTTATAGGATATCTCTTTTCCCATCGGCAGCTCTATATCCAAATATCCGTTGGTTTCTATTGTGTCGGTCACAAGTGTGCCTTCTTCGTTTTTGTATGTGAGGTTCCAAAAGAAATTGAGGTTGCTGTAATCTTTTGCAAGTGTTTGTTCTACATTGGCGACGATGCGGCGTTTTGTGTCGTTCTCGTTCAGTGGCTGTTGTAATTCTATTGTTTTGCCTTGTACGCTCTCTACAATGTCGGGTGTGAAACTTATGGAGGTTATTTCGTTCATGCTGTCGAGGGTATAGTCGTAATTACCTTTATCTTCGTAGCACGATGCAAGCAGAAGAGTCGACAGGAATATGCTTGTTATTGTCTTTTTCATATTATTATCTGTTTTTCTGTTTTTATTCAATGTCGAGGTTGGGGAACGTGAAATTGTATGTGCCTGAAGGTGCAGCCTCGTATGCTGCCTTAAATGCTTTGTAGCACTCTTTCATCGCATCCTCGCCACCGGCTTTTTGATCCCAATCGGCATCCCATGTATTCCAATTTATAATCAGAGGGAACATTTGCCAAAGCATAAACTGTTTGCCTTCGGCTTTTTGTTTTTTCAGCCATGTCTTTATCATGAAGCGGTATTTTTCTTTGCTGTATTCGCCGTAATATTTTTTTGGCTTTTCTCCGCCACCTGCTCCGTAGTTTGTCCAGCAGTCGGGTTGTATAACATCGTATTCAATATCTTCAAACATTGGGAACCAATAGGTGTCGATGAAGTTTGTGGTGGATATTGCCAGGCTGCTGAAGTATTGATTGTAGTTTTTCATCATTATGAGCACAGCCTTTTTGTTTAGTTCGGGCAGCATGTCTTTATCTGCAATAAGTTCTGATTCGTTGATTGTGTTGGCACCAATTGCCGAGGCAATGTCGCCAAAGTATGTCGAATTGTATGCACCAAGATATTTTTCGTGTTCTTCATTCCAATATGTGGGTTTGTCGTAGGTGCACTCTTTGTTGAATGGTATTTCTACTATTGTTGCTTCGGGATTTTCGTTGCGCATGCGGCGTATCTCGGCTATGGCTTTTTGATTATATTCTGCAAGGGTGTTCAAATTTGTGAGATTTTCTTGTGTGGCAAAATTGTTGTCTTTAAGCAGATTGGCAAAGAATATATGCTTCTCGGGTGACCAATAGCCCAAAAATCCCACCGACCAGTCGGTGTCGCTCCATCCGGCGGGTTGTTCGTACTGTTCTTTTACATATATCGTAAATTCATTGCATCCCTCAATGCCGGCTCCAAGTGCTCCCGGGCTGTTTGCATCTACGTATACGCAGATGGCATACTCGGTGTCAAGTTCGGTGGGTCGCACTGCTTCTATCACGAAATTCTTTTTATATTCGTTATCTGAGAATGTTACCTCGGGAAGTATTACTTCTGCTTCGGGATAGCCGTCTACGGGCCTTGTCTTTAGGTTGGCTGTACGTTTTTCTTTGCTTAGATATCCCAGCAACTTCATACTCACGTTTATGGGTAATGTTTGCGGATTATCTATTATTTGGTGGGCGAAGTTGACGCTTGCGACGGTTGCTTCGTCGAAATAGACGCCGTTCTGTGTCTCGTCAAAAAAGTCGGCTTCTTGTTTTTCGCATGATGTTATTGTGAGCATCAGTGCTACGAGGCACATCAAATATGTTGCTTTGTTTTTTATGATTGTTGTACTCATTTGCGTGATTGTTTAAAGGTTGTCTGTTGAAGTCTCTTCGTTGCTTTCTTCATCTTCTGTTGTATCCTCTTCTTCATTCGTCCATCCGTACTCTTTTTCGGCATCGGGAAGTGGGAATATGAAGTTTTCATTTGTCAGCGATACTTCGGGACAGTGATAAAGTTCTCCGGTCAGACCGTGGCTCTTCAGGAAGTGAAAATATTGTCCTTCGGCATAAAATTCCTTGCGATATTCACTATTGAGTGCTTTAATGCGTTTTTCGGGTGTATCGCAAGATACATCGTTTGAGGATGATATTCCTCGACGATTGCGGACGTGGTTTATGTGATAGGATGCTTCGTCGCCCTCGGAATTTTCGCATACTATATAGTACATCTCCGGTAGGCGGATAAGAGGGATTACTTCGTTGTCATTGTCGATGTATTTGTTGGTGATGGCCATCTGTCGGTCGTTGTTTCTTGTGATGGCTGCACTGCGAGCTCGCATATCATCACTCTCGCTGCCGCTTATCTCGAATATTCGGCCGAGAGTGGTAAATGTGATATGATATTTTGTTTGTATCTTGTCGCTTGCATCAAAATATGTTGTGTAGTTGTCGAGCATCTGAAAGACGCTTATGCCGCATAGTGTTTCGCCAAAGAGTATAGGGTCGTTATCGTTGCTGTTCTTAAGGTCGAGTCCGCAATTGTCTATTACGTCAAGGGCTAATCTTTTGGCTTCGCTGCTGTTGCCTGCGTAATTATGCACTCTTGCAAGTGTGGCATTCACTGCATGATAGTTGAAACGGAAGCGACGGTCGCCTTCGATATTGTATGCAGATAAATCCAGATTTTCTTCGTAGGCGAGACACTCTTTTGCTGCTTCAAGGTCTGTGATTATTTTTGCTACAATGTCGCTTGCCGGCAGCAGTGGTTTTTTTGACTTATCGGCAACCGTGCGATAGGGCATACATTTTGTGGAGCGTATGTCGGGGTTGCCGGCATAGTTTACAGGGCCCCAATAGCGCAACAGGTCGAAGTGTATAAAGGCGCGTATGGCTAATGCTTCTCCGCGTATCATGTTGCGTTTATTTTCATCGGGTAAAACCTCTTCGCCTTTTTTGTCGAGCCACTTGAGAAGATTATTTGCATTTGCTATTATGTTGTACGACGAGAGCCATATTCTCTCAAGGCGTCCCTTTGTGTTGTAACCGCCGTTTGTGGATTGTGTGTAGTTGTATATGGAATATCTGTCGATGGCTCCTTCGGGTATCATGTCATACATTTGCGCCAATTGGTCGGCAAGGGCGAATGATAAATCTGCACCGTAGCTCTCTTCGTTAGTCATCAGCAGATAGGTTCCTGTGAGGGCGCTCATGAATCCATTCTCGGTATCGAAAAATTCCTCGGCTTTGACATCTGTCTTTGGGCTTATGTCGAACCAATCGGAGCAGGAACTGAGCAATGTGCTTCCTGCTATTGCGGCAATTAGTATATATGTTTTGTTCTTCATATTAATGTTGTTGTTTTTTTGTGAGGAGGCTTGTTATTTGAATATTATTGACATTGAAAGAGTGTAGGAGCGTGCAAACGGATAGTCGAGTCCGCGCTCCATGCGTATGGGGGATATGCGTGCAATGTCGTTTGTGGTGAAGTTTAGTGCCAATATGTCTACATTTAGGTTACGCAAGAAGCTGTATTTGCTGCTATTCATTCTGTAGCCTAAGTTCAGGGTGGCGAATTTTATTTCGTCGTCGTCCATTATGAAGCGTGTGCTTGCAGGTGTGTTAGCACCGTATGTGCTGAATCGCACATAGCGTACCACGTCGCCGGGCTTTTCCCATCGTCCTACGCCTGCACGTTTGTCAAGGTTATAGGCTATATTGCTGTTTTCAATTTTATCAACCAATGTGCTGTTGTATACAACGCCTCCCCATTTGTAGGTAAATCCAAGTGCGCACGAGAAGTCTTTCCAATTTATTGAGGTAGATATTGTTCCGCTTACATCGGGATTGGTGTCACCCACAGGAACTTTATCGGTTGCATCCCAAACAAATGTTTTTTCGCCGTTGCGTTTGAGGAACACTTCGTTTCCTGTTACAGGGTCGATGCCTAACGATTGTACGGCAAACAGAGTGGTGGTCGATTGCCCCTCTTGGTAGATGGGTCTCGGCGCTTCTGCCGATTTTAATTGTTCTTCGTTTATTTTGCGCAGATAATCCGATACTTTGCGTATCTTATTCTTGTTGTGGTTGGCATTTACGTTTATCGTCCAATAGAATTGGTTACGTATATCTTGCAGGGCAATTATGTTGAGCGATGCATCGAAGCCCTCGTTCTGAAGTTCGCCGGCATTCATTGTCATCGAGCCGAATCCGGTTGAGGGTGCGAGGTCGTAGTTTGTGAGCAATTCTTTGGTTATGTTGTTGTAGTAGTTGAAACTCATGTTTATGCGATTCTTCCAAAAGCCAAAGTCTATTGCAAAACTTGTGTTGTGTGTCTGTGCCCAGCCAAGGTCGGGGTTGTTGAGACCTGCGAGCACTGCGCCAAGAACCGGGAACGAGGTGTAGGGTTTCATGGTGTTTGCGTAGGTGTAGAACTCTATGGCTTCGTAGGGGCTGAAGTTTTGTTCACCTGTTACACCGTAGCTTGCACGCAACACCAGATTGGATACATAGCCGCGCAACCATCGCTCGTTGTGTGCGTTCCATCGTCCGCCAACCGACCAAAATGGCACAAGCTCATGGTCGGAGTAGCGCGAAGAGGCTTCGCCGCTTATGTTGAAGTCTACCGAGTAGCGATTGTCGTAGCTGTACGATAGCTGTCCTATGAGTCCCATAGAGCGCGACTTTGCTTCGCTTCCGTTGGGATTTGTGTCCATTTTGTTTCCGAAAATAAAGTCGTCCATGTGTTTATCGGGGTAGCCTGTTGCCGATAGGTTTACATAGTCGTTACCATCTTCGTTAACTGTCCAGTTGCCGAATACGCTCATCAGGTGTTTCCCTAATACAAGGTTGTAGTTTATACCTATGTTGCTCGACCACGATGTCATGTCGCCGGTGTTTTTCGAGTAGCTTCCTTTGCGTGTGAGGTCGGTCTCTGTTGCAAAATTTGTGTGGTCGGCCGGAAGGAATCTTTCGCTTCTTGCCATTCCTCTCGTGTATGACAGCTGTCCTGTGATGCGTAGGTTCTTCAGTATCATATATTCGAGGTTGAGGCTTGTGGCTATCGACAGGCTATTTGTTTCGTCTTTTATGCCGACGTGTGCATTATACAGGGGGTTTCCAATGGTGTAGCCTCTGTAATTATCGAGTATTTGTGCATATTTGCCATCTTGGTCTTTGGGGGTGTAGTAGGGATTCAGACGGGTATAGTCGGAGAATGAGCCGTATGGCGAATTTTTACCGTCAGACTCGGTGAGGTTTATGTTGGCACGCATGGTGAACTTTTCTTTCAAGTATGTCATGCTGAAGTTGACGCCTTTTGTATTATTCTCGGAACCTTTCATCACACCGGGTTGGAATGCCGCGTTCACGTCGAGGCTGTAACGGAACACTTCGGTACCGCCGGCCACGCTCAGCGAGTGGCGGTTTTGTATTGCTGTGCGCAAGGGTTGTGATAGCCAATAGGTATTTACGCCGCCAAGAATGTTGCGCATATAACGGTTATACTCGTTCATGTCGTTGGCATTGTTGGGATTATACATTCCGGCACGCCACTCGGTGTCGAGTTTTTGCTTTGCGTTCATCATATTGTAGTCTGTGAGGTCGGGTGCCTGGATGGTCATGGTTCCGTTATATGAAACCGAGAGAGCGCCATCAGGAGCCACTTTTGTCTCGACAACCACCACACCGTTAGAGGCTCTCGAACCGTAGATGGCTGTTGCTGCTGCGTCTTTAAGAATTGTTATGTTGTCTACTCGTTCAGGGTCGAGGTCGAGTATACGGCTCATGGGTACTATAAATCCGTCGAGCACGAAAAGTGGGGTGTTGGGGCGGCTCGATACGTTGTCGAGCATCAAATCCATGCTGTTCATTGATGCTGATGTTCCAAGCGATTGGTCGCCGCGTATCTGAAATTCCGGCTCTGCATTTGGATCGGAGCCTCGTGAATTGTTTTCTATCACTTTGAAGCTTGGGTCGAAGAATTGAAGACCTTTGAGAATGCTGGTTGGATTCATCTTTAGCAATTCCGAGCCTTTTACGGTTACATAGTTTCCTGTGTAGCTGCTCTCCATGCGTTTGCTCAAACCTGTCACAACTACTTCGTCTATGTTGCCATAGGCAGGCTTGAGAGCTATTTGCAGGTTGCTTTCTGCTCTTAATATCTGTTTCGACAGTGGTTCGTAGCCCATGTATGTGATGCGTATCGACTCTTTGCTTTTCATATGCAGACTGAACTTTCCGTCTATGTCTGTAATGCAACCGTTGGTGCCTCTGTCTGTGCTTCCATCGGTTACCATTATCATGGCTCCCACGAGTGGTTCTTTTGTTTCGGCGTCAATAACTCTTCCGTTTACTCCCAGATATTTGTAGGTTTCGGCTTTTTGCTCGAATGGCTCTATTATTATGTTTCTGTTGTCTTCGTAGCGTATTTTTACATTTTGGTCACCTATAAGGCTGCCCAGTACCTTGTCGAGCTCTTTTTGTCTTACGTTAAGGTTTATGGGTTTGTTTATGTTTACCAATGTCACACCTTGCAGGTGAAGTTTTGCTCCGGCAGCATTTGCTACCATTTCGAGCACTTTGCCTAATGGTTGGTTGCTCACACGCAATGTTATCTTATCATTTTTCCACTCTTGTATTTCTTGTGCATGCAGTGTTGTTGTGTTTGTACAGAATATCAATAGAATGATAATCAGCACCCTGCGTGAAAGATTGAGGATTAAATCTGCATTTATCATATTTTGTTTGTTTGGTTGTTTGTTGAGTTTTATTCGTTTTTTATTTTATTGCAGTATTGCGTCGAGTACTGCAATGTATCTGCTGTCGGCATTATATTTTTCTTTGTAATCTTTGTAGAGTGCATCTGCTCGTTCTATCTCTTTGCCTTGTTGTATGAAATTGCATAACAAGGTGTAGAGGACAAAATCGCGTTGCGGGCCTGTGTAGAATGTGGCAAGTTCGCTATACATATCTTCGAGACGGGTGGGGGCGTTGTATGTGTCGCCTTTCTGTATTGCGGACTTTTCGTTCATATACATGCTGTATCGCATTAGCAGGCTTGCATATTCGGGGCAGCTGAGTGAGGCTGCGTCGCTGCGTGGGCTGAATCCCTCCATTATGCTCCAATAGTCGCCAATCTCTTGCTGCTCGATGGCGGTACCGCGTACACTTGCATACATCACGGGATATTCCATGAATGATAGATAAGCATCGCTTTCTGTCATTGATAGAATATAGTTGGCTGCCTCTTCTGACAATTGGGCTGCAGCAAGCATGGATTTTACTTTTTCGAGGAGAGTGCGCGAGTCGTTGATTCTTGCATCAGGCTTAATGTCGAGTGCAACACATGCCAGCAGTTGTGCCTTGTAGCGCATGTCGCGCTTAAGGTTCTCAATGTCTTGCATCACAAGGTTTGTTTTTATTGCATTTTCGCTGCCGCTGATGCTTGCTTCGGGAACTTTGCTGTTTCCGTAGTTTATGTTTATATGAAGGCTGTCTCCCGGACTGAGCAACACCTTTGTTTTACCGTTAACCAAGAAGCATACAAGTCGGTCGGTAGTGAATTTGTATAGATGCTCTTCTCCCGGGTTTGTGTAGAACTCGGCTGCCAGCAGTGGTGTTTGTACACAATCGTAGTGTACCATATTGCCTTTATATCCATATATTTGTGTGCTGAGCACTGTGTTCTCTTGTGCAACTGCGCTTGTGAATGGTTGCGCTATGGCAAAGAGTAAACATGATAGTAGTTTTTTCATAAAAAGAAATTTAAAATCCGATGCGACAAAGATATTGTTTTTATATATTATTGCAACATTTTTTTTGTATAAAACATGGTTTTATATTTGTTTGTAACATAATTTAAGAAGCAGTTTGAATTATTTTCAGAACTGTTTAATTTTATATTACAAAATTTTTTATAGAGCAAAAATGGCAAAACAGACAATACAGTTTCTATCAAGAAAATATTTATTAGAAATTCAAACAGTTTCTTCGATGAAGTTTTGTAATTTTAGGGTATAGCGGTAAATTTGTATATAACGACAAGTTACCGTATATTTGTCAAAAAATTAAAGAAATAAACGGGTGAATATGTTTAAAAGAATCGTGTTCGGGTTACTGTCTGCGGTAATGCTTGTCGGCTGTGCCCAAAATGATGCTTTGGTTAGAAACTTTGAGGTTAACGGTATATCTTTCAAAATGATATATGTGGAGGGTGGCTCATTTGTCATGGGTTCTTCGGAGCAAAGTCCCGGTGCCGAGGGTGATGAATTTCCTGCACATAATGTTTCGCTCGACGGTTTTTACATAGGAGAGACAGAGGTTACGCAAGAATTGTGGATGGCGGTTATGGGTGGCAATAACCCATCGGGATTCACAAAAAATCCGTCCGACACAACTCTTAATGCGTTGATGCCTGTGGAGTCGGTTACATGGTTCCAATGTCTGGAGTTTATAGACAGTCTTAATTCGCTCACAGGAGCGACGTTCAGAATGCCAACCGAGGCCGAGTGGGAATTTGCCGCGCGTGGCGGAAATTTGTCGAAAGGTTTTCTTTACAGTGGCAGCAACAATATAGATGAGGTCGCTTGGTACGGTGTAAGCGATAAAGAGGGTATAACACACCCCGTTGGGCAGAAGCTGCCCAACGAACTTGGATTATACGACATGAGCGGCAATGTGTGGGAGTGGTGCAGCGATTGGTATGCTCCTTATACAGCCGAGGATGCTGTTAATCCATCGGGTCCGGCCGAAGGACGTTCACGTGTCATCAGAGGTGGCTGTTGGTTTGTGGATGCACCTGTTTGCCGTCCGGCCGACCGCAGTTTAGGCTCGCCGCGTCACAGTGGTTGCATCTTGGGGCTTCGACTTGCAATGTGAAACAGGAGGTCTTTGCTGTGTCAGAGAGTAGGGTATTTTGCAAGAGCCTTATTCTCTTCGGCCTCCATTACAGCTCGTGCTCCCTCGGCTTTATCGTCTATGCCGCACAGGTGTAGCACTCCGTGAATTATCACGCGGTGCAGTTCCTGTTCATACGGCAGGCCCAACAGTTCGCTGTTGCTGCGTACTGTGTCGAGGCTTATGAAAATATCTCCGCCTATTATATTCTCTTCGGTATAGTCGAATGTGATAATGTCGGTGTAATAGTCGTGTTCGAGGTATTCACGATTTATTTCGAGAATTTTATCATCGTTGCAGAATATGTAGGCAATATCGCCTACAACTTTTCCGTGTGCCTTTGCAATCTCCTTTATCCACGCAGTGATGCTGCGGCGCTTTATGTCAGGCATTTTTGTACCCTCTGTTGTGTAGCTTATCATTGTTTGTATTGTTTAAAATTGTTTGTCGAATATGGTGTTGCCGTCTGCTGCGGTGATTTTTATTTTTATTCCCTCTTTGTTTACAGATAGTTCTGCTACGCTGCGGTGGTCGTTTATTACAACGGGAAATTTGTTTGAGCCGTCTCTTTTTTCGACAAAGTAGTGACGATGGGTGTGTCCCGACAGCACAAGGTCTACTTTTGCTTTATTGAAGATGGGTGTGAAGAGCTCTGCCAAATGTCCTACTGCATGGTCTTCGGGTGTAGCGGTGCGCGAGGTGTGCACGGGTGGTATGTGCATAAGCACTATTCTGTTTTTTGTTTTGCGGAATCGTTTGCTTCCGATCTCTTTTTCAAGCCATTCTGCTTGTTGCTTGCGATATTCGTCGAAGCGGTTTATACCTCCATACACAGGGTGTGTGTCGGGTTTATCCTCGCCTGTGTCCAATACTATTATTGCGGTGTTTCCGTAATAGTATATGCCATAAAATTCTCCTTGTTTGCGGCCAATATAATTGTGGTATGTGCGTGCAAGATTGCCGCGTGTCTCGTGGTTGCCGCGCACTGCTATAAATGGTTTGTTTTTGGCAAAAAGTTCGGTTGAAACGTCGATAAAGCCGTTGTATGGTGTCTCGGGGTTGTCAAAATGGCTTATCATGTCGCCAAGGTAAAATATGGCATCGGCTTTTTCATATGATGAAAGTTCGAGCAGAGTGCGAAGTTTTTCGGCATTGTCATGTATGTCATTTACAATTACAAATGAGCAATCTTGCATCTTGGGTGTCAAAGTGTTGAAACTGTACCACTCCGATGCAATGCTGTCGCCATATGTTATTTTATAGGGTTGAAAATCTTTTATCTCCTTTGAAACAAGGCGGTAGCGATAGTTCTTTCCGGGCTTAAGATTTTTTATATGCACAGCATTGTCGTATCGGTAGGCCTGCACAAGTCCCGCCTCTGTGTTAAAGTATTGTCGAGGGGTGTTCCACTCTTCGCTCTCTATTTCCACCCAAGAGAATGTGCGTTCATTGGTTGTGAAGAATATTGTTGCTTCGTCGGTGGTTACATTTTGCAGATAAGGTCCGTGTGAGAACCTCAGCCCGTCGGCAAGTGCACCGATTGTGCATGTGGCAGACAGAATAAAGTATGTGACAGCTCTTTTCATTATTTTGTTTTTTTGTTTTATCCGAAGAATATGTAGGCTATTGCTATTGCGGCAACTATTCCTGCAAAGTCAGCTATAAGTCCGCAGGTTAGGGCGTAGCGTGTCTTGCGTATGCCCACGCTGCCAAAGTATACGGCCAGAATGTAGAATGTGGTGTCCGTAGCTCCTTGAAACAGGCAGGCAAGCCGTCCGCTGAACGAGTCGGCGCCATAAGTTTGCATTGCGTCAATCATCATTCCGCGAGCACCGCTGCCGCTCAGCGGTTTCATCAGTGCAGTGGGCAGCGCACCAACAAAGTCGGAATTTCCCCCACATGCCTCTATGCACCATGCAATGCCGCCAATCAGCACATCCATTCCTCCCGATGCACGAAACACTCCCACTGCCACAAGTATGGCCACAAGATAGGGTATTATTCTGACTGCTGTGGTGAATCCCTCTTTTGCTCCCTCGATGAAACTGTCGTATACGTTTATGCGTCGTATCATGCCCGAAACAATGAACAGAACTATTATTGTGAACAGCATCACGTTGGCAAGCGTGGTCGAGAATATCTCCACCTGTATGCGCGACATTTGTGCAACGCCCCATGTGCCTGCTGCTATAAACAGGCACACTCCGGCAAGAAAGAGGAGCATCGTTTTGTTAAACAGATTGATGCGTTGGTAGATTCCGGTTGCTATCAGTCCCACAAGTGTAGATACCGTGGTTGCCAACAGTATGGGAATAAACACGTCGGTAGGTTGTGCTGCACCCATCTGTGTGCGATACATAAGCACGCTCATCGGAATAAGTGTAAGTCCCGAGGTGTTAAGCACAAGAAACATTATCATGGGATTTGTGGCGGTATCTTTTTGGGGATTCAGTTCTTGCAGTTGTTGCATGGCTTTCAGTCCCATGGGGGTTGCTGCATTGTCGAGTCCCAGCATGTTGGCTGCAAAATTCATAAACATTGTTCCGCTCACAGGGTGTTCTTTTGGTATATCGGGAAATATCTTGTTAAAAACGGGTGCCAATATTTTTGCCAACCACTCCACAAGTCCTCCACGTTCACCAATCTTCATGAGTCCCATCCATAAAGAGAGCACACCTGTAAGTCCAAGCGAAATTTCAAATGCCGATTTTGCTGTTGCAAAAGTGGAGTTCATTATCTCGGGGAATACCGTGGTGTCTCCTGCAAAAATCAGCTTGCATAGTGCTATAATAAACGCGAGCAGAAAAAATCCTATCCAAATATAGTTAAGTGCCATAATGTTGCTGTTTGCCTTTTGCAAATGTATTAAGAAGCCGAAACAAAGTCGCAAATATAGAAAACTTTTCCAAAAAAATTTAAACACTTCTCAAATATACTTAGAAGCTGTTTGAATTTACAAATGCACACGCTTGTTTCGGTTGTTCTCCTTTAAGCAGATGGCGAATGAGCAGCTGCTGCTCATTCGCCATCTTATGAAAAGAAAGATTCTTTAAAATGTTCTTCTTGTCCTACGGTTAATTGCTCCAGATATTGTCCCAATCGTTGCGTTTTACACGTATGTCCGCTTCTCCCTCTGTCTCTTGTCCGCCAAATGATGCTGTGAGCAGGCAGCTTGCGCTAATCATTGATATTTGGGTTGTTGCAGGTTTTGTATACTCTTTTTTCATAGTTTTTTCGTTTAATATGTTTGAATGTTTTTTCATTTTACAAAAATCTTTTTGCCGTTTCTGATGAGCAGTCCTTTTGCATTCTCATCTGTGCGGCGACCGCCAAGGTCGTATGTTGCGTTGTCGAAGTTAAGTTCGCCGTTGCTCTCTATGGTGACATTTTCAATGAGTGTTGTGCCACCCTCGCCTCTTAGTTCGATGCTCATCTGTTGTCCGGCTGTGCTGCCAAAGAGGGTGTTGTAGTCGGGGCCTTGGAAATAGGCACGGTGAGGTTTCACTGTGAGTGATGCTGTTGCGTTCATCACTTTGTTGTTCGACAGGTAGTAGCTCTTGGATAGTTCGTTTGCATTGGTGATGTTCAGCAGGCTGTATGTTCCAAGCATGCTCCAATCACCGTCGCTGTTTTTTGTTGTTGAGGCGTTGGCTGTGGGAATGGTCATGTCACCGTATGCGGCCGAGAGTGATGTGACATCAGTTTCGCCGTTGTTCTTCCAGATGTAGGGCACTCCGGCCATGGGGGTGCTCACCTCGGTGAACAGCAGCTTGTTGCCATCTTTGCTGTCTATTGTGTAGAATGTCAGTGTCTCTGTGCTATTCTCGTCGGGCGTAAATGGAAGTGTCACTGTACCCAATTTCCCGGCTGCGAATGTGCGGTTGAATGTGACAGACTCCACATTTGTGCGGTTAGTGAATGTGATTCCGTCGGGGTCGTTTATGGTGAGCATACCGTCGCCCTCAGTCTCGCAGGGATAGCCGATATACACTTTCTTGCCACCAAGAGTGGGTGCCGCATCAAATTCGGTGTCGCTGTTGCCCACTTTTATATCCTGTCCCCATATATGGCTGCTCTGTGCCGACTGCATGATATAAGCAGCCTCGCCGCTTGCAAATTTCGATGAGGGCAGGCCGCTGTTTGTTGCAATGTTGACGCCGCCTATTCTATAACCATAGACGCGGCCTGTGAACTTTTCGTTATCATAGTAGTTGCCCGAAAGTGTGCCTGCGTCGGCGTAGTATCCTACAATTGCGCCATATTCTTTTGCTGCATCTATCGAACTATTGAAATAGCAGTTTCTAATGTTGGCATTTTGTGCAAAACCAACAATTCCGCCGGTGGCCATTTTCTCAGATACTATATCTCCGTTATTGTAGCTGTTGCTGCATGTAAGGCGAGTGCTCATGGAGTTAAATAGTTTTCCTGCAATGCCGCCTACATAACCATTGGCCGAGTATATTGCTCCGGTATTGTAACAGTTTGTGATGTCGCATTTTGCCACTCCTGCAATTCCGCCGAGGTCGCCTGTGGTGCTATTCTCGCTCCTGATATCACCGGTGTTGTAACAATTTGTTATCAGACATTCGTTGTCTGCGGTCTCTCCGATTATACCACCTTGTCCGTAGTGAATTGCGGCTGTACTGGTGTAATTGCCTGTGTTGTAACAGCCGTTTATTTCGCATCCCCATGCTTTTCCTACTATACCTCCCGATTCGCCCATATATGTGCATTTTATATCACCGGTATTGTAGCAATCTTTTATTAATCCGGAGAATGCCACCATTCCTATTATGCCTCCTCCGTTGCGCTTCACACTAAAATTTCCGGTGTTAAAACAGTTTTCAATTGTTGCGGTTCCGATAGAACCGGCAATGCCTCCCGAAGAATCGCTTAAGTATAGCGTTGAACTGTTGTTTGAACAGTTGCGTATCTCTACGCTGACTTGTTGCGAACCGCCTATTATTCCGGCAGTGTAACCGTATCCGTTAATATTTGCATGGTTATGACAATCTTCTATAATCAGGCCGGTGTTTGCCTCTGTGGAGCTGCTTTTATCACATCCTCCTACAATTCCGCCGGTATACTGGTTTGATACTTTTACATACACACTGTTTGTGTTCCGGCAGTTTTTTACGGTTCCTCCACCAATGACGGTGCCCACGAAAATGCCTGTTTTATTGTAACCTAAGTAATGCGAATCGGTGATAGTCAGATTCTTTATGGTGCCGTTTGCCATGAAACCGAAAAGTCCGGCACTTGCTTTGCTATCTTGGTTGACTACATAGATACCGGATATTGTTTTACCGTTGCCATCGAATATACCGCCGAATGCGGCTGTGCTGCTGTTGCCAATGGGTGTCCATTGGTTTACGCTTTGTCCGCTTATTATAGTTGCTTTGTAAATGTTATAACTTGCTCCGGTTTTGGTAATAATCAGTTTGTTTGTCGTAAGATTCTCGTTCAGCACAATGTTGTTTGTGAGAATAGCATTGATGTCTGTGTTACCGGCATTAACCTGTGTGGCAAACCAAGTGAGTTCTTCGGCTGTGCCCAATTGGTAATAGTCGTTTCCATCAATAGTAGTTGTGGATGGCGTCTCTTCTGCTCTTGTTATGAATGTTGCAAATAGTATAAGAAACGCTGCTGATAAAATTTTCTTCATACAATTCTTTTTAATTTGATATTGGGTTTTCAATAAAAATTCAGAAAGTATGCAAAAATAGCAAAAAGTCATCCAATTACCCCCCCATTAAGTTAATTGTAGTTAATTTTAGTTTTTAACATAAAAATGTAACGTTTTTTATGTTAAAATGTAATAAAATGGTCTGTTTTATATAATAAAGGTTCTCTGTTTTTTTCTTTTTACGGTCATATATCCGGCTATTCACTGTAATGTAACTAAGGGAGACCTGCTTTAAAACTATTCTCAATTAATTACGAAGTAAAATTTAAACAGTTTCTAAATATAAGCAGCTTCCTTCCCACAAATGTTAAATTGTTTGTAAAATAGTGAAAAACCGATTATATTTGTAATCGATGATTGCTGCATGTGTTTATTGGCTGCTTTTGCAGCATTAAGAAGCTGTTTTTAATTTATGTTGTCGGTGTTTGTAGAATAAAAAATGATGATTGAAAAAGACAAAAACAGTTCCAAAATAATTTAGCTTCTGAATGGATATAAAATTTTACTCTCTATAATATGACTGACAATGCGAATTTGAAACAAGCGGTTGCTGATTTAGGTAGCGGTGGGCAGAGTGGCGCCTTTGACAATGTGATGATGATGCCCGAGAAGATTAATGATGTAAAAACCCGAATGATTAACTTTATCGACGGATTTCTTGAGAAGTATAGAGGCCACTCTATTGATTCTGATGATTTTCGCGATGTTATATCGAGCCTCGACAGAGCGCGTAGGGAATTTGACTCCACACGTTTCTTTGTGCTGATTGCCGGCCCTTTAAAGTCGGGAAAATCTTCGTTTGTGAATATTCTGACACGTAAATACATAAGCCCCACCGATGTGCTTGAATGTACGGCATTACCATCTATCATAGGAAAGGCCACCGGAGACTTCTTGGGCAACATTGTAAGCTACCGACCTTGCAACGGTGTTAGTGACGAAGAGGCTTTTGAACATATCATAGATGTGTTGCGCGGCATTGAGGATTCTCGCGAACTATCCAATTATGTTGAGGCGCAGGTTGAGATTGCCAACGAGAGTAATCTCAAAAACAGGATTATGAATAATCCCGACGATGCCATGATTGCCGCAATAGGTGTAGAAGGAAGCACATTCCTCAACGACCAGATGATGATAATAGATATGCCCGGCCTCGACGGTATTATTGCTAACCAAAATAATCCGCTATATAAACGTATGGTCGAGAGGGCCGATTTTATCTTTTTCGTGCAAAGTACAACATCGGCAATAAACGAGGCTACCGGAAACTTTCTTATATGGTTGCTGAACAATGAAATAACAAACGTGCCGTTGCGTCTTATACACAACATTCACGACTCTATGTATTTTATAAAAGATGATATAACCGATTCAAAATTAAGGCGACAGATTGAGCGTGCCGAGGAGTATATAAGGTCTAAATGGAAAGGGTATCACGATTTTAAGCACCACACACTCAATTTTGCAAAAATTGCAAGCATGGTGATAGAGAGTGATGGCGACAATGTGAAAGAGAAATTCAAAGAGGATTTGCTGTGCGTTAAAAAAGAATTTGAGGCTTTTGAAGAGGACACCGTAAATGCTCTAAAAGCCGAGAGACAGGCCATAAAGGATGGTAACAACATAAGAAAAGCAAGGGCAACAATGAGCCGTGCTTCTAAAAAACTCACTGATGCTGTCAATGCAATAGACGAGAAACTGTCGGCAATCCGCCTGCAACTTGAAACCTTGGACACTCTCAATGGTATAATTGAGATGACAGAGGTCTCTTTTGTCTCTTTACTGATGGATTTTGCAAACAAACTGTCGGCTGAGAGAATAGTTGACACTTATGAGGCGCGGGTGAGAGCTTTGACCGAAACGCCAATATCGCGTGTAGCAGGGGATATATGGGGTAAAGAGCTTAAGGATGAGATTGATACTCTTGCAAAAGACTACGACAGAATTGCGCTGTTGGGCAAAGGCAGCAATGTGTATGTATTTCTGAAAAACACTCTTGGCAATCTGCTGAAGTCCCATTTTTCACAGCTTATAGATGAAAAAATATTGCCGCAACTGAGAATGGTGCTTCTCAATAATACTCCCAATCTGATGGCGGGTGTTGCGATAAACGAAGATAAATTGCCCCACTCGCTTTCTTCATTTGTGCCAAGATATTCGGATATTGAGGAGTATTATTATATTATTGGTCTGATAAGACGAAGAAAGTATTATAACGAAGAACTTTGGAAAGAGTATATAGTTGATTACAGAAACAGTGTAATCAACGAACTGCCTAATAAATTGGATTTATATAAAAATAATGTGGCAGCTGTCATCGACGAGATATTCATAGAGTATAAGGGTGATATTAAGGCACGCCTCGACAGTGCGGTGAATAGTGCAAAAGAGGCTCTTGATAAAGAGATTGGCTCTTTGAACAGCAAACGCAATCTGTTTGTTGAGATGCACACTTTGCTCGATGGAGCAGGTTTTTGAACAACTGATAAAATTAATGACAGCTACTCGAACATTTAAAAGAAAGTAAGATAATCTCAGGCTATGAAGAAAAATACACTGTTTTTGGCAATGTTTGCCATGCTTATGCTTGTAGGTCTTGTTGTCATTGGAAATGTAATTATAATAGGCGATAAGATTGCGGTTGTGCATCCTTTTCTGTCGTGGTTCTATTATGTCTTGATAGCGATTCTTTTGCTGTGGCTTATAGTGTTGCCGTTTGTGCGTACACTTTCGGCACCGGAACTGAAAGGTAATATAGCAGCCGATGTGGAGCAGATGACCCCCTCGCAGTTTAACGAATATTTAGGTAAACTTAAATTAACGGTAGAGGAGCAGAAGATTATGAAAAGAGCCGAGTCGCGCAAGGAGACTCTCTTGCAGATTCTTCTCGACAGGCAGAATGAGGCGAAAAATACAGTGAAGTCTGCAGCTGTGGATCTGTTTTTCATTACCGCAGTTTCGCAGAATGGAGCATTTGACATATTGTCGGCCCTTGTTGTTAATTTCCGCATGATAAATAAAATTGTTGCACACATGGGGTTCAGGCCTACGGTGTATCAAATGTTCAAAATATATTTCTCTGTTGTATCTGCGTCGTTAATGGTGATGGCGGTGGATGATATTCTGGAGGATGTAACAGCCGAAACAATGATTGGCTTTGTGGGTGGAGGTGTCATTAAAACGCTTTTCACATCGGCAGCAAATGGTGCAGCCAATTCTCTTGTGTGCATGCGTGTGGGATATACAACCATAAGGTATCTCGAAATTGGAGAGAAAAACTTTATGAGTGATAAATCGGCTGTGCGCAAGCATGTGCGAGGGCAAATAAGAGCCAATGTAAAGGGTGTGGCAAAGGATATTGCACTGCACTGTGGAAAGAGAGCCTCAAAGGCTTTGAACCTTAACTTATAAAAAATAGAACCACTCGGATAAATCCCAAATAAATTCAAACAGCTGTTTACCCGATTTTGTCGATGCAAATTCTGTTCGCTTGCAACTTGTGGCTGTTTTATGTGGAAGTTTACCGTTTTTACGCTATCTTCGCAAGATGTAATCAACAACACATGAATAATGGACGCAGAATTTGACATTCGTGGAAGACATAGCGACAAGGAATTTGAAAATGCGTTGCGCCCGTTGGCGTTTCACGATTTTAGCGGACAGGATAAGATTGTGAGTAATCTGCGCATTTTTGTGCAGGCTGCCAAGATGCGCGGCGAATCGCTCGACCATGTTCTGCTACACGGCCCTCCGGGATTGGGAAAGACAACGCTCAGCAATATAATTGCCAATGAATTGGGTGTAGGATTTAAGGTGACATCCGGCCCGGTGCTCGATAAGCCGGGCGACCTTGCAGGAATTCTCACCTCGTTGGAGCCTAATGACGTGCTGTTTATCGACGAAATTCATCGCCTTTCGCCCATTGTCGAGGAGTATCTCTATTCGGCAATGGAGGATTATCGTATAGATATTCTCATAGACAAGGGGCCGTCGGCACGCTCGATACAGATAGACCTGAGTCCATTCACACTTATCGGTGCCACCACCCGAAGCGGACTGCTCACAGCTCCTCTGCGTGCGCGATTCGGCATTAATATGCACCTTGAGTATTACGACAGTGCCACGCTGGCAGGCATAATAGCTCGCTCGGCTCAGATTCTGCGTGTCCCCTTTGACGCTGAGGCTACTTTGGAGATTGCGCGTCGCAGCCGAGGAACGCCGCGTATCGCAAATGCTCTGCTGCGTCGTGTGCGCGATTTTGCGCAGGTGATGGGTGACGGGCGTATAACAAATTCTATTGCCAAAATGGCGCTCGAAGCTCTTAATATCGACCGCTACGGGCTGGATGAGATTGACAATAAGATTCTCTGCACCATAATAGATAAGTTTAAGGGTGGTCCGGTGGGCATAGGCACAATAGCCACAGCTTTGAGCGAAGATGCAGGCACGATAGAAGAGGTGTACGAGCCTTACCTCATAAAAGAGGGCTTCCTCAAACGAACACCTCGCGGACGCGAAGTTACCGACCTTGCTTACAAACATCTTGGACGCAGTCGCTATGGCGTGAGCGAAGGCTCGCTATTCTAAAAAACAGAACCGACGAACAAAGGAATTTTTTTATGTCCCGACTACAAGGTTTATTTAAAGATACGGTGATATATGGAATGAGCAGCATTGTGGGGCGATTCCTAAACTATCTGTTGGTGCCGCTCTACTCGTACAGCATGACTGCTGCATCGGGTAATTATGGTATTGTCACCAATGTGTATGCGTGGACGGCTGTGCTGCTCACTCTGCTCACATTTGGCTTTGAAACAACATTCTTTCGCTTTTCGAACAAAGATGGAGCCGATGTCTCAAAAGTTTTTTCCATGGCCTTACAGGTGGTGGGTGCACTGTGTCTGTTTTTCCTGTTTGCTGTGCTTGGGCACATCAACACAGTATCATCGGCTCTCGGCTACGGGGAGAATCCCGAATTTGTGGTTATAATGTCTGTTGTTGTGTCGCTCGATGCCATGCAGGCCATCGTATTCGGACTATTACGCAGGCAGAAGCGTCCATGGAAGTTCGCAGGCTTAAAATTGTTGTTCATTGTATTTAATATTGCATTAAATCTGATTGCATTTTTGCTGCTTCCGTGGCTATACGAAAAGAATCCGGTTGAGGTGGGCCGCTTCTTCGACCCTGATAACCAGGCTTATTATATTTTCCTCATTAACCTTGTGTGTACGTCGCTGGTAACGTTTTTTCTTATTCCGGAGCTGAGGCTCTTTCGTTTCACCGCCGACAAGAGACTGCTTAGGGATATGCTGGCATATTCGTGGCCGCTGCTTCTTTTGGGAGTGGCGGGCATCCTTAATCTGCATGCTGATAAGATAATATACACATGGCTTGTTCCCGGACAAAAAGGACAAACAGAGCTGAGCATATATGGTGCGGTGGTGAAGGTGGCTGCCGTGATGGCTATGCTGATGCAGGCTTTTCGCTTTGCCTATGAGCCCTTTGTCTTTGGCAACAGTATGGATAAGGATAGCAAGTTGCTGTATGCCAAGGCTATGAAGTTTTTTATAATAGTGTCGCTGTTGGCTTTTTTGGCGGTTATGTTCTATATGGATATTCTGCGTCATCTTATTGCGCCCGACTATTGGGTGGGTATAAAGGTGATACCTTTTGTTATGCTTGCCGAGATATTCATGGGAATATATTTTAACCTCTCATTTTGGTATAAGTTGAACGATGAGACATATTGGGGTGCCATATTCTCTTTTTTGGCCTGCGCTGTGCTCTTTGCCGTTAACATAATTTTTGTGCCGAGATACGGTTATATGGCGTGTGCGGCAGCTTCGTTGTCGGGTTATGCCGTGGCTATGCTGCTATCCTATTTTGTAGGGCAAAGGCGCAACCCCATTGACTATGACCTGCGGGGAATTGGGCGATATGTGTTTTTGGCGGCACTTCTTTTTGCCGTATCGCAGATGTGGCCTTTTGAAAATAGTTGGGCAAGGATGGGGTGCAACACGTTGCTTTTGGCTTTGTATATAGTTTATTTCGTTAAGAAAGATTTACCGTTGAAACAGATTCCCTATGTAAACCGTTTTTTCAAGTAACGAACTTGATGAGGTTTTACAATGGATTTTATAAGAGACATTTTAAGGGAATTGAGAGCGCACCTCGACCTTACGGCCGATAAAGAGAACGAAACTGCCGTTATTGAGAATGTGAGGCGTGCCGTAGACTTTCGTGGTGTTAATCTGTGGATTCTTGTGTTTGCGGTTTTTATTGCATCCATAGGTCTTAACATCGACTCTACTCCCATTATAATTGGCGCCATGCTTATTTCTCCACTCATGGGGCCTATCATAGGTACGGGACTTGCTGTTGGTATAAACGATATGGAGCTGATGAAGCGCTCTCTGCGTAATTTGTTGGTTGCGTCGTTGTTTGCGGTGTTTGCAGCAACACTCTACTTTTTAATTTCTCCGCTTAACGAGGCTCGGTCGGAGTTGTTGGCGCGCACATCGCCCACGCTCTACGATGTGATGATTGCTTTGATTGGCGGTGCTGCGGGTTTTTTGGCTCTTAGTACTACGGGGAATCACATACAGGTGATTATTGGTGTTGCAATCTCTACGGCTTTGCTGCCTCCGCTGTGCACAGTGGGTTTTGGCATTGCTTCGGGTAATTGGTTGTATGCGTTGGGTGCATTCTATCTGTTTTTTATTAATTCGGTGTTCATTGCCATATCTACATTTTTGAGTGTTCGTTTCTTTGGATTCGCGAGCAAGGTTTTTACCGACAGAGAGCATGAGCGACATGTGCGGCGGTCGTTGATTATAATATCGGTGGTGACTTTGTTGCCATCGGTGGTGTTGACGTATAATATTGTGCGGAAAACTGTTTATGAGCAGAATGCCGAGCGTTTTGTGGCTCGGGAACTTGATTTTCCGGGTGCTCGAATCATCGACAGTAATATAAATTATGAGAGTCGCACTATACAGGCGGTTTTTGTGGGACGCTATCTGCCAGATGCTCTTGTGGAGAGTGTCCGCGATAAGTTGCCCGAATATCATCTGTCGGGTACTCGTCTGTTGGTGATGCAGGACGATGGCAGTCGCGACAGTGTAATGATTTCCTCTTTACGCAGCGAGATTCTTAAGGATTTTTATCTTAATGCTCAGCAACGTGTGGTGCAGCTTGATGCAGAGGTTGACAGTTTACGTGGGCATCTGGCGCAGTTGCAACGTTTTGCGGTGCTCGATTCTTTGGTGTATGGCGAGGCGCGTGTGCTGTTTCCCGGGGTGACCGGATTTTCCATGGGTGTTCTCTGGGGGCGAGATGGTGGCAGTCGGCAGGTGCGGCCCTATGTTTTTGGGCGTGTTGAGGTGTCGGGGGATGTGTCGGACGATGCTCGTGCGCGTATGGTGCAGTGGTTGCGTCGGCGCACGCAGGAGCCTGACATGATGGTTGAATTTTATACGTTAAGCACCGCAGCTGCAAATCCGTAGCTTGTGAGCAGTTTGTTTAGTGCCTGCTGTGTCTCTTTCAGGTATTTGAAATTCTGCATCACTTCCATTGCTTTAGTGCTGTCGGCAACCACAGTGGGGTCTTTAAGTTGTGACATTGTCTGCTTCAGAAGCTCATCTATTATGCTCTGTTTGTAGGCTACGGCAAGGCGTGTGGTTTGTTCAAAAAGTACTACACCCTCGTTGCGGTTGTCGTTCCCTGTATCGGCAAACAGCTTGCTAAGAATGTGTCTGTCGCCGCATAGCTCGGCTGCAAGGCGTGATACTTCGGCATCGGGGTGTGAGCAGAAGTGTCTTTCGCAACTGAATTGGGGGTCGTTGCCGTGTTGTGCCGCCTCGTCGAA
>JAFSAT010000041.1 GCA_017442185.1 Bacteroidaceae bacterium
AAATATCTTCCAAACAAACAATAGCTATTCCAATGTTTGTCAATGGAATAGCTATATTTTTTATCCTTACACAAAAAGAGGATGGTGGCTGAACAAAATTCAAGAGGGTAACCCAATTTTACTTTTGGGTCACCCTCATTTATTGCTATATAAACAGCAGATTGCACATTTTAGCATCCTTTTATCTGCCGTATCTGTTATATTATAAAGAGCGAACTATTTAAATTTATCTGTCAGCCATTTGCGCACAGGCTCATCATATAATTTAAGGCAGATATATGCAAGTGCTATATTGCCAAAGAAAAGAAGCAGCATTATCGGCCATGTCTCAGATGGTGTGCGGAATGTCTCGGGAAATCCTATATAATGATAGAACAGATACATGGTGGGGTAGTGTACTATGTATAGAGGGAATGAAATGTCTCCCAAAAATCTGCACACCGATGAGGTTCCCTTGTCCGTTGCTCTCCCCGAAGCAGCCAAATACACCACAATAGGATAGACACAGGCAACAACAGCCAATTCATACAAACGATTATATAGTGTATTATCGTCAATGCTCAAATTGGGCACCATAAGTGCAGCGGCTATAAGTGCAGTGCATATCCAAAAGGCTCCCTTGATGTTGACAGGCTTGAAATTGCGCGACATCAGCAGCCCCACCGAGAATGGAAACATCATGCGCAACACTCCGCCAATGAAATTATAATCTATAACACTCCATCCTACACCCATATTACCATAGGCAGGAGGGTCTGTCACCACAAATGCAGTCAATGCCGCGCCCGAAGCAACCGTAAACGCTGTTAAAGCTCTTGTCGATAGACGGCGAAGAAGCAACGCATATATTATATTTGCCATATACTCGAAAAACAGCGACCACTGCGGCCCGTTCAGCGGAAACATCTCGCTGTTGCCACGCACTTCGTAGCTTGCACCGGGAAATGCCGGAATCATCAACATACCGCACAGCATTGCAATCATCACTGCCGACAGTGTGATTTGTGTTCCGTCCCACTGTGTTCCGCCTTGAATGTAGAATGTTACAGCGCCTATGATCGTTCCCATAATTACCATGGGATGCAGACGTATTATGCGCCGTTTGAAGAATCCGCCGATGCTCATCTTTTTCCAACGGTCGTCATAGGCATATCCTATGACAAAACCCGAGAGCATAAAAAAGAAGTCCACAGCCAAATGGCCGTGTCCCATAGGATAATATTCAACAGGAAAACATTCGTGTATATGATAGACTATTACTATTAATGCTGCAACACCGCGCAATCCGTCGAGCAGCTCGTAGTGTGGTTTTGTGTCCATATAGGCGCTTGCAGATTTTGCAGTGCCTATCTCTCTCTTGTGTAGCATTTTTTGCAGATGTTTTATATTAATAAAAAGAATATGGTCGCGAAAATACAATTTACCCGGATATATTATTTTGCTTTAAAGCAAAAAATCATCCATTCTTTCTTATTCGGCTGAGGGTGTATATCGAAATTCCCAAAAATTCGGCAACGTGCTTTAGTTTTACCCTGTTCAGCAACCCCGGAAAATGTTGCATGAAGCAGTTGTATCGTTCGCGTGGCGACATCTGTAATCTCTCCACAAATATATGGCTGAGCAGGCGGTTATTATCCTGATGCGCCACTCGCCCCCAATTGGCAATGTCTATGTGTCTTTCGTATAGTTTGTTGAGTGCATCAATGGATATTGTGTAGAAAGTGCAATCGGTGAGCGTCTCTACACTCTCCACCGACGGTTGGTTGTGATAGAGTGAATACATTCCAAATGTTATATCCCCCTCCATGCTGAACCATGTAGTTGTGTCGTTCCCCTCTTTGTGAAAAACCGAGCGTGTCACCCCCTCTTCAATAAAGTATACCCGGTGGTCGATGTAACCCGAGCGCACAATGTATGTGTTTTTCTTACACTGCACCATCTTAAATTCCGCAGTTAGTGCTTCAAGTGCCTCGTCCGAAACAGGATAGTATTCTTTTATTTTTTTTATGATGTTTTTCATCTGTTAATGCAATGCAGTTTGGCGAAGATACAACAATTTTAGAATCTGTTGGAATTTTATTCAGGAATTATTTGTTTAGGTACATAACAACGATATTTTGAATATTTTACGGAGAAAAAGAAAAACAGTAACATTTTAATTAAAGAATATTATGGAAGCAAAAGAAAAAGTGTTGGCAACAATGAAAGAAGCAGGTATTCCGTTGAACGCAGGTAAGATTGCAGAACTGAGCGGTCTTGACAAGAAAGATGTGGAAAAGGCTATGAATCAATTGAAATTTTCACCTCATCCTGCCATTATATCGTAAGTTTTTTCTTATTTTGCCATAATAGATACACTACACAAAATGAAAGTACCTAAGTACATATCGCATTTAAAAAATAATAAAGTTAATGAATGGTTTTTTCAATCAAATGAAGAACATTCAAAAGGTGTGGCACAACTTGCTGCATCTTTTGCCGAAAAAATAGGATTAAAGGAATGGGGAACTGTTTTAGGAATGCTTCATGACAAAGGTAAAGAGCAAGAAAAATTCCAACGTTATATAAGAACGGTATCCGGCTATGTGCAAGATTTGGAGGGCGTAGAGAGAACTCCTCATGCTTATGTTGGAGCATTATTGGCTAAATCATTATATCCTGAAAGTTATCCTATATTATCAATGCCTATAATGGCACATCATGCAGGGTTGTACGATTATGCTGATTTTAATAAAAGAATGGAACAGGAAATTCCTGATGATATAAAATGTGATGACTTGATTGCAATTAATATCAAGATGCCCACAAACAAGGTTTGGAAACAACAAGATTTTCATCATTTGATACGGGTTTTGTATTCTTGTTTGGTGGATGCAGATTTTTTGGATACCGAACAGTTTATGGATAATAGTCGTGCAGAATTCAGAAAGAAGCAGAAATCATTAAAGGATTTGTTACCTATGCTTGAAAGCTTTTTGATGGAGCTGTCAGAATCGTCGGAAAAGACTGAATTAAATGAATTGCGTTCATCTATACAGAATAGATGTAAAGAAATTGCTAATGAGAATCCCGGATTTTATTCATTGACAGTGCCAACAGGAGGAGGAAAGACCCTTTCTTCATTAGTCTGGGCGATGAATCATGCTGTTAAGTATGGAAAAGATAGAATCATCATAGCTATACCTTATACAAGTATCATTGTTCAAACAGCTTCAATATTGCGAAAAATATTTGGTGCGGAAAATGTGTTGGAGCACCATTCTGTATTTGATGCAGATGTTACACTGAAAGATTATGATGATATGAGTGGAGTCAAACTCAAACAACGTTTGGCTACGGAAAATTGGGATTATCCAATTGTCGTTACAACTAATGTCCAATTGTTTCAATCCATGTTGGCGAACAAAGCATCTGTATGTCGCAAATTACATAATATATGTAATAGTGTCTTGATTTTGGATGAAGTACAGATGCTTCCTACTGAATATTTGCAACCCATTGTGGATAGTTTGAGTGCTTATCAGCGTATATTCAATACATCGGTGTTATTTACTACGGCAAGTCAACCCGTTTTGTGTGGAGAACATAGAGGATGTAATCCTATGATAAAGTTGACAGGTTTGTCTTCCGTTGAGGAAATTATTCCATCGGAAATGTGTTTGCATGATAAGTTGCGCAGAGTAAATTTACACTTTGAAAATGAACCTATAAGTTATGATGATTTGGCGGAACGTTTGATACAATATGATAAGGTGTTGTGTATAGTCAATACACGTTCCGATGCACAGGAAATATTTTCAAGGCTTCCGAAAGAAGGACGAATTTATCATTTATCTCGAATGATGTGTTCCGCACATATTCAGAAAGTTATTGATGAAATCAAACAGGTATTGAAAAATCCGGAGGAAAAAGTGGTGAGAGTTGTGTCCACTCAATTGATAGAAGCAGGTGTTGATATTGATTTCCCTATTGTTTTTAGGCAGGAAGCAGGTTTGGATTCTATTTTACAAGCGGCAGGTCGTTGTAATCGTGAGGGGAAATTAGGAATAAGTGATACGTATGTATTTTCGCTTGATAAACCTTTGCCTCTTGGTATATTATCGAAAGGAAGTGCAATAATTAAAAATATGAATGTAACCGATTGGTTTGCATCTGATACGATGAGCGATTATTTTATTCGTTTGTATCAGAATAGTGTAACTTTTGATAAAATAAATGTTGCGAAGCGAATGGGGTTTAAAGAGTGGTGTTTTGAATTGGTTGCTAAAGAATTTCAATTGATTGATGATAAGGGAAAAAGTGTTATTGTAAATTATGGAGATAGCATGGAGCTTGTCTTTCAGATGAAAGAAAAAGGAATTTCTTATGATTTAATGAGACGAATGAGTCGGTATATGGTAAATTTGCGTGAGAAAGATTTTCAAAAATTACTGAAAGAAAGATTTCTAGAAGAAATTTCGGATGGAATTTATTTATTGGCAGACAGAGAACTGTATAAATCAGAAACGGGAATTGTTACAGACAATCATTGGTTAGAAGAAATTTTAATACAATAATATATGAAATATTACGAAAAGGAATTCTGTTTGGAAGTGTGGGGGCCATACGCATGTTTCACACGTCCGGAACTGAAAGTAGAAAGAGTGAGTTATGATGTTATCACTCCATCTGCTGCACGAGCTATATTTGAAGCCATATTTTGGAAGCCTGCCATTCGATGGCAGGTGACAAAGATTGAGGTTCTTAATCCAATAAAGTGGTGTAATATCAAACGTAATGAAGTTGGTGCTGTTGCTTCTATGAAATCAAGCCCGATTTTCATAGAAAACAAGCGTCAACAGAAAAATACATTGCTATTGCAAGATGTTCGTTATCGCATTTGGGCAAAATTTGAATTTATACCTCAAAGTAAAAGAAAGGATTCTAAAAATCCATTGATTGATGGTGAAGAAGCGGAACAATTTCTTAAAGATGAAAAACCTGAAAAATACAAAGCGATGTTTGAACGTCGTGCAAGCAAAGGACAGTGCTTCAATCAACCATATTTAGGAACAAGAGAATGTGTTGCATCATTCCGATTGGTTGATTATCAAAATGAAGATTTGGATGCACCTGTTCCTGATTGTAAAGATTTGGGCATAATGCTTTACGATATGGATTTCAAAGATAAGAATGCAGATGGTGATTGGAAAAAGGCCGATGCAACTTTTTATCGTGCAAAAATGGAGAATGGTGTTATTATTGTTCCACCAAAAGATAGTGAGGAGGTATTAAGATGATATTGAAGGCTTTGTATGATTATTATAAACGTGATGCTGAATCTATTCAATTTGGATTAAAAGAACAATCCTTATCATTTATTATTGTGATAGAAAGAAATGGAAAGTTTTCTCACATAGAAGATTGTCGGCAAGATAATATAAGAACCAAATATTGGGTTCCTGCAGAAACTCATAATAATGGAATTTCACCTTTATTGTTTTGGGACAATGTTATGTATATGCTCAATTATATTCCGGAGGATGATATATTGTTTCCTGATCCACAACAACAAAGAAGAATCAATATAGCCCGTGAAAAACATTCTGCGTTTGTAGATAGATGTATAAAAGTAGCAGAAATAACAAATGAGATAGAATTGTTATCAGTAAAGAAATTCTATGAATCAGGAGAATTAGAGAATGTTTATAAAGATAGATTATGGAATGAGATAAAAAGATTAAATTCAGTTTGGCTTTCTTTTCGTCTTAAAGGAGAAATAAAAATTGTAGCAGAAAATAAAAAACTTTTAACTTATAGTTTAGAGGATGCAGCAGATAATATTATAGGTAGGTGTTTAATTACTGGTAAGAAAGGAACGATTGTAAGATTATGCACTGATACACCTATTATCGGTTCAAAGAATAGTGCTAAATTAGTATCTTTCAATGATGACAGTTTTTGTTCTTATAATAAAAAACAATGTGGGAATTCACCAATATCCATAGAAGCGGAATTTGCTTTTTCTTCGGCTTTTAAGAAACTTGTTTCTGTTGATTCAAAGAATAAACTTCTCATAGGCAATAGAACTTTTGTGTTTTGGGCTTCAAATAATAATGAAATAGGAAAGCAAGCGGAAGAAAGCATTTGGAACATGTTTGGATTTAATGATTTAAATAATGATGACCCAAATCGAGGAATAGAGCAAGTCCGAAAAGTATTTAAGTCAATTTATTCAGGAAGCCTTAAAACTTCATTGGATGATAAGTTCTATATTCTTGGACTTGCACCAAATTCAGCAAGAATAGCGGTAACATATTGGGCAGAAATTCCTTTGATAGAATTTGCTGAACGTATAAATAGCCATTTTGATGGAATGGAAATTGTAGATATGAGAAAAAACAGCTATCCATATATGGGATTAAAGTCTATTATATCATCAGTAACGTTGAGTGGTAAACATAAAGATGTGACACCTAATTTGCCTGAATCTGTAGTAAAAAGCATTTTCCAAGGGTTACCATATCCCTATACTTTGATGACAGAATGTATTCGTCGTATTCGTGCAGAACAAAAGATTTCAATTACTCGTGCAGCTATTATAAAAGCATATTTGAATAGATTGAATAATAGTGAACAAAAAATAAAAGTTATGTTAGACAATGAAAACAAGAATCAAGGCTACTTATGTGGCCGACTATTTGCAGTTGTAGAGAAGATTCAAGAAGAAGCGAACAATCAGAATTCCATTCGTGAACGCTACATGAATTCTGCAAGTGCTACACCTGCAATGGTCTTTCCGACTGTTTTAAATCTTTCGTCTCATCATTCGGAAAAATTGAGCGAAAAAAGAAAAATTTGGTTTGAAAAACTGAAACAAGAAATAGTGGATAGAATCTCTTCGGATGGATTCCCTGCGCATCTTGACTTGCAAGATCAAGGAAGATTTTTTGTAGGATATTACCATCAAAGACAAGATTTTTTTGAAAAGAGAACCACTAACAATGAAAATGAATAATAACATATAAAAATAATAATTATGAGCGAATTGAAGAATAGAATTGATTTTGTTTACATCTTTGATGTATGTGATGGTAATCCCAATGGTGACCCTGATGCAGGTAATCTACCGCGTGTAGATGCTCAAACAGGTATGGGGCTTGTAACGGATGTGTGTTTGAAACGCAAGGTACGTAACTATGTACAAGTGGCAAAAGAATGTACTGAAGGATATGATATCCTGGTAAAATCAAAAGAAATCTCAGGAGAAGAGGTCTTTATAAATGAAAAGATTGCAAGAGCATATGGGGTATGTTCTATTGATTTGAAAACTGAAAATGATTTAGATGGTAAAAAAAGAAAGGAAAAAGGTAAAGCACAGGGGAGTGAGGTTGCAAAAGCAAGGGAATGGATGTGTAAACATTATTATGATGTTAGATCATTTGGAGCAGTTCTTTCAACAGGGCCTAATGCAGGTCAAGTGAGAGGTCCTATACAAATAACTTTTTCTAGAAGTTTTGACCCTATTATAGCGTCTGAACATTCATTGACAGTCAGTGTCGCACGTGATATAGAGAGATCTTATAATGAACAAATTGGAATACAGGGCCGTAAAGCCACCATTTCCTATGGCCTTTATGTTTGTCACGGTTTCATTTCTGCCAATTTTGCCAAACAGACAGGTTTCTCGGAAGAAGATCTTGAACTTTTCTTTGATGCATTGAAGAATATGTTTGATGTTGATCGTTCAGCAGCTCGTGGCTTGATGAGTGCACAGAAACTAATTGTATTCCGTCATGATTCTGCTTTGGGTAATGCGCCGGCAAATAAACTATTTGATTTGGTTCAAATAAAGAAAAACACAAATGGTGCTCCTCGTTCTTTTAAGGACTATGAAGTAACTATTGGTTCAAATGTTCCATTTGGTGTACAAGTTGAAGAATTGATTTAATTCTATGTAAAATGTACAGCGAAGACGATATGCTAATGTTGTCGGGGATTCAACATTATATGTTCTGTCCTCGTCAATGGGGGTTGATTCATATTTCTCAAGAATGGGAAGATAATCGACTGACTGTAGAAGGGCAATTGTTGCACGAGAATGTAGACAATCCTTTTTATCGGCAAAAGAATGGTGATGCAATAACGTTAAGATCTGTACATATAGCCTCACGTGAATTAGGATTATATGGGATTGCAGATGCAATCGAGCTTTTGCCTGCCGAATCATCAAAAAATGCCATTACTCATAAAAGATATCCGGGCTTTTGGTATCCTTATCCCATAGAGTATAAGTGAGGACATCGGAAATCAGATGAACGTGATGAAGTACAACTTACAGCACAAGTGATGTGTCTGGAAGAAATGTATGGTATTCGTATAGAGTATGGTGCGTTGTTCTACAGTTGTCGCACCCCACGTGGGTGCGTGGATTGAAACAAGTCAATCATCATCGACGAGAGCCACCGCGTCAGTCGCACCCCACGTGGGTGCGTGGATTGAAACCATTGTCAAGCTTTTGCTTTACTTTTGGCAAAAAGTCGCACCCCACGTGGGTGCGTGGATTGAAACTGCTCTCTCCACGAAGTTGTGGACAAACTGCAAAGTCGCACCCCACGTGGGTGCGTGGATTGAAACTCGAGCTCGAGGTCATTACGGTACTCATCGAGGTGTCGCACCCCACGTGGGTGCGTGGATTTAAACATACAGTTATGTAGCAGTTTGCTTGACACCGCCTGTCGCACCTCTCGTGGGTGCGTAGTTGAAATACGAGAATTTATTGAAATCCTCTGATTATTATTTCGCACTAGTGCAGTTTTCTTTATTGTTTCCCTTAAATATACAGAATAAATCCCGAAGTTCTTTCAGTAGAACTTCGGGATTATTGATAGAAGAAGTATTTTTGTTTACCCTATATGGATTTCGCGGCTTATATTTTCTGCGCCTTCGGGTTTTTTCTTGGGTATCTCTATGCAGAGGACACCGTTTGAGACTTTTGCATCAATCTTCGATGTGTCGGCATTTTCGGGAAGAATGAGTGTCTGTTGGAATTTCGTGTAAGAAAATTCTCGGCGGAGGTAGCGTCCGCTACGCTCTTCGGTGTTTTTTATTTCAGCGGCATTTTTTTGTTCTTCATCTTTCTCTTTGCAATCACCATGTCTGCCATCTTTGCAATTGCAATTTTTTTCCATGCAAATGGTTAGGTTGTTGTCGTTGTTGAGACGTATGCTGAAATCTTCTTTTGTCATTCCCGGTGCTGCCACCTCAACAGTGTATCGGTTGTCGCACTCGAACACGTTGATGGCCGGTGCAGTAGCGTTGCTGCGTATCATCCACTCGTTGTTAAAAAAATCGTTGAAAATTCCCGGAATCCATCCTTGTGATGTTCCGCGTCTTGCTGGCATGCTCATTGTCTTTTAATTTTTTATGAATTTAACAATATACAGCGGCCCGCTTCCGAATGTTGCAATGATTGGCTTTGAGGGCGTATGCAGGAACCGCCTTGCTGCCGCAATATCTCTATGAGAGTGATTTATCTGTTGCCCATCGTATTACGGTGCCGCTGTATAAGTAAAATGCAGGCACCTTGTGAAATGTTCGGCGGTGTCTGCATTTTTATCTTTTTTTGTGGATTTTGCAACCACTTTTCTTAAAAAGCTGTCTGTTATATGTTTTTTATTGCTTTGTGTGTGCCGTACCCTCTATTTCGATAAGTAGTTCGGGACGACATATGTCGCATACAAGATAGAGCTTTTGGGGAATAGGATAGTGCTGATTCATAAAGCATTGCACATTGTTGATGTCTGCCTCGTGTTTTACATAGATGCGCAGTGTGTCATATATGCTGCCGTTGCTCTTTACGGGAATATTTTCTTTTGATATAAGGCAGTCCATTATTTCCATTGTTGCTGCAGCTTGTGCCGTTGTTTCGTTTGTTGGGAGACTCTCTTCTCCTTTAATTGCCGCCGTACCCGAAATGTATATTGTGCTTTCTGTGATGCGTGCACGCTCGAATTTAGGCGTTGTCTTTTGGCTGAGCTCTTTTGTTGTTTTTCCGGCAAGAACATTTTGTGAATAGTTATGTGCCGATATTTGCATTGGATTGTCTATTGGCATATTTATGCCATTGCCATTTTGTGCATATATCTCAATCATCACCCCTCCGCGTCCGGTACCAATGCCTGTTGCTGCCGGATAGCCATTCATCCACGATGCTTGTGAATAGAATATGCTGCGGGCATCGTTGAAATCTTGGTAATTTTGTCTGCCGTCGTTCAGTGTGGTTATTCCTTCGATGTAGTTCCATTGACGGTAGATGTCGTTCACATTGAAGCCGTTTTCACTGAGTATGCTGGATATTGTGTCGAATATGTTGCTTGCCTGCGCGTATGTGGATGTGTTTATATCTTGTGGAATAATACCTTCTGTAATCAGTTCCTTTGTGTCACCTTTTTGCAGGATGGTGTATTTATCTTGTCTTGTGAGGGTGACATCCTCTTCCGAAAGGAATGTTACCTCGGCTGTAAGAATATTTTGTAAAGGTTTTTGGGCAATATAGCTCACCAACGGTGTGTTTCTGTTGCCAAAGTGCTCTTTTGTCACATTGCGCAATGTTGCATTGTTGCTTAGGTATTCTACATTGTCATACGGCAGATGGAAGAATGTTATTTTTAATACTGTTTCACAGCTATCTATTTGACGCAGAATAGAAAGCGCCATTTCTTTTATGGTACCGCAGTTGCCTGATGTGTATATTTTTTGTGTTTTATTTAACATTCTTTCGGTGTGTTTGTAAAAACCATGCGAAGATAGTGAAAAGTAGCGTAAAAATGGTACAATAGTTGAAAAATATGATATTCCAGCAAACAGCATGAGAATATTTGTGAGCATATTGATTGTTAAATAAAATAAAACCATTAGTTTTGCATGTTGCATATTACTATATCAGACAGCCAATGAAAATATCACTGCTTATTGCATAAAGAACAGTCACATATACAACGGAATTTTAAAATGCTTAGATATTTACTCCATAGAACATGCAGACGCATGAAACAATTAAAAGCAACCACTTAGAAACCATTAATCCATATAATATGAAAGAGTATACACCAAAACCAATAGACTTGTCAGACGTTGTTCTGACTGAGGATTTAACCGATTTGCGCGAAGCCATTGCCGAAAATGCCCACGAAATTTGGGCCATAGACCGTAGGGCCGAGGGGTGGACATACGGGCCTAAACGCGATGAAGACAAGAAAGAGACACCATGTATGGTGCCATACTCCAAATTACCCGAGGAAGAGAAAGAGTACGACAGACGTATGGCAATGAACACCCTGAAACTTGTGCGCAAAATGGGTTACGACCTTGTCAAACGCGAGGAGACAGAGCTTTATAAAACTCTTAAGAAACGTCTGCAATACAGTAAAGACAATTTCCAATGTCCGCACTGCTTGACAAAAGGCGTTAAAACACCACTATATCGTTATCAGGTTTTTTGTGATGTTTGCGGATATAAGATAGATATAGATTGGAGCAAATATTAGTAATAGAATAAAGAAGACAGTCTCTTACACTTTTTTGGATAATAAAAACAATGAATAATAATTACCTGCCGCAACCTATTGATACAACCGAGGTGCAATTACCCGAGGAACTAAACTGTCTGATTGAACAGGTGGCTAAGAATGTTCACGAAGTGTGGGCACAGAGCCGCATAAACGAAGGGTGGGTATATGGCGCAGAACGTAGTGATGCTTTAAAACAGCACCCCTGCTTAATACCATACGAAGATTTACCCGAGGTTGAAAAGAATTATGATAGAAACACAGCAATCGGGACATTAAAACTGATAAGAAAATTGGGATTTAAAATCTCAAAAGAGTGAGAAACAGTTTAAATTTATATCGCCAAATTTTTATATTCAAAAATGGCGAAACAAATAATACAGTTTCCATTAAGAAAAGATTTATTTGAAATCCAAACAGTTCTCTGAATATTTGTAAATGATAAAGTTCGCGGCAGAGTCTTATAATAGATTCTGCCGCGAACTTTTTCTACAATATATCAATTAACTCCGATTATATTATCCTGTGGATGGTATGATTATATTAACATTGCAGACGATGATGCCGGTATCGTGCTTACAAAAAGATGCCCGTATGCGGCAGGTCGACCATGATGGTTCCGTTGTAAATCCCTTTACTTATGATAGCAGTTCTCGGTCTGATTGTTCGTAGAAATGTTCCGAGGGTGGTGAGCTTTGTCATGCTCTCAATCATGGTTCAATTATGTGGCAATCAACTTAAAGCGCAGGCGCAGTGTGCCATCCTCCCACGTGTGGCTTATTATCTTGAATATGCCAATTTGTGATGTATTTTCTACGTGTGTTCCTATACATGCGCATGTGTCGTAATCTCCAACGTGCACAATGCGCAAAGTATCGCTTGCATCATCGGGTAGTTTGCTGAGATCTATATCGGATGGCAGCTCGCTACGACTGCACAATTCTGCTGTGACGGGAAGATTCTGTGATATTATGCAATTTACCTGTGTCTCGATTGCTGCAATTTGTGCATCGTCAAGTGGTGCCGGGAGGTGATAGTCGCATTTACTCTTCTTCCGCTCGATGTGTGCATTATGGCTCCTTTTGCATCCGAACATTCTTACCATAGTTTGGTTGAGAATATGTTCGGCGGTGTGCATGGGCGGATATTCCGTTTTGTTATGTTCGTTGAGTTGTGGGGCTTCGGTGGTCATTGGTTCTGTTGGTTAATTAGATTTACAACTACTTTTACCATTATATCTTTCTCTTCGGTGCGGCTCTCGGCAATCATCAGCGTTAAAGCAACTAGGGTGTTGTCGGCTATGCGTTTGCTGCCATCGGAACGGTAAAGTATGCCGTTACGCTCCATAAACCAAAGAAACAGCATTGCGGCTATGCGTTTGTTGCCATCGCTGAATGAGTGGTTCTTCGTTACAAGGTAGAGCAGCATTGCAGCCTTTTCCTCTATGCTTGGATAGAGTTCTGCTCCGCCAAAGGTCTGGTATATCTGCCCGATAGAACTTTTGAATGAGTTGTCTTTTTCGTTTGCAAACAGTTTGCTCTCTCCGAATTTGTCTTTAAGGCTCAGGATTGCTTCCATTGCATTCTCGTATGTTGCGTGGAAGCGTTCTTCTTTTGTGGTATTCTCTATTGTCAGTTGCTGATAATCGTAACGGTCGAGTGTGTCAAGAGCATAGACATATTCGCTAACAACAGAAAAAAGCCCTTTTGATTGTTCATCGGTCAGTTTCTCTTGTGAGTGTACAGTGTGTGAAAGCAGGCGGACAACATTTTTGAGCTCGTTGTAATGTTCGATTCTTATCTTGTCGTTGATGGCGTATCCTTTTACAATGTAGTCTTTTAGCACTCTGTTTGCCCAAATGCGGAACTGAGTGCCGCGTTTGCTCTTTACGCGATAGCCAACGGAGATAATGACATCAAGGTTATACATTCTTGTTTCATATATTTGGTCCCCGTCTATACCCATATGTGCAAATTTTGCACATGTGATATTGGGGTCAAGTTCTCCCTCTCTGTAGCAGTTGTTTATGTGACGTGCAACAACAGTTCTGTCACGTTCAAAAAGTAGTGCCATTTGGCTCTGTGAAAGCCACACTGTCTCGTTCTCTAATTTTACATCAAGCGACACAACATTATCCTCGCTTGTGTAAATTACAATTGGTGATGTGTCAAAATCTCCGGTGTGCATGGGCGGGTGTTCCGCTTTATTGTGGTCGTTTAATTGTGGTGTCTCTTTGGTCATAGGGTAATACCTTTATACAGGTTTACAACTATTGCCGGTGGTTTTTAGTGCTTTGTTTCTTCTTTTTGTTTTTCAGGTATGATGCGATGAATTCAATCACTGCCAATGTGATTACAAAAATGAAAAATTCCGGAATGTAGTATAATGAGGGGTGCTTATCTTGAAAAAAATATTGCAGCAGCCAGGTTATAGGCATTGCACTGGCTGCAACTGCAATGCTGCCAATGATAATCACTTTAGGCTTAGTTCTCATTTTAGATTTTGGAAGGTTGTTACATAAGCAGATACTCAAGCACGGCATCCATGTCCGGAAAGCGCTGTGAGCCTATGTGTATCCATTCGCCTTCAAATTCTTCGGCACCGTTTTTGCCTCGGTCGTCTATCAGATAATCGCCATGACATAGTTCTTTGTGGTGGGTTATTATGACGCGTTTATGGAATATATCATCCATATACTTCTTTACCCATGCAACTTTGTCGCTTGCTGCTGTGGGATTGCTCCACGGTGATGTGGTGAGGATGAATACGTCGTAGTGTTTTGCAAGCAGATGGGCTGCTTCGATGGCACCTGGTAGGGGGTCCATAAGAGAGAATATGCCGGGTACTTCGTCTATGCGGCCTTCGTATTCTTTTTTTGTGGCGTCGCTCAACTTTGCCACTCCCGAGTCGAAGTCAACCAATACTCCGTCCATATCAAAATAGAGTCTTTTCTTGCTCATGTTTCTGTTCTATTGTAGGTTAGTTTGTGATTTCTTAAAATATATGAAACTGTTTGATTTTCTTTTTTTTAAAATATAAAAGAGTATTGTTTGTTTCACAATTTATTATATTCAAAAATGTCTGTTTATCTCTTTTCCGCGGTTGTATAGTCCGCGCTATGCGCCTTTAAAAAATAAATAAACGTCCTATTTCTGCTCTATAAAAAAATGACGATATAAATTCAAACAACTTCTAAATTTTACGGCAGACTCAAAAAAAATGAGCCTGTGATGATGTTTTTCGTTTACTGCAAATATAGTATATGGAATTTGAAAAAAAAAGTTTGTGGTGTATGTTTTTAATACTTTCTATTCTTTTTTAGCTTCAGCGGCCTCTTCATTCTGAAGAATCAGTTTTCTGTGAGGATGTCTATGAATACTTTTATACGGGCAAGTTTCTCGCGAAAATATACTTTGTAGCCTTTCTTTACATTTATGTCGCGAGCGTTGTATGCTGTTGCATCCAGATTGTAGTGTTTGGCAATGAATAGAGCACGCTCGTTCTGAAATTGTTGTGATACTACTGTGAAGCGGTTTAGTTTGAAATGCTCTTTTGCGCTTTTTATGGATTCTATGGTGCTGTGGCCTTTTGTGTCGCGTGTGATGGCTTTTTGCGGTATTCCGCGCTTTATAAGTGCTCGCTGCATTATTGCTGTCTCGTCGTAGTTTTTGCTGCTGTCACCGCTGGCTATTATGTGTTTTATTTTTCCGGCTTTGTAGAGCTTTGCAGTTGCTTCTATGCGATAGTTGAAGTATGGGTTTCCGTTTTTGTGTCCTTTGCTATATGGCGTTGTGCCAAGGAGCAGACAGGTGTCGTTGGCCGGCAGTTTGTCGATGCTGTCATAGATGCGTCCTGTTGCTGTGTGGCTTATGGCGATGTCGCATGCGAGCACTGCCGAGAAGATAGCCACAGGCAGTAGTGCTGCAAGTCTTAATATGTTGTATATTATTTTTTTTGTTCTACTTTTGCTCTTTTTTTCTTTGCTTTTCATCATATTCTACTTTACCTATAAGGTTCATTAGGCGCAGTATCTCTTTTTGACGTTTGCGCATATATTTTGATGGTGCTGCCGAGCTGTATTTTCTTGGGTTGGGCAGGGTGGCTGCTATGAGGGCGCATTGTTCGCGGGTGAGCTTTGAGGGGTGTGTGCCGAAATGATGATTTGCTACTGCTGCAGCCCCGTATATTCCGTTGCCCATTTCGATGCAGTTAAGATATACTTCCATTATGCGTTCTTTTCCCCATATAAGTTCTATGAGCAGTGTAAAATAGGCTTCGAGACCTTTGCGCACCCATGAGCGTCCGTTCCATAGAAATACGTTTTTTGCCGTTTGTTGGCTTATGGTGCTTGCTCCGCGCAGGCGTTTGCCTTTTTGTGCATCTTCGCGGGCCTGTTTTATGGCTTTGATGTCAAATCCGTGATGTTGGGTGAAGAGGTTATCCTCGGAGGAGACCACTGCAAGCGCTAAATGGGGAGAGATATTTTCCAGGGGTTGCCATGTGTAGTGTATGGGGGCGTCGTCGGTGGCGGTGCGTATGAGCATCAGTGGTGTCACCGGTATTGGCACGAAACGATAAACAAGCACCCATATTATACTTGTAATGAATAATATGAGTGCTGTTTTTAGCAGTATGCGAACTGTTTTTGGCAATTTTGATTATTTTTTTGATGTGTGCGATAGAAAGCGGCTGACGTTTATATATACCGTGCGGGCGGGGAATTTTTTGCTGGGCTCTACGCTGATTATATTGCATAGTGTCTCGGTGTCGAGCTTGCGCTCTTTTACGTTTTCAATATCCAGCATGCCGTAGAGTATGTGATCTTGGTCGTCGGGACTGATTACGTAAAATGGGGTACGACTGTTTTTGCCATCGCCGTATGTGGTTATCATATTCAGAAGATTCAGATACTTTGTTACGTATGACGAGGATTCTTCGTGTGAATGTCCGAGGGCTACGGAGGTGCGCCATGCGTAGAAGAGGGCGTTCAGACTTACAGGGTTGTATGCGAGAATTTTTTTTGCCACTGCGTATGCTTTGTTGTTCTCTCCTTTTGCCATGTGGTTTTTCAGCTCTTCTTCGTTGCTGTCGTTGCTGCCGCGATATTCGGGAAGATATGATTGTCCGTAGTATACGAGTGCAAGGTCGTCGATGCGAATGAGGGGGTCGTCGTTGAGGTATACGTTGAGTATGTCGTTGAAATACTCTTTTTCGTTCTCCACGGTCTCTTTTATCAGGTTGAGGTCGAGCTTGGACTGTGCCTGAACAGATAATATTGCAACAAAGAGTGCTGCTATCGTAAGATGTATTCTTTTCATGCGTTTTATATTATTTGTTTTTATTTCTTATTTTCAGAATAACGCCATTGCATGCCGGAATGTTGACTGTGACTGATAGCTCGTTGTTATTCATTGTAAGTGTCATCTCTTCCCCAGTCAGCAGCTCTTTTGCTGTTATTGGGTTGCTGTTATCCGGTATACCAAAGTAGGCGAGTGCTTCACAGGGTATGTTTATGCTGCACAGTCGGCTGTTGTCGGCAAAATTGGTTGCAATCAGCAGCAGCTCCTCGTCGGTGCCGCGCAAGTAGCTGTATATGCGATGGCTGTCGTATGTATCGCTCTGCTGATTGGCATATTGAAGGTCGTAGAAGCGTCCTTCGCGAAGTGACTCTTCGCTGTTGCAGAGTGTGAGCAAATGGCGATGGTATTGTAGCAGGAATTTCTCTTCATCTGTAAGAAGGGCGTCGTTGTATTTACCGTTGTTGTTTCTGCGACGCAGCGTGTCGACGCTCCAATAATCAAATATTGTGGTGCGCCCATCGCGTCCGCTGTATCCTTCTTTGTCCATGCCTCGCTCGCCCAGCTCTTCTCCGGCGTATAGCATAAAGGGTTGTGTGTCTATTGTGGCCGAGACGATGAGTGCTGCAAGTGCTCGGCGGGCATCGGCTGCAAAGTAGTCCGAAGCTATGCGCTGTTCATCGTGATTCTCGAGGAACGTGAGCATGTGTCGGCGTATGTCGGCTGTCTCTCTGAGTGTGTTCGTTATGTCATTGGCCGATGCGCATCCGTTCATCACTGCACGCAAAGTGTCGTAAAGACCTACCTTGTCGTAGAGGTAATCGAAGTGTCCGTTGTTTATGAATGAACGGTAGATGTGTGGCTGGTATATTTCGCCTATGAAGATAAGATGGGGGTATTCTTCTTTTACCTTTGGGAGTGCCCACTGCCAAAATTCCACAGGTGTCATCTCTACCATGTCGCAGCGGAACCCGTCTATGCCCTGTGAGGCCCAATATTTTAGAATCTTTAGCATTTTCACCCATGTGTCGGGAACGGGTACAAAATTGCGATTGCCCGAGCGATAATCAATGCCGTAGTTGAGCTTTACGGTGTCGTACCAATCGTTGCGTGATGGTGAACCGAAACAGTCGTTGCCTGTGGCGCGAAGAGGGTGCTCTTCGTAGGGGCTATCGGTACTGTCTTTTGCATCTATGTTGCAGCCGTAGGGTTGTTCGCCTAAATAGTAGAAGTTGTTGTGTCCGGCATAGAATGTGTTCTTATCGTCGTTGCATCCAAAGTCGTATGTACCTTGGGGACGGTTGTCGCTCTTGTAGTGACGTGCCACGTGGTTGGGTATAAAGTCTATTATGACTTTCATGTTCTCTTCGTGGGTGCGCTTTACAAGGGCGCGAAATTCGTCGCGGCGTTTTAATACGTCTGTTGCAAGGTCGGGGTCTACATCGTAGTAGTCTTTTATTGCATAGGGTGAGCCGGCTTCTCCTTTTACCGTTGCGGGGTGTGTATTCTCTATTCCGTACTGTGTGTAGTCGGTGCGTGTGGTGTGTTCCAATATTCCGGTGTACCACACGTGGGTCATTCCGAGCGAGCGTATGGCACGAAGTGCTTCGGTGCTTATGTCGTTGAATTTTCCGCATCCGTTTTGTGCTATTGTGCCACCTTCGATGCAGTTTTCTGTGTTGTTACCAAACAGTCGGGGTAACATTTGGTATATTAATATGCGTTGTGACATTATATTCCTTTTATGCGTTGTATGATGCTTTTATTTTTTTTATCAATCCTGTCAGTACATTGCCGGGGCCACATTCGATGAAATCTGTGGCGCCGTCGCTTATCATTCTTTTCACACTGTCTGTCCAGCGAACCGAGGCTGTGAGCTGCGCCATGAGGTTTTTCTTTATCTCCTCGGGCGAGGTGTGGGGTTTTGCATCTACATTCTGATATATCGGACAGCGTGGGGTGTTGAATGTGGTGGCTTGTATGGCTGCTTCCAGTTCGTCTTTGGCCGGTTGCATCAGTGGTGAGTGAAAGGCTCCGCCTACATTAAGCGGAAGGGCACGCTTTGCTCCTGCTTTTTTGAGTGCTTCGCAGGCAAGTTCAACGCCCTCTGTTGTGCCCGAAATAACAATCTGGCCGGGAGAATTGTAGTTTGCTGCAACTACTGTGTTTCCGTTGTTGCTTATTTGGGTGCATATCTCTTCTACTGTCTCGTCGGGGAGTGCTATTATAGCTGCCATTGAAGATTTTTGCATTTCGCAGGCTTTTTGCATTGCAAGTGCACGTTTATATACCAACTGCAGTCCATCCTCGAATGTCAGTGCATCTGCTGCGGTGAGTGCCGAAAATTCGCCCAAAGAGTGTCCGGCAACCATTTGAGGTGTAAAATCCTTTCCCAATGAGAGTGCTGATATTACGGAGTGTATGAAAACTGCCGGCTGTGTGACTTTTGTCTGTTTTAGTTCGTCGTCGGTTCCGTTGAACATTATGTCGGTTATTTTAAAGCCGAGTGTGTCGTTGGCTCTGTTAAAATATTCTTTTGCCAAAATATTGTTGTCGTATAGGTCTTTGCCCATGCCTACGAACTGTGCGCCTTGTCCGGGAAAAACAAATGCTTTCATTTTGCTTGCTTTTTATGTAAAATTTATTAATCGGATGCGAATATACTCATTTTTTTGTTGCGAACTTATATAAAATGGTCACATGATGTCCGCTTTTAAGAAAAAATAGCATATTTACGGATTATGCAAGATGTTTTTAAGTTGTTTATCTTGACAATGCAGCTTCTGTTTTTTGCGTGTTGGTGGATTATTGCATTTTTTCTCTGCGGCGGAATTCTGCACATATGATGGCTGTTGCGGTGGAAACGTTGAGTGATTCGGAGGTGGCTCTTCCCGCTGGATAGCTGGGTATGAAAAGTTTCTCGCTTATCTCTTTTGCGCAGTCGCTGCTTATGCCGTTACCTTCGTTTCCCATTACTATTATGCCGCATGTTGACAGTTGCTTTTCGTAAACATTTTCGCCATCCAGAAATGTACCATATATGGGGGCTTTGCCTTTGAGTGTCGCAAGTAGTGTCGATAATTCGCAGTAGTGTGTTTTAACACGGCTGACAGCACCCATCGTGGCTTGTATCGCTTTGGGGTTATAGATGTCGGCTGTGTCGTTTGAGCAAAAAATATGTTCTATGCCGAACCAATCGGCAATGCGCACAATGGTTCCCAGATTGCCGGGATCTTGTATTCCATCAAGAGCCAGACATAGGCTGTGTGTGGGAATGGTGTAGTCTGCCTGTTCGCTGCGTTGGGCAAAAAGTCCCATAATACATTGCGGTGTTCGCAGAAAACTTGCACGTTGCATCTCATCGTCGGTAACTTTGATTATTTCGGCTGTTGTTGCAGGTATGCAGTTGTGTTTCAACCACTCCTCTGTAACAAGTATCTTGGTGCAACATATGTCCGATGAGAGCAGGTCGCATACGGTTTTTCTCCCCTCGGCAACAAAAAGTTTATTCTCGTTGCGATATTTTTTTTTGTCAAGTGAATGTATCAGTTTCAGCAATGATTTGCTCAGCATATTCGGGTCTCTTTTTATGTGATAAATGTGTTGCAAATCTACCTTATTTCTGCGAAGATTTTTGTATATTTGCAAGATTTTTTTTACAAGTAAGGGCTGTTTAATTAAGAAAGAGATATTATTGATGGCGTTTGTCAAAAGATATATATTGCTGATTGTAGCATTAATGATGGTTGTTTCATGCTCGGTGACGAAATTCGTCCCCGAGGGTGAGAGCCTGCTCAACAGCGTGAAAATTATATCTTTACACGATGCCAATATGGCTCTGAAAGCCGAATCATATATAAGGCAGCACCCTAATTCCAAATTCTTCGGCATAGCAAAAGTTCCGTTGCATATATATTCTTCGGCAGGCAGCGACACCACCAAATGGAATAATCGCCTGTTAAAGAAGATTGGCGAGCCGCCTGTCATTTACAGTAGTGAATTGGCCGAGCAGACACGATACAACATCGAACAAATGTTGCGCAACGACGGCTATCTGCATGCCACGGTAGACCTCGAAGAGAGGGTAGTGGGCGAGCGCCGCATCGACGCAATATATTATCTTCACGAGCGCCGGCAATATCGCGTGAAAAAAATTGCTCTCAAGAGTGACGACAGGAATATTGTCGATATAATACGTGCCGATTCATCACGCTCTCTCTTGCGCAGAGGAATGCCTTTCTCTGTCGATAACCTTGAGGCCGAGCGCAGGCGTCTGACAGAGATGCTGAAAGAGAAAGGCTATTACCGTTTCCAAAAAGACTACATCTCATTCACAGCCGACACGACGCATCACTCAACCGACGTTAATCTGACAATGAATGTGGCGCTTGCACGCTCATCCGACGGGAAACGTACGCATCCGCACAAATGCTATCGTATCAACAGCATTTCATATGTCTCGGGAGCAGGCATGCGTCCCGACAGCACCACGCTTGCCAACTGCGATACAATGCACTACGACAAATATAAAGTATACTACAAAGACCCTCTTTTTGTTCGTCCGCGACTGCTTACGGATAACACATATATAGAGAACGGGACAGTGTACACACAAAGCAATGTCGACAGAACATATAACGCCTTCTCGCAGCTCTCGGCAATGCGCTATTCGGCAATGCGAATGGTTGAACATCCCGACGAACCGCTCCTCGACTGTTACATAATGCTCGAACCCAATAAACGCCGAACCGTGAGCTTGGAGATAGAGGGCACAAACACAGCCGGAGATTTAGGAGCAGCAGTGTCCGCCACATTCCTCGATAAGAATCTGTTTCGCGGCTCCGAATTGCTCTCTCTGCGTCTTTTCGGTGCCTACGAAGCAATCTCCGGTCTAAGCGGATATACCCGCGACAGCTATATCGAGTATGGAGCAGAGCTGTCACTGCGTCTTTTTGGCGGAATATTCTCCTCGATGCTGCCAATGCAAAAGAAACTTCTTAAATCCTCCACACAATTGTCGTTGAAATTCAATTCTCAAGAACGTCCCGAATTTGACAGAAAGAATCTTTCGGCAACATTCAGCTACATGTGGAGCAAATCGCCACGCTCTACGCATAAGTTTGATATTCTGGATGTAAGTTACATATACGTACCATGGATTTCAGAAACCTTCAAAGCCGAGTATCTCGACAGTATATCCAACAGAAACTCTATCCTTAAATATAATTACGAGAACATGCTCATTACCAAAATGGGACATTCCTATAATTACAATTCATCGTACAACAAAGCCAAGAACATGCAACGCATGGTGTTTGCGCTGCGCACCAATATCGAATGTTCGGGTAATCTGTTGAACGGAATAAGCATGCTTTTCAACGGACAGAAAAACAGCGATAATCAATATACATTCATGAACATCGCATATGCGCAATATGTAAAAGGCGATATTGATTTTACCACTTATATAAATTTTGACGAGCGTAACCAATTGGTGTTTCATGCAGCACTCGGAATAGCATATCCCTACGGAAATTCCACAATATTACCATTCGAGAAACGTTACTTTGCCGGAGGAGCAAACAGTTTGAGAGGATGGACGGTGCGCGGTCTCGGCCCCGGCAGCTACAACAGCGTCGACAGTGATATAGACTTTATAAACCAATCCGGCGACCTTAAGATGGATTGTAACATAGAATTGCGCTCTCGACTTTTTTGGAAATTGCACTCAGCCCTATTCATAGATGCCGGAAATATATGGACCATACGTGAATATCGCGAGCAACCCGGAGGGCAATTCGACATAAAAAGCTTTCACAAAGATATTGCATTCTCCTATGGCTTAGGACTAAGGTTTGAATTTGACCTCTTCGTCTTTCGCCTTGATGCAGGTATGAAAGCCGTTAACCCTGCCCGTCGTGGAAAAGAGAGGTACCCTTTTTTGCACCCCGACCTAAGCAGGGATTTTGCACTGCACTTTGCCATCGGTTATCCGTTCTAACGTGAGTGCATAGTAGTTTGTATGAATAAAATAATAAATATATGAGAATAAAATTCATGAGTATAGGTAGTGGAAGTTGCGGCAACTGCTACTACTTGGGGATTGATGATTACGGAATACTCATAGACGCAGGTATTCCATCAAAGACCATAAGGGCCACTTTAAAAAAAGAAGGAATCCCCTTTGAGAGTATTTGTGCGGTATTTATCACACACGACCATGCCGACCACATCAAAGCCCTTGGAGTGATTGCATCAAAGGCTAACATTCCCGTATATGCAACAAAAGATGTTCACAAGGGGATAAACCGAAACTATTGTATGAGCAAACCCCTCGACCCAATGTATGTGCGTTACGTCGAGAAGGGTGAAAAAACCACTTTCAGAGCATTTGAAATAACCCCATTTGAAGTACCGCACGATGGTACCGACAATGTAGGATACTTTATCGAAGTAGGAGACATCAAGTTCTGTGTTGCCACCGACCTTGGTACAATAACGGAGACAGTGTCATATTACATCGACCAAGCCAACTATCTTGTCATAGAGTCTAACTACGAAGAACAGATGCTGATGATGGGGCGTTACCCGCAATTTCTCAAAGACCGGGTGGCAAGTATGACGGGCCATCTCAGCAATCAGACTACGGCACGCTATTTGGCCAAGAACTTCAACGAACATCTGAAATATATATGGTTGTGTCACTTGAGCGAAGAAAACAACCACCCGGAATTGGCATATAAAACCGTTGAAATGGAGCTTGCTTCATACGGAATAATAGCCGGTAAGGATGTTAAATTGAATGTACTCAAAAGAGCAACCCCCTCTCCTTTATACTATTTGGATTAAGAGAATATCAAATTAAAAAATAAATTAATTATGAATTTTGTAAAAGAACTAAAATGGCGTGGTATGATTCAGGATATGACGCCGGGAACAGAGGAACAACTGCAAAAAGAATTGACAATGGCCTATTTGGGTATCGACCCCACAGCCGATTCGTTGCACATAGGCCATCTTGTAGGCGTAATGATGCTGCGTCATTTTCAACGCTCGGGGCATAAGCCTATTGCTCTGATAGGTGGTGCCACAGGCATGATTGGCGACCCCTCGGGAAAGTCAAAGGAGCGTGTCCTCATAGATGAGGAACGTCTGCGTCACAACCAAGAGGCATTGAAAAAACAACTTTCTCGCTTTTTGGACTTCGACAGTGATGCTCCCAACGCAGCAGTGCTGGTGAATAATTACGATTGGATGAAAGAATTTTCATTCCTCGACTTCATACGCAACGTAGGTAAGATGATTACCGTAAACTATATGATGTCCAAGGATTCCGTAAAGCGTCGTCTCTCGGGTGAAGCCGGAACCGATGGTATGTCGTTCACAGAATTCACATATCAGCTTCTGCAAGGCTACGACTATGTTCATTTGAACGAAACACACGGATGCAAACTTCAGCTTGGCGGAGCCGACCAGTGGGGTAACATCACCACAGGAACAGAAATGATACGCAAGATGTCGGGCAACGAGGTGTTTGCACTAACCTGTCCGCTTATTACTAAGGCTGACGGCAAGAAGTTTGGAAAGACCGAGCAGGGAAATATATGGTTAGACAAACGTTACACCTCGCCCTACCGTTTTTATCAATTCTGGTTAAACGTTACAGACGAGGATGCCGACAAGTATATAAAAATATTCACATCGCTGAGCAAAGAAGAGATTGACGAGCTTATAGCCAAACATGCCGAAGCTCCTCACATGCGCCTGCTGCAGAAACGTTTGGCACAAGAGGTGACAGTGATGGTTCATGGCAACGAGGAGTATAACAAGGCTGTCGAGGCGTCCGGTATTTTATTTGGAAATTCCACCTCCGAGGCTCTGCGCTCTCTTGACGAAGATACACTTCTTGCGGTATTCGACGGCGTTCCCCATTTTGAGGTAGCACGTGAGCTGATAGAGCAGGGTGTGAAGGCTGTGGAACTCTTTACCGAGGCGGCGGCAATATTCCCATCAAAAGGCGAAATGCGTAAACTTGTACAGGGTGGCGGCGTTTCGCTCAATAAAGAGAAGTTGGTTGCATTCGACCAAATAATCAATTCAGATTCTCTTCTCGATGGAAAATATATTCTTGTTCAGAAAGGTAAAAAGAACTACTATCTTATCATTGTGAAATAATCGAATCTTCTAATAAAGAGAACCGCAGAGGTGCAACGTTTATATTAACGTACAAGTGCACCTCTGCGGTTCTTTTTAATATATATGAAAAAAAATAGAGGCAGCCATTTTGCCACCTCTCTGTACGCCGTCAGGGACTCGAACCCTGGACCCATTGATTAAGAGTCAATTGCTCTACCAACTGAGCTAACAGCGCTTCAACTTTTTAGTTGTGATCCCGGCAGGATTCAAACCTGCAACCTTCTGAT
>JAFSAT010000003.1 GCA_017442185.1 Bacteroidaceae bacterium
AAACAAGTTAGCAATTTCTTATCCATTGCCCATTCTCATGCAAGTTCTTCTTAATGGTTTGATACTCAAAGAATCTTAATCAAACTACATCAAATATAACAACAAACGAGCGAAATAAAATAAAGTTTTACTTTATTATTTTGCAGCGAGTGCAGATTTATCTTCGAGATTTACCTCAAAGATAACAACAAACGAGCGAAATAAAATAAAGTTTTACTTTATTATTTTGCAGCGAGTGCAGATTTATCTTCGAGATTTATCTCAAAGAATGTTTCACGATAAAATAACAATGCTTTTTTTATGTTTGTCGGCACAGAAGGCTCTCAATTTCAAATTAAATAAGTACTTTTGTCATATTGAATATAAAAATTAGACAAATGGCAAAAGCAAAACCTTTCATTAAATGGGTTGGAGGAAAAGGCCAACTCATTGAACAACTCGAAGCATTGCTTCCAGCTGACTTTGCAGAAAGGGAAAATGTCACCTACATTGAGCCTTTTGTAGGAGGAGGAGCTATGCTCTTCTATATGCTACAGACATATCCAAACATTAAGTCAGCCGTTATAAATGATATCAATCCAGATTTGACATTATGCTATCAGGTTGTAAGAGATAATCCAACAGAATTAATTAAGTCCCTCAATGTAATTCAATCTGATTTTTATGCTCTTCAAAAAGAGGAAGAACGTAAGACGTTTTTCCTTAAACAACGTGAGCGATTCAACTCAAAATCATTAAATGAAATAGATAATACAACATTATTTTTCTTCCTTAACAGGACTTGTTTCAATGGACTTTATCGGGTAAATAAAGCCGGTAAATTTAATGTGCCATTCGGGAAATATACCACACCTACTATTTGTGATTCTGCAACAATTTATGCAGACAGCAAACTATTACAAAAGGTAGATATTATGACTGGGGATTTTGAGCAAACTTTTGCAAAAATTGAGGGAAACACTTTCTTCTATTTTGATCCTCCTTACCGACCTCTTAGTAACACTTCAAGTTTTAATGATTACACCAAGGAAGATTTCAATGATAATGCCCAAATTCGCCTGAAATTATTCTGTGACCGTTTAAATGAGAATGGAATAAACTTTATGCTTAGCAATTCTGATTGCATGGGGAAAGATGGTACAGATCGTTTCTTTGATGACTTATTCATTGACTATAGTATAGAAAGAGTTTGGGCATCAAGAAATGTAAATGCTATCGCTTCGAAAAGAGGAAAGTTGACAGAGATTGTAGTGAATAATTACAATAATAGATATTTATTCTAAAGATAAGTTTATGTCTGCAAAGAACAAGTTGGAAGAAGCTTTTTATGCAATACCAAACATTTATAATCTTACAACTATTGATGATTTTATCAAACAAATGAAGGAGGATACTTTATGATACGTGGAGGTATTGGAGGTGGAAATACTAAAACCGGTCTTATATATGAAGCGAAAGTTGATTTAACTACTTTCCTAAATGGTCAAAAAGGATATGTAGTTAAAGATATGGATATTTTTTATAACGAAGAACTTGTTGGAAATATCTTTAAAAAACATGGATTATATAAGTTCTTAAAACAGAAAGGGATTGATTGGAGAAAACATTTGTCAAAACAACTTTTACCAGATAATTGTATTTATGTCATCATAAATAATACAATGAATATTATTGAGGTTAAACATCAAGAGGTTGGTGGAAGTGTTGATGAAAAATTACAAACTTGTGATTTTAAGAAAAAACAATATATTAAACTGTTTTCAGAACTTAATTATAAAGTAGAATTTATGTATATTTTGTCTGATTGGTTTAGACAAGAATGTTATAAGGACACTCGGGATTATATTATAAGTGTAGGATGTTCTTATTACTACAATTACATACCTTTGCATGAATTAGGTTTACCAGTACCTCCTGTTGATGAAAATGATCAAACCATATTATAAATCTCCCGACCGCGCCTTTACATTGCTACATGGAGATAGCTTTAAATTGCTATGTGAATTTGATTTCAAATTCAGTTGCATCTTTGCTGACCCACCTTACTTCCTCTCAAATGGAGGAATAAGTGTTCAGTCAGGAAAGATTGTGAGCGTGGATAAAGGAGAATGGGATAAAGGAAAGAGCCAACAAGAAATGATGGAATTCAACATAGAATGGCTCGGTCTTTGTCGCGATAAACTAAAGGATAATGGCACTATTTGGATTTCCGGCACCTATCATAACATCTTTTCCGTTGCTACTTGCTTGACGGAATTGGGATATAAGATTCTGAATGTAGTAACATGGGCAAAGACCAATCCACCGCCTAATATCTCTTGCCGCTATTTCACATATAGTACCGAATTTATAATCTGGGCACGTAAGAGCGAAAAGAAACCGCACTTCTTCAATTACGACCTGATGAAGCAGATAAATGGTGACAAGCAAATGACGGATGTTTGGCAATTGTCGGCTATTGCCCGGTGGGAAAAATCGTGCGGAAAACATCCGACACAAAAACCACTTGCTTTGTTGGCAAGAATCATAATGGCATCTACTAAACCTGGCGAGTGGGTGCTTGACCCTTTTTGCGGTAGCTCGACAACCGGTATTGCCGCTAATTTGCTTGACCGTCGTTATTTAGGTATCGACCAGGAACAAAAGTATTTAGAAATAAGCAAGAATAGGCAAGAAGAATTAGAGAACCAACAAACATACCAGATGTATCGTTCTAAAATTAAAGATATTCAAGTTATGGATTCTTTGTATCCTTCGATGGTAAAAGAAGATTCAGATATAACTTACGGAGATTTACCTTTTTAAGGTAAATAACTTAGATATAACTCCATAAAGTCGTATAAAAAATTTTCACTGCAAAAAACATCTTATTTCATAAGCCTTTCATTGATTTATTCTGTGGGAATTTCAAGAGTAGCTTTATTTTTTCAAATCTAATTAAACATAATATTCATTATCATTCAAAAGGGCGATAATAAAATCAAGCACAGTTTTATAAATATGAACGTACTTCAGATATTCTCATATTCATTTCTTTATTGTATCTTTGCGCAGGAATTAAATTTTTCGGAACAAACAAATAAAAAATATGCCAAACTTATCAGAACGTGCAATTCTGATGCCTTCGTCACCAATCAGAAAATTAGCACCTTTTGCAAATGAAGCAAAGAAACGTGGGATTCATGTTTATCATCTGAACATCGGACAGCCCGACCTTGAATCTCCCGCGGTTGCACTTGAAGCAATCAGAAACATAGATAGAAAAATTCTTGAGTATTCTCCGAGCGACGGATTCCTGTCACTGCGTGAAAAACTTGTAGGCTACTACGACCAATATCAAATAAAACTCAAAGCCGACGACATCATTGTTACAACAGGAGGTTCCGAAGCTGTGCTTTTTGCTTTTATGTCGTGTCTGAATCCGGGAGACGAAATTATTGTACCCGAACCGGCATACGCCAATTACATGGCATTTGCTATATCTGCCGGTGCTGTTATACGTCCCATACGCTCTACAATTGAAGAATCATTTGCTTTGCCACCGATGGAGCGCTTCGAGGAACTGATAAATGAACGCACACGCGGTATTCTGATATGCAACCCAAACAATCCGACCGGCTATCTTTACACAAGAAAAGAGATGAATTGCATACGCGACCTTGTTAAGAAACACGACCTGTTTCTTTTCTCCGATGAGGTTTACAGGGAATTCATATACACAGGTTCACCATATATTTCGGCGTGCCATCTCGAAGGGATTGAGAATAATGTAGTGCTAATTGATTCTGTTTCAAAAAGATACTCAGAATGTGGAATAAGAATAGGAGCACTCATAACAAAGAATAAAATTCTTCGTCAGGCGGTTATGAAATTTTGTCAGGCGCGTTTAAGCCCTCCCCTATTAGGACAGATTGCAGCCGAGGCTTCGCTTGAAGCACCTCGTTCATACGCAATAAACACTTACGAAAAATATATAGAGCGACGCAACTGCCTGATTGACGAACTTAATAAACTGCCCGGAGTATATTCTCCTATTCCCATGGGTGCGTTTTATACTGTTGCACGACTGCCGATTGACGACAGCGACAAATTCTGTGAGTGGTGTCTATCTGATTTCAGCTACGAGGGTGAGACCGTGATGATGGCTCCTGCTTCGGGATTCTATTCAGAGGAGGGATTCGGAAAAAATGAGGTGCGCATTGCTTATGCTCTTGATAAGGCCGACCTTAAGCGTGCAGTGTTCATCTTGGGAAAGGCGTTGGAGGCTTACCCCGGACGGATTGGATAACACATTGATATACACGCTGCTGTCGATACAATAAACTAAAAAAACTGCAATTCAATGAATTGCAGTTTTTTTAGTTTATTGTATCGACAATTTATCAGTCTTTGGGGAGATATTTCTCTATTTCGTTAAATTCTTTTTCCATTCCCAAGAACGAATAGCATTGTGCCAATCCGTATGACCATTTTGAAGAATCATCAGGATAGAGTTGACGCATTTTTTCGCAAAGGGGAAGTGCTGCGCGATAATATCCGTCAAGAATTTCTTTGTCTTTTGCTATCTTGGCTTTATCGGTAACCTTTGTGGAGGCTTCGCTGTTTCTGTATTCTTGTGCTTTTTGCAGGTAGCAGATTGAGAGGTTAAGAATTGCACTCTCGTAGTTGGGGTCAACTTCGAGTGCTTTCTTATACTCTTCGATGGCTTTATCCCAATTTTGTTCTTGTGCTGCCATATAACCTTTTACATAGAGGAAGAATACGTTGCGTGGATCCTTTGCAATCATCTCGTCGGCAAAGGCTATCATCTCGTTGCGCTTGTTGTTGCTATCGTAATACTGTATAAGGTTCTGATAGAAATAGGGGTTGTTAGGGAACATTTGTGAGCACTCTTTTAATGTATTTATCCATGCCACGGTATCACCTAACTGTGATTGTGCCTGTGCTTTCAATTGGTATGCGTTCATTGCATTTGCCGAATCTTGTACGGCAAGGTCAATGTGTTTGAGTGCTGCGGAGAAGTCTTCTGCTTCTGTTGCACTGTTCACCGAATAGAGTGCGGCAAGTCTGATATTCTCTATCATTCCGGGAGCATTCATAAGATCGAATTCTGCCAAACGGGGGAATTTTGCCGATACTACGAACATATCAAAAAGGTTGTAGGCATTTTTATAGTCACCGGCGTTGTAGAAATAGGCACCTCCGTTAAAAAGGTGTGACCAGTTGTCGAGCAGCATCTTTTTTATCTGATCGCTATACTGAGGTTTTACGCGACCTTTCTCGTCGGGAACATTGTCGAGAGAGTCGCACAGTGCAAGGTGTTTAAAGAGGTCGTGGCAGTAGAGGTAGACTTTCTTCTCGTCGTAGGATTGTCCTTCTTGCGCTTTCAACAGTTCTTGATTCATCACACCGAGCTTTGCATTTGCAAGAACATACCAAAGGTAGCTCTCATTTGCAACAAGTGAACTATGGTCACCTTCTAATGCGGGACGCAATGCGTCTATTGCTCCGGCGGGATTGTCCAAAATGGCTTTTTCGGCATCACCTATAAGACTCATAAGTGCTTTCTTCTGTCTCTTTTGGGCTTTAAGCTCTTCTTTTGACAGTTCCTGACCGAATGTTACGGTTACGGCCAGCATTAATGTAACAGATAAAAATAATCTTTTAATCATAAGGCAAAAAATTTATTGTTTATTGTTTGTTATTCGTTTATATCAATCTCATTAGCTGAGGTTTCCGCATTCTCCGCATTCTCCGCATTTTCGGCAATTGTATCTTCTTCGCGTGTTACTTTGCACACAGAGCCTATGCAGTCGTTCTTTTTACCGAGGTTTATCACTCGGACGCCTTGTGTGGCACGACCTTGAACGGGTATTTGATCTACGCCTGTACGTATTGTTATTCCCGATTTATTTATTATCATAAGGTCGTTCTCTTCGTTAACGTCCATCACTGCCACCAATGCTCCTGTCTTTTCTGTAACTTGGAGTGTTTTTACTCCTTTGCATCCGCGACTGACGGTTGGATAGTCTTCGGGGTTTGAACGCTTGCCGTATCCTTGTTCCGATAGAACGAGAATACTGTGTTCGGCATTGTCTTTTGGCAGAACTATCATGCCTATTATTTCGTCGTTCTCCTCTATGTCCATACCTTTTACGCCTGTTGCGGTACGTCCCATTGCACGCACTGCGCTTTCGGGGAAACGCACTGCCTTACCGTTGCGGTTGGCGAGTATTATGTCGCTGTTTCCATCGGTGAGTGCAACGCCTATCACGCGGTCGTCTTCGCGTATGCTGATGGCTATTATACCGTTTGTACGCGGACGCGAGTATTGCTCGAGACTTGTCTTTTTTATAACGCCTTGCTTTGTGCAGAAGATGAGGTTGTGACTTTCGATGAAATTCTTGTCGGCAAGGGTCTTAACACGTACAAATGCGTTAACGGCGTCATCGGGCTCTATATTGAGAAGGTTCTGTATGGCTCTGCCTTTTGAATTTTTGTTGCCTTCGGGTATTTCATATACTTTGAGCCAATAGCACTTGCCGCGCTGTGTGAAGAAGAGCATGGTGTTGTGCATGGTGGCTGTGTAGATATATTCGATGAAGTCTGAATCGCGGGTGTCGCTGCCTTTTGAGCCTACGCCACCTCGGTTCTGACTGCGATACTCTGTCAGGGGTGTGCGTTTTATGTAGCCCAGATGCGAAATTGTAATAACCATTTCGTCGTCGGCATAAAAGTCTTCGGGGTTGAAATCTTCGGAAGCGCTGTAATCTATACGGCATCTGCGCTTGTCGCCATATTTTTCTTTTACTTCGATTAACTCGCCTTTCATCACCTCTTTGCAAAGTTCGTCGTTGGTGAGTATTTCGTTGTAATAGGCTATCTTGCGTTGCAGCTCTTCATATTCGGCATGTAGTTTGTCTTGTTGTATGCCGGTGAGCTGGCCTAAGCGCATGTCTACTATGGCTGTTGCCTGTACTTCGCTCAGTGAGAATCGCTCCATGAGTGCAGCACGGGCATCTGCCGGGGATTTTGCGGCTTTTATTATGCGAACTACTTCGTCGATGTTGTCCGATGCTATTATAAGACCTTCTATTATGTGTGCACGCTCTTGTGCTTTGCGAAGGTCGTACTGTGTACGTCGTATAACCACTTCGTGACGATGTTCCACAAAATTTGCTATGCAGTCTTTTAGGGACAGCAGATGCGGACGTCCGTGTACCAATGCTATGCAGTTGACACTGAAGGATGTCTGCAATGAGCTCATTTTGTATAGCTTATTGAGTATTACATTGGCATTTGCGTCGCGCTTTACGTCTATTACTATGCGCATGCCTGATTGGTCGGACTCGTCGTTGATGTTTGATATTCCCTCGATGCGTTTTTCGTTCACCATCGAGGCAATGTCTTTTATAAGTTCTTCTTTATTTACATTATAGGGAATTGCGGTTACAACAATCTTGTCGTGTGTTGCACCTGTCTCAATCTCGGCTACTGCACGCATTATCACGCGGCCACGACCTGTTTCGTAGGCATCGCGCACTCCGCTTAGGCCGAATATGTCGCATCCTGTCGGAAAATCGGGTGCTTTGACATATTGCATAAGCCCGTCTGTGTCAATATCGGGATTATCTATGTATGCTACTGAGGCATCTATCACTTCTGACAGATTGTGTGTAGGTATATTGGTGGCCATTCCCACTGCAATTCCGGCCGAACCGTTAACAAGAAGGTTGGGGATGCGTGTGGGTAATACTGTGGGTTCAACAAATTCGTCGTTGTAGTTGGGTCTGAAGTCTACCGTCTCTTTGTAAAGGTCTTCGGCCATCTCTTCGCCAATCTTCTTTAGGCGTGCTTCGGTGTAACGCATGGCAGCCGGAGAGTCTCCGTCTATCGAACCAAAGTTTCCCTGCCCGTCTATAAGAGGATAACGCATTACCCAATCTTGTGCCATTCGCACAAGTGCTCCGTAGACCGATGAATCACCATGAGGGTGGTACTTACCGAGCACGTCACCAACCGTACGTGCCGACTTTTTATATGGTTTATCCGATGTGTTTCCCAATTCCATCATTCCGTAGAGAATACGACGCTGAACCGGTTTTAATCCGTCACGCACATCGGGTAATGCGCGAGCCACAATCACCGACATTGAGTAATTGATGTATGCGGTGCGCATCTCCTCTTCTACATTGACTTTTATAATTCTGTCGTTGTCAATCATTTATTTTGATACTATAAATTAATGTTTGTTTTTCACTTTTAAAACCTTGTAAAATTACAGAAAATCAACGGAACGGGCAAATTTTTTAAGATTTATTACGATGGAGGAATAAAAGAACAGCGTCTTATTGCGCCATAAAACCATTTTTAAGGCGATGTACTCTCAAAAGCTCTATTATTTGCTTATAGACAAGTCCCAACCTTTTTCAACGTCGGAGGCAATGGCAGGTACTCCGTTTTCCATATATGACATAGCTGAAACTATGGCACACATCTGTTCTTTATTATAAATATGAGGTACAAAGTCCGATTTGCAACCGCTGCGCTTGCAAACGCAATCGACATAAGCTTTTGTATTATTCTCGGTGGGAGGTGCCCATCGCTCAACCCATTGTGCAATTGTTTGTAAACGATGTTTTTTGCGATAGTTGCGCAGTGTGATGAATGCAGCTCTATACCCCCACTCGGGAGCAACAAAGCTGAAAAATATTTTATCACTCTGAATTGCGGAAAGGCCTTTCCATGCTGTATTGTTGCGTTTGATGTTAAGCGGATTATTATTTCTCAATCCTCGTGTGTTTTTCATTTTTTTCGTACAAAACTACTGTCGTTGTAAAATTCAAAGTTGCGAAACAGATAAAACACGGCATTATAATTACAAAACAATGAAATAAAAATCTTATCTTCGCAGAATATATATATGGCCACATAGGGGGGCTATGTGTTTGAAAGAGATTTAGAGACTGTTTAAATTTATATCGCCATTTTTTTATATAGCAAAATACTGTTTCTATTAAGAAAAGATTTATTAGAAATTTAAACAGCTTCTTAAACTGCTTAAAATTATTTATTACATATTGACTATTTTTTGAATTTACAAAATTAAATTATAAATGAGAATAGATATTATAACCACTTTTCCGGAGATGCTTGAGAGTTTTTTCAACACCTCTATTTTAGGACGTTCGCAACGTCATGGATTTACAGAAATACATTTTCATAATTTACGAGATTATACAACAGACAAGCATCGCAAGACCGATGATTATCCCTTTGGAGGTTGTGCCGGCCTTGTTATGAAAATTGAGCCCATTGACAATTGTATTTCGGCTCTGAAGGCTGAACGTCACTACGATGAGGTTATATACACATCTCCCGACGGCGAAGTATTTGACCAACCAATGGCAAATTCACTCTCACTTAACAATAATCTCATATTTTTGTGCGGACATTATAAGGGAATAGATTACAGAATACGCGAACATTTGATAACCAAAGAAATAAGTATAGGAGACTATGTGCTAACGGGTGGCGAATTGGCGGTAGCGGTAATTTGCGATGCTGTCATTCGCCTTATTCCCGGAGTAATTTCCGACGAAACATCAGCTCTTTCCGATTCTTTTCAGGACAATCTGCTTGCTCCACCTGTATATACACGACCGGCCGAGTATAAAGGTTGGAGAGTACCGGATATATTACTCTCGGGACACGAAGCAAAAATTCGTCAATGGGAATTGGAACAATCCTTGGAACGTACCAAGCGACTGCGCCCGGATATTCTTAAATAAGCAAAATTCGACGATTTACATATGCAGCAAAATCACTTGTAAACAAAAAAAATCGACCGACATAAATGTATACAAAAGTATATCACCATGTATACAACACGGCCATAGTTATATATACTCTTACTCAATTATACTCTATATTTAATTTACAAATATCCACAAATCGTCGCGAGAAAGAACTTTTTTATTAATAGGACAAAAAAGAAGCAACGCAAAAGAAGGTATCAGATTTCTTTTGCGTTGCTTTACTTTTATAAGTTTATTATCCGTCGGGAACCAATTAATTAAATGTTCCGAATATCTATCAGATTTCCAAAGCCCCTATCAGCTCGTCAATCGAGTTCATGCCATGACGTACAAGATAGTTCTCGATATAATCTACAATTTCGCCTGTTACGGCAGGATTCATGAAATTAGCAGTTCCAACCTCAATGGCTGTTGCTCCTGCAAGCAAAAATTCCACAGCGTCGGCCCCGGTGGTTATTCCTCCTATTCCGACAACGGGAATCTTTACAGCCTTGGCAACCTGCCACACCATTCGCAAGGCGATGGGCTTTACAGCAGGGCCACTCATGCCACCGGTAATTGTAGAGAGTACGGGACGGCGTTTCTCCGCATCTATTGCCATTCCAAGCAGAGTGTTTATAAGCGAAACACTGTCGGCTCCGGCAGCCTCTACCGCACGAGCTATCTCTGTGATATCCGTAACATTAGGCGACAACTTAACAATCAATGTCTTGGGGTAGGCTTTACGTACGGCAGCAACCACCTCGGCAGCCGATTTTGGCTGAACACCGAAAGCCATACCTCCTTGCTTAACGTTTGGGCACGATATATTCAATTCTATGGCAGGAATATTATCAAGCGCTGCTACCTTTTCGGCACATACAACATAATCCTCGATACATGCACCCGATACATTGACAATTACATTTGTATCAAGGTTTTTTAACTGAGGATATATATTTTGCGCAAAATAGTCAACCCCTTTATTCTGCAAACCTACGGCATTAAGCATGCCTTGAGGCGTTTCGGCACTGCGTGGGTAAGGGTTTCCTTCACGTGCATTGAGTGTTGTACCTTTTACTATGAAACCTCCTAATTTTTCAAGGTCTACAAAATCGGCAAATTCAAGGCCGTAACCAAACGTGCCCGAGGCCGTCAAAACCGGATTCTTTAAATTCAATCCGCCTATTTTTACATCTGTTTTTACCATTTCAGTTCGTCTATTGAAAATACGGGACCATCTGTACATACACACCTATGACCGCTTGTTGTATCCTCGACACAACACAGGCAGGCTCCAAGACCGCAAGCCATGCGATTCTCAAGCGATGCTTCGCAGGGGATTGATTTTTCGCGAGCATAACGAGCAACAGCCATCATCATGGGCTTTGGGCCGCAAGTGTATATATAATCGAATTTCTCATTTAATAAGGTATGATTTGTTACATATCCTTTCTCTCCAAGAGTGCCATCCTCTGTGGTATATTCCACACGACCAAGCGCCTCAAATTCGGTCTTACGATATATGTCTTTTGCCGAGCGGGCACCGATAAGTATGGTAAAGTCGCAACCTGAATTTCTTAATTCCTGCGCAAGGGCATATAGTGGAGCAGAACCTACTCCGCCACCAACGAGCAACAAACGACGACTGTTGTCGACAGGCAGAGTAAAGCCGTTTCCCAACGGAAACAGAACATTTACCTTACTCCCTTCTGTAAGAGAAGCAAGCCAACGTGTACCGTCGCCAACAACCTGAACAAGGAAACCAATCTCGTTGCTTGCCGCATCGTAACTGTGTATAGAGATAGGACGACGCAACATCACTGTGGGTGTCTCATCCACACGCAGCTCTGCAAACTGACCGGGTCGGCACGGCGGAAGAGGTTTATCATCGGTCATAACCAACAACACACAAGATGCATTCAGTTTACGTACCTCTTTTACAGTCAAATCAATAAGATTTTTTTTCATAGTAGAGTTATGTCTTTATCTGATGTTTTTTAGAAACTGCTTTATGAATTAAGGATTGTTTTATGATTGACTGATACGCAAAAAGTCACAAACAACCCCGAACAACGATGCGAATATAACTAAAAAACGGTGAGCAACCAACAGCTTCGGACTATTTTTCGGGATAAAGTATTTCGTATGTCCCATCATTATAAAATACACGCACTTCTTTTATCTTGCGTGTCGTACTCTGTACGAGGCGTGTCTGCGTGTTTTTACGTTGCATCCGTTCACTCTGTTGTGTTTTGTTTACCATTGGTTTTTGTAGCTTTTGCGCATCTTCGTTAAGGGAGAATGAGCGCTGATTCTGCGACGAAACATCAAACGAAAGAGGTTCACGAGGCACCTCTTGAATATCCGGCGATTGATTAGCAGCAGTTGTTGCGAACAGCGAAGCGGCAGAATCGTCGGAATTATCGCGTAATACCGGAATATGTGGAGCCTCTCCGATTCCCAACATCAACCATCTGGCGTCTACATCCTGAAAAACTGCTGCAACCTTCTGCAAAATATCCAAACTCGGTTTATTTCTGCCGCCTAATATGTGAGACACCGATGCACGTGGGATTCCGGTCTTGTCTGCGAACTGCGACAGGCTAAGCCCGCTGTTGTCTATTATATATTTAATACGTTCACGCTCATTCATAATATATACATTTTATCAATAATACATTTGTAAGCAACAATTACAGGTACAAATGTAGCAATAAATTTACATATTACAAATACACAATATAAACAAAAAAATCCCAATCACACAGAACATATAAACAAAGAGAATAACTGTATACAAAAATATAATCTAATTTACAAAAAGAATCAAGAAAATCATACGCTTACAAATTGTAAACAACAAGATTGAGCACCATTAAACAAACAACTTTAACTAAAATAAATTTTATTTTGATTATTAAGTATTTAAATAACACAAAAGGCTGCTTTTACACCCCACACCGTCCCTTTATGCAATTTTTCACAACAAGCACCCACAATCTACACTATTTTACTTTATCTACAATTAAAAAGATATTGATTTTTAATAAATTATCATATACAAATTAACAGTGAATAATTTTTGCATAAGACATTCTGACACCTTGCTACCCTATTATAATATATTAACAATTTAAGTTTGTGTAAATTCAATTTACAAATCAACAAAACAAATCGCAACACAAATCACCACTCGAACACAAAAAACACACACGCACACAACCCTGTTACAATATACATTTGTAGACACAAAGACACTACACAATTGACAATTGTGCAAACAGAAAAAAGATGAATAAATTTATAAAAATGATAATTTGCAGCAAGAATACACTCTTCCAAGCAAGAAGAAGATGCTCGAAAATGTTGTTTTAAAACAATTCCGAAGTTAAATGAATAGAGATTCTAATTTTTCGGGCAGATTATAGAATTGTAAATTTTCAAACGATTCTGAGAGCAATAAAAACAGCGCAATACCCTATCACACAACGACTTATATACATTTAGAAATAAAGCCGGCTGCCTTCAAATAGAAAAAACGAATAAAATCAGTGTAAAATTTTATAAATAAGTTCGCGCATAATTTCATAATCGGAAAGAGCAGCACCCTCTGCACCTTTGGACTGAGCATCGGCCAGACGTATAAGATGCAAAATCTCCATCACATGCATTGCTCGATAATTTCGCATAGCTTTAAGATAATCTTCCACCCCCCAGGCCGACTTCAATCCCAAGAAAGCAGCAATGCCGCGTTCGGTTTTTTCGGGCGAGTAATAGGCCATCATCACATTTGAGAAAAAATTGAACAACAAGGCAAGTGTCATCTGTATCGGATTCTTCTTTGGATTTTGAGCAAAATTATTTATGATACGGTTGGCCTTGTAAACATCTTTGTTCACTAAAGCATTCTGAAGTTCAAAATTATTAAATTCCTTGCTGATGCCAATATGTTCCTCGATAAGCTCGGGTGTAACTCTCTTTTCTCCATCCGACAACGCTATTGATAATTTATCTATTTCGCTTGCTATACGACTAAGGTCGGCGCCAATAGATTCTGCAATCATAAGCACAGCTTTATTGTCGGCCACAAGAGATTTTTCTCGCATATATGAGGTTATAAAGCTCGGGAGACGTTCATCGCGCAGACGTTTGCTATCAAGCACCACCGCCATACGCTCAAGCTCTGCCACAATTTTTTTACGTCTATCGAGAGAGCCGTTTTTATGCGCAAAGACAAGAATGGTTGAGGCCAACGGCATACGCAGATAGTTAATCAAGGCATCAATGTTTTTCATCATCTGAGCCTCTTTTACTATCACCACTTGATACTCTGACATCATTGGATAACGTCGTGCAGCAGAAATAACAGTTTCGATGTTTGTATCAAGTCCGTAATATACGCTTAGGTTGAATTCCTGTTCAACCTCGTTAAGCACGTTACGTGCAATATAATCGGTAATGCGGTCGGTATAAAATCCCTCCTCACCCATAAGGTAATAGACAGGGCGATACACTCTGTTTTTCAATTCGTCCATTATCGATTCGTACGTATATTTTGCCATAGTCTGTTTTTTATATATCTTTGCATTAATGTATATACATTTGCGAGCAACGTATGCAAAGATAATGAAATGTTCCCGTTAAATCTGCCTGAATACGACATAAAAATAGCTGAGAAAGATGGTAAACCCACAATATTCGACAATCTGAGGCGATGTTATGTGGCGCTGACCCCTGAAGAGTGGGTGCGTCAACATTTTATACATTTCCTCACAGAGAAGCGAGGCTACCCACCAACCATGATGGCAAACGAAGTGAGTCTTATGCTGAACAACACTCGCAGACGATGCGACACTGTTGTATACGACCGCACACTCTCGCCCCGTATGATTATTGAATATAAAGCACCGACGGTAAAAATAACTCGCGAAGTATTTGACCAAATTTTGCGATACAACCTGGTGTTGCAAGTGGATTATCTTGTTGTGAGTAACGGTCTGCAACACTTTTGCTGTAAACCCGATTATGTTGCAGGCCAATGCACATTCCTCGACAACATACCCACATACAGCGAAGTTATATCGGCATTGCAACAAGAGTAAACCATGGGCGATGAAGAATAAATGTCTCTAATCACTTCATCAATAATTTACCTAAGCAGTTTAATAAAACAAGGCTCAACTTATTTTTTTTGCAATAAGTTGAGCCTTGTTTTGCGGAAAGAGTGGGATTCAAACCCACGGTACGGCAAAGCCGTACGCCGGATTTCGAGTCCGGTCCATTCGATCACTCTGGCATCTTTCCCTTAATAAATCTGTGCAAAGTTAGCAAAAAAATATTCCATCCAAAAGATATTCATTCTTTTTTTATACAAAATAATCCACTGAACAAAACAAAATATGGCTACTGCCCGGCTTAATTCAACCCTCTGCCATAACTTTCATCACACACTCTCGACAATCAAAATGCAAACGGAAGCGCCTGCCATCGCCCGACACCAAATATAGCGGTTCTTTATATGGCACCTGCGCACCACTACGCTTACACCACCCCATAGAATATTTTATACAATGTTTGCACGACATAATTTCAGCATTTTCAACCATTTGCACTTCATAAGCCGAAGTAATACTTTCAACACCGTGCTCAACATAAAACTGCCGGGCAAGAGAATTAGCCACATTTCCACGATAATCAAGCTCTGATTGTGGATACTTGCAAATTTCACCAACAACGCTTTTGCGCTCTGCACGTTTATATCCGGCACGACGCGTCTCGACAAGAGCGATATTCAAGCGTCTGCGCATATCGGACAGCATTGACGAAGGTACAAACCACTCTTTAGATAGTTTAATTTCAACTGCTGTAATTTCAAAATGAGTATTTCCCCACTTTCTTAATTGATTATCAATATTTTCGTACTGCGGATTACGCGCTTCACTCTTGGCGAACACCGTACAAACACTTGCACTGCAACCATCTTCGGTAAGCGCTGACAGAGAAAATCCATCTTCTGTTTCGGCAAATGTCAATTGTAGCAAGAGGCGTCGCTGCATATCTGAATTTGCGAGTAACTTCTCGAACTCAATATCGTAATTTCTGAAAAGTTCGGCTCCCTGATACAAAGGAGGCATCGACTGTGGAAAAATACGCCCTCTTTCAACCTTGTTTATTCTGAATCCATACAACTTACCATCCCTTCCAACAAAGCATGCGCCATCGCCGTTTCTATACTCTTTTCCACCCTGCATAGTGAAAAAGGAGCGCGCAACAACCCTTGCAATTCCCATGCGTTCACCAATAGACTTAGGAGTGTCAAAAGAGGTAATACCCTCTTTATCACCTACTAATAAGTAATCCGTAAAACCACGGTTAAAACTCTTCTCGGGCGTTGCAACAAATTGTGGAGACACTTGACCGAGAGATGAACGAACGTACTCGCTGCGACGTTGCATTATGGCGTCGAGCTTAGCACGATAATAAGCAGTAATGTTCTTTACGTAGGAAATATCTTTCAGTCGACCCTCTATTTTCAACGACGTCACACCTGCATCCAACATCTCTTCAACATAATCGCTTCTATTCATATCTTTCAGCGACAAAAGATGTTTATTGTTACAAATTATTTTACCGTCCGCATCAATAAGGTCGAAAGCAAGGCGGCAAAATTGCGCACATTCACCTCTGTTTGCACTGCGCCCAAAGCAGTGTTGCGAAGCATAGCATTGCCCACTGTAACTGACACACAATGCACCATGCACAAACACCTCAAGTTCGGCATCAGGCACTTCTTTATGAATATGAGCTATCTCTTGCAACGAAAGTTCACGGGCAAGCACCACACGTGAAAATCCCACATTGTTCAAGAAACGCACTTTCGCTACATCTCTGTTGTCAGTCTGAGTGCTGGCATGCAATTCTATCGGTGGCAAATCCATCTTAAGCAGAGCCATATCTTGTACTATAAGTGCATCTACCCCGACATCATACAGTTCACATACAAGTTTCTCTACCGCCTCAATGTCAGAATCCTCTATAATGGTGTTAAGGGTCACATACACTTTTACACCAAAAACATGAGCATACTCTACAAGGCGCCCGATATCCTCGACACTGTTTCCTGCAGCCTGACGTGCGCCGAAACGGGGAGCACCTATATAGACAGCATCGGCACCATGATTAATTGCAGCAACACCCGTTTCAAGATTTCGGGCAGGTGCCAAAAGTTCTATTCTCCTAACGTTACACTTTGTCATAATCATCAAATATCTGCGCGAAGATAGTGATTTTTACACAACTATAAGAAACTGTTTAAATTTATGTCCTTAGAAACTGCTTAAATTTATATCGCCCAATTTTTTATATTCAAAAATGGCGAAACAAACAACACAGTTTCTGTTAAGAAAAGATTTATTGGAAATTCAAACAGCTTCTAAATTTTCACAGGTCTTTTTTTAGGATTTTCTTCATTTGTTAAAGGCGCATAGCGAACCATGCAACCGCAAAAAAAGAGAAAAACAGGGAAAACAGCATAAACAGGCAAGAAAAATTCACTCATAATGTAAACATAATAATTTAAAGAAATTTAAAAAGTCTCTAAGACAGAGCGAAATAAAGAAAGAAAAATTCTTATGAAAAAACAGAGACTTTTTAATTCACCATTGACTATTTTTTATTAAATTTGCTACATGGAAAATTTAGAGAAATACATCAAATACCTCATAGCACGTCATAACTGCGTAATTATCCCCGGATTAGGCGCTTTTCTGACACGCACCGTACCTGCTCGCTACAATGTAGAAGAGCAAGTATTCACTCCCCCGCATCTTACTCTTGGATTTAACCCACAGGTTAACATTGATGATGCACTTTTAGTCTCCGGTTACATGGAAAATGGCAAACGTACATACAAAGAGGCCGCAGACATAATGCAAAATGACATACGCTCGCTTCGCAGACTATTGTCTCATAAAGGCATGGCCCGCCTTGGAGAGCTTGGTACGTTCCTGATGGACATCAACGGTTGTATAACATTCGAGCCGGATGTTAACGGAATAGACGACCCTGACAACTACGGATTTGAGCCATTGAGCATAGAACAGTTGCACAGAAAGCAAGAGAAAACAATAACCATAAAGAGAAGAGACTTAAGAAAATACATTGCCGCCGTTGCAGCAATCATTCTGACATTCCTTTTTGTCACTCCGGTTAGTGACAAGGTTTTTGATGGCAACATTAAAGCATCACTAAGCGACTTTGCATCGTCTGAAAAAATTTCGATGATGCAGCAACTTGCCACCTCGGCACCGGCCCGCATTTCCGACAACACAGGTTGCGAAATATCACCTGTGCAATACTCCGGCAGAGCAAAAATTACAGAGCCGCAGCCTGTTTCCAATGAAAAACCCGCAGAACCCAATTCCGCAGCCAAGGAGAGCGCTGCAACAGAGAATCAACCCACTGGGCAGGTTGCAACACAAATACACTACATAATAGTGGCAAGTTCACCAAATTCAGAGAATGCCAATCTTGCCATAAAAGAACTTACGGCTAAATTTGCAGCAAACTACACAATAGTAAAATGCGGCAAACGCCATCGCATAGCAATAGACAGCTACGAAAGTGAGAAACAAGCAATGGATGCTTTGACAGAATATCAAAAAACATTCCACGACGCATGGATACTCTCACCTGCTAACAAATAAAAAACAATGAAAAGAGTAACCTGCCCCAAATGCGACCATCCGATAGTGTTCGATGACAACGGCTATCCCATAGGACAGTCTCTTGTATTTGAATGTGAACATTGCCGCAAGAGTTTCACCATCCGCATTGGCGAAAAACAAGACGAAGTACAAGATGAAGACCTTGGGCACATCACCGTCATAGAGAACAGATTTTGCTTTAAGCAAACACTGCAACTATCTGAAGGAGACAACATTATAGGCAGATACAATAAAGGAACAATAATATCGCATCCTATTGAAACAACCGACCCCAGCATGGATAGGCGTCATTGCATAATAAATGTAAAGCGAAACAGTTCGGGAGAATCGGTATACACCATACGCGATAATTCCAGCGTCACAGGCACATTTGTGATGAATAGGATTTTAGGCAACCGCGAACGCCTGCGAATAGAAGATGGAGCAATAATAACGATAGGAGCCACCACACTGATTCTACACACCCCTGACAGCGAAGATTAGAACAGAAGTTTAAATGGTTTACAAGAGAATCAAGGTGCTATACTATCAGTATAAAGCAGCTCCACTTTGCACATGAACTCTTCAGGTACAGCAGATGTATCATTAACAGTGAAGAGAGCCAAGCGATAATCGCACAGGGCATGCACAAGTCTGAAAACCACATTATCAAAAGCATCGGTATGCAATGCAATCCACTCAATCTCTTCGCCACCAAAGACATCATACATAAGCATACGTTGCAACACCGTTGAATTTATATCATCAGCCATGCACGAATAAAGCACACGGTGGAAGCCTCGCCTTTTAAGCTCGCAATAATCATCATAACTGAATGCCTCTACCACCATTCGGCTTTTAAGATTAGGGAAAAAACGTTCCAACACATCTGCATCGGATATTTTATCCGTTACAAAAAATATCTCACTATTCTCCTCAAAGAAAGTATTTATCATTTCGGCTGTGAGCGGTGTATATTTCCCATAAATGCGACGCGACATAAAATCATGCAGAGCAGGCGCCGTATCGCCACGCTGCAAAAATCCTGTCATACTATTATAATCCGACCAAGAATGTCCTGCAACAACAAAGCTGTCAGCAGTCATCAAAAGGTCTAACTCAATATACCTATACCCGGCATCTGCGGCTTTCTTGACAGCTTCGAGCGAATTTGTATACAGACAACCATCTATTGCTCCACCGGCATGAGCCACTAAACTATAAGAATAAGCACATTGTTGCTGTTTCTCTGAACAGGAGAGTAAAAGAAACAGCAACAAAAATGCCATATTCATCACATTGCGCATAAAATCACAGTGGTGCACAGGCGTGCTTCAGAAAATCAAACATTTCGCCTTCAAAATAAGGAGAAAGCATCTCAAACACCCACGCATGATAATTATTGAGATACTCAACAGCCTCTATCCCCAACAAATCCTTTATTATGGGAGTTTTATCTATCGGGCACAATGTAAGAGGTTGCAACGCACAGAAATCTCCAAATTCGGTGCAAGCATGGGGAACCACAAGCATTGTATTCTCTATTCTTATTCCGTGCCGTCCGGCTTTATATATGCCCGGTTCATTGGTTACTGTAGCTCCGGGGAGCAGTGGAGCCTGCACATAATTCATGCGAATTTGATGCGGCCCTTCATGCACATTCAAACGATGGCCCACTCCATGCCCTGTACCATGCAGATAGTTCTCGCCTGATTGCCACAACCATTGACGCGCCAACACATCGAGTTGAGTGCCGCTTGTTCCTTTTGGAAATTTTGCCATTGCAAGCGAAATATGCCCACGCAAAACCCTTGTATAATCCTCTTTTTGCTCTTCGGTAAGCTCGCCTAATGCAATGGTTCGCGTAATATCCGTTGTTCCGCATTTATACTGACCTCCGCAATCAAGAAGAAGAAATCCTTTGGCATGCAACAGCGCGTTATTCTCTTCTGTCGGCTCATAGTGAACAATTGCCGCATTGGCACCATACGCAGCTATGGTGGAAAAGCTCAATCCCAAGAAATTCTCGTCCAATCGTCTGTACTCGGTGAGTTTACGGTCGACATCCAATTCTGTGATTCCACCATTTTCAACAGCAGGATGCAGCCAATGTAACAGCTTCACCATGGCAATGCCTTCGGCAAGCATGGCTGTTTTGAAACCTTCTACCTCTACGCTGTTTTTAACAGCTTTCATTGAGGCAACGGGAGAGTCTTTATATATAATGTGACAATTGGGATTTAGTCTTACTCTGACAGCAGCATTGCACCTGCTCGGTTGCAAAAGGATAGTAGAAAGTGGATAGCTTGCCAAATATTCCCAAACAGCAGTATATGGAGCAACCGTAATACCCTCTTTGTTGAGATATTTCAGCACAGAATCGTCTATTTTCTCTTCTGCTGCAAACAACGTTGCATTTTCGCAAGTAACAAGCAAATATGACACCAGCACAGGATTATAATCAACATCGGAGCCGCGCAGATTGGTAAGCCATGCAACCTCGTCGAGCATCGACACAAACATTCCATCGACACCAAGTTCTTTGAGCACTATTCGCAGACGCTTTAGCTTTTCAGCTGCGCTCTCTCCGGATATTTCCAAAGGCATCACCTCGGCCTGTCCGTTGGGAACCTGTGGACGCTCTGTCCAAATAACATCGAAAGGGTCGGATGTTGCGTCGAGCGATATTCCACACTCTGAAAGTCGCGCACTCCAGTTGTCTGCCTCGGAGATAGAACACACCGAACCATCGACACCCACCGTATCTCCTTGTTTCAAATTATTGCACAGCCAATCTATTATGGAGGGTGTCTCTGCAAGCCCATCTTTCATTAGCTCATACTCAGAACCTTCGAGCATTTTTTCGGCAGCCAGCCAATATCTTGAATCTGTCCACAAAAGAGTTTTTTCGAGCGTTACGACAACCGTACCTGCTGAGCCGTCAAACCCCGAAATCCATTCGCGACACTTCCATCTGTCGGCAACATATTCACTGCTGTGCGCATCACTGCTCACGACTATAAAAGCCGACAGATTGTTCACTCTCATATAATTGCGCAGGGACTCCACCCTATCTTTCACTTCTACCAACATAAAACTTAATTTATAAACTTTTTAAATTTTTCGTTAAATCGCCGACAGCTAACCTGTTGACAGATTTTAATTTGCGAAACTACGCATTTCTTTTGCGAATATAACAAACATATAATAGAAAACAAAAGAAGCCGGAATAAAACTTAAGAGAGTGTATCAAAATCTATTGATACACTCTCTTTCTTTGGGTGACTAGTGGGATTCGAACCCACGACATTCAGAACCACAATCTGACGCTCTAACCGACTGAACTATAGTCACCATTCAAAATGTGCGCCTCCCGAGGAAAGCGATGCAAAGGTATGAATTATTTTTTTAACAAGCAAACATTTTTGTGTTTTTCTTCAAAATTAAAACATTTTTGTAATCATCCATGAAGTGACGAGCATAAATTAAAAACCACAGTTTCTATTCTCCATAAATAAAATACCACCAAAATGTCTTTCCGAAATATCTTCTTATATAATTGGAACGTACATGATATTCAGGATGTTCGGCCTCCAGCTTCACCATTCTTTGATATTCCTGCTTCAGTGTGTCCATGTTCAACAGCAGTTCTTCTCCGCCGGCAGGCATGGCATAGTCTCTGATTGCATCGCGATAGTGCTGTGGCAATTCTTTATCGTACTTCCACCCAAACATACCAAGCAAAAGAAATTTTGTTCGTAATGTATCCGACTTAAAGGGGAGGTCATAATCCTTAAGCACAGTAGAATAGTATAATAAGGCCTCTTTATAGTGCCTTGGCAAATAATTATCTTCTGCAAGCTGATAGAATCGTGGCAGTTCCGACACAAATTCTTCTATTTTTTTTTCAAGCAAAAGCGCACACAGATAGTAATCGGCGACTTTTTTTGATGGAACACTGTCGAGCTCTATCACACGACGCAAATATGCCAACGCATCTTCATCACTTTTGCGTTGCACGCCTATTGCTGCATAAACAGTATCGGGCGAGAGCGGTGATGTCTGAGACAATTTTGGCAGAAGTCCTTCGGCGCCATAGTATTGCGGATATTCAAAAAGAGCTTCTCCCAGCTTGCCTTGTTGCGACAAATAAAAGGCACGTGCCGCCGTCAGCTCGTGCGAAGCATTTGTCGAGCGTCTTGCCACATTCAGAGCGGCATCTATATCTCCACGTTTATAATGGGAATATGCGGCTGCCTCGTGCTTCAAATTATCATTACCGTTTGAAAGGGCGCCTGTAACACAAAACAGCACAGTGAAAAGCAATAAATTGCGCCACAAAATACGATTCCCCTCCATGTGGATGTTCTTTATCTTGGCAAACAGAACCTTTTGCAGCAGAAAGGCCGAAATAATATACACAAGAATTCCTGTTGCAAGCGTCAGCGCCCATGGATGCAGTGATTTTCCTCCTGTATATATCGACGCATCAATATCTGTGATAAATGCAAGCAACAGAGACGATGGCAAATATGCCATTGCCGTCCATTCGCGTTGAAATTTAGCATAGCGATTCAGCCACAATGCAAGCAGCAAAAGCAGCGTGGTGACCGTAACGGCCACCACATATTCATTATATATCAGTTTCCCTGTGGCCACTTTGTCATATAATGCTTCGAGCAGTGGTGATTGATACACCGCAATAAAACTGAAACAAAATACCACAAACACAATGGCACACAACCTACTTATGCTTCGTTGCAAGCGTTTCTCGCCTCGCTGTTCCCTCATTTTTTACTTGCTTTTTCTGTTCTTTTTAAGTACGAGTGCAGTGCGTGCAGGCAGGTAAAGCTGCAACCACCCTTTCTTACGACGTGCATGAAGTTTATCATACTGTGTAAAGTGTGTCTGCTTTTCATCTACAAGACCGTAACCGGCGAAGCGCTCATTATCGCTGCTCATCACAATAGAATAGTCGCCCTCGGGTACTAATAGTCCATAGTTTGTAAATGAGCGTGTAGGATTAAAATTGAACACGAACACCAAATCGCGACGCGAGAATGCGAGCACTTGGTCGCCATCGTTGTGCCATATCTCCTTTACGGGACGCTCTTGGAAGTTTTTCACACTGCCTATCAGTTTTGTCATCTCTTTGTCAAATTCGCCCAATGGTGCATAGAAGTAGTCGGGATTGTCCACAAGGCTCCATTGACGACGTGCATATTTATGGCTCCAGCCATTGCCTTCGCGTGGAAAATCTATCCATTCGGGATGTCCGAATTCGTTACCCATAAAGTTCAGATATCCGCCGTTTATTGTGGCAAGCGTTATCAGGCGTATCATCTTGTGCAGAGCTATTCCGCGTGTCACCATGCCTGTCTCGTCACCACGTTTAAAATGCCAATACATATCGGCGTCTATCAAGCGGAATATTATGGTTTTATCTCCTACGAGTGCCTGGTCGTGACTCTCGGCGTATGATATTGTTTTTTCGTCCTTACGACGGTTGGTAAGCTCCCAGAATATTGATGAGGGTTTCCAATCTTCGTCACGACACTCTTTTATCACTTTTATCCAATAGTCGGGAATATTCATTGCCATGCGATAGTCGAAGCCGTAGCCGCCATCTTCAATGGGTGCTGCAAGACCCGGCATTCCCGATACCTCTTCGGCTATAGTGATTGCCTTGGGGTTTACTTGATGGATAAGACGATTGGCAAGTGTAAGATAGCAGATTGCATCGCCATCCTGATGTCCGTTAAAATAGTCGCCATAGTTGCAGAATGCCTCTCCCAAGCCGTGGCTGTAATATATCATTGAAGTAACGCCATCGAAGCGGAAACCGTCAAATTTAAATTCTTCGAGCCAATATTTGCAGTTTGACAACAAGAAATGTACGACCTCGTTTTTTCCATAGTCGAAACAGAGCGAATCCCAAGCCGAATGTACCCGACGGTCGTTGCCATGGAAATATTGCGCAGGATCGCCATCGAGCAGCCCTAACCCCTCAAGCACATTTTTCACAGCATGAGAGTGCACAAGATCCATAATTACGGCAATACCCATGCTATGTGCTGTGTCTATGAGTTCTTTCAATTCTTCGGGAGTGCCGAAGCGCGAAGATGGTGCAAAGAAGTTAGATACATGGTAGCCGAAACTTCCGTAGTATGGGTGTTCCTGAATTGCCATTATCTGTATGCAGTTGTAGCCATCTGCTGCTACACGTGGGAGCACTTTCTCGGTAAATTCCCTGTATGTACCCACTCGTTCTTCTTCTTGCGACATGCCCACATGACACTCATATATGAGCAGGGGTGAGGTTTTGGGAACAAACTTTTTGGTTTTGAATGTATATTCCTCCTCGGGACTCCACACTTGTGCACAGAATATTTTTGTTGCTTCATCCTGCACTACTCGTCGTGCCCACGCCGGAATGCGTTCGCCGCATCCGCCATCCCAATAGACTTTCATTTTATAGTGCTGGCCGTGTTCAAGGGCTTTTCGGGGCATACGTCTTTCCCAAACGCCGCCCGGCAATGCCTTAAGCTCGTATTGCGGAAGCTCTTCCCAATTTGAAAAGTCTCCTATCAGCACTATTCTGGTTGCATTGGGTGCCCACTCTCTGAAGCACCATCCTGTACTTGTCTTATGCAGACCGAAATAGAGATAGCCTGTTGCAAAATCCGACAATGTTTGTCTGCCGTTTTTTGTCAATTCTTTTTCTCTCTGAAGGAAATAACGGTATCTGCCATCTATCTCCAATGTGTAGGGCTCCAGATAACTGTCGCGTGCAATTAGGTTCAGCATAGCGGTATATTTTTATATTATTGTTGGGTTCCTGTTTTTTAGAAGCAGTTTAAATTTCTTTCAAATATTATGTTTATATTGCGTATAAGCGGATTACACTTGTCTTTTTATGCTCTTTTTGCCTGTTTTTTTTAAAGGTTACACAGCCTGCCATGCACCCTTAAAATGAAATAACATTATTAGATAAGAACCATAAAAATTCCAATTACATAAATTTAAACAGCTTCTTAGTGGTATTTTTTTTATTCAACGGCTACTTTTACAATCACTTTCCTTAGTTTTACAGGTGTAACGGCCGGGGCGTGACCATCTTGTGGAAAGAATATTGTAAACATCGAACGCTTTACATTTACATAGTCTGTTGCCAACATACCCACCGGGTATAATGACGCGTCACCTTGCTCATCGTATTCGCGCTCGGGAAGTTCTGTCTTTGGTATATATCCCATCACTTCGTCACCTGTGAGGGGTATCTGTATGTCTATATACTTACGATGAATTTCTATCGGAGCCTCTTCTTTTGTACGTGGCTGTGCCTCCATTACGTTGGCAAATACTTTATCGCCGCATACCTCGTTGCGCCCCAACGGTAGTTTGTCGAGCTCGGTGTTGAGTATAAAGTCGATTGCTATGGGAAAATTAGGATTAACCCCTGCATATTTTCTCAAATTTTCTAATGAGTCGAGTATCATAGTAGTTGATTTTGGTTTAACGGTTTATGTATTATTGTTTAACGTTCTTCTTTAACTGTCCGAGGACATATTCGCACTCTTTTATTATTGTGCCTGCGCTGTCTTTAACTACAAACAGCCCATTGCGCTGACCCTCGTAAAATGTTCCTTCGTAGCGGAGTCCGTCTTTATCTACTGCAACGCCTTTGCCGTGTTCGGCACCATTCTCAAACGAGCCGCGGTATTTAGTGCCGTTTACACGACGCAATATTCCCTCGCCATGCATCACTCCGTCTTCCCACTCTCCGTCGTAGACATCGCCGTTGGCCCATGTGTATATTCCGTGTCCTGTGCAAATGTCATCTTCCCAATCTCCATCGTATGTTGCACCATTTTCAAAAAGCATTTTACCTTTGCCGCTACGCACTCCGTTCACAAAATCGCCATCATACACCGTTCCGGTTGTGCTTTTGTATACGCCTTTGCCATGCCATTCTCCTGCAAGATAGTTGCCTTCGTATACATCTCCGTTGGCAAAGGTATATTTTCCTTGTCCGTCGCGCACGTCATTCTTCCAATCCCCTTCGTAAACATCGCCATTTGCAAAGGTATACATGCCTTGTCCGTCGCGGACATTATTCTTCCATGTGCCAATGTATTTACTGTTATCGCTCCAGATGAATGTTCCCATGCCTTCGTGAACATCGTTGAGCCATTCACCCACGTATGACGAGCCGTCCGAATAGAAATAGCTGCCCGAGCCGCTGCGTTTGTCCTCGACCCATGAACCTACATAAAAGTCGCCATTGGGATATGTCATTTTACCGTAGCCCTGCTGATAATCGGCGTGCCAATTGCCATCGTAACAGCGTCCATCGACAAAGTAGCATATTCCTTTGCCATGTTGACGCCCTGCATGAAATTCGCCCTCGTAGCGTTCGCCGTCGCTGAAGAGATACACCCCTTTACCCTGCATTTTGCCTTTTACGAAAGAACCCGTATAGACATTACCATTGGGGAATGTCATTTTCCCATTGCCATGCGGACGGCGCCCCTTCATTTCGCCAACATATAGCGAACCATCTTTAAGTTTGACCGAACGCACATTCTTGGCAATCACCACTTTGGGGAGCTGTGCAGTGTTTTTCGATGTATAAATGCGTTCCACTGTTTCCAAACTGTCAGCATTGCTGCAGAATGGCAAAAAGGTGTTCGGAGCCACTCGGGCAATGGCACTGACTGTAACGAATGATATTATAAGTGTGAATATCTTGTGTCTCATGTATAAACAAAAAACATAGTGTCGTGGAATATTCCTGCAACCTCTTTTAAGGCTGTTTAAGTATTCCCTGTTATTATAATTGTAAAGATAAAGAACAGGCGAAAAACAATAAATATTGCAGTTCAATCCTAAATTAGATATCTTCACGCTATACCGCAAAGATAACAAGAAGTTGGTAAAGGGCAAAAAAAATGCAGGAATTTAATCTATTTTAATTGAGAAGTCATGTGTAAATAATGCAACGGCTAAGCTCCCACTATCACAGTGGAGAAGCAATCGGAGTGGAGATATTTGCCGGCAAGGCTCTTTAATTCTTCGGCAGTTACACTGCGCACAATGCCAAGATAATCGTTGACAATATCGAATGGTTGCCCCGATAACCAGGCATTTATAAACACCTCGGCCTTTGGCATAACACCCTCATATTCACGACACAGTTCGCCTAAGGTGTAGTTGCGGACAAGTTCTAATTCTTCGGATGAGACTGATTCGTTCCTTAGGCGAGATATCTCATAATCGACCTCTTTCAGCAGCGGTTCCACGTAGGCATTATCTGTTTCGGTGCTGATCATAAAAGCGTTCTTTTTGCCATAAGCATCAAGCTCGGCCTCGATGTGATAGGTGTAACCGTTTTTTTCGCGTATATTGCTCATCAACCGGCTGCCAAAATATCCGCCCAGCAGCACTGTGAGAAAGCGGAACTTCAGATAATCGGCATCATCGGAATCCATTGCCATGAAACCAATCTTTACGCCACTTTGCAACGCGCCATCCATGTGCACCTTTTTACACCCGTATGTGGGAACTGCTGTTTGAGGGGTAATAAATTGAATCCTACGGTCGGTTCCCCACGTGTCAGTTCCCATTACGCGTTCTATCGCCATCATTATTTTTTCATTGATTTTTCCCGATAAAAAGAGTGACAAGGTGTTGCTGCCATACACCTGTGCATGGTACTGCATGAGAGATTCTTGTGTAATTGCATCATAATCCCCTTCTTCGACAATGTGCCCTAAGGGATGAGCTTCGCCCCACAAGGTATGTTCAAAATGGCGTTGGGCAACAACATCAACCTTGCGACTGTTTATCTTGAAGAAGGCTTTATTGCTTCCTCGCACGGTATTAAGATTCTTTTGCGGGAACAAAGGATGTCTGAGCATCGAATCCACAAGTTCAAGCAATGGTTCAACATGACGCCCCAATGTATACAGTGTCAGATGATTACAATTCTGCGAGGAATACATGTCTATCCATGCGCCGTAATAATCGAGACGGCGTGCAATTTCAGCAGAGGAGAAGTCCTTTGTACCCTCTCTTAACATTCTGTTTGTAAACAGCGCCTGTAACGGCATTTTCTGCACACCATATCCACCGCTCATAAGCATATCAATGCGCACAACATCCTGTGTACCACCTTCTATTATATACAGCGGTACACCGTTCCTCAGCGTAGCCTTGCACGGCAACGCCAGATTATGCATAGTCATTGGTTTTATAAGCGGTGGCGACGGCATCCTGTTATCTGTCTGCTTTTTTAAATTCAATCGTTCCAACAGAGACCGATAGAAGCTGCAAATTGCTTTGCACGCTCAAGGTCTTCGGGTGTATCTATGCCAATCGTCTCAATATCGGTAACGCCCACTCTTATCTTATAACCATTCTCAAGCCAACGCAACTGCTCCAACGACTCGGCCTTTTCAAGAGGCGACTGTGGCAATGTTGTGATTTCTTTCAGCACATTCACACGATAGGCATATACACCCAGATGTTTATAAAAGGTGTGAGCATCAAGCCACTTGCTCTTTTCCACTCCACGCAGATAGGGAATCACCGAACGACTGAAATATATGGCAAAGCCATTTTCATTCATAACCACTTTTGGAGAGTTCGGACATTCCAGGCGCTCTAAGCCATCTTCGGGTACAAAAGGTTTCACAAGAGTGGCTATATCTGTCTCATCATTATCGAAGCACTTCATAAGTGCCTCAACCTGTTTGCGTTGAATAAAAGGCTCGTCACCTTGAATATTTACAATCACATCACAATCAAGCGCGAGATTTCTGTATGCGTCGAGACAACGCTCTGTACCATTATTACAGAGCGCCGATGTCATAACCACCTTTCCGCCGAATGTTTTTACACACTCTGCTATACGCTCATCATCAGTTGCCACATATAAATCATCGAAGCATCCCAACACCTGCTCATACACTCTTTGTATCACAGGCTTTTCGCCAAGCATAGCCAAAGGTTTCCCGGGAAAGCGTGTCGATGCGTAGCGTGCCGGTATTATTCCTACAAATTTCATACTTTTGTCTATATTTTATTTCTGTATATATTGTGCTTATATTGTTGTTTATTGGAACAGGTCGTCGAATCCGCCTGATGTTGTGGCAGGGGCTGATATTACTGATGAATTAATTTTCAGCGTGTCACCCTCTTCGGTGGTTGTATATAGTTGTCCCAAGCATGGATCCCAACCTTCGGGAATATCAAATTTTTCGTCTTGCGAATATGGCAGGCTCTTATCGGCATACACCTTATTCATATACAATCCCCATATAGGCAATGCCATTGAAGCTCCCTGTCCATCGCTCATTCTGTCAAAGTGAATGTCACGCTCTTCGCCACCTACCCAACATCCCGTCACCAGGGAGGGAGTGAAGCCCATGAACCAACCGTCGGAGTTATTTTGCGTGGTACCTGTTTTACCTCCCATATCTGCATTAATATTGTATACTCTACGAATCCTGCCGCCTGTACCCTCATTAATGACGGCACGCAACATCTCTATCATTCTGTATGAGCTCTCTTCGCTTATAACCTCGTTCTTTTGTGCAGTGAAAGTAGCCACGGTGTTTCCTTCATTATCCTCTATTCGGGTGACAAAGAGAGGAGCTGTGCGTATGCCCTTTCCCACAAAAGCCGTATAGGCGCTGACCATCTCTCCGACAGACGCATCGCAAACTCCCAGACAGAGTGACGGTGTAGGCTCTATTGCCTTATTTCTAAGCCCGTATTGATGGAGTATCTTTTTAAAAGAGTAGGGATTTAGTTTACTCATTAGATAGGCCGAAATCCAGTTATTTGAATTTGCAAGCCCCCATCGCAAATCTACAATCTCGCCGTATCGAGCCTTTGAAGTATTTTTCGGACTCCATATTTTTCCATCTTCAGTCAAAAGTGTCTGTTCTACATTTCGCGTTTCGTCGCATGGTGTAAATCCATTCTCCATTGCCAAAGAGTAGAGATAGGGCTTTATTGTGGAGCCCACCTGACGACGACCCACGTTGGCCATATCGTACATAAAATGGTAGTAGTTGGGGCCTCCCACATAGGCTTTCACCTCGCCTGTATACGGATCCATAGACATCACGCCCACTCGCAGGAAATATTTATAGTATCTAAGAGAATCCATCGGTGTCATCACAGTGTCTATCATTCCGTCATAACTGAACACCTGCATATTCTCTTTTGTGTTGAAGGCCTTCAATATCTCCTCTTCCGTTGCTCCATTTTTTTTCATAATGCGATAGCGCTCACTCTGACGCATTGCACGATCCATTATTTTGTTAACCTCTTCAACCGTTAGTTCGTCTGTGAAAGGAGCTGTCTTATGTCCTTTTTTGGCTTTAAAGAATCGGGGTTGAAGGTAATCGGCGACATGTTCTTTCACAGCCTCTTCGAGATATGTCTGCATGCGAGAGTCTATGGTTGTGTATATCTTCAGACCATCGGTGTATACATTGTAGTACGAGCCGTCGGGTTTGCGATTTTTGTTGCACCATCCGTAAAGCGGATTTGTTTCCCAATCTAACGAATCCTCATAATACTCTTGCATTTGCCATCCTCTGTAATTCTTACGTTCAGGCTTTTTGGCTGTCATTATATCGCGCAGATATTCACGAAAATAGGGGGCAATGCCATCTTTGTGGTCGGCCGAATGAAAATTAAGCCCAAGGTCAGTTTTTTTCAAGCTGTCGGCCTCGGCCTGCGTGATGTAACCGGCTTTTACCATCTGCCCAAACACCACATTCCTGCGCCCCAGGGTTTTCTCGGGACGACGACGCGGGTTATATAATGATGAGTTTTTACACATGCCCACGAGCATGGCAGCCTCTTGCACGTTTAAGTCCTTTGGCAATTTGCCAAAATAAATTTGTGCGGCGCTTCTTATACCCACTGCATTATATCCAAAGTCGTATTTATTCAAATACATTGTTATAATCTCTTCCTTGGTATATCGCCTTTCGAGCTGAACGGCTATCACCCACTCTACCGGTTTTTGTGTCAGACGTTCAATCCTACTGTCGGCTGCAACCTGAGTGTATAGCAATTTTGCCAACTGCTGTGTAATGGTACTTCCGCCTCCGGCATTCTTTTGACGAAGCAATCCGGTTTTTATAATGGCACGCAACAACGAGCGTCCATCTATTCCCGAATGTTCAACAAAACGAATATCCTCTGTTGCAATAAGTGCTTTAATAAGATTGGGGGATATATCCTTATAATCGACGTATGTGCGATTCTCTTTGCTGTATGACCATGTCTTCATCACTTTTCCATCGGCCGAAATAACCTGTGATGCAAATTTATATGATGGATTTTCAAGTTCTTCGATAGAAGGCATATACCCAATCCAACCGGAAGCAATTGCATAAAAAGCCAACACAACTGCCAAAATTCCGGCAACAAGCAACACCCACATGGCAATCAATATCTTCTTAACCATATTCTGAAGCTGTTTAAATTTCTATTTAAAAATAAAAGCTGTTTAAAATTCCAATGTTTCTTGTTTCACAAACCGTCTGCATCCTTAAATATACAGCATGTAGCTACCTCGATAGATAATCAAACAGCATGTATTTGCTCAACAAAACCAAACGACATAAATCAAGCAGCCTATTATTACATTTTCTTTGTCATTCATCTAAAAACATAGATGCAAAGTTAATAATAAAAATCCAATTATAAGCCATGAATGAAAATTTAGCACAATTATATATAGGAATCATTTTCTTTTACGATATTATTATATACCTTTACGGGAAATTATATACGGGAAATCATACAGCCACAATCAATTCACAGTCTATGGAAAAGAGAAGCCTGGTATCAATAAACGATTTATCGCGCGACAAAATTCTGTCACTGCTAGAGAAAGCAAGTAAATTTGAAGAAAATCCCAACCGCGACATCCTCGCCGGGAAAGTAATAGGCTCGCTGTTTTTCGAGCCGTCAACCCGCACACGTCTCAGTTTTGAAACAGCAGCCATGCGCCTTGGAGCACGTGTAATTGGATTCAGCGATGCAGCCACAAGTTCGGCAAGCAAAGGCGAGACGCTAAAAGACACCATCATGATGGTCTCTAATTATGCCGACCTCATTGTGATGCGTCACCGTCTCGAAGGAGCGGCACGTTATGCGAGTGAAATATCTCCCGTACCTATAATAAATGCAGGCGACGGTGCCAATCAGCATCCGTCTCAAACGATGCTCGACCTTTACTCCATTCAAAAGACACAAGGAACGTTAGAGAATCTGCACATACACCTCGTGGGAGATTTAAAATACGGACGCACCGTACACTCCCTGTTGCATGCAATGAGACACTTCAACCCCACGTTTCATTTTATTTCTCCCGAGGAACTTCACATGCCGGAGGAATACCGCATATTCTGTCGAAAAAACAACATATCATTCACCGAGACAACTGAATTTAACGAAGAGGTAATATCAAGCGCTGACATTATATATATGACACGCGTGCAACGAGAGCGCTTCAGCGACCTCATGGAATATGAAAAGGTAAAAGACTGTTACAGCCTGACAAATGCCATGCTTGCAGGCAGCAAAGAGAATCTTCGCATATTGCACCCTCTGCCACGTGTCACAGAAATAGCCTACGATGTAGACGACAACCCAAAAGCCTACTACTTCAGACAGGCACAGAACGGACTGTATGTGCGTGAAGCACTAATATGCGACGTATTAGGAATTGAGATATAAAAGTGCTAAAAAAACAAAAAAAACATTCCCCTCCCAAAAAAACAACAGCCATGAACAATAATAAACCCGCACTACAAGTATCGGCACTATGCAATGGCACAGTGATAGACCATATTCCGGCCGACAAGCTCTTTGCAGTAGTAAACCTGCTCGACATACCCTCGATGCAGAGTAACGTAACGATTGGCAACAATCTCGACAGCAAGAAATTAGGCAAAAAAGGTCTCATTAAAGTAGCAGACAAGTATTTCACAGACGAAGAGGTGAACCGCATATCACTTGTGGCACCCAACGTCGTACTAAACATAATAAAAGACTACAAAGTAGTTGAAAAGCGCGAAGTACAGATGCCCGACGACTTTCACAATATAGTAAAATGCAGCAACCCCAACTGCATAACCAACAACGAGCCAATGGCAACACTGTTTCATTTGGTAGACCGCGAAAAAGGAACACTGAAGTGTCACTACTGCGAAAAGGAGAAGAACGTAAAGAAGACAGAACTACTGTAACGCACAACATGAAAATACATTGGAAACCCGGGACAATGATATACCCCCTGCCCGCCGTACTCATCAGTTGCGGCGACAACCCCGATAACTACAACATGTTCACCGTATCTTGGGTTGGCACAACCTGCACAAATCCCGCTATGTGCTACATATCAGTACGTCCCGAGCGCCACTCCTACCCTATTATCCGAAACAGCGGCGAGTTTGTAATAAACCTCACAACCGCAGCCATGGCACATGCCACCGATTGGTGCGGTGTACGCTCAGGAAAAGACTACAATAAAGCAAACGAAACAGGCCTCACATACAGCCCGTCAAAAGAGCTGAAAGCACCTATCATAACAGAGTCACCACTAAGCATAGAGTGCCGCGTGAAACAGATAATACCATTAGGCTCGCACGACATGTTCCTTGCCGAAGTTGTAAACGTGCAGGCAGATGACAGTCTGCTAAACCCGGAAACAGGAGAGTGGAATCTTGCATCGGCCGACCCGCTTGTCTACGCACATGGCAAATACTTTCATTTAGGTGATTTCATAGGCAAATTCGGATGGAGCGTAAAAAAAGATACCGCCAAGAAAAAAAAGTAAAATGCTGTTTTTATAACAAAGCAGTTTTATAGAACAAAACAGAGCATATTTTTTTAATAAGGTATATACAGCCATATAAGCAAGTGCACAAACAACAGCCCAAGCATTGCTTGGCAAATAAAAAAACGCTGTACCACCCCCAAAAAACATGAGACCCACTTTTTGAATATAAGAAACAAATAAAACAGAAACAATATATGATAATATGCGCATAATAATAGCAATCATATTATTTTTATCACTGCCCATTACATCTACTGCACAAAAAGTAGAAGAAGAAAATACGGAGCAAAAGATTAAAGTCAACTATGGCTTTAAAGTGGGGTTTCATGCAGCAACATACAACAGCACCGAATTTGGCATCTATGGCTATAAGTTCGACGAGCGCATAATACAGAGTAATAAGATTGGTTATTCGGTAGCACCTTTCATACGACTCTCAAAAAACAAATTCTATCTGCAAACAGAAGTAACAGCAAGTATCTCGCGACACTATTTTGAATTTGACGAAGAAACAGCCCTGTTAAGCAGTAGCAACAGCGATTTATCTCCAAAATATAAGCTTACCACCTACTGCATGCAGATACCACTGCTGATTGGTTACAATTTTGTGCAACAATCGCTCTACGGTATGAGTTTTTTTACAGGGCCAAAAGCTAAATTTGTGTTTACGGCACATGACAAGCAGGAGTTTTCACATTTTTCATACGACAATCTTTATGAAGAATTACGCCCTATTGTCTACTATTGGGAATTGGGTTTTGGTGTAAATATTGCTAACTTCTTTTTTGATTTTGTTTACGACATAGGTATAAGCAACAATGTCAATGGCATATACCACGCTGAGTCCGGTGAGAGGTTTCATTCTAATCGAAGTGACAATCTGCTCAGTTTCTCGGTAGGCATTATATTTTAAAGAAGCATTATTTAATAAAAAGCATATCCGGCAGTGTATTGTTCTTTAAGAAATCACACTGCCGGATATGTTTTTTATTAAGATTAATTTATTCTTGAGGCTTCATGTTGGTATATACATTCTGCACGTCGTCATCCTCTTCGAGACGCTCCACTATTTTATCTATTGTGGCACGTTGCTCGTCGTTTACATCTTTCAAGTCGTTGGGGATGCGTGTAAATTCGCTGCCTGTAATCTCGAAGCCCTGCTCCTCGAGATATTTTTGAATGGCACCGAAGGATTTCGGATCGCCATATATGGTTATTTCATTCTCTTCCTCATCATACTCGTCTTCTACTCCAAAATCTATAAGTTCGAGTATAAGTTCATCCATATCAAGAGCGTCCTTTTTTGTAAAAGTAAAGACACTCTTGTGTGTAAACATAAAGTCGAGACTTCCTGAGGTTCCGAGTGTTCCACCGAACTTGTTGAATACCGAGCGCACATTGGCTACGGTACGTGTAGTGTTGTCGGTGGCGGCATCCACAAAGATGGCAATTCCAAATGGGCCGTATCCCTCGTATGTAACCTCCTTATAATCCTTTTGGTCTTTACCAAGGGCATTCTTTATTGCACGCTCTATATTGTCCTTGGGCATATTCTCGCGCTTGGCATTGGCTATTATGGCTCTGAGGTGTGAGTTTGTATCCGGATCGCCTCCGCCGGCCTTTACGGCTATGGCTATTTGCTTTCCGATACGTGTGAATGTGCGGGCCATATTGCCCCATCTCTTAAGTTTTGCGGCTTTGCGGTATTCAAATGCTCTACCCATAGTATTTTTATTTAAGTTTTTATTATGTTATCTTGTTTATCTTTGTTTAGCACCAATGCGCTTCTCGAAATTATCCATCAGGCGAGCCATCACTTTGTCTATTTGCTTGTCATTGAGTGTTTGACTGTCGTCCTGAAGTATAAAACTAACCGCATAGCTCTTTTTGCCCTCTTCGAGGTTTTTACCTTCGTATACATCGAATAGCGACACCTCTTTCAGAAGTTTCTTTTCTGTTTCGCGTGCAATCTGCTCTATTTGTGCGAAAGTTATGTTTTTATCTATCAGCAGAGCAAGGTCACGCTTTACTGAGGGGTATTTGCTTATCTCGGCATACCCAACCTTGGCGTTGCGCACCACTCGCATCAGCTCTGTCCAATTTATATCTGCATAGAATATGTCACTCTCAACATCGAAGCGTTTCGCTATTTTTTTGCGTATCACTCCTAATCGGGCTATCTCTTTTTTGTTGCTCTGTGCTTGTATTCGTAGACCGGCTGAGAATATATCGTCGCTGAATGTGCTCACAAGGCGTGCCGAGGATTTAAATCCGAGACGGTCGAATATATGTTCAACAATGGCTTTTAAGTCGTACACCGTAACGGCACGACCTGCATCTATCCATGATGCGGCAACACTGTTTCCTGTCATCCAAAGGGCCAGGTGATGCGCTTCGCTGTATGGACTTAGTATTTTGCCCTCTGCACGCTTGTCGGCATCGAAACGGTAGCAATTACCGAATTCAAAGAAACTGATGTCGGTGTGTTTGCGGCTTATGTTACGTTGCATGCTCTCAAGCCCTCCGAACAGCAACGTTTGACGTAATACATTGAGGTCGGCACTCAGGGGATTCATCAAACGTACAAGATTTGAGTCGGGATAGGTTTCCAATCCTTCATAATAGGCCGATGCGGTGAGCGAATTGTTCATTATTTCGTTAAATCCGCAACCTACCAACTGCTCCGATACAAGATTTTGCAATTTGTGTGAACGGTCTTCGGCTCCTTTTGTTATAATGGATGAATGGAGCGTGGTGTTAATGTCTACATTATTATATCCGTATATACGCAAAATATCTTCTACCACATCGCAGGGACGCTGCACATCCACACGATAAGGTGGCACGGCAAGTGTCAGTCCGTCGGGTGTTTCATCTGTTATCTTCATTTCTAAAGATGTAACAATGCTTTTCACTGTTTCCGGTGCTATTTGTGCTCCTATAAGATTATTCACATAGCTGTATGAGAGGTCGACTGAGAAGTGAGATACCGGAGATGGATAAACATCTTTTATTTCCATTGATATTGTGCCACCGGCCAGCTCTTTAATAAGCATTGCAGCCTGTTTAAGGGCATATATCACCATGTTTGGGTCGGTGCCACGCTCAAAGCGGAATGATGAATCGGTTTGCAATCCATGACGGCGTGCAGTCTTACGCACCCATGTAGGATGGAAATATGCGCTCTCGAGAAACACATTTTTTGTCTCTTCTGTTGTTCCCGAGTCGAGACCGCCGAATACTCCGGCGATACACATCGGTTCCTCGGCATTGCATATCATAAGGTCGCGCTCCGAGAGTTTACGCTCTTCTCCATCAAGAGTTACGAATGGAGTTCCCTCGGGGAAAGTGCGAACCACCACTTTGCCGCCTTTAATCTTATCGGCGTCGAAGCAGTGCATTGGCTGCCCATAGGCGTGGAGTATATAGTTTGTTATATCCACTATATTGTTTATGGGGCGCAGTCCTATTATTGTGAGCTTGTTTTTAAGCCACTCGGGGCTCTCTTTTACGGTAACGCCTTTTACGGTTACACCGGCGTAACGCATACATGCCTCGGTATTTTGCACGTCTATATCTATGCAGAGGTCGTTGTTATCTACTTTGAAATCATCTGCCGATGGAAGGTGCAATGCGCTTTTGCCGGTTGCCTGCATTGTGTAGGCATATAGGTCGCGTGCAACACCATAGTGCGAGCATGCGTCGGCACGGTTGGGTGTTATATCCACTCCTATCAGATAGTCGCTCTTTATGTTGTAATATTCCTTGGCAGGTGTTCCGGGTATTGCGCTGTCGGGTAGTACTATAATTCCGTCGTGACTTGTGCCTACACCTATCTCATCCTCGGCACATATCATTCCGTAGGATTCTGCACCACGTATCTTTCCTTTTTTTATTGTAAAGCATTGGTCGCCATCGTATAGCTTTGTGCCGATGGTGGCCACCACCACCTTTTGCCCTGCTGCCACATTGGGAGCACCACACACTATCTGCACCGGATTACCATCACCTAAATTTACGGTTGTTATATGCAAATGGTCGCTGTCGGGGTGGTCTGCGCATGTAAGAACCTCGCCTATTACAAGACCCTCGAGGCCGCCTTTTATTGTTTGCACCTCTTCAACCCCATCTGTTTCAAGACCTATTGAGGTCAACGCTTCGGAGACTTTCTCGGGAGACATGTCAAAATCGACATACTCCTTTAGCCAATTATAAGAAATATTCATATATGTAATTGTGTATTTTCCTATTTTACTGTTTCAATCTGCGAAATTACATTTTTTTTTGCAAATGGTAAAGCCTTACGAGGAAATATTATCTGTACTCTGCGGATTATTGTTCTTATGAGAGTGTAAGATGGGTGTTTCGGTTGCTTTATTTGCGGAAACGTTTTGTTACCGACGCATAGCCGCAACGACGACACAAAGGCTCCACGGCTTTGTGTCGGGTGAAGCCATCGTACAGCCTGCGGGCACGAGCGGATGCAAGTATCTCGTCGAGTGATTGCTCGAACAGATTACCTAAAGTTATACTTCCATCGTGGTCAAGACAACAGGGAACGACACTGCCATCTGCGAGCACTCCTATCTGATTGCGCAGAGCATAGCAAAATTGCTCGTCCGATGAATATTCGTTGCGTTTATCGTCGGGCCACTCAAACATATTATCAAATTCAAGATAGATATTATCGGAAAGACGCCAGCCGTCGTAACGTTCTTTCCACGGGCGAGCTATATGTTGCGACAACAGCTCTATCAGTTGATTGTTGTTCTTATTGTAACCACCCTCGTTCCACAGCCTTAACACTATGATTATTCCCTGCTCGGCCGCTTTTTTTGTAAACTGCATAACATTGCTTATATACTCATCGAGATTGTCTCGCCTGTTTCCTTCATGTGCATGCAATGAGATTTGTATTTTGTGCGGCTGTGCCTCTATCACACTTTGTGCACGTGAGAGCAGTGTTCCGTTAGTGGTTATCACAGGTATAAAGCCTTTGGCTTTTGCATCTGCAATAAACTGTGGTAAATGGGGATGCAGAAGTGGTTCGCCCATAAGATGAAAATAGAGAAATTCAATTTCTCCTTGCAGACGATTTGTAAGTATATTAAATTCTTCGAGCGACATAAGACGCTTTTCTCTTCGGGTTTTTGGACAGAAGAGACAATCAAGATTGCAAATGTTGGTTATTTCAAGATAGCAACGGGTTATCATCTGTGTTTCATTATATACTGTTTGTCTTTCATTGAAAATATCTCTATCATGCGGTTTTATATCAGATATTGCCGATAAAAAAGTTCTATCGAAAGTTTTATCAAACAGTTTCTTAATTCAAGAGTAAAGTTAAGTAATATCTTAAAAGTGTGCAAAAATTGCACACTTTTTCTCGAAAAAGTACGATTTTATATTTTTTTCTTGTCATATTTTTCTCATGGGAATAAATTTGCCATAAAATCAAAAAAGAAATTAAAATGAGGCTGATAAGAAAAGTTTTTTCATCAATAAGACAATATAAGCTGTTGGCAGTTCTGAACATTTTCGGTCTATCAATAGCTTTTATGCTTCTGCTTATTCTATTGACAGTATTACATCATCAGTTATTTACCAACTGCAACATAAAAGAGAGTGAAAGAATTTTCCGCCTCGATGCTCGTTGTGACACATCTGCGTGGGACGCCCGACACGTTGCGGAATTTACCGAGGAGATTGTAAATTCAATTCCACATGTAGAAAGCTACCATTTTTACAATGAAAGATATTGCTATGCTTTTTCGGCTTATAAGCCCGAGACACCTTATAACAGTATTACATTAATATCTATGCGAGTGGTGCCTGCGAGCATCAATCTGTTGGGCTTTGAACTTATCGAAGGCGATTGGGAAACGCTGTTCAACAAAAAAGCCATTGCCGTTACCGAAGAGATATCGGCCCGTCACAATCTTAAGATTGGCGATTGTATAAATATTCTTACCGGCCATCCGCATAAAACCAATAGCTGCGAGATTGCCGCAATATATAAGAGACTGCCACACAGCGACATAAGCATGGGAGAGACGCTTATTCCCATCGGAGTGGACGAAACAGACAAGAATGCCGAACGCACGCTGCTTGTCAAGCTGCACAACAAGCATGATGTTGATGATTTTCTGCGTTGCATCCCTGCCATACTCGATAAATTCAAAGGAGATGAAAGGTTTGGTAAATATAATAATGTAACCATCGAAAATATCGAGGAGTATTTTCGTCTTGTCCCATTAGACAGCACCGGTCTTTATTATGCTGATAATGCCGACGAACAACAATGGCAAGGGGATTTTGTATGGACAATAATTCTGCTTATCACTGTGATTCTGTTCATAGCCTTCACTAATTATTTCAATTTCTTTGTATCACTGATGCCCATGCGTATACGCACCATCAATATATACAAGATTATGGGCGGACTGAGCTTAAGCATACGCATGGAGCTTATTATGGAGAGCATCATTATTGTAATAATTGCACTCTTGGTGTCGGCCTTTACAATGTGGATTGTTGCCGATTATGAGATAATAAATATCTTATGGAACATAACATTTGACAGATACCTTGCAAGCTACATTGTATTATGTATAACTGCAGTGGTTACGGCAATAGCAACAGCATTGTATCCCGCATACTACACAACCTCATTCACGCCGTCGTTTGCCTTGAAAGGTACATTTGCTGCTACTAAAGCCGGGAAAAGCCTGCGCACTATGCTCATGGGGTTGCAATATGTAATTGCATCGGTGTTTATAACATTGTGCGTAATTATGTTTGCTCAATATTATAATATGATAAATAAGGATAGGGGCTACAATCGCGACAATGTATATGAATATTCGCCGGAGGCCGGCAATTTAAGTATTAAGCAGACCGAAGAATTGCGCATTGCACTGATGAATCACGACAATATCCTCGATGTCTCTTGTACTATGATTCCATTCTCCATTCCTGTTCCTCATGATGTGCAACCGAACGGCTCTGATAAAAAGACAAAAGCCGATGTAAAATATGTGGATAGAAATTTCCACAGAATGTTTGGAATTGATATTGTGCAGGGACGCTGTTTCGACAATGATGAGAGTGACGGAAATACCTGCGTCATCGTAAGCTGCGAGATTCAAAAGCAGCTCAATGTATCAGTGGGAGATATTTTAAATATTAATAATGCTCATGGCAAAGTTGTAGGTATTTGCGAAGATATCAAGTGCCCCATTTTTGAATATAATGGAGATTTTCAATATGGGAAAGATGGAATAACCCCTGTAATATATATGTATAGAGAAGACTATACTTTTTCCAATTTTTACATAAAATTTGCCGATGGATGCAATGTGAGTGATATTTGCCCGTACATATTCGATGAGTATGAAAGAATAAGTATGATGCCCGATGATGCAGAAACCAAGAATCCGCTGTTGAGCATCATTGAGCGGGAAAAGATTCACTATTATTTGATAAAATATATGATATTTATATTCGGTACGTTCAGCATAATATCTATTATCATAGCTTTGCTCGGGGTTTTTGGAATGGTTTGTTTAGAGACTCGTTACCGCAGAAAAGAGATTGCGATACGTCGCATCAACGGTGCCACAAGGGAGGAGATATTAAGACAGCTGAACAGACAATATATCAAGATTGTGTCGGTATGCTACATCATTTCGCTTGTTATTATATTTCCGCTTGTTGATTTGTTTCTTAACAATACCATGGCCGACAGAATATCGCTAAGTCCTATGTTGTTTATTTTTACATTCTTTGTCATTGCCTCTATCTCTGTACTTACAGTATCGGCAAGTGCATGGAGGGTTGTAAATTGCAACCCAACAGAGGTGCTCAGCAAAGGAGATTGAATGAAATTCAGCTTCTTAAAATAGAATAATTCCGAAACTGTTTAACTGTAACAATGTATCAGGTGGCGTTAAAAAAACGGCAAAAATCCAGAAGCTGTTTAAATCTCTTTCAAATAGCATTATGAGCGAATTTCACTTGTATTTTTATGCTCATATTTTTTAGTAACACCCATTTTTTCTCTATAAAAACTAAATGGAATTAATAAAACAGGTTGTTAATCTTTTTGCTAAATTTGCCCTCTAATAATAAATAAATTGAGGGAATGAGTGATTGTAAACAACGTATAGAATTCATTGATCTTGCAAAAGGGATATGTATCTTGCTTATTATCATAGGACATTCGGGGGTACAAGTAGACTACCCCGGATTAACTGCCATGCGCACTCCACTTTATCTGACTCTCTCCGGACTGTTTTTTAAAGATTATGGCGGACTTTTTAATCTTTTCATCCGCAAATGCAATAAGATTCTGATTCCTTTTCTTTTTTTCTATCTGTCGAGCTACGCACTTTTTTATCTCTTCAACGCTATATACCCGGGGCTGATAGTGAGTGAAGCAAAGGGTATAATGGATGTATTTACACAAACGCAGTATTTCAATGGGCCGCTGTGGTTTCTTTTGGTCATCTTTTGGGATAATATTATTTTCGGTATCATCCATTTGAATATCAAGAGCGAATGGTCGAGAGCTTTTTTGGTTTTAGCAATCGGTTGTTGCGGACTTTTGTTCTATAAACACAATTTGTTGGTTGCATGCTCGATTGATGCTGCATTTACGTGTCTGCCGTTTTTCTATTTTGGCTATTTGCTGAAAAGAAGCGACATTCTTGTACCTTATAAATTGGATTATCTGAACATATTGTTCGCTGCGATATTGTTCTTTGCTGCATATATTATTGATACATACAGCCATCCGACACTATTTTTCCACGACCGTATAATTTCGGGGAATATTTTTGCTGTTGTTTTTCTGCCACTCACGAGTGTCATGGGGTTATTGCTGCTCTGTAAGGCCATAGGGTATTTGCCTGTTGTTTCATATTTTGGACGATACTCCATTATTCCACTGTGTACGCACCATCTTATTTACAGACCTATACAGTTGGTTATTGCCCGTTTCGTTCCGCTTGATGATGGCGGTGCATATATTGTGGCAGCAGCTACTGTGTTTATTTGTTTAGCTTGTATTCCTTTATTCGTAAGATTTCTTCCATACGTAACTGCACAAAAGGATACAATAAGAGTGTGAACCTATTCATGTTCACACTCTTATTGTATATATATGCGCTCTATGGCTGCTTATTATTCGCCGCGAAATTTGCGTGCCTGCTCTGCTATAAGTTCGGCATCCTCGAAATAGTTTATGCGCATTGCACGACGCACGTCGGCAAGTGTCTGCGCTGCAACTTCGCGTGCACGGTCACTACCCTCTTTAAGCAGTCTGTATACTCCGGGAATATCCTGCTCCCACTCTTTGCGACGGGCGCGTATGGGGGCAAGTTCTTCTTCTAAAATTGCAATCAGGAATTTCTTTACCTTAACGTCGCCAAGACCGCCGCGTTTGTAGTGTGATTTTAGTTCGTCGAGGTTTGGATATTCGGGCAGATAGGCTTCAAAATGTTCGGGTTTGCAGAAGGCGTCGAGATATGTAAAGACGGTGTTTCCTTCTACTTTTCCCGGGTCTTGCACACGCAGATGGTCGGGGTCGGTATACATGCTCATAACACGCTGACGCACCTCTTCGGATGTATCAGACAGATATATGCAATTGCCCAACGATTTACTCATCTTGGCCTTGCCGTCGGTTCCCGGAAGACGCAGACAGGCTGCGTTTGTGGGAAGAAGGACTTCGGGCTCTACAAGGTCGCCGCCGTAAATACTATTGAAACGGCGCACTATTTCGCGTGTCTGCTCTATCATGGGAAGTTGGTCTTCGCCCACGGGAACGGTTGTTGCACGAAACGCTGTAATATCGGAAGCCTGACTGATGGGGTATGTGAAAAAACCCACAGGGATGCTCGTCTCGAAATTACGCATCTGAATCTCGGTCTTTACAGTTGGGTTGCGCTGCAAACGAGACACTGTGACAAGATTCATATAGTAGAATGCAAGTTCGCATAGTTCGGCAACCTGCGACTGAATAAAAATTGTACTTTTTGTTGGATCTATTCCCACTGACAGATAGTCGAGTGCAACCTCAATTATATTCTTGCGCACCTTATCGGGGTTGTCTGCATTATCGGTGAGTGCCTGCGCATCGGCTATCATAATAAATATTTTTTCAAAAAGGCCCGAATTTTGCAATTCCACTCTGCGACGCAGAGAGCCAACATAGTGTCCGAGGTGTAAACGTCCTGTGGGACGGTCTCCTGTAAGTATTATCTTGCCCATTTTATAAACTTTGATTTTTCAAACAATTATATAAGGTTGTTTAATTTCTATTTTAGAGGGTGTCTATTCTTTTAGTTCTGTTTTATATTCATCGTGGCCTGTTTTTTACTCTATTTAAATAACAATGCTTCTGAGAATATATACAAGGATTAGCCTGTGTAAAATTTAGTCGCGAAGATACGAAAATTACATTAAACAATATCTTTGGTAGAAGAAAAATATAAGACCTTTCTATTTTTTATCTTCAGTGAACGCCTCCGGTTGATACATTCATCATTATCATTTTTTAGGAGAACGGCGTGCCGTTATGTGAAAGCAGGCCTGCTTGGCTTCGTGCTTCACATAGCAACAACCCTCTTTCTTCAAGTCGCGTAACACCTCGCCCAACACCAGCTTAAGTTTGGCGGAATTATCTGTTGTTTCGCCATTTTCCGAAAAGAAACGTTTATACGAGATATCAAACGTAGTACCGTAGCAATGCGCCGAATTTGCCGAAGAGTTCACATTGCTGCGTCTGAGACGTTTAACATCGCTTTTTGTTCGCAAAACAGATGTTACTATAAGTTTGTGCGGAGGAAGATGTTTCATCACAAGTGAATCTTGGAAATTATTTCCTATTGCCGATAGAAGTGCGGCAGCCTCGGGCACAAGATAGGGAATTGAGTGTGTCAGTTTATCAACCATATACTCCTCGGCTTTATCTATACAGACAATTTTACGGGTTGCATCATCAACCGTCTCGCGTGACTCCAATGGTGCTATACCTATCTTTTTTGCTGCCGAGAGATGTTTCTCGTTAAGGTCGTTGAACTGTCTGCGATAATTTATGTTTGCTATTCTGTGTGCTTTGTCGGGACGCTTCACACGTGGCTTGCGTGTAAATGTGTATCGCTTTGCTTTATCCCCGGAGTCGCCATCTGCTGCTGTTTCGCCACCGCACATTTTTATCGTTAGCAGTAGCAGCGACACACACAAGAGAACCCCCAACCACTTGAGCCATGGTTTGTTAAAATTCAGTTTTAATGCAGGCACACGCATGCACCCCACTAACCGGACAATATCACGCCACAAGCGCTGACCTCCTATCTTAAGCAGTTTGACATCATCCTTTAAGTCGTTAAATATCTGCCCTCTTTTTTCCTTTATATCATTCATTCTGTACTATTTTACGGTGCGCGAAGATAGCATAAAAAACAGATAAGTGCAAACGCTGTACGCTGTTATTAAGCAACTGTTCTTAAAGCACCACTTTGTGCAAAATGCCTGTGAGTGCTGCAATGGCTATGCCGTAATTGGTTATAGGCACACCTTGTGCTTTTGCCTGACGTACACGTGAAAGAACATGTCGGCGAGTGAACATACAGGCACCGCAGTGTATAACAACATTGTATTGTGTGAGGTCGTCGGGGAAATCATTTCCCGAGACTATATCTATCGTCAATCCGTCGCCTAAGCGTTTGCGCAAGAGACGCGGAAGTTTCACACGACCTATATCTTCGTTCTTTGGAATATGTGAGCAACTTTCGGCTATCAGCACGCGCCCACACCCGGGAATGTGCATAAGGGCATCTGCACCATTGCGAAAGGTCTCAATGTCTCCTTTGCTACGCGCCATAAGCACCGAGAAAGAGGTGAGCCTGCTCTCGGGGGGTGTGAGGGCCTGTACTTGAGCAAACACCTGCGAATCTGTGATTATGAGTGCAGGGGGAGCAACCAGCGATGCTAACATTTGAGGAAGTTTCTCGGGTGTGCAACATAGTGCAAGACAGTGTTTGTCGAGAAGATTGCGCAAAGTTTGCACCTGTGGCTGTATCAAACGCCCTTTGGGTGCTTGTGCATCCTGTGGCATCACCAGCACCACCACATCTCCCGCTTTCACCAATGAATGGGTAATATCGTCAACGTTATTTTCGTCATTATAAACCTTGGCAATTGTTTCTATAAGCGTGTCTAATCCTTTGTGCTCTTTGGACGATATTTGCATCACACTGCATTGCAATACCCTGCTCCATGCTTGGGCTACGGCCTCGCAGGGGTTATCGCATTTGCCCAAAAGGGTGATTACCGGTATTCCGGCTTTGTCGAAAGTCTCTTTCCATTGCTTTTCAAAGGTTGCATCGCCGGCATCACCATGAAGCAACAGCAGTGCAATGTCAATGCGTTGTACGGCCTTGCGTGTGCTCTCTGTGCGCATCGAACCTAACAAGCCCTCATCGTCGTATCCGGCAGTGTCGGCTATAACGGCTGCACCGATGTTCGGTAGTTCGATATTCTTCCACACTGTATCTGTTGTTGTGCCTGCAATATCCGAAACTATCGAAATTGCCTGTCCGCATAGTGCATTCATAAGACTTGATTTTCCTGTGTTGCGGCGACCGAATATCCCAATATGGTAGCGATTGGAGCGTGGTGTTTGGTTCATATAACTTTTAACTATTATTCAGTAATTATTTTAAGAAGTCGTTTAAATATATGTCCTTGAAATTTTTATGGATTTTTTAAAACAGCTTCTAAATTCAGAAACGGAAATCACTCTTTCCTTCATTTATCGCAGCCAAGTATTTTCGAGCTGTGGAGCGTGCTTTCTCGTTTGGTATGTCAGTCAGAAGTTTTTCTATCATAGCTTCGCCTTTACGTTTAACCTCGGGCGAGGCATAATCTCTCATATACTCTTTCAGTGTCAGCAAGGCGTTTGGCAGACAGCAGTTTGCTATCTGTCCGTTCTTGAGCAGTGTCATAAATCGGTCACCTGTGCGTCCTTCGCGGTAGCATGCAGTGCAGAAACTTGGTATATGGTCGAGGTCGAGCAGCCACTCCACTATTTCGTCGAGTGTGCGATGGTCGGCGACATCAAATTGAGCGGAGTTTTCTTCGGGAGCCTCATCGTGCATATATCCGCCCACACTTGTGCGTGACCCTCCGCTCATCTGCGAAACGCCCAATTCCAAAAGCTTTGCACGGCTTTTTTGACTTTCGCGTGTGGAAATTATCATTCCTGTGTATGGTACAGCTATACGTATTATGGCAACTATTCGATAGAACACATCATCGGGAACAGCATTTTTAAAGTCGGCAGTATCAATATCATCAGCCATGCACAGCCTTGGAACGCTTATTGTATGCGGCCCCACTCCATAGGTTGCTTCAAGGTGCTCGGCGTGCATTAAAAGACCTGTAAAATCGTAACGATATGTTTCAAGTCCGAAAAGCACGCCAATCCCTACATCGTCGATACCTCCCTGCATGGCACGGTCCATAGCCTCGGTATGATAAGCATAGTCGCTCTTGGGGCCTGTGGGATGCAGCATCTGATAATTCTCCTTGTTATATGTCTCTTGAAAGAGAATATATGTGCCTATGCCCGCATCATGCAGACGGCGATAGTTCTCGACAGTGGTAGCGGCTATGTTTACGTTTACACGACGTATGGCGCCGTTTTTGTGTTTTATACTGTATATTGTTTTTATGCTTTCGAGTATATACTCTATTGGGTTATGCAGCGGATGCTCACCTGCTTCAAGAGCCAGGCGCTTGTGCCCCATGTCCTGAAGCGCCATCACCTCGTTGCGTATCTCGTCTTGCGTAAGTTTTTTGCGTCTGATGCTCTTGTTCTTTGCATGATAGGGACAATATACACAACCATTTATGCAGTAGTTCGACAGATAAAGTGGTGCAAACATCACTATGCGGTTGCCATAGAAACGATGCTTTATTTCGCGTGCAAGTGCATACATCTCTTCGACAAGCTCCGTGTCGGTACACTCTAACAGCACGGCAGCTTCGCGATGTGTAAGTCCTTTGCATGCACGTGCTTTTTCAAGAATTTTCTTCACAAGTTCACGATCGTTGCGGTGTTCAGCCGCATATTCGATAGTGCTGCGTATTTCGCTGTCGCTTATGAATTCTTCGGCAATTTTGGATTTTACGTTATACATTTGCTTCTGATGTTTTACTGTGTTCAACATAATCGCCGCGACCATAATCTATATAATGACCAATGGCTTTTAATTTATTTTCAAGCTCAATCAGGTTTTGCGCCGACTCGGAACCGTAGCTTTTTTTATTATTATAAATGGAATACATTTCACGCACTCTAAAAGGCGACAAATTTGGCATAACCACATTGGCTCCGGCAAGCACAGCCTGTTCCATTCCTTCGGGATGCAGTGAGGCAAGCGCTGTGGTGGCAGGAATCAATGCATCGGGAAAGCGCAAACGCAACAAAGATACAACAAGAATTGTTAAATCGGGCGATCCCGGAGGAAAATCGGCCATCGGTGTTCCCGATGCAGGAATAAAAGGGCCTGTTCCTATCATCTGCGGATTAAGTTCTTCAAGGAAAAGAATATCATCTATAATATTGTCAATAGTCTGCCATGGAGAACCTATCATCATTCCGCTACCTGTTTGAAAACCCAATCTCTTGAGCGTAAACAGACAGTGACGCCGTTCGGCAGCACTCATCGCAGAGGGATGCAAACGGGCATAATGTTCATCGTCGCGTGTTTCGTGGCGCAAAAGATAGCGGTCGGCACCGGCATCAAGAAACATACGATAGGCCTCTGTGCTCCTCTCACCCACAGAGAGAGTCACAGCCTTTTGCGGAAATTCTTTTTTTATGGAGCGTACAACATCGGCCATCCAAGCATCATTCTGCGCAGGGTCTTCGCCACCCTGCAGCACAAAAGTGTTAAAGCCCAGGGATGCTCCCTCGCGACAGCAATCCAAAATCTGTTCTTTGCTCAATCGGTAACGCCTTGCCTCTCTATTGGCACAACGCAAGCCGCAGTAATTGCAATTATTGCGACAGTATGAACTAATCTCAATAAGCCCACGCACAAAGACGCCACGTCCGAAGCGCAGCTCCTTAACCTCGGCAGCACGTTGCATAAGCATCATTCGGCTCTCTTCGTCTCCCATTGTCAAAAGCGACCTCCACTCATTGCGCTCAATGGAATATCCGCCCGACAACTTATCTATCAGATTCAAAAGGTTTACATTGCTCATATTAAAACATTTGCCGACAATATATTTTGTAGCAGTTTAAATTTTCTATCAAAATTGTTTTTACATTATCATGCTCATTTTTGATCGTTTTTCCCTTTCTTGCGCTCACATAGTCTTTTATATGCCCTTAGAGGATGAACAAACACTCTAAACCGGAAACTACAAAATATCCAAGAATAGGAATTTAAGCAGTTTCTTACTTGAAACTATCAAACGCACATCGCAAATAAAGCATCGGGCATAAAAAAAGAATCAGCCATTGTTGAATATAAAACATAAAACAGCCTCATAATAATAATTTTGATGAAAATTTAAACAGCATATTAAAACTTTCTTCCGCAAAATTACAAAATTTACAGCTTTTTCTATATTTTTACGCCGTCTTTTAAGAAACAAAAATAACACAAACATATATGGCATACAATAACAACGTAATGTTCGTAAGATACAATCTTCTTACTGAACTTGTGAAGATGTGGAAAGAAGATACTCTGGCCGATAAAATAGACCACATGATTATCGAGAGGTATCCTCGCAAAAGAAATCCGAAAGGACGTTGCTGCATATACAAAGAGCGTGCAGTGATGAAATATAAAACAATGGCCATGCTGGGATTCAACATGGAGGATGAGCGCGACGAAACAGACACCCTTGGCAGCTACGTTGAGCGTATGATGGAGCGCAACATGCCCGACAACGAGAGAGGCATTCTCAGCGTAATGGACGAAGCATGCTCATCGTGCGTAAAGAAGAACTACGAGATTACCGACCTTTGTCGCGGTTGCGTTGCACGCCCATGCTACACAAACTGTCCCAAAGATGCCATCTCCTACGATAGCAACGGCAAAGCCCACATCGACCACGAAAAATGCATCAGTTGCGGCAAATGCCACCAAGCCTGTCCCTACCACGCAATTGTGTATATTCCGGTACCATGCGAGGAGTCTTGCCCCGTAAAGGCAATCTCCAAGGACGAATATGGCGTGGAGCATATCGACCCAAAGAAGTGCATATATTGCGGAAAATGTCTTAACGCATGCCCATTCGGCGCAATCTTCGACCAATGCACAGTGTTCGACGTGCTCAAACGCATAAGAGCAGGCAAAAAGGTAATAGCAATGGTAGCCCCGTCGGTGTTGGCACAATTCGGAAAGCCCATCGAACAAGTATTGGGAGCATTCAAAGCAGCAGGATTCACAGCTGTCATTGAGGTTGCTTACGGCGCCGAAGAAACCACACGCCGCGAATCGGCAGAATTTAAAGAACGAATGGAAGAGGGCGAACCTTTCATGACCACAAGTTGCTGTCCTGCCTACGTAAACCTTGCACGCAAACATATCCCCGACCTTGTAAAATATGTATCCACAACAGCATCTCCAATGGTATACACCGCACAGTATGCAAGAGAGAAATATCCCGACGGAGTAAACGTATTCATATCGCCCTGCGCATCCAAAAAGGCCGAATGTCGTGAGCACGATAGCGTAGACTTCGTGTGGACATTCCGCGAGGTTGAAGCCGTATTTGCAGGAATGGGCATAAACATAGACGAGTGCGAGCCATACACTCCCGCTGAAAGTGCCGGCAAAGATGCACACGGCTTTGCAAAAACAGGCGGCGTGTTTACAGCAGTTAAAAATCTGCTCGACGAGCCCAATCTCGAAGGTCTTGTCATTGCCGACATTAACAAAAAGAACATAGCCCTGCTGCGCGCCTATGCAAAAACCGGCAAATGCCCCGGCAAGATGGTAGAGGTAATGTCCTGTCCCGGCGGTTGCATCACCGGCCCGTGCTCATGCAGCGACAATGCCGAAGCACTTCGTCGTTTTGAAGCTGAGATGAAAAAGAAATAAAAGAACACATCAACAGCTGACAACAGATATTCAGCGCAACGGAAACTGTAACGACAAAAAAATGCTTTTCCCGAATATTAATAGGAAAAGCATTTTTTTGTTAGAAACTGTTTAATTTTTATTTCGGAATTACTTGAGAACTGTTTTAGAGTATATTTTCTTTGTTATATTGCAGTGAATAGCAAGCTATTTCCAAAAGATAACAAAGAAAATATGCCTGAAACAGACTCAAAGAAGCCGAAACAAAGCCCTTAATTCAGTGAGCTACAAAATCAATTCCCCAATATAAGCCAAGATAGCGTTTGGTGATTGCTATTCCTAATTGTGTATTCAAATTTTAATAAACCATATATTTTGAAAAATATTTGAGTTGTTTGTATTTTTTGATGTTTTTCATTATATCTTTGCAGTATAAGTATTTGTTATACATTTGGTATGAACATATCTGTACTCATAAAACAGTATTTCTCATCAATAAGTGATGATATTACAATAGATGTTTTTGATGAAAAGAACATCTACGATGTATATCAACGCGTTGTTGGTGTGCTTACACAGTATATTGATATTGAAACGACTGTGTTGCAAGCTATGAGTTATTGTTTTTATGAAATTTTGGATAATGTGCTAACCCATTCCGGGAAAGAACTTGGTACAGTTCTCACTCACTACGATTCTACAAACCATGTTCTAAGCTTCTTGGTGGCAGACGATGGCATTGGTGTACAGGCATCACTCTCGGAAAATACAGAATATGCCGGAATATCTGAACCTGATGCGTTGAAAATATGTATTAAGGATGCCATTACTGACGGTAAAGGTATGGGATTCGGATTGTACTCAACATCGCTGCTTGCAAGGGATGCAGGATTGGTTTTTGAAGTCCGTTCCGGTAAACACACTATGCAAGTACAGGATGGTGTTGAAGAAACAAAAGATAGTGACTTTTGGCAAGGCACAATAGTCTATCTACAGCTTCATACAAACAAGGAGATTAATCCGGCTGACGTTGTTGCCAATCGTGCTAATGTGGCTGCACAATATAATGAAACATTCTTGAATGACAATGAATTGACTGAGCTATGGTAACTTTTAATTTTAGAGAATACGGTGAGAATTTAGGTACACGCCCTTTGGGTAAGCGTGTGCGTGAATCTTTGCAGCCATTGATTGAGCAGAATGACCTTGTTGTGCTAGACTTCACTGGTGTAAATGTTGTAAGCAATTCATTCGCCGATGAGTGTATTGCAAAATTATTGCTGGTTATGTCGTTGGCAGAACTAAAGAGCCGCACAACTTTCCGTGGACTGAATCCAATAGCATCGGAAAGCGTACTGACAGCACTCCGTCGCAGACATCTTACAATAGCATAGCCCAAAGTTGCTGAATGAAATAAAAATCCCCCCGGAACCGCCTATATAACAAGGTAGCCCCGGGGGGATTTGTGTTTAGTCGTATGAGCAAATATTTTGTTTGCTTTTAATGCTCTTTTTGCGGTTACATAGTGGGAACTGTGTAACCGCAAAAAAATGAATAAATATTCTAAAAAAGGTCTATAAAAATTTTAAGAATATAAGACGCAGCTTAAATGTTTTATAAATCTTATTTCACAGCCTTAAAGCTCATATCCAATCCCTTTACCGAGTGAGTGAGTGCCCCCACCGAGATATAATCGACACCGCATAGAGCATAGTCGCGCAACGTATCAAATGTAATGCCGCCGGACGATTCAGTCTCATAGCGTCCGGCCACCATCTCTACAGCCTGACGTGTTTTTTCCGTATCAAAGTTATCAAACATAATACGGTGTACTCCACCAATCTCAAGCACCTGTTGCAGTTCATCAAAATTACGCACCTCAATCTCAATCTTCAAGTCCTTGCCATTCTCCTTGCAATAGTCCTGTGCACGTCGTATGGCATTCTGAATACCTCCGGCAAAATCCACATGATTATCCTTTAGCAATATCATATCGAAAAGGCCTATTCGGTGATTCACTCCTCCACCGATGCGCACAGCCTCTTTCTCCATTATTCGCATGCCGGGAGTGGTCTTTCGTGTATCGAGCACTCGTGTTTGTGTCCCTTCGAGACGCTTAACGTATCTACGTGTCATGGTTGCAATTCCGCTCATTCGCTGCATCACGTTAAGCATCAATCGTTCGGTTTGCAAAAGAGAGCGCACACTGCCTGTCACATACATTGCAATATCGCCTTTCTTCACCTCGGCTCCATCCTCAATCAGCACTTCAACCTGCAATGTCGGGTCGAAACGCTTAAAAATACGCAGTGCCATATCCATGCCTGCAAGCACTCCATCCTCTTTTATAAGAAGCATGTTCTTGCCCATTGCATCTGCCGGAATAGAAGAAAGTGTTGTGTGGTCACCATCACCAATATCCTCGGCAAAAGCCAAATCTATCAGTTTGTCGATTAATTCGTCTTTTATATTCATAGTAAAATATTTTTTTGCGAAGATATACAAATATGCCATGCCGAACAAATTGTTACACATTTTTTTTATCTGTCTCATCCATTCACTTTGCTCACAGTCGGCAGGCATCTTTTCGCAACAAGTTTGAAGAACTATGGACATTTTAACATTATCTAAATGAAATATTAATGCCACTAAAAGCGAAAAATAGCAACAAATATCCGATTATAGCATATACTGTCAAGATAGAAGTGCAACAAAATTCCCCTTGCTCACGACTTTGAGCGTAGCGAAAACGAGTGAGCAAGGGGCGCCCGACAAGTGAGAGTGCAAAAGTCAATCAGCAATACAAAAAAATAAAAAAGGGAGACCGCTGTCTCCCAAGGATTAACTAATTTTGTATTGCAAATGTATAATCACTTAATCCGTGAGCAAAGGTACGTAATCTACCTGGAACTACAAAGAGGAACATCACAAAAAGTAATTGCTCAACTTATAGATGTCAGCAAATCCACCGTCAGTCGTGA
>JAFSAT010000042.1 GCA_017442185.1 Bacteroidaceae bacterium
TGCTCACCTTATGGCTAGCAGATAAGTTCATTGATGCAGTAAAAGATGTGCAAGATCGTGAATTATGTGTAGATGCGATTATTCTTGCACAAGAAAAAATATTGACAACATAATCGTTGAATCCCTTTCTTCTACTATAAAAGATATACTGATTATACTATAATTTATGCTGCTCACAAAATTACCAGCTTATCTTTATTGGCATGAAGAACTCCCCCATAAGGGTGATGGAGCCTTGTTTCATTATACTAATTTGGAATCTTTCAAAAAGATATTGGAAGATTTGACTCTGCTGCCATCATCTTTTGAAAGACTTAATGACATGAATGAGGGAAATGTTCATTACATGAATCTAAGTCAAAACTTCATGGTAATGTATAATACAGATAAATACATCAAGGAGAAATGTCGTATCATCTGTTTTTCTCAAAACTATGATATAAAAGGTTTTGGTCAGGAAGGCACAAATCATCCTGCAATGTGGGCACACTATGCCGATAATTCGAATGGTGTGTGTATAGTGATAGACAAGGAGGCTTTTATATCTAAGAACAAAGATATATTTGAGAATCATTTCTATAAATTTGAAGATGTAGAGTACAATTTTTTCAATACTCCTGATGATGAAAAAATTGATTTTGAGGCAGAAACAAAACAGGAGTTCATAAAAAAGAATTGGAAATCTCTTTTCTTTTTAAAACATAAAGACTGGGAAAATGAGGACGAACACAGATTATTTATAATGGGTTATGATGGTAAACTGAGTATTGATGGTTGTATAAAATACATCGTTCTTGGCAGAAAACTTTTCCTTGATAACATAAGAATAAAGGATTTATTAGATATTATCGTGAATCCTTCATCTATATGTTATCACAAATTTACTCCACATTCATTCGCAACAATGTGCTACAATTCACATGGTTATGATACTATGGATATAGCATCAAAAATCCTTTCGGTTGTAATGAGTAATATCTCAGACCCTCCGTATCTAGATTATGTAGAATGGCTAAATACCGAACAAGGATATGATATTTCATGATAAAATCGTTAGAGTTTACACCGCGTCAAAGGAAAGAGGTGAACATAAATTGTCATTAAATAGTATATAAGGATGACATACAAGATGCTTTTGATGAATTTTAGAACCCATATGTGTACCATCGAATACTTATCTATTTGATAATCAATAGCATTTATTTTTGAGGAAGTTAAATAACAGACAAACATTTCGAGAAACAAGAATGTAACAAAAGCGATAAGCGAGTGACTTACAAAGAGGGTCACTCGCTTATCGCTTTATCAGAAACTATTGTAGATACAGTTTAATTCATATTCTCTCAAAAGATATCATCCGTCTCTTAATCGGCACTCATCGCAACAGTATCACTTTCAACATTCTTGTGTCGTTCATTGCTGCGCTCTATGAAATTGATATGCCGCAAAGCCTCGTCACGCATCTCCGTTGTTTCGGTGATTACTCTAAGCACATCGGCAAGCAGCAACACATGGGCTATTGCAGCTGCGTCAGCATCACGCAAAGTATATTTATATTCACTCTTGCCTTTCAAACAAACCGTGACAGGAGAGTCACAAGATGCAATAAAATCCATCACACCACCATCTTGACCATATCTGAAATCGACACGCTCGGTTGTCACCCCCAGATGTTTGGATGTATACTTATTGAACGGAGCCTCACACTCGGCATAGCTGTCGCCCGAAGAGACACGCACCCCGCTGTGCCCGAGAGCCTTTCCGCGATACACCGAGGAGAGCACGACAAGACCATGCTCATCTACCTGCGCACGAAGATACGTATTATTAAGGTTATTCTTAACCGTTTGCGATGGGATCATATAATTACCTACATCTTGATAGCGCCCATCTTTTTCGAGGACAAACATAGGCAGCAAGCTGTCGCGGCGAGCCGCCAGCCTTTCAAGTTTCTCTTCACAAAAGCGAAGGCTGCGCAACTGCTCACCCATCTCAACATCACGTCGCAATTGCAACGCGGCACGGCGCGCCTTAAACGCCTTTGGGTAGGCAACCTTCAAACTGTCCAATAGCCCTTTTGACCTACCGTAATCTTGCGCCGTGTAAGCATTTCGAGCCTCATTCAACAACACCTCAGCCTTTTTTTCCATACTCTCGCCACACGAAGCGAGCATCACGACAGCAATAGCAAAAACATATAATATCCTATTCATAAACAATTATTTTATTGTGCGAAGATAATACTTTTCCCCAAAAAACAACTACATTTGGCAAAACAACACAAAAATTCAAAACATTATGAAAATAACATTCATCCTACACACACTGCTCACGTCGACAACAGTTCAAGAGAGTGCGATAGAAGCATCCACGTTCAGCGACATCACAGCTATGTCAGTGGTACTATTCTTTTTCTTACTCATGGTAATAGCTCTGCTGCTTATATGCAGAGAGGCCATCTGCTGGTACTTCAAGATTAACCGCATACTTGAGAAACAAGAAGAGATTCTGCGTCTTATGAAAGAAAAAGATAAAAAAGAATAAAAAAGCTGCAGTTACCATTCCTAATAGAGACGATTTCTTTTTTACAGAATAATTCACTATCTTCGCACTGCAATATAAAACAGAGAAGAATGTATAACCCGAGTAGAGAAGAGCTATGCAAATTGCTCGACACGCCAATCTTCCGCAAAATATCGGAGACGGCCGACGAAGCAGGCTTCGAGTGTTATGTGGTAGGAGGGTTTGTGCGCGACATATTCTTAGAGCGACCCTCAAAAGATATAGACGTCGTGGTAGTGGGCAAAGGCATTGAAATGGCACGTGCTTTCAGCCGCAAATTAGGAAAGAGAGCACACTTGGCCGTATATGCCAATTATGGAACGGCACAGGTGAAATTTCACGAGCACGAGATAGAATTTGTGGGTGCTCGCAAAGAATCGTACACACGCAATTCACGCAATCCCATTGTAGAAGATGGGACATTGGAAGACGACCAGAATCGTCGCGACTTTACAATAAACGCAATGGCTATATGCCTTAACAGTGAACGCTTCGGCGAGCTTGTCGACCCATTCGACGGGATGCTCGACCTTGAAGACCGCATAATACGAACCCCGCTCGAGCCCGGAATAACCTTCTCTGACGACCCTCTGCGCATGATGCGTTGCATACGCTTTGCCACACAATTGAATTTTTACATCGACGATGAAACATTCAACGCCCTATGCAAAAACAAGGAACGCATAAAAATAATTTCGCGCGAGCGCATAAACGACGAACTAAATAAAATAATACTCTCGCCCATCCCCTCAAAAGGCTTCATCGAGCTTGACCGTTGCGGCCTGTTGGAGATTATATTTCCGCAGCTCACAGCCATGCAGGGGGTAGAGGTAAAAAACGGCTACGGACACAAAGAGATGTTCTATCACACCCTCGAGGTGCTCGATAACATATCGCGCAACACCGACAATCTGTGGCTTCGTTGGGCCGCATTGCTGCACGACATAGGCAAGCCACGCACCAAACGTTGGGATCCCATACAAAAGTGGACATTTCATAACCACAATGCCGTAGGCGAGAAAATGGTGAATAAAATATTCAAAGAATTCAAATTACCACAGAACGAAAAAATGCGCTACGTGGCAAAACTCGTAGGACTGCACATGCGCCCGATAGCAATAGCCGACAGCGAAGTCACAGATTCGGCTGTGCGCCGCCTGCTGTTCGATGCAGGCGACGACATCGACGACCTCATGACATTGTGCGAGGCAGACATCACATCAAAAAACGAAGTGCGCAAAAAGCAATTTATAAACAACTTCCGCACAGTACGCCTAAAGCTCAAAGACCTTGAAGAACGCGACCGCATACGCAATTTCCAACCCCCCGTAAACGGTTCCGAAATTATGACACTCTTTGCACTGCCGCCATGCGACATCGTAGGCAAACTGAAAAGCGAAGTAAAAGAGGCCATACTCGATGGAATAATCCCCAACGAACACGACGCTGCATTATCATTCATCATAGAGCGTGCAGCCAAAATGGGCATCACCCCGGGCAGAGAATAGCATCCGGAATGTAAGAAAATGCAACCGGGTTTCAAACCTTGTTGATTACTTTTGCATTCAGAAAAAAAACAAACACCCGAAGCACACAATACTTAATACATGAAAAGAATCACAGCCACACTATGCCTCACTCTCGCAACCATATATGGCATAGCACAGCAAATAACATACGAACAATATATGCAGAATGTCATCAACAACAACACCCTGTTGATGGCACAAAGCATCGGCATCGAAATAGCACAGGCCAATTTAAAAAATTCCAAGATATACAACGACCCCACCCTGTCGGTAGAATATGGGAACAACGAGGATTGGGACAAAAAATTGGGTTACAGCATAGGTGCAGAGCTAAGCAGAAAATTCACATTCGGAGTACGAAGAGCAGCCATAAACCTTGCAAACAAGGAGATGCAGGCAGCCACAGCCGTATTCAACGATTATATGCGCAATTTTCACGCAGATGCCACAATAGCCTACCTTACACATTTGAGAGCAAAGGCTCTGTTAGAAACAGCCGCCAAACGCGAAAAATACATGCAACAGCTCTCAGAGAGCGACAGTTTACGCTTTGTGCGTGGCGATATTGCAAAGACCTCATGGATTGAAGCCCAGCTTGCGGCAAGCCTTGCACACAACGAGCGTCTCACAGCCGAAGCAGAATATCGCAACACAGCCATAGTATTGGGTTACTACATGGGTAATCTCAAAAATGCCGAACAGATAACAGCAACAGGAAATCTCGAAGAGTGTTCGACACCCATAAAAGAGCCCGACTATTACATAGAAAAAGCATTAATGAACCGAGCCGACCTGACCGCAGCCATAAGCAAAGTGGATATTGCCGAAGCGCAAAAGAGATTAGGCAGCGCCCGCCGTCGCATAGATATTCAACTATACGTTGGTGCAGAATACAACAAAGGCGCCCATCGCAATACACCCGAAGAGCCATCATTCACGAAACTAAAGGTTGGAGCATCCATACCTATGAAATTCTCAAACCTTAACAGAGGTGCAAAAGCTAAGGAAGCAGCAAAAGTGGAGCAGGCGCAAAATGAACTTGCCGACACCCGTCTGCGCATACAAAGCGAAGTCATACAGGCATACAACAACTGCAACACCGCACAAATGCAGATAAACACATTCACACGCAAAATGCTTGCCGATGTTGCAGAACTTTTAAAAAGCAAACGCAAAGCATATCAAGCAGGAGAAATATCTTTCGTGGAATTTATTGAAACCGAGCGCAGCGATAACCTTATACAGGAGGAATACATAAACGCCCTTTTCAACAACGCAGTGAGCCGCGTGGAACTGCTGCGAAGCATCGGTATTTCCAAGGAGTAAAAAACAGAAGTCCGAGATAACTTTCAAAAAAAAGCACTACCCCTTAGATTCACACTCACTGCAAACACCCTTAACCATATAATTTACCGAGTGCATCCTGAACCCCTTTGGCAAATCTATCACAGGCACCTGTATTGCCTTAAAACAGAATGTACGTTGACACTTCTCACAAAAAAAATGGGTGTGCATATCGTCGGGATTGCCATGCTCCCCGTCGCAAAGTTCGTATTTAAGAGAACCGCTGCCATCTTCAAAGCTATGCACAATATGATGTTCCAAAAAAAGATTCAGGGCACGAAAAATTGTAGATTTTGGCGCAGTGTCAAGCATTGCCTCAATATCCGCAAGCGACAGAGGAGAGTCGGCCTCGGCGAGCACACGTACCACCAAAAGACGCACTGCCGTGGGGCGTATTCCCCGAGCTGCTAATTTCTCTATAAGCAAATCATTCATCATCTGATCCTCATTTTTATTTGCGAAGATACACAAAAGAAACTTAAACAACTTCTAAAAACAGACAAATCAACATAAATAAAGCATTGTATAAGTAAAAAGCTTGAGCTATATTTGTATCACACATAAAACAGAACCATATATGAAGACATTAATCTATATTTTATCAGCACTTGTATTTATAATCTGCATAACCTCATGTAAGAAAAAACAAAAAACATACCGCACAGTAACAGTCGAGGAATTTTCAAACGAAATAGCCGGCAACAACATACAGATAGTGGACGTACGCACCCCCGAAGAGTATCAAGATGGCAACATCTCAGGCAGCATAAACATCGACATAAACGACAACCGCTTCGCCGAACGCGCACATGAGCTGCTCGACACAGCAAAAACCATAGCCATATACTGCAGAAGCGGCAGACGCAGCAAAAAAGCAGCCGAGATACTGAGCAAACAAGGCTATAATATAATAGAGCTTGACGGCGGATTCATCAGTTGGGTAAAAGCAGGAAAGCAATAGACAAAAAACTTAGTCAGACGTCATACGACACCCCAAAATAAAAAAAACAGCAGCCGTAGATTACCACAGCTGCTGTTTTGTACTCCCGACGAGAATCGAACTCGTATCCCAGCTTTAGGAGAGCCGTATTCTATCCATTGAACTACGAGAGCAAAAAAGCGAATGACCAAAGACAAGACCCACTCACCATTTCGACTGCGAAGGTAGCGAATCTTTTACAAATATCGAAACAAACGAGCGAAATAAAATAAAGCTTGCTTTATTATTTTACAGCGAGTGCAGTGTGATATTCGAGCTTCAGTTCAAATATCGAAATTTTAAGCAGCAAAAAAGCCGTTAAACAGAACAAACACCTGTTATATTCATTTAAAATAGAGTAATATAAAAAGCCGCATAGCCCAAATAACAGATAAAATACTTATCTTCGCATCATAATTTATGACAAGAAACAATGATAAGAACAATACTCACAAGTGCAATTTTATATATAGCAGTGTCGGCCAATGCACAAAGCTACGACGAACTATGTGCACGCGGCACCGAAAATCTTGAAACAAAAAATTACACACAAGCCATAAAAAATTTCACACGAGCCGTAACAATCGAACCACATAATCCCAAAAACGAGTACGCATACAATAATCTTGCACATGCACAATGGATGCAAGGCGACACCGAAAGTGCCATAAAGTCATACACCCACGCACTCGGCTTTAATTCAAATTCCATCACCATACGCCGACAACGCGCCCGCCTGTTCATTCAAATCGAGAACAACGACAGCGCACTTGCCGACTACACCCGGATTCTGCACGCAGAGCCACGCGACACACATGCACTGTTTATGCGTGCATACATCTATGGCAAACAAAAAGAATACCAAAAAGCATACGCAGACTATAACACCCTCCTATCAATAGAGCCATCGAACAACGATGCACGCCTTTCGTTAGCCCTGCTCTATCATAAAGAGGGCCGATTGAATGACAGCCTTATGCTCTTGAGCCTGCTGATTGACGACGAACCCGACAATGCCGAATATTACTACGCACGCTGCAACATAGAAAATTCAGAGGGACAAACAGAACTTGCAATAATGGACATAGAAGAGGCACTCAAACTGAAACCCGACAACGCTTCTTATCATGCAACACACGCCGAACTACTATTGCAACAGGGCAAAAAAAGCGCAGCCAAGCAAGCACTCGACCAGGCCGTCAAATACGGCCATCCCGTTGAAGAGCTCACCGAAGCATATAGCAGATGCAACATAAAATAAGCCCATACAGCACCAGATTTTCCATATAAACAGTTTATAATCATACCCACATTACTCTTTTCACATAAAAAACAGAATTTTTATGTGAAAATACATCATTTTTGATAAAATAAATCGTACATTTGGAAAACATTGAAAATAACAAGCCATGACAGACAACACAAAAAACACCCCTTATAACATCAGGGAAAAAAAAGAGAAGAATGCAGCATATCGTTCATTGATAAGAGCAGAATTAGCCGACGAACTTTACGATAGAATATTAAACATAATTGTACTTGAAAAACGTTACAGAGACAAGAATTTCTCGGCAAAAGAACTTGCAAAAGAATTAGAAACCAACACACGATACATTTCGGCTGTGGTAAATTCCCGCTTCAACACCAACTTCTCTTGTCTGATAAACGAATATCGCATAAAAGAGGCCATGCACCGACTGCGCGATAAACGCTATGCAAACATGACAATAGAGGAGATAGGCCTATCAGTGGGATTCGCCAACAGACAATCCTTCTACGCCTCATTCTATCGCATGATGAAAGAGACACCCAACGACTACCGAAAAAAGCCGACAGTAAAAAAATAAATCACTACGGCTCTGTTGACACACAAGGAAAATCCCAAAATGGAACAAAGCACACACGACAAGATAAAAGAGATAAAGAAAAGCCTGCGCCTGTCGATGAACGGCGTAGTGTCTACTTTGCAACGCAAACAGGGACTAAACTATAAAATAAATTTCGGAGTAGAAACCCCGAGACTGAAAGAGACCGCCCGGAGATACGCACAAAACAGAGAACTTGCCGTTGCACTTTGGAGCGAAAATATTCGCGAATGTAAAATATTGGCAATACTCCTTATGCCAAAGAGCGACTTCACAGCAACGGATGCAGCCGAGTGGATAGCATCCACCCGTTATACAGAGATAGCCGACCAATTATCCATGCACCTGCTGTGCACACTTCCCGATGCAGCCTCGCATGCAGTATCATGGAACGAGCGGAACGAAGGTCTGTTTGCCTATTGCGGCTTTATGACCCTCTCGCATCTTTTCAGACAAGGAGTCGCCATAGATGAGAGTGTCGAGAATAAATATTTAGAACAAGCAGCCGAAATACTAAACAACAATCCGTCGGCAAACAACGTACTCAAAATGTGCGTACACACATCACTGCTCAAATACCTTTCACTCCAAAAAGAGCACACTGCCGACAAGATTATGCAAAACCCTAAATTAAAACATTTTTTCACCTAAAATTCAATAAAAAGAGAAATAATAAGCAATTATAATATAAAAAAGAGGTAACTTTGCGAGCAACACCTTAACAACAAAATGAACAGCGCAAAAGTAGAAGAGACCGTTAGACAGGCTTTCTCGGATTATCTCAAAGAAAACAAGCTAAGACGCACACCGGAGCGCTACGCCATTTTAGAGGCCATATACTCCATTGAAGACAGCTTCAGCATCGAAGATTTGTTAATGCAGATGGAACAAGGCAAAAAATTTCGTGTCAGCCGTGCTACAGTATACAATACTCTCACACTGTTGACAAATGCAAACCTTGTGATACACCACCAATTCGGAGCAATATCGAAATACGAAAAATGCTTCAAAAAAGAGATTGGTTATACAGTGTGCACACAATGCGGCCGGGTAACAGCAATGAACAACGTACTTATAGAAGAAAACATAAAAGCAAACATAAAGAAATTTCATTTGACACACTATTCACTATATGTTTACGGCCTGTGCAGCAAATGCCACCGCACGGTTAAACGACGCAGGCAAAAAGCAAAATAAAGAAAATACAAACAGCATACAAATATGAAAAAGAAGATTGACGTGCTTTTGGGCCTCCAATGGGGAGACGAAGGAAAAGGCAAAATAGTGGACGTACTCACACCGCAATACGATGTAGTGGCACGCTTTCAAGGCGGTCCCAACGCAGGCCACACACTTGAATTCGGCGGTAAGAAATTTGTTTTACGCTCAATCCCCTCAGGCATTTTTCAAGGCAACCAAACAAATATCATAGGCAACGGAGTGGTGCTCGACCCCGCACTCTTCAAAGGCGAAGCCGAGGATTTGGAAAAAGCAGGCTACAACCTAAAGAAAAACCTGTTTATCTCAAAGAAAGCCCATCTGATACTCCCCACAGGGCGCGTGCTCGACGCAGCATACGAAGCAGCAAAGGGAGATGCAAAAGTGGGCACCACCGGAAAAGGAATAGGCCCCACATATACCGATAAAATAAGCCGTAACGGATTGCGTGTAGGCGATATATTGGAAAATTTCGAGGAAAAATATGCCCAAGCAAAAGAGCGCCACGCACAAATTCTCAAGAGCCTCAATTACAGCTACGATATAACAGAAATGGAATCAAAGTGGCTCGAAGGAATAGAATACCTCAAAGGATTCCGCCTGATAGACAGTGAACAAATGGTAAACGACTTGATGGACGAAGGCAAAAGTGTGCTTGGAGAAGGAGCACAAGGCAGCCTTTTAGACATCGACTTTGGAAGCTACCCCTTTGTAACATCATCAAACACAGTGTGTGCAGGCGCCTGCACAGGTCTCGGAGTGGCCCCCAACAGAATAGGCAATGTATACGGAATAACAAAGGCCTACTGCACCCGTGTGGGAGCAGGCCCGTTCCCCACAGAACTATTCGACGAGACAGGCGCACTTATGCGCGACCGCGGACATGAGTATGGAGCCGTTACAGGACGCGAACGCCGCTGCGGATGGATAGACCTTGTAGCCCTGAAATACACCATCATGATTAATGGTGTTACACACCTGATACTGATGAAAAGCGATGTGCTCGACACCTTCCCCGTTATAAAAGCATGCGTGGCATACAAAAAAAATGGAGAGATTTTAGAGCATCTGCCATACGACATAAACGGAGTAGAACCTGTGTACGAAGAGCTGGAAGGATGGGAATGTGACCTCACTAAAATAACACGAGAAGAAGATCTTCCCCAAAAATTCCTCGACTACGTAAGCTACCTCGAAAATAAATTAGGAGTACCCGTAAAATACATTTCGATAGGCCCCGACAGAGAGCAGACAATAACACGTAACGCCTAAAGAGGAACACCCCCTCGGTAAATACAAAAAAAAGACAAGCAGGCATAATCATAAATTCTGCCTGCACGTTTTATAGATATAACTCTAAACAATAAGCAATATGACAACATTATCATTACTCACTGTTTTTGCCCAAGCAAACGTGGGATATTCAAGCAGCAGTGCAGGATACAATTTCACATACATAATACTGTTTTTGGGAATAGCCATCTTAAGCTATCTGGTACAATGGAACTTGAACAGCAAATTCAAGAAATTCTCAAAAATGCCATTAGGCAATGGAATGACCGGTCGCGACATAGCCATAAAAATGTTACACGACAACGGAATATATGATGTAACTGTAACAAGCACCCCCGGGCAATTGACCGACCATTATAACCCCACCAACAAGACCGTAAATCTGAGCGAAGGGGTTTACAATTCCACAAGCATCGCCGCAGCAGCCGTTGCTGCACACGAATGTGGACACGCCGTGCAACACGCAAAAGCATACGCTCCACTGCAGATGCGCTCAAAATTAGTGCCCATAGTATCTTTTGCCTCAAACTGGATTACATGGATACTGCTCATCGGAATAATTACAGTACAATCATTCCCCGGCATATTGTTGGCAGGAATCGTACTGTTTGCAACAACCACACTGTTCAGTTTCGTAACCCTGCCTGTTGAAATAGATGCCAGCCGCAGAGCACTTGCATGGCTTTCGTCGGCAGGAATAACAAACAACAGCAACTATCCCGCAGCAAGCAGCGCTTTACGCTCGGCAGCATATACATACGTGGTTGCAGCGCTATCATCATTGGCAACACTTATATACTACATAATGATATATCTTGGCAGACGCGATTGAGCAACTGCCCTAAAAACATAAAAAATGGCACAAAAACCATCAATACCAAAGGGAACACGCGACTTCTCACCCATTGAGATGTCCAAAAGAAACTACATATTCGACACAATACGAGAGGCCTTTCAGCTATTCGGATTCAGACAGATTGAAACCCCGGCAATGGAAAATCTGAGCACACTGATGGGAAAATATGGCGAAGAGGGCGACAAGCTTCTATTTAAAATACAAAATTCAGGCGATTACTTTCGCGGCATCAGCGACGAGGAGCTGCTCAGTCGCAACGCCTCCGGGTTAGCATCAAAATTCTGCGAGAAAGGGTTGCGCTACGACCTTACCGTCCCATTTGCACGCTACGTAGTGATGCACCGCGACGAACTGACCTTTCCGTTTAAACGCTACCAGATACAACCGGTGTGGCGTGCCGACCGTCCGCAGAAGGGACGCTACCGCGAATTTTACCAATGCGATGCAGATATAATTGGTAACGACTCACTTTTGAACGAGGTAGAACTGATACAGCTCATAGACCACGTATTCGGCAAGTTAGGTATTCGCGTAGCAATCAAGCTCAACAATCGCAAGATACTCTCCGGAATAGCCGAGGTAATTGGCGAACCCGACAAGATAATAGATATAACCGTTGCCATAGACAAGCTCGACAAAATAGGCCTTGACGGAGTAACAGCCGAACTTCGAGAGAAAGGCATAAGCAACGAGGCAATAGAGAAACTTATGCCTATATTGCAATCGCAAGGCAACAACAGCCAAAAACTCGATACAATAGCAGAAGTACTCAAGGGCAATGCAGTTGGCGAAAAAGGTGTAGAGGAGACAAAATTCATCCTAAACGCAACAGCCTTGCTTACAATAAAGAGCGAGGTTGAGCTTGACCTCACCCTTGCACGCGGCCTAAACTACTACACAGGTGCCATACTCGAAGTAAAAGCCTTAGATGTGGCAATAGGCAGCATAAGCGGCGGCGGACGATACGACAATCTCACAGGAGTATTCGGGCTAAACGGTGTAAGCGGTGTTGGAATATCATTCGGTGCCGACCGTATATATGATGTAATGAACCAATTGGAGCTGTACCCCCAAGAATCAATGCTCAACACACAGGTTATGTTCGTAAACTTCGGAGACAGAGAGGCCATGCACAGCCTGTCACTTATAGCACAATTGAGAGCAGCCGGAATTTCGGCGGAACTATACCCAAGCTGCGAAAAGATGAAAAAGCAGATGGGATATGCAAACAGCAATAACATACCCTATGTAGCCATTATTGGCGAGACCGAGATGCAAGAAAACACAATAGCCCTGAAAAACATGACATCCGGCGAGCAAAACAGCATCTGCATCGAAGAATTGATAGAAATGTTGAAAGCATAAAAGCAGAGGCCTGTAAAATCAGGAAAAAAGCAAAGATACTCAGTTCCCTCTAAAAGTCTGTATATAAAACTTTTAGAAGGAACTGAATTTTATACTTACACAATCACAAATTATAAAAGTCAAACAGATTTATAAGAAGCTGTTTAAATTTATAAAAAAAGTTTTCTTAAGAGAAACAGTATTGTCTGTTTCGCCATTTTTTATATTCTATACTGTCTGTATATCTCTTTTTCTTGGTTGCATAGCTCGCCATTCGCCCTTAAAGAATAAACAAACATCCTATTTTTGCTCTATAAAAAAACAGTGATATAAATTTAAACATTTCCTTAAATAATCACACAAAAATTTGGTTTATTTTATAAACTACTTTATATTTGCATCAAATATCTGTAATACCGGTAAAACAGATATATAAAACCGATGTTAAATATAAATAAAAATTCAACTATGGAAGAAAGAAAACTTAACGAGGCCGAGAGCCTGAAACTAATCACAACAATGATTCAAGAGACACGCATGAACCTTCAAAGAGACTGCGGCACTCCCTTTCTGATATGGGGATATGCAACTGTCTTTATATCCCTGCTCCAAGCATCACTTATATACATTCTTCGCGAAGAAAACATCTTATTCGTCGGCTACACATGGTTTATTCTGCCTGTGGTAGGTTGGATAGGAATGTTGCTGTTCAACCGCAAAAAGCATAAAACAGGGGCACGCAACTACATCGAGCGCACGATTACAGGGGTGTGGATTGTTCTAAGCATCTCGTTTCTGTGGATATTGGCAGGCAATCTGTTAAAAAACGCAGATATTCTATACTTCACCGTTCTTATCATGGGTATAGGAACAGTAATCTCAGGCATTGCCATACAAGATAGAAGCACCATAATCTGTGGAGCAATCGCCATGCTGTCGGCATTCCTGTTTCCACTCTACGAAGCTATAGTCTTCAGCTTTGCTCACGATGGTTCACTGATGTTATTCGGCTCGGAGCCAAGCACAGATTTATTAAAGATTAATTATGCAGCAAAATGTATTATCTTTGCAACGATATTCATTGTGATGATGATTATACCCGGACACATCCTCAACCATAAATATAACCGCCGATGTTCAAAGAACTGAATCCACTGCTGCACTCCGAACTACGCCTTGCCATAATATCCACTCTCATTGGATTGGAAAGTGCCGATTTTGTGTTTTTACGTAAACAAACAGGAGCTACGGCCGGCAATCTGAGTGTGCAGATTGAGAAACTAAATAAAGCGGGCTACATTGCTGTGGAGAAAAGTTTCAAAGGGAAGATGCCCCACACAACCTGCATGATAACAGATGAGGGACGCAGGGCGTTTGAAGATTATGTCGATGCAATTAAAAGTTATATAGGCTCATAAAAACAGATGGCTCATTACATGAGCCATCTGTTTTTATCTCATCAATGCCAAACTCCGTGGTCGCCATCAACTTTCCATCGGCCATCCACCACAAGCAGTTTCACCTTTATCTGAACATTCTGCCCTGCCGGATTCTTACCTGCGAGCAGAACCTCGGCTGTTTCACCGTCAACTTTCTCCTCTACCACAGAGTACGAAGGATTATACCCCTTTGTACTCTCCTTATATTGCTGAGACGCCACCATCATATCGACCCATTCATTAAATACATCACGTTGCACCTCGTCGCTGATATATATATTATCCTTGATTACCTGAGCATTGCCCGAAGTGATTGAGGAGAACAGAAGCACAGCCGTTTCTCCCGGATTGTTAGCAACCGTCACTGCAGATTTTCCGCAACCCGAAAGAGAGAACAGTGTAAAAAGAGTAATAACAGATAGATAGTTTTTCATTATATTAATAAACTGTTTAAATTTCTAATAAAAGTTTTTCTTATATCGGAAGCCGTTATTTTGTTGTTTTTTATATTCCAAAAATGTCTGTTTTTCTTCTTTTTCTCCGTTACGTAGCCCACTACGCGCACACGAATAAATAATAAACATCCTATTTTTGCTCTATAAAAAACTTAACTATATAAATTTAAACAGCTTCAAATATTTTACCTGCGAAATTAGTAATAATATTCCGGTTGGCAATAAGAAGCTGTTTAAATTTTTATATCACACATCGAGCAACAACTGCATCGAGACCTCAGCCGGAAATATACCATTCAAACTATAAGCCATTGCATATGGAACAGCTCCCAAAGGGGCAGACCTGCGGCACTGAATAAAATCGACATTCAGGAGCAGGCAAAGACGCTGAAAAAGGCAGCTGCGTGCATCACTTTTCTTTGAATACTCGGCAATGATAAGCGGAACTTTGCCGCTATCGACAACGAATGCGAGGGCCGAGACCGCATCACCATCCCTCAACACATACAATCCGCCACCCGACATTTCACAACTTAAGATGTTAAGGGTAATACTCTCGCGAGAATGAAGAACAGAAGCAACAGACTCTTTTGCACATGATAGTATGAAGGAGTAAATCTCATCGGTTAGGAGATGCTCCTTGACCAACGAACAACACTGCATTTGAATATCCATGAGACGCTCCACCACCTCGTCATCATACCACGCACAAACATTATATCCCAAACGGGCGTAATAGTGAAACAGCCACCCATCACTCGGTACAAGGAATGTTGCTGCATACCCCTGCAAACGAAGATTATCATGAACATATTGCATAAGGTGCCGCATACACCCATTTCCGGCAAAATCAGCGGCAGTTGCCACTGCATATATATAAGCCGCAGGAATCTCACGCCCCCTGTGCCATATTCTATATGGCAAAGCAAATAGCATCGACACCAGTCGCCCGTCGGCAGTGAGGGTGTGCAGGTGGTGTTCGGCATCTGCCAAAGAGAAAAAATGGCTGATAAAAGCATCATCATCGCCAAAAGTTTCAATCCACAGACGACGCACCTGAGGGACAATAACAGCAAAGTCCACAGCATTATACAGCAAGTTACACAACATTATAAACAGAAATAAGAATTATACTCGGCAAATTTAGATAAAAATACTTATCTTTGCGTCGGATATTCCAAACAATATCATCAGCAAGTAAATGCCTGCGAGATAACATCCCACAGACATCGTTCAAGAGAAAAAAGAACAACACTAATAAATTTTAAAACAATGGATGTTATAAAAAGTCTTATCGAGCGTGCTTGCAGCAACAAGCAACGCATCGTACTTCCCGAAGGAACAGAAGAACGCACACTGAAAGCCGCCGACAAAGCATTGGCCGACGGCATTGCCGACCTTGTTATCATCGGAAACAGAGCCGAGATTGAGACACTTGCACAAAAGCACAGTCTCACAAACATTGACAAGGCAACAATCATCGACCCCATGAACAACCCCGACGCCGAAAAGTATGCCAACCTGCTTTTCGAGCTGCGCAAGGCAAAGGGCATGACTATGGAGGATGCACAGAAATTAGTACTCAACCCACTTTACTTAGGCTGCCTTATCATAAAGGCCGGCGATGCAGACGGACAAGTGGCGGGAGCACAAAACACCACAGGAAATGTGCTGCGCCCTGCACTTCAAATCATTAAAACAACACCGGGAATCACATGCGTATCAGGCGCAATGATGATGATAACAAAAGCCAAAGAGTATGGCGAAGATGGTGTACTCTTCTTTGCAGATGTTGCAGTGACCCCCAACCCCGACGCCAACCAACTGTCGCAGATAGCAGTATGCACGGCACAAACAGCACAAGCACTTGCCGGCATTGAGCAACCTCGCGTGGCAATGCTCAGCTTCTCGACAAAAGGCTCGGCCAAACACGAGATGGTCGATAAGGTGACAGAAGCCACAAAACTTGCTCACGAACTTGCCCCTGCATTAGACCTTGACGGCGAACTTCAGGCCGATGCGGCACTCGTTCCCTTTGTAGGTGCAAGCAAAGCCCCCGGCTCAACAGTTGCCGGAAAGGCCAACGTACTTGTGTTCCCCGATCTTGGAGCAGGCAATATAGGCTATAAATTGGTGCAACGTCTCGGCAACGCCGAAGCCATCGGCCCCGTGCTTCAAGGTATTGCACGCCCCGTAAACGACCTTTCACGCGGTTGCTCGGTAGAAGATGTATACATGATGATTGCCATCACAGCAAATCAGGCTATTGCCGCAAAAAAATAATAACAGAATAAAAGAGACACAGACATGAAGATATTGGTTCTTAACTGCGGCAGCTCATCAATAAAATATCAGCTGTTCGACATAGAGACAAAAGAAGTGCTTGCAAAAGGTGGAATCGAGAAAATCGGACTCGAAGATTCTTTCCTTAAGATAACACTGCCCAATGGCGAGAAAGAGACCATATACGCCCCTATCCCCGAACACACCACAGGTGTAAGCCTTATAATAGATACTATCACCGGCGAGAAATACGGCGTACTTAAGTCTATAAACGAAATAGATGCAGTGGGCCACCGTATGGTACACGGAGGCGAGAAGTTCAGCGCATCCACACTGCTCACCGACGAAGTTCTGCGCGACTTTGTAGCCTGCAACGACCTTGCTCCTCTGCACAATCCCGCCAACATGAAGGGTGTAGATGCCGTAAAGGCAATAGCTCCCGACATGCCTCAGGTTGGTGTGTTCGACACAGCATTCCACCAAACAATGCCCGACTATGCTTATATGTACGCCGTTCCCTACGAACTGTATGAGAAACACGGCGTGCGTCGCTACGGCTTCCACGGAACATCACACCGCTACGTCACCAAGCGCGTGCTTGAAATTACAGGCATGAAGGCCGAAGGCAGCCGCATCATCACCTGCCACGTGGGCAACGGCGGCTCTATAACCGCAGTCAAAGATGGAAAGAGCGTAGACACCTCGATGGGCCTGACACCCCTCGAAGGCCTTATGATGGGCACACGAAGCGGCGACATCGACGCAGGCGCAATTCCCTTCATAATGGACAAGATGGGGCTTGACACACATGGTCTGTCCGACCTTTTGAACAAAAAATCGGGCGTAGCAGCAGTGTCAGGTATATCCATGGACATGCGCGAGGTTGAAGCAGCAGCAAAAGAGGGCAACAAACGCGCCATCCTCTCAAACACCATGTATGCCTATCGAATCAAGAAATACATAGGCGCATACGCAGCAGCAATGGGCGGAGTAGATGTAATAGCCTTTGCCGGTGGCGTTGGCGAAAATCAGGGCGGAATACGCGAAGCATCGCTCGATGGGCTCGATTTCCTTGGAGTAGAGCTTGACAAGGAGCTCAATGCCAAGATGCGTGGCGAAGAGTGCGTGCTCTCTACCCCTGCATCTAAGGTAAAAGTGTTGCTCATCCCCACAGACGAGGAGCTTATGATAGCCAGCGATACATACGAAATTGTAAAAGGGTTGAAATAAAAGTACATCAGCAGTAAAAAAAAGAGCGATAGCTCAAACAAAGTGGGCGACTAAAAAGTGATTTTTAGTCGCCCACTTTTTGTAGAAGATGAATAAAAAGATGTAGTTCAAGGCTTGCGAAGCCTGAAAAACCGGAGTTTACTAAGCGTAAATGAGGATTTGAGCCTCCCGCCAAGCGAGGAGATAATAGATTTTCATTACAAAATTCTCGCTGTCAAAGGATTAATACTTTACACAGGCCGATAAGGCAGTCTACACTACTTTTAGGGCAAAAAAAGGAAAAATGCAACCCTATGCAACAACAATGGGAGAACATACATCCCGCAAAAAACGTCGTAGTGTTTTTAATGAGCTTTCACCAATTCAATATCAAATTTTCGACGCGAACCTATTTTCAGTTTCTTAGTTTTGTAACCTGCATAAGAAATCATAAGATAGTTGCTTGTATTCTTTACGTCCATTGAGAAGTTACCCTCACTATCTGTGAGAGCAGCCTCGATAATACGGCTGCTGCTATCGCGCTCGGTGACGCTGACACACATGAGTGGGCCTTCGGAGTCACTGTAAATCTTTCCGGTGATACGTATATCGGCGCTATTGCTTTTATTATTGATTTTATCTGTCTTACCATACGACGGTGCATCAACAGGCTCTGTTTTATGCAAAAGAGTACTTTTATTATCAGTAGCAGACAGCGAATCTATTTCTACAAAAAAAGAGATTCCCCACGCGCCGTCGCGCAATAATGCAGTCACAGAATCCACATTTTCACACATTGAATAGATTCTGTAACCATGAAAATTTATTAAACCATCAGAGAAACGCAATGTTGTTCTGTAGTTGTCATTCTCGCTATCATAGAAAGTAGTAACCTTTGCACGGACACGATACGCTTCGCCAAGCGTTAAACTATTATGGAATATTAATATAACGAAAAAGACTTGTGTCATTGTAATAGCTAACAAAACATCAAAACCAATAGAGGTTTTTATGTTTTGTTGTGTTTCTTTCGAGAAATGCCCTTTTATCAACTTTGAAAAGAAAGGATACAGATATCTAAACCAAATATAACTTATAAAAAACGAGCATAATAAAAATTTTATTAGTTTAATACTTAGAATTACGTTAATTAAACATGTAATAAAAAATATAAAAAATAACATTATGATAAAAATAAGAACAACTAAATTTTTTCCATCAAGTTGTTTTTCTTTATCAGCCTGTTCCATAAAAAATAATAAATTCGATGATTATAAATACCTTTCAGATAACAATCAAAGCAACAACCTCACTACACGACACCTCTGCCGACAATCACTCGCTCTGTGATACTATCAGCGAGCCATCCCCCTCTACATAACGCTCATGCGAGATTGTCTTTCCATCATAAACAACGTAGGCAAAAGTATAAATCCAATCACCCAACAGGATGCAACGTGCCCTATCCCCTATCATTAAATCCTCGTCGCAGTGTCGGTGGCCGAATATAAAGCAGTCAACAGTATCGTGGACCTCAAGATAGCGCTTGGCATACTGTATGCAGGGCTCCTTATCCTCGCCCAAGAATGGTGTGTCTCCCTTTACCTTATGCTGTATCATGCTGTAACGTGCCCAGCTGTTACCCATCCAGATGCTCCAACGAGGATGTATCGTGGAGAACATGAAACGAAGAAAGCGGTTGCGGAACATGCGACGCATAAGATGATAGGATTTTTCGGGAGAAAATTCGTCGCCATGTGCCAAGAAAAATTCCTTGCCCATAATCTCGGTGAGGAAAGGCTCGCGATGCACTATCATTCCGCACTCTTGCTGAAAATAGTCGATGCACCATTGGTCGTGATTGCCGGTGAAAAAGTGCACCTCTACTCCGGCGTCGGTAAGTTCGGACACTTTGCCCAAGAAGCGTGTATATCCCTTTGGTACAACATATTTATACTCGTACCAAAAATCAAACATATCTCCCAACAAATATATTGCGGCGGCATCGTGCTTTATCTTATCGAGAAAAGAGACAAGACGACGCTCCTGCGTGCGACGATGCTCAAGCGCCCATGAGCCTAAGTGTGCATCGGATAGAAAATATACTTTTTTCATGTTATTAGAAGCTGTTTGAATTTCTAAAAAATATTTTCTTAATAGAAACTGTATTGTTTGTTTCACCATTTTTTATATTCAAAAATGTCAGTCTATTTATTTTTGCTCTATAAAAATTGGCAATATAAATTCAAACAGCTTCTTATAGGAATCCAAGTTCGAGCTTTGCCTCTTCGGTCATAAGGTCTTGACTCCACTCGGGCTCAAACACGAGGTTCAATTTAACTTCGCCTATCCCCTCGACCGACTCAACTTTCTGCCTCACATCCTCCATCATAAAGTCGGCTGCCGGGCAGTTTGGTGCTGTGAGTGTCATATCTATCTCAACTGAGTTGTCATCCTGTACCTCTATGCGATATATCAACCCTAAATCGTATATGTTCACCGGAATTTCAGGGTCGTACACAGTTTTTATCATCTCCACTATTTTCTCTTCTATCTGATATTTTTCCATAATAGGTATTTTTATGTATCAAAGATGTCCTTCGTCGGCATAGCTGTAATAGCCGTTGCCTGCTGCTATTATAATATGGTCGAGCATTCTTATGTTCATTATTTTGCAAGCATCAGAAAGGTTGCGTGTTATTCTGTCGTCCTCGGCGCTCGGGCGCTTGCTGCCCGATGGATGATTATGGCACAATGCCACAGCCGTTGCGCGTTTGAGCAATGCCTCGCGGATTACCATGCGTATATCTACAAGCGTGGCAGTGAGCCCTCCGCTGCCTATCTTCACGCAGTCTATCATGCGATTCATATTGTTGAGTAACAGCACATGACACTCTTCTACTGTGGCATTGCACAGGAGGGGATGAAAATATTCGTAGAGGTCGCACGATGATTGTATACGTTTATGTTCATCGCGCTCGTCACTCTGACGACGTTTCCACAATTCGCACACTGCCACTATTATCAATGCTTTTGCGGGGCCTATGCCTTTGAAGCGGCACAGGTCGTCGACGGAGCGTTTTGAGAGTTCGGCAATGCTGTCGCCACACGAGGCAAGCACTTTTTTCATAAGCCCGACGGCACTGTCGTCGACAGAGCCTGAGCCTACAAGTATTGCCAACAGCTCGGCTTTACTGAGCGAAGCAATGCCGTGTGCCATGGCTTTTTCGCGCGGACGTTCATCCTCGGGCCAATCCTTTATGCTTAACCGTCCTTGTGCCATTTACCCTCTGTTGTAGAGCTTTGTGAGTTTTTTCTTTGTCTCAAGTGGTTGCTTAAGCACAAGTTTGAACCAAAATGCTTTTAAAAAGCCTAATCCATAGCCTGTTATCTGCACCACTGCCGTTGCAACCGAATAGACTGCCACTCTAAGGCTCTTGTTCTTGAATAGCGAGTCGAAGAATATCAGCAGCAGATAGATGAGCGGCAGCAGCAACAGCCATGGCAGAATTATCGAAACTGCAAGTAATAATACTCCCATTATGAGCATCAAGGCCGGCAGGGTGTGCACTATCTTCAATGAGCCGGGATGCTTTATCTGAAGCCAAATGCGTGCTTGCCCGAAGTTGTTCACCTGTTTAAAGAAGCGGCTCAGGTCGACGCGACGTTTGTGATAAACGAATGTTTCTCGTATAAGTCGTGTGCGGAAACCTGCCTCGCGGATTCGTATACTGAGGTCAATATCCTCGCCCATCATATCCTCGAATCCGCCTACTGTGTTGTAGACCTCTTTGGAGAATCCCATATTGAAGGTTCGGGGGCAGAATTTTTCCATCACTGCTTTTCCTCCGCGTATGCCTCCGGTTGTCCAAAAACTTGTCATTGAGTGACTGACAGCCTTTTGCATATCCGAGAAAGAGGCATCGGCTGCATCGGGGCCTCCGAAGCAATCGCAATAGTCGGCCTGCATTGCTGTCTGCAGACGTTCAAAGTAGAATGGAGGCAGTATTACGTCGGAATCGAAAAACAGCAGATAGTCACCCGTAGCACGCTCCATTCCATAGTTTCGGGTGTCGCTGCGACCTGTATTCTCTTTATAATAATAGTGGATGGTGAAAGAAGAACGGTAGCGGTCAAGCAAATGATCGCACCGTTCTTTTGAACCATCCTCTATAATAAGCAGCTCAAATGGCTTTACCGTTTGAGCAGACAGGCTGTCGAGAAATTCCTCAATCTCGCCGGGCCTGTTGTAAACCGGAACTATTATAGAGTATAACAATGTCTTTTTATTGATTAAAGATTATGCCTTTACGCGACCAACGTATGAGCCGTCACGTGTATCAACCTCAACAAGCTCGCCCTCGTTGATAAAGAGGGGTACACGAATCTCGGCACCTGTTTCGAGTGTCGCGGGCTTTGTGGTGTTGGTTGCTGTGTCGCCCTTAAGACCCGGCTCGGTGTATGTAACAGCAAGTGTCACTTTGATGGGCATTTCGGCAAATAGCACAGTTTCGGTGGAAGCATCAATAACAACCTCCAATATCATGCCCTCTTTCATAAAGTTGACACCCGTAATCTGATGTCCGGGAATGGGAAGCTGCTCGTATGTCTCTTGATTCATCATAATGTAATCCTCGCTCTCTTGATAGAGATATTGATAGGGGCGACGCTCAACGCGTACATCCTCGAGTTTCTCACCGATATTGAAGCGGCGCTCCAATACATATCCGTCTACGACGTCTTTTAGTTTTGTACGCATGAAAGTATTTCCCTTTCCGGGCTTTACATGCAAGAAGTCGATGCAGAAATATAACTTGCCATCCATGCGGATTGCTGTTCCGATTTTAATGTCTTGAGCGTTTATCATAACTTATTAAATTTAAAATATTATCTTTCACTTTAAAATTCGGCGCGAAGATACATAAAAGTAAAAAAATATGCAATTATTAACGAGGATAATTGAGCAGATTAAGAAAAAGATGTAACTTCGCGGCTCGCAAACAAGAAGTCTATTGAAATAATATAGAACAGTACTAAGAAGCTGTTTAAATTTATATAGTTAAGTTTTTTATTTATAGAGCAAAAAATAGGATGTTTTATTTTTTTGAGGGCACGTAGCGGGCTACTTAACCGAGAAAAAGAAGAAAACAGGCATTTTTGAATATAAGAAACTACGAAATAACGGCTTCCGATATAAGAAAAACTTTTATTATAAATTTAAACAGCTCCTAAACCTTTTTAATTAGAATTAGTCAAACTTTAGATAGAATAAGCATTTATATATCTCGAAAATACAATTATCATGCAAAAAATAACAGTTTCATTAGCTCTTCTGCTGCTCCCCATCGCCATACTTGCACAAACCGCCGCCGGGTTAATACGTGGAACGCTCATCGACTCAAAAAGCAACGAACCTTTGGAATTTGTAACAGTGGCACTTATCCCTGCCGGAAGTACAACACCCATCAACGGATGCAACACCGACGAGAATGGCAAATTCACACTGACACGATTGAAAACAGGCAGTTACACACTCAGAATATCATTCGTGGGTTACATGGACGATGTGCGCAAAGTGACACTCGACAACAGCAACAGCCGCATAGACCTTGGCACCATCAAGCTGAAGCCGGACAATAAACTTCTTAAAGAGGTGGTTGTGAGCGAACAACGCAGCCAAATGAAATTCGAGATTGACAAACGAGTATTCACAATAGACCAAAATATTGCAGCCACAGGCGGCAGCGCCTCAGACGTGCTCAGCGACATTCCCTCGGTGGAGGTAGACAACGAAGGCGCCGTATCACTGCGCGGCAGCGAGAGTGTCACAGTTTGGATAAACGGAAAAGCCTCGGGCCTAACATCAGACAATCAGGGCGACATTCTTCAGCAAATGCCCGCAGGAAGCATCGAGAAGATAGAAGTAATAACCAACCCCTCGGCCAAACACTCACCCGAAGGCACTGCTGGAATAATAAACATAGTTCTAAAGCGCGACCGTAAAGCAGGATACTACGGCAGCGCACAGGCCGGAGGCGACTCCGAGGGTGGCTACAACGCCGGAGCCAACGTCAATTACAGCAGCGGCACACTCGACGCATACGTGGGCATAAACTATCGCAACATGAACCACGACGGCAGCGGCGAGTCGTTAACAAAATATTTCGACCGCGACAGATACCAACAACAATTCTCGGAAAATTCACGCGAGCCGCAAAACATATTTGCCCGCGCCGGTCTCACATGGCGCTTTACAAAAAAAGACGAGCTATACACGAACCTCATGGCGATGAAGACAAGAGGAGAATTCGGCACCATAGTAAGAACACACAGCGGCCCACTCTCGACAATGGAGATAACAGAGAAGCGCCTGCGCATCACCGACCAAACAAACAAACCCTCGATGTTCAACATAGACGGCGGCTATCGACACACATTCAACGAAGGGCACTTCATAGACCTATCCATAGGGCATAACATCTGGGAAATGAACAGCGAAGCAACATACCGACAAAATACAGAATGGCCCGGTACCGACAAAATCGCACAAAGCTATCAGTTCCAAGATAACAGCAACAAAAGTACATCAACCGAAATAAAGCTCGACTACGAAAACAAACTAAGCGAGAATGCCCGCATAGAGGCCGGATACAACGCAAGATTCGAGCGCGACAAAAGCCCCACGGTAACATACACCGACGAAGAACACACCACGCTCGACAAGAATCTCTATAATCGCTTCATATACAACCAAGACACACACGCTTTATACGGCACATACTCGGGACGAATAGGAAACTTCGGCTATCAGGCCGGCCTGCGCGGCGAATATTGGCGCGTAAAAACCCGCACCGTAAACTATGCACAACAGAGCAGCGGCAACCTTCCCGAATACACCGATAAGGACTTTTTCAGTCTGTTCCCCAGCCTGTTCCTCAGCTACTCTCTTCCTAACGGCCACGAGATACAGGTGAACTACACCCGTCGCCTGCGCCGTCCTTGGGGCGGACAGCTCAACAGCTTCAGCAACATAAGCGACTCTACAAACATCTCATTCGGCAACCCCGAGCTCACCCCCGAATACTCCAATGCCTACGAACTTAACTACATAAAGAATTGGGACAATCACACCCTCTCGGTATCGGGCTACTACCGCACCACCGACGATGTGATTGAACGCATAAGCTACAACAAAGGCAACATAATATACACCACATTCGAGAATGTGGCAGGCGAAGAGTCGGCCGGACTTGAGATAATCGGAAAAAACCGAATCCTAAAGAAGATAGACCTCACCACCACCCTGAACCTCTTCTACTACAAGCTCGACGGATTCAGCTATCACATTGCCGACCAAACAATCACGGGCAAAGGCGACGAAAATTTCTCATGGAACGCCCGAATGACAGCAAGCATCATTCTTCCTTGGGCCATCACCATGCAGGCCACAGGACGCTACAACGCCAAACGAATAGTGGCACAAGGACACCGCGAGCCCAACTACTCGGTAGACCTCGGACTGCGCAAATCCTTCAACCAACATCTGAGCATAAGCCTTAATGTACGCGACCTTCTCGATTCGCGCGGATGGCACACCATCACAGGCGACAAGAACTTTGTGCGCGACGCAGAAAACAGACACGGCGGACGTCGTTTCAGCGCCACACTCACATATAGTTTCGGAAACATGAAAGCCAAACGCCCCACACGCCAACAAAAACAACAGATGAACAACCAAAATTATGACGACTACGATGGCAGCGGCGAGGGCATGATGTAAAGAACAGAGAGCAATCACTCCAATCTCACCATTTACCACACTCCGCACCCGACTCGACAAATTACAGAAAAACGAAATTTTCCAAAAACTATTCTGCAAAATATTTCTTAGTTTCATAAATGTTTGCGAAATTTGGCACACATTTAAGAACACAAAAGACCATAATCATGGCAGAACAGAAAAAGAAACAAGCAATCGACCAAGTGATAGTACGCTTCTCGGGAGACTCGGGCGACGGAATGCAATTGGCCGGAAACATCTTCTCAACAATTTCGGCAACTGTAGGAAACGACATTTGTACATTCCCCGATTACCCGGCCGATATACGAGCACCGCAAGGAGTGCTCACCGGTGTATCGGGATTCCAAGTACACATAGGAGCCGACAAAGTATTCACCCCCGGTGACAAGTGCGATGTATTGGTGGCTATGAATCCGGCTGCACTAAAAACACAGTATAAACACTGCAAACCCACGGCAGCCATAATCATAGACACAGATTCGTTCACGGCAAAAGACCTCGAAAAAGCCGAGTTCAAAACCGACGACCCCATTGCCGAATTAGGCATCACATGCGAAGTAGTACCCTGCCCCATCACCTCGATGTGCCAAGAGACACTCAAAGAGAGCGGACTTGACAACAAAAGCATTGTACGTTGCAAAAACATGTTGGCATTGGGCCTTGTGTGTTGGCTGTTCGACCGCGACCTCTCGCTGGCCGAAGGCATGCTGCGAGCAAAATTTGCAAAAAAGCCCGAAGTTGCCGATGCCAATATCAAAGTGCTGCGTGCCGGCTACGACATGGGACACAACACCCACGCCTCGATAGCACACACATACAGCATAGAGAGCAAGCACAAAGAGAAAGGCCGCTACATGGACATCAACGGCAACAAAGCCACAGCCTACGGCCTTATGGCAGCAGCCGAAAAGGCAGGCATGCGCCTGTTCCTTGGTTCATACCCCATCACCCCGGCAACAGACATCATGCACGAATTGGCCAAACACAAGTCGATGGGCGTAATCACCATGCAAGCCGAAGACGAGATAGCAGGATGCGCATCGGCAGTGGGTGCAGCTTACGCAGGAGCACTCGCCTGCACATCGACATCCGGCCCCGGAATATGTCTTAAAAGCGAAGCCATCAACCTTGCAGTAATAACAGAATTACCACTTGTAATAATTGACGTGCAACGCGGCGGCCCCTCGACCGGCCTACCCACAAAATCGGAACAGACTGACCTCTTGCAAGCACTTTTCGGTCGCAACGGCGAAAGCCCCATCCCTGTGATAGCCGCAACATCGCCCACCGACTGCTTCGATTCGGCATACCTTGCCGCAAAGATGGCAATAGAACACATGACCCCTGTCATACTGCTAACAGATGCTTTCATTGCAAACGGCTCGGCAGCTTGGAAACTTCCCAACCTTGCAGAATATCCCACTATAATACCACCCTATGTTACCCCCGAGATGTCCGAGGGATGGAGCCCCTACAAACGCAACCCCGAGACATTGGTGCGCAGTTGGGCCATACCCGGAACACCGGGCTTCATGCACCGCATAGGCGGCCTTGAAAAGAGCAGCGCAACAGGTGCCATAAGCAACGACCCCGACAACCACCATCTAATGGTGGAGCAACGCGCACAAAAAGTGGCACGCATAGCCGACACACTCCCTCCTCTGAAAGTGGAAGGAGACAAAGATGCCGACCTGCTGATTGTAGGTTTCGGCGGCACATACGGCCATCTGCACGAAGCCATGCAGCAGATGCTGGCAGAGGGCAAGAAAGTGGCACAAGCACACTTCAACATGATAAACCCATTGCCCCGAGGCACACAGGAGATACTCGCAAAATACAAAAAAGTTGTAGTTGCCGAGCAAAACACCGGGCAGTTGGCAGCCTACCTGCGCATGCGCACTAAAGGAATAAACATATATCAATACAACGAAGTTAAAGGACAGCCTTTCAACGTATCGACATTGGTAGAGGCATTCACTAAGATAATGGAGGAATAATTATGAGCGACTATAAAGCACAGGATTACAAATTCGGACAACCACGTTGGTGTCCCGGATGTGGCGACCATGCATTCCTTGGCGCCCTGCACAAAGCTATGAGCGAGATAGGTGTCGCCCCACATCAAACAGCCGTAATATCGGGAATAGGATGCTCGTCGCGCCTGCCCTACTACATGAACACCTACGGATTTCACACCATCCACGGACGTGCTGCAGCAATAGCCACAGGCGTCAAAGTAGCAAATCCCGAACTTACAGTATGGCAAGTGTCGGGCGACGGCGACGGACTTGCAATTGGCGGCAACCACTTTATACACGCCGTGCGCCGCAACATCGACCTCAACATGATACTTCTGAACAACAGAATTTACGGCCTGACAAAGGGACAATACTCACCCACTTCGGTACGTGGTTTTGTGAGCAAGTCGTCGCCCTACGGAACTGTCGAAGACCCCTTCCGCCCCGCCGAACTATGCTTCGGTGCGCGAGGCAATTTCTTTGCACGCTGCGTAGCCACCGATATGGCAGCAGCCGTAGAGTGTTTAAAGGCGGCAGCCTGCCACAAAGGCGCATCGGTGACCGAGGTTCTTCAGAATTGTGTTATATTCAATAACGGCACACACGAAAGCATTTACACTAAAGAGGGACGCGCCAAAAACGCCATCTATCTTGAACATGGCAAGCCGATGCTCTTTGGCGAGAATAAGGAATATGGTATTGCACAAGAGGGATTCGGACTTAAGGTTGTTAAGTTGGGCGAAGATGGAATAACCGAGAAAGATATTCTTGTGCACGACGCACACTGCCCCGACCCGACACTGCACTTGAAGCTCGCACTCATGGAAGGCCCGGATTTCCCTGTGGCATTAGGCGTAATACGCGACGTGGAGGCACCCACATACAACGATTGCGTACATGCACAAGTAGAGGAAATAAAAGGTAAAAAGCCCTATCACACCTTTGCCGAGCTGCTCGAAACAAATGAAATTTGGGAGATTAAATAAAGCCTAAACAATCTATTATTTTTATGAGCGCCGGAAATATTTGGCGCTCATAAAAATAATAAAAAAAAACAACAAAAAAAAGCAGACTTTTTGAAGTCTGCTTTTTTTTGTTACCATCACCTGCTTATCGGCGAAGACCGAGCTTAGCCACAATGGCACGGTAGCGATTGATGTCACGATCCTTAAGATAGTTAAGGAGTGCACGACGCTTACCTACAAGTGTTGTCAAGGCTCTCTGTGTGCTATAATCTTTACGGTTAGCCTTGAGGTGTTCCGTCAAATGGGCGATACGGTATGAGAACAAAGCTATCTGGCTCTCTGCAGAACCGGTATCAGTGTTGGACGTTCCGTATGTACCAAAGATCTCTTGCTTTTTAGCTGAATCCAAATACATAGATTTGTGTTTTAAAATGATTAAAAATTCTTTTTGCGGGTGCAAAGATAGTGCTAATTTTCGGATTAACAACCATTCAATGATAAAAAAATACATTACAAGCAAAAAGCATAGACAAAGCAGAGATATTATCACGCAGCAAATAGGCATATTTTCGATAATTTGTTGTAACTTCGCACACAAATACAAAGAGATATATGCAAAACATTCGTAACATTGCCATCATAGCCCACGTTGACCACGGAAAAACAACACTTGTGGATAAGATGATGCTTGCAGGAAACCTGCTGAAAGAGCAGGACAACGACGCACTCACGCTGGACAACAACGACCTTGAGCGCGAGCGCGGAATAACCATCCTATCAAAGAACGTATCAATACAATATAAGGATACAAAGATAAATATCATAGACACTCCGGGGCACAGCGATTTTGGCGGCGAGGTGGAGCGCGTGCTTAACATGGCCGACGGCTGCCTGCTCTTGGTTGACGCATTTGAAGGCCCCATGCCTCAGACACGATTTGTGCTGCAAAAAGCCCTTCAAATAGGTCTGAAACCTATTGTAGTGGTAAACAAGGTAGACAAGCCCAACTGCCGTCCGGATGAAGTACACGAGATGGTGTTCGACCTGATGTTCTCACTCGATGCTACCGAAGAGCAGTTAGATTTTCCGGTAATATTCGGCTCGGCAAAAAACAATTGGATGAGCCTCGACTGGCGCAATCAAACAGAAAGCATCACACCGCTTTTAGATGCTATAATCGAGCACATTCCCGCACCCGAGAAGCGCGAAGGAACACCGCAAATGCTCATTACATCGCTCGACTACTCACCCTACACCGGACGCATAGCAATAGGCAGAATACATCGCGGCACACTGCAAGAGGGGAGCAATGTTACACTGTGCAGCCGCAACGGCAACCAAACAAAAGTAAAAATAAAAGAGCTTCACACATTTGAGGGACTTGGACGCAAGCGCACCGACGCAGTAGGTTCGGGCGATATTTGCGCCATCGTAGGTCTTGAAAAATTTGAAATAGGCGACACAATATGCGATTTTGAAAACCCCGAGCCACTGCCACCTATTTCAATAGACGAACCCACAATGAGCATGCTCTTTACCATAAACGACTCGCCATTCTTTGGCAAAGAGGGAAAATTTGTGACATCGCGCCACATACAGGAGCGCTTGGACAAGGAATTAGACAAAAACCTGGCACTGCGCGTAAGCAAATCACCCGAAGAGGATGCTTGGACAGTGTACGGACGCGGAGTGTTGCACCTGTCGGTGCTCATAGAGACAATGCGCCGCGAGGGTTACGAACTGCAAGTGGGGCAGCCACAAGTAATATACAAAGAGATTAACGGCGTGCGCCAAGAGCCCATCGAAGAACTGACCATAAACGTCCCCACCGACTTCTCAAGCAAGATAATAGATATGGTTACACGTCGCAAAGGCGAAATGCTCTCGATGGAAGCACAAGGCGACCGAGTGAACATAGAATTCAACATACCCTCGCGAGGTATAATAGGATTGCGCACAAACGTGCTTACAGCATCGGCAGGCGAAGCAATAATGGCACACCGTTTCAAAGAGTATCAACCCTACAAAGGCGACATCGAGCGCCGCACAAACGGCTCGATGGTGGCAATGGAGAGCGGAACGGCATTTGCCTATGCAATAGACAAGTTGCAAGACCGCGGCCGATTCTTCATAAGTCCGCAAGAGGAGGTATACGCAGGCCAAGTGGTAGGCGAACATATACACGAGAACGACCTTGTGATAAACGTCACCAAAAGCAAAAAGCTCACCAACATGCGTGCCAGCGGCTCCGACGACAAAGCACGCATAGTTCCACCCATAATATTCTCATTGGAAGAGGCACTGGAATACATAAAAGAGGATGAATATATAGAGGTTACACCAAAATCAATGCGCATGCGCAAAATAATACTCGACGAGTTGGAGCGCAAACGTGCCAACAAACAGTAAAAACGTCACGCACAATGAAGAGAGCAGCCCTCCTCACCCTGTCAGCATTGCTGTGCATCATATCCTGCAAAGAATCGACACCCACGTTTACCTTTGGCGGGAGATACGGCAACGGCAACGACACACTCTATCTGTTCGGGTTAGACAGCCGTCACGCAAGAATAGATACGCTGTTAACCGACAATAAAGGCAAATTCACATACAGCCTCGCAACCGACACAATAATCCCCATGACGCTTGTTCTTCCCGACGGCACCACTATGCCTGTATACGCCGAGCCGGAAGTAAACGCCACACTAATCACCGACAGCACAAGCAACCAACATTGGCACATAGCAGGCGGAGCCGTACAGACACTCTGCGACAGCATAACCAAAAAACTCGACAGCATACAAGGAAAGACACAGCGCTATGCAGTGATAGACGCATTCATAGAGCAACACCCATTGAGCGAAGTGAACATACACCTGCTGCAAAAATATTTTATAGAGACCCCGGATGCAAAAAACAGCCTCATACGCCAACGCATCAACAACATAGGCGGAACACTGCACGATAACAGCTACATTGCCGAAATCAAAAAGATAGTAACAGACAAAAACAGAAACATACAACATATTTCATTCCCACATTTCAGTTACACACTGCCCGACAGCACAATAATAACCCGTAACAGCTACGACAACAAATATCTTTTGGTAAACATCTGGGCATCGTGGGACAGCGCCAGCATAAGATATCTGCGCAATATACGCCACCTCACCGAAGAGCTGGACACCGCATATTTTGCAATGCTCAACATATCACTCGACCACGATACCGCAGCATGGCACAAGGCAATAGCCGCCGACAGCATCACAGGAATCCACGTTTGTGACAAAAAAATGTGGGAAAGCAATCTTGTTAATGAATTTACGATAGAGAAACTACCATTCACTGTTCTTGTCAGCCCCTATCAAAGAGCAGAGCTCTACAATCCGCGCAGCGAAGAGATTACAGAGCATTTAGACTCTGTCATTGATAAATTCAGAAAGAACGACGTAAAAAGAAAGAAAAAAGCAGAGAAAGATACAAAAGCCAAGAGGGAGAAAGAGCTTAAACAAAAAGAACAGTTAGAGAGAGAGACAAAAGAGCAAGAGGAGAAAGACAAAAGGCTGAAACAACGAATAATAGGTAAAGAATTCCTACAAGCAAATTAAGAAGCCATACATCAACAATACAGATAAGAATAAAAACTCCAAGGCACCATGTTAGTAAAGGTATATGCAGCAGCGATACAAGGGATAAGCGCCACCCTCGTCACCATAGAGGTAAACGCATTGCGCGGCATACAATTCTTCTTGGTGGGACTGCCCGACAACGCAGTAAAGGAGAGCTACCGCCGCATACAATCGGCATTTCAATACAACGGACTTAAATTCCCGAGCAAACAGATTATCGTGAATATGGCACCCGCCGACATACGCAAAGAGGGGTCGGCCTACGACCTGCCTATTGCAATAGGCATACTTGCCGCCGACGGTGTTATATCCACAGAAAAACTCGACAAATATATCATCATGGGCGAGCTTGGGCTCGACGGCAATCTCATGCCCGTAAAAGGCATACTGCCCATTGCCATAAAAGCCGCCGAACTTGGCTTCAAAGGCATCATAGTGCCCACACCAAACGCAGCCGAAGCAGCAGTGGTTGAATCTCTCGAAGTATACGCTGCCGACAATCTGCTGCAAGTAGTCAGATTCCTTAACAACGAAGATACACTCACTCCACACACAGTAGACATAGATGAGATATTCAACGCACGCCTTCAGAATTTTCCGTTCGACTTTAGCGAAGTGCGCGGACAAGAGAGCGTGAAGCGTGCCTTTGAGATTGCCGCCGCAGGCGGACACAATCTGCTGATGATAGGCCCTCCCGGCAGCGGAAAATCCATGATGGCAAAGCGTCTGCCCGGTATTCTGCCGCCGATGACCCTGCAAGAGAGCTTAGAGACCACAAAGATACACTCCGTCAGCGGCAACCTACCCGATGGAACAGCCCTAATCACACAACGCCCGTTCCGCAGCCCCCACCACACAATATCACCGGTGGCACTTGTGGGCGGTGGCACCAATCCCCGACCCGGAGAAATATCATTGGCACACAACGGAGTGCTGTTCCTCGACGAATTGCCGGAGTTCAGCCGCATGGTACTCGAAGTGATGCGTCAGCCCCTCGAAGACCGAAAA
>JAFSAT010000043.1 GCA_017442185.1 Bacteroidaceae bacterium
GTAGCAATTCTTTCTCTAATACCCACCATATACGGCTATTTCTGCCGAAATTAGAAATATGGCGGGATAACACAAAAATGGTATAAGTACCAACCACTTATCATATTTTGCCCTCATTCTGCCATTTTTACGCAAGTTCTTGCTATCTTTGAGGTAAACCTCGAAGATAATTCTGCACTCGCTGTAAAAATCATACAAACAAGTTTGATGTTTCTTGCTCGTTTATTGCTATCTTTGCGGTATCTTCGCATAATTAATACTAAAAGATGATTGAACGCCATATAATTCTTGAGGGTATAGACCCCGTCTCGTTCTACGGAACAAACAACGTACACCTTCAGATGCTCAAAAAACTGCACCCGAAGCTGCGCATCGTGGCACGCGATAATATAATAAAAGCAATGGGCGACGAAGATGAGCTCAATCGATTTGTTCACGTTGTTGAGCTTCTCACCGAACACTGCACCAAATACAACAGCATAAACGAAGAATCCATAATAGATGCAGTAAACGGCAAGCGCACCGACAAGGGTACAGACAGCAATGTAATTGTATACAACGTAAACGGTCGTCCCATATATCCGCGAAGCGAGAATCAATGTCGCATGGTTAAGGAATTTGCCACCAACGACATGATATTTGCAGTGGGTCCGGCAGGAAGCGGAAAGACATACACAGCAATAGCTTTGGCGGTTCGCGCCTTAAAGAACCGCGAAGTTCGCAAGCTGATACTGAGCCGTCCCGCTGTTGAAGCAGGCGAAAAATTAGGATTCCTACCGGGAGACATGCGCGACAAGATAGACCCCTATCTGCAACCTCTGTACGATGCACTCGAAGATATGATACCCCTGGTTAAGCTCAAGGAGTACATGGATATGAATGTAATACAAATTGCACCACTTGCCTTCATGCGCGGACGTACACTCAACGATGCCATAGTAATATTGGACGAAGCGCAAAATACCACGCCGCAACAGATAAAAATGTTCCTCACCCGCATGGGCAACAATACAAAAATGATAATAACAGGAGACCTCACACAGATAGACCTCCCCACACGACAAGCATCGGGTCTTGTTCAAGCACTGCACATTTTAAAAGATGTTCCCGGAATAGCCTCTGTCACACTCACAAAAAAAGATATAGTTCGCCACAAATTGGTAACACGCATTGTAGATGCCTACGATGCCTACGACAAAAATCAAAAAGAACAAAAAGACTGATAAGCTCCTAAACATAAAAAAGCAAAATACAATGGCAAAAGCATTAACAAACACAGATTTCAAATTCGAGAATCAAACCAAAGTATACCACGGAAAAGTGCGCGACGTATATACCATCGGCAACGATAAATTGGTGATGGTGGCAACAGACCGTATATCGGCCTTTGATGTGGTGTTGCCCAAAGGAATACCCTACAAAGGACAGATGCTCAATCAGATAGCAGCAAAATTCCTTGACGCGACAACAGACATCTGTCCCAATTGGAAGCTGTCTACCCCCGACCCGATGGTTACCGTAGGCGTAATGTGCGAAGGCTTCCCTGTTGAAATGATTGTACGCGGTTACCTGTGCGGTTCGGCGTGGCGTGCATATAAAAGCGGTGTTCGCGAAATATGCGGTGTCAAACTTCCCGAGGGGATGAAAGAGAATCAAAAGTTCCCCACTCCCATAATAACACCCACAACAAAAGCCGAAATAGGCGAGCACGACGCAGATATATCAAAAGAAGAGATTCTTGCACAAGGACTTGCCACCCCCGAGGAGTATGCACTGTTAGAGAAATACACCCTCGCACTCTTTGAGCGCGGTACCCGTATGGCAGCCGAGCGTGGACTAATCCTCGTTGACACAAAATACGAATTCGGCAAGCACAACGGCACAATATACCTAATGGACGAAATACACACCCCCGACAGCAGCCGCTACTTCTACGCCGAAGGCTACCAAGAAAAATTTGAAAAAGGAGAGCCGCAAAAACAGCTGTCAAAAGAGTTTGTGCGCGAGTGGCTAATGGAAAATGGTTTTCAAGGCAAAGAGGGACAACAGGTGCCCGAGATGACCGATGAAATAGTAGAGAGCATCAGCAATCGCTACATCGAACTATACGAAAACATCACAGGCGAGAAATTCATAAAAGAAGAGAGCGAAAATATAGCCCTGCGCATACAGGAGAATGTAAGCAACTATCTATCGTAAAATAAAAAGAGCTATTCACACTCAAAAATAAGCGGCTGTGTCATACCCTTGGCACAGCCGCTTACCTCCCCCAAAAAAAAGAGAAAAAATGAAAAAAGAATATGGAATAATAGGCTATCCGTTGAAACAGTCGGCATCACCGGCATTTTTCAATAAAAAATTTGCCGATGAGGGGATAGATGCTCAATATATTCCTTTTGAAATTGCCGACATAAGAGAATTACCTCGGATACTCTCGGAGCACCCGGCACTATGCGGCTTCAACGTCACAATACCCTACAAATTGCTTGTAACAGAATATCTCGAAGGCATGAGCGATGAAGCAAAAGCCATCGAGGCCGTAAACGTTGTGAAAGTAACACACGACGACGATGGCACACCCCACCTTACAGGATACAACAGCGACGTCATAGGCTTTACCCGTTCAATTGCCCCCTTGGTGAAAGACAATCACACAAAAGCACTCATATTGGGAACCGGTGGCGCATCTAAAGCCATTGCCTACTCATTGAAACAGCTAAATATCGACTATCTGCATGTCTCACGCAAAGCAAGCGACAAAGCCATTGCCTACAACGACCTCACCAACGAAATAATAGAGAGACACACACTTATAATAAACTGCACCCCATTAGGCATGGTGGGACACGGAGAAAATCTTTGCCCCGACATCCCCTACGAAAAATTGAACGAGACGCATCTTCTCTACGATGTAGTGTATAATCCCGAGGAGACTTTGTTTCTGCGCAAAGGAGCCGCCCAAGGTGCAAAAATAAAAAGCGGATATGAGATGTGGTATCTGCAAGCCTTGGCATCATGGGAAATTTGGAACAGATAATGGAAGAAAAAACAAACTTTTTCAGACAAATTAATAGTTTGGCACGCTTTTTGTAAGAAATATTATGTAAAATAAATGTGATAAATATTGCTTTTAGCACTATCTTCGCATCGAAATTACGAATATTCACCAAGGATTGATTGAGGAGAAAGAAGTTATGAACAATGAATTTTCGCAAAGAATAACAGAGATTCTTACACTAAGCAAAGAAGAGGCAACACGTTTGAACAGTGGCTCGGTGTGTCCTGAGCACCTGTTTCTTGTGATAATGCGCGACAAAGAGAATAATGCACGCAAAATTCTTGACCTGCTTGATGCCGATATGGAAAAGATTAAAAACGACATAGAGACACACGTGATGGGAAACAGCGCAGCAACGCCCGACGCAGGAAGCAGCATGGAAATGGACATGGAAGCAGCCAAAGTACTGCGATTCACCACACTCGAAGCACGCAACATAAAAGATACGGCCGATGCCGACCAGATGTTGCTCCTAGGCATACTGAAAGATGAGCACAGCGAAGTTTCGGGAATACTGCGCCGAAACAACATCACCTATGAGCGCGTGCGCGAAGCAATACGCAATATGAAAGATGGCGGAAGCTCCAACAGAATACGCAACGGATTCGGCTTTGCCGAAGAAGATGAAGAGGAGGAGAAGAAATTCGCCAAAGGGAACAATGCCGGCAACTACACTGCCACAAAACAGAATGTTCCCACCAACGACACCCCTGTTCTTGACAGTTTCGGAACAGATATGACAAAAGCGGCAGCCGACGGACGTCTCGACCCCGTAGTAGGGCGCGAGAAAGAGATTGAACGTATCTCACAGATACTCAGCCGCCGTAAAAAAAACAACCCTGTGCTCATAGGAGAACCGGGAGTGGGAAAATCGGCTCTTGTCGAAGGCCTTGCACAAAGAATAGTAGAACGAAAAACATCGTGCATACTGTTCGATAAACGTGTAATAGCATTAGATATGACAGCAGTTGTTGCAGGCACAAAGTATCGCGGACAATTTGAAGAACGCCTGCAGTCAATACTAAACGAACTTGAAAAGAATCCCAACATAATACTCTTCATAGATGAGATACACACCATAATAGGTGCCGGTTCCACTCCCGGCTCCATGGACGCAGCCAATATACTAAAGCCGGCACTTGCACGTGGCGAAATACAATGTATAGGAGCAACCACACTCGACGAATACCGCAAGAGCATAGAAAAAGATGGAGCACTCGAACGCCGCTTCCAGAAAGTCATAGTAGAGCCAACCTCCGCTGAAGAGACACTCACCATACTCCACAACATAAAAGAGCGCTACGAAGAGCATCACAATGTTAATTACACCGACGAGGCTATATCTGCATGTGTCAAATTGACAGACAGATATGTCACCGACCGCTGCTTCCCCGACAAAGCCATAGATGCAATGGACGAAGCCGGAGCACGCATGCACATAACCAACGTGAGTGTACCCATAGAGATTGAGCAAAAAGAGAAAGAGATAGCCAAAGCCAAAGAAGAGAAAATGCAGGCCGTAAAAGACCAGCAATTTGAGGCAGCAGCACACTTCCGCGACCAAGAACAACAACGCACAGCAGAGTACAAAGTGCTGAAAGAGCGTTGGGAGAATGAGATACGCAGCAAACGACATACAGTAGATGCCGAAGAGGTTGCAAACGTAGTATCCATGATATCCGGCATTCCCGTGCAGCGCATGCAACAAGACGAATGGACACGCCTCAAAGGAATGAGCGAGGAATTGAGCGGCAAAGTAGTGGCACAAGACAACGCTATTGAAAAACTATGTAAAGCAATACGCCGCAGCCGCGTGGGTATTCAAAGCCCATCAAAGCCCATTGGAACATTTATGTTTTTAGGGCCTACGGGTGTAGGTAAAACCCTATTGGCAAAAGAACTTGCAAAATTTATGTTCGGAAGCGCCGATGCACTCATACGCATCGACATGAGCGAGTACATGGAGAAATTTACCGTATCACGCCTTGTTGGAGCACCTCCGGGATATGTAGGATATGAGGAGGGCGGACAACTTACCGAACGTGTGCGCCGTCGCCCCTACTCTATTGTGCTTCTCGATGAAATTGAAAAAGCACACACCGATGTGTTCAACATGCTGTTGCAGGTTATGGACGAGGGACGACTCACAGACAGCTACGGTCGCACTGTAGACTTCCGCAACACAGTGATAATAATGACCTCGAACATAGGTACCCGCGAACTGAAAGATTTCGGCCTTGGAGTAGGTTTCACCCGTCACGAGCGAGGAGACAACAAGGACTATTCACGCAGCGTAATACAAAAAGCGCTTAACAAACGATTCGCTCCCGAATTTCTGAACCGCGTAGACGAAATAATAAACTTCGACCAATTAAATATGGAAGCAATAATAAAGATTGTGGACATAGAACTTGGCAGCCTTGTAAAACGCATAAAAGAGTTGGGGTACAACATCTCCATAAGCGAAGATGCGAAGAAATTCCTTGCCGAAAAAGGTTATGATGTGCAATTCGGTGCCCGTCCGCTCAAACGAGCCATTCAGAATTATGTAGAAGATGAAATCTCAGAACTTCTGCTCGATGGCAGGCTAAAGAGTGGAGACACAATAAGCATAAACATCGACACAGAGAACGATAAACTTATTTTTCAAGCACAAGAGACAAATTAAGAAACTGTAATACTGCTTAAAATTAGACGCTGTTTGAATTTATATCGCCAATTTTTATAGAGCAAAAATGGTGAAACAAACAATACAGTTTCTCTAAAGAAAATATTTTTTAGAAATTCAAACAGTTTCTTAAACAGTGTAGATTAAAAACCTCTTGCAAAGGTGCCTCCGAATAAAAAAGAGACAACTTTTGCAGGAGGTTTTTTATAATTGATAAATCTATTTTTTCCTGCGCTCAGCTCTAAGCCATTCGGTAGTTTTCTGTCCTGTAATTTTTTTGAATGCATTATTCAGTGTGAAGCGAGAATTAAACCCACACTGCTCGGCAATTGTTTCGAGCGTAAGCCCTTTCTCTTTTTTTACCAACAGCAATGCTTTCGATTTTTCTATACGAAAGCTATTTACAAGGTTAAAAAAATTTTTGTTCAATGCTATATTAATAGCTCTTGATATGTTTTTTGAGGAAATACCAATAGCCTTGGACACGTCTGCGAGCGATAAATCGGGATTTGTATACACCTCAGAGGTACGCAGATACTCCTCAACCTGCCGAGCATATTGCTCTAATTCTTGTAAATTCTCTTTACTACTTTCTGCTTTGCAAAATTGGCGTCTCTTCTTTCCTATGGCTATATAATCGGCTTCGGCCACTGTAACATCAATCTGCGTAGGGAAACGATTGTTTCTTATTGCATGGACTATCTGCAACTCCAAATAAAGCAGATAACCCAATGCCACTACATTTATAAGGTAGAACAGACGAAAGCCGCCCAATGGGTCGAATATACTGCTTATCATTGCCACAATCATCAAAAAACCGATAAAAGTGATAAATCGCGGCACCCACACCTTATCTGAAAAATCGGCAGACGAATGGTAATTGAATATATATAGCTTCACTTTGCGCAAATATGAGAAGATAAAGTAAGAATAGATTACCAACTGCATGGAAATCATAATAAAATTCACACTCGTCAGCATAGTGCGAAAGCCGGCACTCCTTTCCACGGAAAAATGCTCTGATTCTTCGGCAGGCATCGTCCATATTTTGAACGCCACTAAAGCGGCAAAGCATACAGCAGGCAGAAAATGCAACAGACCCTCATATCGCAAACGGTAATAAGGGTTAAAAGCTCTATGAGCCAACAGCAGCATAAACGGCATGACTGTGAGATTTGCCGAATAAGCAATGGGAGCCATCATCAAAGCCACGCTGTTCCAATTAAAATAATCACATATATTATATATAAAATCAGGCAGGGTCGTAAAAAAAATAAATAATGCGGTACGGCTGCTCTCACTCTTGAATCGGACGGCTGAACAAAGCAATAATGTCATTACCATCAAAGTGATAAAAGAGAAAGAATTTATTATCAATATGATTTCATCGTATTTCATATACCTGTATTTATATTATATAAGAAAGCGTGGTCCATTAAACTTGTCTTATGAAAGCAGGTTCTGGTAAACCCTCGGACTAAAAACAAGCAACGGCCCACGCATCAGGTATATATACAACTCACTATTCGTCAGAATAGGCAGATATATAACAAATTGCGTGAAGAGTCAACTTATTCTCGTCCTGTAAATTTACCAGATTCGCTTTCTGAGAATAAAGTATTACACTTTTCAATAAAACTGTATACAGCCTTCTTTAACGGCATACATTCGCGAAGATAGCAACAAACGAGCAAAATAAATAGTATATACTATACTTTAATATATTTCGCAAAGAGTGAGGATTTTCTTCGCCGTCATGCAAAGGTATACATTTTATTCAGAATATCGGGCAGTGTAATGACTCTTTTTTTTAAAAGACCGCTGCTCTATTTTACAGATGCAAAATAATATAAAAAAGAGAGGATATGTGATGTTTTCAGTTAAAAGATAGTACAAATAACGGATGTTTGGACTGATTTATCTATCTTCCAACCATGCCACAGGGCTTTTTCCTGTCATTTTCTTAAAAACCATATAAAATGTGGAGCGCGAACGAAAACCACACTCTGTGTAGATGCTTTCTATATTATAATCTTTCACATTAAGCATCAAAAGCAAACGTTTCGCCTCTTCTATTCTCATTCTATTAACAAATTCAAAGAAATTACACCCCATATATCCATTAATGGCACGCGAGAGTGTGCGCTGCGAAATGTTTATCTCTTTGGCAAAAAGAGCTAATGAAATATCAGCACGCAGGTAGGCTTTGTTTTCCTCCATATATTTTGACGCATATTCACATACCTCCTTCATCTGCTGTTCGCTAATCAAAGCCCCTGCGACCGTTTCTGTTTCAGAATCCTCAGACGTATTGATAACCGCATCGGCCGACATCTGCTTAATGGGCATAACAGGATGGGCTATACTGTTATATACTAAATAAAACATTGCAACCACATTAAGAATCTGAATAAGCCATGCATCAGTCCGGGGCCATATTATATAGCAAATCATAACTATGACAAACAAGGCTGCAAAGAGATATTCAAAAACAGGAATCCACTCTTTCTGCAACCACTCGGCATCAGAGGCAGTGTCGTTAATTTTTTTCTTTGCACGATGCAAGAAACGAAAGATGGCAGTGAAATAAGCTACCATCTGTATGAAAATAATGATAGTATTTAAATTGCCAATCCAAGTATCATAACCTTCAATCTCGTGACGAATGGTATTCATACGCTCTTCGACGGACATTGACAAACAAAGTCCCAAACAAAGCAATCCAGGCAAAAGATGTAACAGATGAACCGGCTTAAGGCGAAAAGAGGAATCAAAATTCTTTTGGGCAAACAACCAAAGTAAGGGCATCAGCAGGGTGTTCACAGAGCAACTGATAGGAAACATGAAAAGCGAAAAATTCAGCCATCCCAACATTCTGCTCATATTATATAAATAGACCGGAACATTGGGAATCACTATAATAGCCGCAGCGTAACCATTCTCTCCACGAAAGCGGGTCGCAGTAAGCAAAATAAGAGCCAACATCAAAAGCGTGATAATGCTGGACGAATTGACGGTTAATATAAAATCATCGTATCCCATTCGGTAACTTCTAACTTATTAGATTACAAAATTAGCCAAAAGCAGCGAAAATAGAACTATATTTAGCAAGAAGCTGTTTGATTTTTCATAAATATCATATTGGAAATACTATAAAATTGACATACAGCAATGCCAAAATGTCAGACATAAAACAAATGGCATGTTTTTTGTTTATACAACAAGGGCCACACATACACTGTGGCACAATAAATAAAAGAAAATAACCATAAAAAAACAACAATATGCAAAAAGGTAACATTGGGGTAACAACTGAAAATATATTCCCCGTAATAAAAAAGTTTCTATACAGCGACCACGAAATATTTCTGCGCGAAATAGTATCAAACGCAATAGATGCCACACAGAAATTAAAAACACTCTACGAAAAAGGAGAATTCAAAGGCGAACTTGGCAATCTGAAAGTCTCAGTCGCATTGGGCGACGGTACTCTTACAGTGAGTGACAACGGCATTGGTCTTACAGCCGAAGAGATTGACAAATACATAAATCAAATTGCATTGTCGGGAGCAACAGACTTTCTTGAGAAATATAAAGACAGTGCAAACAATATCATAGGACATTTCGGCCTTGGATTCTATTCGGCATTCATGGTATCGAAAAAAGTGGAAATTGTTACAAAATCATACAAAGAAGGCGCCAAAGCCGTCAAATGGAGCTGCGACGGCAGTCCCGAATACACCATAGAGGATAGCGATAGAGAAGAACGCGGCACAGATATAATAATGTATATCGACGACGACAGCAAGGAATTTCTCGAAGAAGAGCGCATCAGCGCAATACTTCGCAAATACTGCCGCTTCTTGCCCGTACCCATTTCATTCGGAAAGAAAAAAGAGTGGAAAGATGGTAAGTACGTGGAAACTGCCGAGGATAATATCATAAACGACACAGAACCACTGTGGACACGAAAGCCATCGGAGCTGAAAGACGAAGACTACAAAGCATTCTATCAGGCACTCTATCCCATGAGCGATGAGCCACTCTTTTGGATACACTTGAACGTAGACTTCCCATTCCATCTGACAGGCATACTATACTTCCCGAAAGTAAAGAGCAACCTCGACCTTCAGAAGAACAAAATACTTCTCTTCTGCAACCAAGTATACGTTACCGACGAGGTAGAGGGCATTGTACCCGATTTTCTGACACTTATGCACGGAGTGATAGACTCACCCGACATTCCCCTTAACGTCTCACGCTCATACCTTCAGAGCGATGCTAATGTAAAGAAAATCTCAACCTACATCTCAAAGAAAGTATCAGACCGCTTGCAATCCATCTTTAAGAACGACCGCAACGAATTTGAGCAAAAATGGAACGACCTTAAGATTTTCATACACTACGGCATGCTCACCGAAGAGGATTTCTACGACAAAGCAAGCAAATATGCGCTTTTGCAAGACACAGAAGGTAAAAAATACACTTACGAGGAGTATAAGACACTTGTAGCATCGGAGCAGACGGACAAAGAGGGTAACATAATATACCTCTACAGCAACGATAAAGAAAAAGAGTACAGCTTTATTGAAGCGGCCACAGCAAAAGGTTACAATGTGCTTCTTATGGACGGACAGCTGGATGCAGCACTGATAAGCATGCTGGAACGCAAATTTGAAAAAACACGTTTCACACGAGTAGACAGCGATGCAGTAGACAATCTCATTGTAAAAGAGGAACAAAAGACTTCGGCTCTTGGCGAGAGTGAACAAAGCATCCTCACCGGCATATTCCAAAGCCAACTGCCCCGAATGGATAAGAAAGAATTTAACGTTCAGGTGCATGCTCTTGGCGAGAATGCTGCGCCCGTCACAATAACACAAGCCGAGTATATGCGTCGAATGAAAGAGATGGCAGCCATACAACCCGGGATGTCTTTCTATGGCGAAATGCCCGACATGCTGAATGTGCTGCTGAACGAAAATCATCCTATTGTAAAACGCATATTGGCCGATGCACAAACAACATGCGCCGAGAAACTGCAACCGATAGATGGAGAGATAGCAGGCCTCGAAGCACGTCGCAACGCAATAAACGAAGCCACAAAGGATAAAAAATCCGATGAGATACCTCAAGAGCAAAAAGACGACCTTGCCGAAACAGAAAAGAAGATAGCAGCAGCAAAAAGCAGTCGCGAGGCTCTGCTTGCCGAGTATGCCACAGGGAACAAACAGGTACGCCAATTGATAGACATCACTCTATTGCAAAATAACATGCTGACAGGCGAAGCACTAAGCAATTTCGTGAAACGCAGCATCGAACTTATGAAGTGATAAACCTGATATTATATAAAAACCGCACCATGAATCTTTTCACATTGGTGCGGTTTTGCTATTTCGGAAGCTGTTCAAATTTTATTTCGGAATTGTTTGAGAACTTTTTATAGTAGGTTCCCATTATTATTTTGCGGGGGGTAACGGGCATATATTCGAGATATATATTAAATTTGGTAAACATTTCCAATAAAATTCAAACAGCTTCCAAATAATCACCCTATTTTTGTTCGATGAAAGATTGGCCATATAAATTCAAATAATTTCTTGGAATCGGATTATGATAGACCTTACACGTATAACATCATCTGAGAGTGAAGAATACCGCTTCACCGAGGAGCTTCTTACAGCGTCGTTCCCTGTCGACGAATACCGCGACCTGCTTATGCAACGCAGCAACTGCGACACAAATCACCGTTTTTATCTGATGATTGCTCACGATGAAACATCCCCCGTGGGATTTATCAGCTATTGGGAGCTTGAAGATTTCTATTATGTGGAGCATCTTGCGACGCTTCCGGCAGTGCGCAACAAAGGATACGGCAAAGAGATAATACGCAAATTGCAAAGCACGGCAAAGTCCATTGTGTTAGAGGTGGAAATGCCTACCGACGAACTTACATTGCGACGAATAGAATTTTACAAACGCTTGGGATTCAAAATTGCCGATGCCGAATATACCCAACCCGCCTATCGTTCGGGAGGAAACGAATTACCCATGAAACTGATGTTCTGGGGCGAGACAGACACTGAAAAGTATTTTGAACACGTAAAAGAGAGCATATATCGACACGTATACAATAAAGTTGAGAAAAATTAGAAGCTGCTTAAATTTATATCGCTGTTTTTTATAGAGCAAAAATAGGATGTTTGTCTATTTTTAAGAGCGCACAGCGAGTTATGCAACCGCTAAAAAGAGAAAAAACAGACAGTTTTGAATATTAAAAATAGCAATACAAACAATTCCGTTTCTCAGAAGAAAATATTTTTTAGAAATTTAAACAGCTTCTAATTCTTTTTAAACAAGAAATATTATTGGTTAATCCCCATAAAACTATAATTTTGCAGATTAACAATTGAGAAGCATTCAACAGCAGTCACTCCACTATATAATTAAACGTCTCATGGCTATTATAAATAGGATTATTGCAATAATTACGATAATAATGCTGCTATCGGTAGATGTGCATGCGCAGAAGGTAGGTCTTGTAATGAGCGGTGGCGGAGCACGCGGACTTGCCCATGTGGGAGTTATTGAGGCATTGGAAGAGAACAAAATTCCAATAGACTACGTGGCAGGAACGTCAATGGGTGCAATAGTTGCCGCCATGTATGCAATGGGATATACACCGCAGGAGATGAAAGAGATTCTCGCTTCGGACGACTTTCACCAATGGTACACGGGCGCCATGGACACAAAATATATGTTTTATTTTCGTCGAAACAAAGAGGTACCCGAACTTCTGAACATTAATTTTGATGTAAAAGACTCACTGCGAATATATAAACCAGCCATAAATCTCATAAATCCCAATCCCATGAGCTTGGGTATAATGCAAACATTTGCCGAATATACCGCTGCATGCCAAAATAATTTCGACAGTCTGTTTGTGCCTTTTCGCTGCGTTGCATCAGATATATACCATAAAAAACAACTGATATTCGACAGAGGCGACCTTGGCGATGCTGTGCGTGCCTCCATGAGCTACCCTTTTGTATTCAAGCCCATAAAAAAAGACAGCATACTGATGTACGACGGAGGAATATACAATAACTTTCCCGCCGACGTGATGATGCGCGACTTTAAGCCCGATATAATGATAGGCAGCGTAGTGAGCAAGAATGCTCCACTTCCCGACACACGCGATATGATGAGTCAGGTGGAAAATCTGGTGATGGGACGAAGCAACTATGACATTCCCGAGGATAAAGGCATTGTTTTGAATACTCAGCTCGACAAGATAACACTGCTGGAATTTGATAAGCTCGATACTATATCTCGTTTCGGATACGTAAAGACAATGGAGATGATGGACTCCATAATGCGCCGCATCCCTCGCAGAGTAGACAGCACAGAGCTTGCGGCTCGTCGTTCAACGTTCAAAAAGCGCCTTCAGCCGTTGCGTTTCAGAAAAATAGTGGTGAACGGAGTCGAACCACGTCAGCAAGCCTACATACAAAGCGAATTCAATAAAGGAGAATATGATTCAACCTTTGATTTTGAGGATTGCAAGAAAGCATATTTCCGTCTGCTCTCCGGTAACATAATATCCTCGATTGTACCGCGAGCCGTATACAATCCGCAGGACAGCACCTACACGCTGCACCTCGATGTAGAGATGAATCCGCCCTTCTCACTTAAGATAGGCGGAGCACTCTCCACAAATAATTCCAATCAGATGTATTTCGGATTGCATTATCGCAACCTTAACAACCACTCCAAGGAATTTGTGCTCGACGGACAGTTGGGAAGAGTATACAACAACGTACAACTGATGTCGCGCGTTGACTTTGCTGCAAAAGTGCCAATGTCGCTCAAGCTGATAGGCTCATTCTCGACCATCGACTATTATAACATGAAATACCTCTTCAGCAAAGAGAATCCGATAGCACTGAACCATGAACGCGAATATTTCGTGAAGATGAAGCTGTCGTTTCCGTTCCTTATGCGGCAAAAAGCCGAATTTGGAATAGGCCTTGGAAATATAAAGGACGAATATATTCCATCGAGCACCATCAATTTGGATCTTCCGCAATTCGACCGCAACAAAATACATCTGCTTGGAGGTTCAATGAAATTTGAGGGAAATACGCTCGACTCCGGAATATATCCCACAAAAGGAATGTACGAATCAATAATCGCTCAGTTTTTCATAGGAAAAGAGCGATTCTACAGCTATCATAACAGTTCTAAGGAGAAGACCGGTCTATCATGGTTGCAAATGAGCTATAAGCGCAAAGACCATATTGATTTTAATAAGTATTTCACACTTGGCACCGACATACACATTTACTACTCCACTCGCGGACTATCTCCGACATACCAAGCAACAATGATGCAGGCAGGAGCCTACACTCCCACGATGAACAGCATGTTCAACTATGACCCGGCGTTCCGTGCCAGCCAATTTATTGCAGGCGGTATTTGTCCAATCTACAAAATGAACGCATTTATACAGATACGTGGCGGGATATACGGCTTTCTGCCCTATCGCAAAATTCACGAAGCACCCGACGGAACAGCATACTTTGGAAAAAAACGCTTCAACGACTTTCAATATATCACAGAGATAGCCGTTGCTGCACGTGTATCCACAATAACAGTCAGCGGATATGTCGATTTTTACAGTTCACATAAAAAAGGGGTGAATTTAGGAATAACCTTAGGGTGGTTCATGTTCAATGAACGTTTTATAGAATAAAAATCATTAAAAAAGAAAATAATACAAGACGATTGATTAAATTTGCAAAATTATAAATAAAACAAACAAATATGAAACTCAATTACACAATCTACTCACTTGCAGTTGCCGCTTTTTTCATGGTATCGTGCTCCGCAGACAATGAAGCATTCAATATGGAAGCGGAAAATGGTGCAATGCAGCAGCAACAACAAATTTTATTCCCCGAAGAGGACGGAAGCAAAGCTCTTTCGGGACAAGGAACTTACAGAGTGCGCAAAATAATCGAAAGCATCTCTGATACAAACTACACCTTTACAAGAAACATAAAACAGATAAGCATTACAGATGCACAATACAACGAAATTGCAAATTTCACCAAAGAACTTGTAAAAGAGTGCACATCAAACAAGGAAAAATATGATAAAGCATTCAAGTGGATTATCAACAACGTAAAATATGCACAAGGATGGGTGGATAATTCACCATACGCAGTGTTCACAACAAAAGAAGCAATATGCCAGGGATATGCCGACCTCTTAACAATAATGATGCACACACAAAATATACCATGTATCACGGTTAACGGCGACCTTTACCAACCGGGAACAAGCGCTTTTCTGGGCGGTCATGCTTGGAACTACGTGTTTGTCGGCAAATGGTATATCAGCGACCCCACAAATGGAGGCAGTTTCTTGATATCATCAATGTCGTCATATTCTCATCTGCGACCCACACATATTTTCATACCGATATTTGAGGACGAAGATTTTCAATACAACTATTACGAATCACACCTTAATATATGCAGCATAAAATCCGATAAAGAGCAGATTGTGATACCTTACAGCAAAAATGGAATAAGAGTAACATCTGCAAATCCATCGGTTGAAGTACCCGCAAGCGTCAAAGAGATATACATAGGCAAAAACATCACCACACTTGGAGTTAATTCGTTGGGATTAGGCTATCTTGCACCATCTGTCGAGCACTACTATGTGGACCCGGAAAATAATATTCTTGAGAGTTTCTCAAATGTGATTTATAAAAAGAGTGGCGGAAAATACGAAATGTATCTTGTGGCGCAAAGTGCAAAAGACATAGAACTAAAAGCCATTGAGTACATTGATAAAGAGAGTAAAATAAAAAATTTACCAAAACTTGAAACTATAGTTTTTGTTCCGGGTACAAAAAGCATTGGAAGTTGGGCTGTTGAAAAGTGCCCGAATCTTCACACCGCATACATTCCCGAAGATACACAAGTTGACAACAATGCTTTTGTAGGAGTGGCAAAAGATTTTAAAATAGTACGTGGCAACTACACAAACATTCCTCAAATAAAATATTGACAAAAAAAGAGGCTGTGCGGATTATTTGTATCTCCGCACAGCCTCATAAATAATTAATATATAACTATACCATAAAAAAAGAATCAGCAGAGATTTGCAATCTGTATTATGGAACACATTACAACCATAAATATAACAATGCCTACATTTGTGCAGGTAATAGAATTTATAGGAACATTTGCTTTTGCAATCAGTGGTATACGCTTAGCCTCGGCAAAACACTTCGATTGGTTCGGAGCCTATGTGGTTGGAATGGCAACCGCTGTCGGTGGAGGAACTTTCCGAGATATGATGTTAGGTACCACCCCCTTTTGGATGACCGATTCAATATACCTCATCTGCTCGGGACTTGCACTTTTGTGCGTAATAATGTTCAGCCGGCATCTTATACGACTTAACAACACATTCTTTATATTTGATGCCATCGGCCTGGCTCTGTTTGCCGTAGTAGGAATACAAAAGACACTCGACTTTGGTTATCCATTGTGGGTAGCCATAATAATGGGCACCATGACAGGCGCAGCCGGTGGTGTGATACGAGATGTTTTTATAAATGAAATTCCGCTTATATTCCGAAAAGAAATATATGCCATGGCTTGCGTAATTGGCGGAGTGATATTCGGTATATGTGATTATATGGAATTGAATATGGTTGTGACACATGTATTGTGCGGTGTAAGTGTGTTTATGACACGTATACTTGCCGTAAAATATCATATATGCCTGCCAACCCTGAAAGGTGACGAAAATTAACTGAAAAATATAAAAAAACAGGCGAAAAAATTTGTCGATACAAAAAAAAGCTGTACCTTTGCACCGTCAAACAAAAACAGCACGGTCTCGTAGCTCAACTGAATAGAGCATCTGACTACGGATCAGAAGGTTGCAGGTTTGAATCCTGCCGGGATCACAACTAAAAAGTTGAAGCGCTGTTAGCTCAGTTGGTAGAGCAATTGACTCTTAATCAATGGGTCCAGGGTTCGAGTCCCTGACGGCGTACAGAGAGGTGGCAAAA
>JAFSAT010000044.1 GCA_017442185.1 Bacteroidaceae bacterium
AATAACGTTTACAACATCGAAATAATCGAGGGTACCGTCTGGAAGCAGGAGAGAATAACCGTCTTTTTGCATAGTCTTTGAATTTTATTGACAGCAAAAATAAGCATTTATTTTTTACCCCTCAACTTTTTACGTTGAGCCCGTAAAATTCTGAGGGACTTAATCATTCAAGGGGTACAGCTCTTTGAGAAAATGCAAGAGGAGGCAAAAGTCGAGGACATGTCATCTGAATTTGTGTCGGAAATAGAAGAATTGATAGCAGAACTTGATTATGGTATGCTATGTACCTCCAAAACAAAAACACCCAAAGCGGAACCGTTATTCTCCACCTATATCATAGACAAAACCTACAACAAAGAGATAACAACGGTTATGCACGACGCCATAGCTGACAGACGAGGTAAAGATGCAATCCTTGTTATCGTGTGTGCTATGGAACTTGGCATTATAACCCGCTTACCATACCTCGCAGCCAAAAAGGAGTTCCCATCCGTGGGTGGACGATCCAATTATAACAAATATCTCTCTGATGGTTTTCTCCGCCCATTGAAAATGAACGAGGGGCTATCCACTTTGAAACGGCAAGCCTAGGGTAAAATTAGACAGGTAAAACGACGGATTTTGCCGATGCAACCTTTGAATTTGACAATCGCAATTGTCGAATTGAATACATATGAAATCTGTATAAAAAAAAGGATGATTTTACCGAGAACTCATAGCAAGAAATACGTACCACCAACATAAACCAAAAAAGCGAGACGTGTCTCACATATTTTAACATCAATCCATGTTTTACATCTTAGAAAAATTTCTATATAAAAATGGCGACCAAAGTTATTTTAGTCGCCATCAATATCTCAGAAAAAACTCCTAAGTTAAACGCACTATTCTATTATTTCCCAGAAACCACCTTTGTCAGGTCCTACACGACGAAGGTACTTATTTCGCATTACTTTAATATTGTTACCAATCGCAGTAATACTAATACCAATAGACTCAGCCAATTCTGATTGAGAAATATATGGATTACCTGCGATTAAGCGTAATATGGCAATTCTGTTTTCAGTTAATTTATCTCCGTTTCCTGTTGCCTTTTCTACCAACTTTTCTATCAACTTATCTACGTTTTCTACCAACTTTTCTACTTCCCCATCTCTATTTTCTACTAACTTTTCTGTTACCTTTGGGACGGAAACCTTCAAAATGAAATCATCGGTATGGAATGAAAGAGGTGCAGCACCATTCACTTCCAATTCACGATACATACGATCAACACCCTCGCCATACTCCTTGACATAGTGATAAGTCTTTAAGAATGCTGCAATCTTTGGATTACGCGAAAAATGAGTACTGCGAATGTTAGATGGTCTTACCATTCCAGGTAACTTTCCAGGACTTTCAAATACGATACGATCATCGAACATTTTAATTTGAATCTCAGTACCCTTTATATTATAGGCTCTATGGCAACATGCATTCACAACCATCTCTTGGATAACAAATTTGGGATAGTCTCTGCGTGTTATAAACTTACCCGATTGCTCCAAATAAGTATGTTCGGCAACTTGTGTTTCCAGATACTCAACAGTCTTCTCCACCTGCTCCAGGATTGTGCCTTCAAAGACAACATCCTTGATTACATTCATTTCAGCACCAACTTTCTCTTCAACTCCATTAAAGCGTATGAAGCGTGTACGAGCGCGAGGTAGATAGCTTTGAGGTTTCTTTCCGAACAACAACATACAAGCGATACTAACAACTTCTTCTCCATTCTTGTCGGTGGTTACGAAATGGTTGTTCTCTTTCAGATACTCCTTTGAAGATTTACTGTATCCAAGCAAATTCATATACTTAGCCACAGCATCCATATTTAGGTCGTTAACAGTTGCTCCATAAACAGAAGTATCTTCAAAAGAGCGTTCACCTTTATCATACATCAATTGCACTCGCTCATCGAATGTCAGTTTACGACTCTTGTCGCCAACTCGCATGAAAGCTTCATCTGCCTGATTGGTATGAAGACTAGAGCTGGCAGGAATATGCATCAATAAAATGCGATTTTCATTACCATCCTTATCCGTACAAGGCACATAAGTGCATGTAACAGAAATTGAAGGGTTACAAAAATCAAACGGAACGCGTAATAAATCATTCAACTTTTGGGTATCTTGGTCTACGCCTTCAATCGTTCGTGATTTGTCAGATACGCCAATAGCAACCACACCACCATCTGCATTGGCAAATGCAACGATTGGGATTGCCAATGCTTTGGGATCTATTTGAATGCTCTTGCAATCAAATGTTTGGTCTTCTTTACGGCTTTGTATTTCTTGTATGGTCATTGTATATTTTTTTTAGTTGGTAAACGCATTCTTACTCTCTAATGTGTCGGCAAGTAATTTTATCAAACTTTATTTATCCATGCTTTTATTTGTTCAATACACCATGGGAGATTATCACGTATTTCATAGACCCAAAAACGCTTCACATCCCACCCCAATTCAAACATTCTTTGGTTTCTTAGTTGGTCCCTATAACATAGTTCGCCATTCCAACTACGGTGATAACGTTCTCCATCCACTTCAATATCTAAGCACTTCCCATTATAGAATAAAGCTAAATCAAGATAATATTTATCTATAGAATATTGAGGATGTGTCTTGATTCCAGATTTATAAAGAGCCGTGTATAATATTTTCTCCCATTCAGAAACTGAAAATCTACTATCAAGAGTAGGATATTCCAAACCATAATCCTTTGTAGGATCAATAGAGGTAAAAGTGTTTTTCTCACTTTTTCTTACATACGCCACGAAATGCTCCAAATACGATACTCCAGAATGCAAGCAAGATTCCTCATCACCAACAATAATCAATGTTGATTTGGCCCTTGTTATTGCAACGTTAAATAAATTTCCCGTATTTTTTAAGAAACTTATTGCACCAGGCAATACCCCAGACGAGATTACTGTTGAAAATATAATCAAATCTCTTTCGTCACCCTGGAATTTATGAACAGTGTCCGCTAAAAAATGATTATTAGAGAGCAGACTATTATACAAATCAGTCTCATTCTCTAATGTGCGATTAATTCTTTCCGATTGGGCTTTAAACGGAGTTACAAATCCTATAGATCCCCTATAATTATTTGCGACCAAGTGCTTTAGTTGCTCAATTATACAATTAACTTCTTTTTCATTATATGCACTTCCAGAATGCGGGCGACAAGTGTTTCCTTTTATATCAATCCATCTAACACCTAACTGATTCTCTTTTCTGAGACGATTATAATTAGTCGCCACCCTAAGGGTCCCTTGGTAGAACTCTTTATTAGAAAATTCAATAATTTCTCCATGGCATCTATGATGATCTTTTAATTGGATAATATTTATAGGATGGCATATTGATGAGGCATAATCATACAATGAGATCGCATTGTATGACCATTTTGCATTTACTTCATGCCTCGTTAACAAATTTCTATCTTGTTGGTTTGACAACCCTGTAATATGGCTAAGTTGCTTTGGATCTCCTATTATGACAGAAGACTTACACCTATACAATAGGGGTAAAATTGAAGGTATATCACATTGGCTGGCTTCGTCTATAATAAGCATGTCATACATACCTGCTATTAATGGAATCCTGCTTTTAACAGACAATGAAGTTACTGCACAAATGGGCAAAATTTCCCTCAGCTTGTTTTGGATATTTTTTAACCCCATATCTCCATTTGCAGGATTACTATCTCCATCAGATAACCTTATTGTTGCAATATATTGAGATACTAAACTACGAAGCGTATGTGGGATATTCAATCCAAAGACTTTTACCCATTGACTCCATAGTTGATGAGCCATTTCGGATTGTTCTCTTTTTACTTCCAACAACTGCTTGTCAATCTCTTCTAATGGCTCAAGCCTCCCCAATTTAGATAGTAATTCGTTGTATTTTACTATCGCCTTCATTTCCTCCAACACTTTTAATGTTGATGAGAAAACAGCCTCTTTGGAATCACTTAAAGAGCAATCAATAGCCGTATAACCGTATTTATTAAGGCATTTATTTAATCTATCTATAGATGTACGATAGGTTTCAATTCTTGATTTTGATAAAAAACACCAAAATATTTTAACAAAAACGTTTTGTTGAGATTTCTGTGTTTTATCAAAGAACAACGATGACTGCTGTAAAGCGTTTTCTAATTCTAAAACATCATCTTTATTGATGGAAACAATAAATTTTGCCCATTTTTTTCTAAAAGGACAGATATTTTGTTCTAATAAGTCTAGTTCATTACGTGTAGCGACAAAATCTTTTTTAGCTTGATTTAATTGTCCTATCCGCAATTGTAAATTGTCATATATACTCTTTATTTCCTCGTATTCATCCTTGTCGGTTCGTTGCGCTGGAGCATGAGTAAGCACATCTGTTAGAAAGGTAACAATAGCATCCGCTCCTTGATTGTTGCCCATTCGTAGCATTATAGGCCTATTAGTTAAGCCATTAACGCGCTTCTCTACGACATCTACTGCTTTGTTATTTTTGCTGGAGAAAATAGCTTTCTTCCCTTTCCAGGCTAAATTAACTATAAGATTGGTAACTACTTGAGATTTACCTGTGCCAGGAGGACCTGTTATAACTGTAAGATTTTGTGATAACGAAGTCTCTATTGCGTTACTTTGTTCTGTATTTAAAGGCAAAACTTCTAATAACCGAATGCTCTCATTAGACTCTTCTATCTCATGTCTCTCATTATTGTGAACCCAATCGTACAAAGCTGTTTGACGATATTGTTCCTTTGATAATTTGGATAATTCCAACAATTCATGTTCTAAACCTTGGGTATATAATGAAGCATCTGCGCGTATTAGTACCGCCTTATTGTATATACCATCATTGGAAATCATTGACATTGGAGTGAGATTGAATGATTCGGGATCCATCTCTTCTTGCCAATTCCATCGCCTAATATAATAAAGTCTAGTAACCAAGTCTGAAATATCGAATTCAGAGTCCGAATTATTCAATCCAAGTTCCTCTTCCAGTCTAATCATTTCATGCAATTGTTCATTCTCATCTCTTGAACAATACTGCTTAATAATCTCCATATTAATTGTTGGAATGGATGTTACAGAACAACTTCCTGCATCATAAGTTACTTGAAAAAGAAATACAGGAGCCAATCTCTTAAAATCGCCATTCCGACCATGTATAGTATAAACACATAATGGATAGCCTAAATACATAACTTTCCGACTCATACGAGCAGTATTTGTCATAAAGTTTATCACCTCTTCACTGTTTTGAGCATTAAGATTTAGAGAATCAACCTCCACATAGTCAGGTGTGAATTGACTATCCTTAAAGGCACTGACTTTATTCGTGCCATCCAAAGCAATACAATTAAGGTAATATTGACATATCTTCTTAAGTTCAGGGTCGGCTGATATAGTTGTTGCTTGATTAGTGTTATTTAATCTTTCCTCTGGTTCTTGGTTAATAAGACGCCATACATAAGAAGAATCTACATAGCACAATCTATTCAATTTGCCATAAAGCAATTGATTGACCGTCGACCGGTCTGTGTTGAGAGTACTGGCTATAACTTTTGCCGTAAGACCTATAGGATTAGCTCTTAACAAGCTTAGTATTTTTTGTTCCATAATCTTTCTTAGAAATAACTATATCTATTTGCAATTCAGTGATGTTGATTTAAACCATAATCATACCCCTTGCGACATTAGATATTGTTTATACTCTCTAACGATTAACTCTTTTATATCAACCCCAAGCAAATCTGAGATTTTAAGTAAACTATTGAGGTCGGGCTGCGATGAGTTGGTACACCATTTTGAAACGGTTGATGGGTTTACCCCCAACTGTTCAGCCAACCATTTATTGGTGCGTTTTTTCTCAACTAAAACTACTTTTATGCGGTTTATATCTTCCATAACTTTGTTCGTTTGTAACAAAATTAGTGATTTTATTTCACTTTAACTGCAAATAAGAAGATTTATTTTGTTTTTCCTCTGCTTTTTAGAACAATCCCTCATTTCCGACATTCTCAGTCTGGCGAAGTTTTTCCATAATCTTGTCAGCAATCTCGTCTGACGACAGTTTGATATAGTCGAAAAATGTGCGTTGGTCTTTATGTCCACTGATTGACATCATCTGCACTGTGTCGAATAGCCCTGTAAGATAAAGGTTGGTGATACCACTTCTGCGGGCTGTGTGAGATGTAACTAAGTCATAGCGATATTTGATAACATCGCCATCTTCGTTACGCATAAATTCCGCATCGCCGCGCTCTTCCATTTCTCGTTCGCGCATGGTGAGTTTGGTAATCTCTGTTTTTTGTAATGATGGAACATCTTCGGATAGTCGTTTGAGTATATCCTTTATATATCTGTTGAGAATGACATCAGAAATCTCAGGGATATTAAACTCGTAACGCTCGGCAATGCGCAGTAGGTTATCGTTCATAATGGGAACAACAACCGGAGTACTGGTTTTCTTTTGTATCAAGCGAACAACCTTGTTGCCTCTTGCTGTAGTGGTAAAGTTATTGGCTGTAAGTGCAGAATAGTCACTGTATCTCTGGCAGGTGTAACAACCTACTAAGAACACATCGCGCACTTGTGCATCCAATCCCTCTAATGGCATTTCATACAAGGCTTGAAGTTCAGCATCGTTCAAATAGATTTCCTTTGCTTTATCACATTCACGACACGGATTTTTGAGAAACACTTTTCGGCTACGGAATTGTTGTGCAGCCTGGCTTTATGGGCATAGCCAACCATCGCACGAAAACAAACAAGGTATTTGTTAATACTCTTGGGCATATAGCCATCTTTCTCCATCATAAAAAGAAACTTATCCACCAATCGTTGGTCGATGCTCTCCCAAGTAAATGGATGTTTTTTATAGAAACGTTCAAGAATAAGTCTGAAAGATTCCCAGACTTTACAGGTGTTCACACTGTAGGTATTGCCATTATGCTTGATGGAGCCCTCTCTGATTCCTGCAATGAAGTCATTGAGGAAAGTTCGTACATCTTTTTTACGGGCTTCCTCTGCAGCTTGCTTCTTCTGCTTGCGTTCTTCTTCCTCTTTGCGTTGCTGTTCTCTGATTTCGGCAAAGACAATAGACTCAACCGCACGGTCTATGTATGTATCTTCAAATTTACCCTGACTCAACAATTCTTCCAATGCCTGGTCGATGGCACACATCTTACGATAAATAGTCTGCCCGTCTTTGGTTCGATAGAATTTCTCCAAGCTTGCAGCATCCTTATTTGCTCTCTCCCACACATTGCGGTCTATGACAATTCGGGTGTTGACATTCTTGTCAATTTTAGGAACACGCTTTCTTATTCAGACGAACAATGTAGCCTCTTTACTTGTGCCTTTTCTCAGAAAATAGTTGCCCATAGTATTTTTCTTTATAAAACCTCTACAAAGATATGGAAAGATTCTGAGATTTGTCACCACATTGTCACCACATTGTCAAAATCAGCTTAATACTGGCTTTTTAAAAGAAATTTGCAAAGTGATATATTTCAATACGTTTCTTATTTCTTTTAATTTTCGTGATTAAATAAAATAAAGAAAATAGAGTTCTGGTGGCACCACACGATAAGGAAGTTGAGAAAATCAGCTTCCTTTTTTTGTTAGGTTGAATTTAAAATTTCACCCACGCATCAATATTGATATCCAATAACTTACGAGGATTTGTGTAAAATATAATGGCTCAACGTAAAATTCTGGTTCAGTAGAAATTTGGTCCGGGGGCTAAGCAAAAAGTTTAGTCAATCTGTAGAAGAAAAACTTTAAATCAGTCACACCTCTAAGTATTGCTCTGAACGCCTTAATCTTTGCATTGAAACTTTCCGCGAAAGCATTGGTCGAGCGGTTTACAAAGTAATTCAATATCTCATCGTAATGTTCATATATATAACCGGCAATGGTTTGAATGAGAGGCGAACGGTCTCATCTGCAATAGTTGGAGAGGTTTTATTTTTTTGTCCGCTCTGTCTTGAAGTTTGCAGATAATTTTTCACAAAAAAATCCCCGTGTTTGGGGATTCAATCAAAAAGAATTAGGGGGTGGCTGATTATTTTACAGCTTCTTTCACCGCCTCTTTCACAGCTTCTTTCTTGGCGGCTTTAGGGCCTGCTTCTTTCTTTGCAGCTTTAGCTCCTGCTTCTTTCTTAGCAGCTTTAGCTCCTGCTTCTTTCTTGGCGGCTTTAGCTCCTGCTTCTTTCTTGGCGGCTTTAGCCCCTGCTTCTTTCTTGGCAGCTTTAGGGCCAGCTTCTTTCTTGGCGGCTTTAGGGCCTGCTTCTTTCTTGGCGGCTTTAGGGCCTGCTTCTTTCTTGGCAGCTTTAGGGCCAGCTTCTTTCTTAGCAGCTTTAGGGCCAGCTTCTTTCTTGGCAGCCTTAGCTCCTGCTTCTTTCTTACCAGCTATAACGGCCGCTTTCTTGGCGGCTTTAGGGCCGGCTGCCACAGAGTCTGTTGCACTATCTTGTGCATTGACGGCTACTGTAAAGAAAATTAGCATTGCGAATAATAAAATTCTCTCTTTCATAGTCTACAAATTAATGTGTTAATATATAGGTTTTTAAAAGGAGCCGCAAAGGTACGTAATAATTTTAAAATAACAAAGTAATGTTAAATGAATTTTGTGTTTCTGTGAATTTTTGTGAATATTGCCAATTAAATTCTCCTAAAAAATATTCAAAAGTATGATTAAATGCGTCAAAAAGCTTTATAATAAAAGAACAAGAGGTTTATCGGAAATAAATTTTCACTTTGTGGATTTTGAATAAGTGTAACCGTTTTTCACATGAAATAATCTTAGAAGCTGTTTAAATTCCTTTCAGATATTATGTTATATAATGAACAGTTTTACTCGCCTGTTTATCCTCTTTTTTTGCCTTTTAGCGGTTGCATAGCGAGGAGCTATGCAACCTTAAAAAATGAATATACATTCTAAAAAAGAGCTATAAAATTCCAGGAAGGTAAATATAAACAGCTTCTTGAATCGCTATATTTTGATTTTAGAATAAATCTCTTGTTCTTTTTGTTATAATAGCGGATGGGTAGGCTGTGAATATATTCTATTTCAGCTCTATTAAAATAACACCGTGAGATGTATCGCCATATTCGCCGAATGTAATTTTGGCATCGCTGCTGCTTTTTATTACGCTCATCGACTTTATGCCGGCGGACTCTATTTTTTTAATGTCATCTACCTTTTCATATTTGCCGGTGTCTCTTTTCACTAAGACGAGCGGTCTTCCATCTTCGCTTTTTATGATGCGTATTGTTCCTTTTAATGTGCTGTCGTTGGTTGAATATATTTTTTCTGCTTCAACCACAGCGGCTACCTCTCTTTCTTGCGCCTTGTTTGTTTTTATTATTACCGCCTGAGAGAATCCTTTCATAACCGTCATGTTTTTTATTTCGGATTTTTGAAGGCTGTCTACTTTCTCTATTGATGAAACAATGCCATCAACGATGTAAAGGGTCTTTTCGTTTTTTTGCGCTGTGGCGGTAATTGACATAGTAAGTACCACCGCAAGATAAATATACTTCACTGCTTTTTTCATTTTTCTGATTTTATTTATGGTTATACAAATGGTGAGCGCTCTGTTGGCAAATATATAGTAAAACGCAATAGCTTTGTTTAACTCTGCATTAAGTAATGTGAACTAATGCAAACTCTGTTTTCTCTTATTTTATTTATTCTTATTTTTGCTTTGTGAATAAGAAACTGTTTAAATTTATAAAAAATCAGTGATATAAATTTGAGCAGCTTGTAAGTTGTTATGAAAAAGGCATTTCGTAAAATATCCTTGATGGTAGTGGCTTCGCTTATGGCAATCTCCATTCTGCAATGTGTGTGGGTGTGGAGACTGTACAGGGGCGCTGTTGCCGATTTTGTGCAACGTGTGGAGTATGCAGCCTACAAAAGCATGTATCAGGCTTTTTTTTATGGCGAAGTGCCCGGGTTGAGACCTGTGACAAGGATAAATATAGATTTGGATGCGTTTTCTCTATATTTCGAGCCTACTCTTCTTGAGTATAATGTGTTGCAACCTTATGCGGTGGAGGTTGTACGCGGTGGCGATAATCCGCGTGTGATGATGGGGCGTGGCGAAGTTGCGCAACTTGAACGGCATATTGTGCTGATGTTACCGGTTGCCGATTCGGAATATTCGTTGCGTGTGTTTGTGGAGGCTCCATATAGAATTTTCTTGGGTCGTGTGTGGTGGTTGTTATTCTCTTCATTTGCAATTGTGCTGCTTTTGGCTCTGGTGCTTGCATATCTTGTGCGGACAATGTTTCGTGTAAGGGAGCTTGATGAGATGCGGCGCGATTTTACACATAATATAACGCATGAGCTTAAGACGCCTATTTCGGTGGCTCTTACGGCTGCCGATGCTATGCGAAATTTTTCGGCTGATGCGGATGTCGAGCGGCGCAGCCGCTATCTGGAGATTGTGGAAACGCAATTGGAGCGTCTCTCTGCAATGGTAGAACGTATATTGAAAGTCTCTGTTCATGGCAGCGACGATGCTTTTGCTCCTGTCACCGTGGCATTATCGCCACTCATTGCCGAGGTTGTGCATGAGGTTAGTATTGCCACTCCCGGTGATTTTTCGCTTACGGTTGACTGTCCCGAGGATTTATGTGTGAAGGTTGATGCTTTTCATTTTAAGAATATTATTGCAACGCTGTTAGATAATGCTTTTAAATATTGTGACAAGAGGCCTGTTGTCAGCATTAATGTGCAGTGCTATGCTACGGTCGTTGCGGTCTCTGTTGCCGATAATGGTTGTGGCATTGCGCGTGAACATTGCAAGCATATATTTGAAAAGTTCTATCGTGTTCCAACCGGCGATGTTCAGGCTGTGAGAGGATATGGTCTCGGGCTTTATTACGTAAAGCAGGCTGTGTTGCGGCATGGTGGCAGCATAGATGTGAGCAGTCGTATTGGTGAGGGGACAAAATTTACAGTAAAATTACCTTATGATGGATGAGAAAGTGAAATTGCTATTAATCGAGGATGAACGTATGCTTGCCGAGATTCTTGCCGATACACTGTCGGGGCGGGGCTTTTGTGTCGATGTTGCTCATGATGGCGAGCAGGGAATGTCGATGGCACTTGCCGATGATTATGATGTGATGATTGTTGATGTGATGATGCCCAAGATGGATGGGTTCTCGTTGGTAAAGTCTCTGCGTGAGAAGGGTTTTGTTGTCCCGGTGCTGTTTCTTACTGCACGCTCGGCAACCGAGGATGTTGTGCGCGGCTTCGGGGTGGGGGGTAATGATTTTTTGCGTAAGCCCTTTGCGCTTGATGAGCTTATTGTACGTGTAAAGGCTTTGGCAGGCCGCTTGTCTTGCCATGCTGTCGAGGAGTGTGTATATTCTATTGGTAAATATATATTTGATGCTCGTGAGAATACTCTTGCCATTAATGGTGTTGAGTGTGTGCTTGCAGCGCGTGAGGCGGCGGTGCTGTTGCTCTTGTGTCGAAAAATGGGGCATACGGTGGAGGCTTCGTGGATTCTGCGTGAGCTGTGGGGTGATGACACCTACTTTAATCTGCGCAGTCTTAACGTATATATATCGCGTTTGCGTCACCGCTTGGAACTCGACGACTGTGTGAAGATTATCAGTGTGCGAGGGGTGGGGTATGTGTTGCGCGTGAAGTAATAAAAAAAAGGAGGGGCAGGTTAATCACCCAGCCCCTCAAGATACTTGAACCGTCTGAAGAATTTTGTCCTTTTCTTCCTTGTCCTCATTACCGGGATGTGATAGTTGGCGCTTCCTTTTCGACGGATTTTTACCATGGCTTTGTATACTTTATACATAAATGCCAGGACAAGTACACTTACAATTAAAATCCATACTTTCATAGGCGTTTGGTTGATGGGTTGATAATGGTAAATGTTAGTCTCGGCTATAAATTTAGTTATAAATCGGGAAAAAACAAATGATTGGGGTGCTTTTTTTATTTTGACACTCTGTTTTTTCTTAGAATTTGCTCTTATTATCCTTCTATTTTGTTTGTAGCGGTGCAGATAGTGTGCGGGGCGCACTGTTCATGGTGCGCCCCGCAGTTGTGTCTTTTTTTATGTTGTGAATAGGATTATGCGTCTATATCGGCAAATGTGGCGTTTTGTTCGATGAATTCACGTCGCGGCCCTACATCGTCGCCCATGAGCATCGAGAATATGTAGTCGGCTTCTTGTGCGTCGCGCACTGTGACCTGCTTCAGCGTGCGTGTCTCGGGGTTCATGGTGGTTTCCCATAGCTGCTCGGGGTTCATCTCTCCAAGACCTTTGTATCGCTGTATGTTGATCTCTTTTTCGTTTCCGCCGAATTCTTTTATAAAGGCGTCCTTCTCTTGATCGTCGTAGCAGTATCTCTTTACTTTGCCTTTTGAGCATAGGTAGAGTGGGGGCATGGCCATATATAGGTATCCGCCTTCTATTATTTCGGGCATGAATCGGAAGAACAGTGTCATTATCAGTGTGCCGATGTGTGCACCGTCTACGTCGGCATCGGCCATCATTATTATTTTGTGGTAGCGTAGTTTCTCTATGTTTGCTTTTTTGCTGTCTTCGGGGTCGAGACCGAATCTTACGCCTAATGCTTGTATTATGTTGTTTACTTCGTCGCTCTCGAAGGCTTTGTGCCACATAACTTTTTCTACATTCAGAATTTTACCGCGTAGTGGCAGGATTGCCTGGAATCTGTTTTTGCGCCCTTGCTTTGCAGAGCCGCCGGCAGAGTCTCCCTCTACAAGGAACAGTTCGCAATTTGCCGGGTCTTTGTCGGCGCAGTCTGCTAGTTTGCCGGGCATTCCGCTGCCGTTCATAGGGCTTTTGCGTTGCACGCTTTCGCGTGCTTTGCGTGCTGCTATGCGTGCTGTGGCTGCGAGTATTACTTTGTCGACAATCATTTTGGCCTCTTTGGGGTGCTCTTCGAGGTAGTAGGTGAGTGCTTCGCCCACTGCTTGGTCTACTGCGCCTGTAACTTCGCTGTTGCCTAACTTGGTCTTTGTCTGTCCTTCAAATTGGGGCTCGGCTACTTTTACCGACACTACGGCTGTCAGTCCTTCGCGGAAGTCTTCTCCCGAAATCTCCACTTTGGCTTTTTCGAGTGCTTTTGTGTCGTCGGCATATTTTTTAAGGGTGCGGGTAAGGGCGCGGCGGAAGCCTGCCAAGTGTGTGCCACCCTCTATTGTGTTTATGTTGTTTACGTATGAATGTACATTTTCGCTATATCCGTTGTTGTATATGATGGCGGCTTCAATGGGTATTCCTTGTTTTTCGGTGTTTAGGTATATAACGTCGCCTATCAGGGGGGTACGCGATGAGTCGATGTATCGTACAAATTCTTTGAGGCCTTCGCTTGAGTGGAATATATTGTTGCGATGTATGCCCTCTTCGTCTGTCTCGCGTTTGTCGGTCAGTGTTATCGTGATGCCGGCGTTAAGGTAGGCAAGCTCGCGCAGGCGTGTGGCAAGTATGTCGTATTGGTATTCCGATACGGTGAATATGGTGTCGTCGGGTTGGAATGTCTGCTTTGTTCCGCGTATGTCTGCTTCGCCGATGCAGCGTACATCGCCCAGAGGCTTGCCGCAACTGTATTCCTGTTCGTAGTGCTTGCCGTCGCGGAATACTTCGGTTTTCATGTGCTTAGATAGTGCGTTTACGCAGGATACGCCCACGCCGTGCAATCCTCCTGATACTTTGTATGAGTCTTTGTTGAATTTGCCTCCGGCATGCAGCACTGTCATTACAACTTCTAATGCCGAACGACCCTCTTTCTCGTGCATGTCGACGGGTATTCCTCGTCCGTTATCTTGTACGGTTATTGAATTGCCGGGATTTATTGTTACTTCGATGTGTGTGCAGTAACCGGCCATTGCTTCGTCTATGGCGTTGTCTACCACTTCGTATACAAGGTGGTGTAGTCCTTTCTCGCTTATGTCGCCAATATACATGGCGGGACGTTTGCGCACGGCTTCAAGGCCTTCGAGCACTTGTATGCTGTCGGCAGAATATTCTGCGGCTGTGTTTTTTTTGATATCTTCGCTCATATATTTTCTTCTGTGTGAACTTCTGAATGTGCATCTTTTCCCTTAAAGGGAAAGGGTGCAAAAAACCGAACAAAGATATAAAAAAAAGGTGTATTTTGCAAGTGCTTGGGGGAAAAGATGCTGCTTGTATGTTGTTGTCTGTTCTGCCTGTGACTCCGGTTGCACTTTGATGGAAGAGATGTCTCAAAATGCAAAAGGCCGGATGAAAATCCGGCCTTGCTTAGGTAAATATATTTGTTTTTAATATTAAGCTAATTTTGCAATGCTTGCGCAAAGACCTGACTTGAGGTTTGCGGCTTTGTTTTTGTGGATAAGACCACGCTTTGCCATTCTGTCGAGCATCTTCTGTACCTCGGGGTACTTTGCAAGGGCAGCAGTCTTGTCTGTCATTGAGCGCAGACTGCGTACTGCAGAACGCATATTTTTGCCGTAGTAACGGTTGAGCAGATTTCTTTTCTCTGTCTGACGGATTCTCTTAAGTGATGATTTGTGATTTGCCATCTCTTTATATTCTTTTTTTATCGTTTTTACTTGTAGCCCATAGGGGAATCGAACCCCTCTTTCAAGAATGAAAATCTTGCGTCCTAGCCGATAGACGAATGGGCCATCGCTTTGATTTGCCGATTAAGGCAACATTGACGAAAACTCCTTTGGAGTATTAAAGCGGTGCAAAGGTAAAACGTTTTTTTTAAATAGACAAGGATTTTACCAATTTTTTTTGTAGTTTTGTTCGTTTGTTGATTCTATTTCTGATTTTATGACCGAAAAGTTCATAGGATTGGTGCTACGCACCATAAAATACAGTGATAATTTGATGATTGCCGACATGTATACGCGTGGGCACGGACGTATCTCTTTTCTTGTGCCTGTTTCGCGAAGCAGGCGTTCAAAGGTGAGCAGTGTTTTATTCAGGCCTTTGTCGATGCTTGCTTTTACCGCTCCTCACCGTCAGGGGAGGGCGCTTGCGCGTTTGAGCAATGTGCAGTATCATGCTGTGTACTCTTCTGTTATCTCAGATGTATATAAGACTGCCATTGCTCTGTATCTTGCTGAATTTCTGTCTCACGTGTTGCGCGAAGAGGGAGAGAATGATGCCTTGTTTGCTTTTATTGAACATGCTCTTGCCTGGTTGGATGCGGCCGATGACGGTTATGCCGATTTTCACATTGTCTTTATGGCTCGGCTGACACGCTTCGTGGGTATATGTCCCAATATGGAGAATTATTCAACCGGATGTTATTTTGATTTATCGGCAGGATGTCTTGTCGATGAGCAACCCATGCATGGGCTTTTTCTCTCGCCCGAAGATAGTTTGAACTTCATGGAACTGCTTAAGGTGGATTTTGATTCTGCACACACTTTGGCATTGAACAGAAAGGCGCGAGGCGGCTACCTCGCGCTCCTTGAGAATTATTATCGTGTGCATATTCCTGACTTCCCTCGGTTGCAGTCGGCCGAGGTGTTGCATGAGCTTTTTGATTGAACTTTTGATTTATGCGAGCAACTCTTTCACGATGTTTGATATCGCCTTGCTGTCGGCTCTGCCGGCCAGACGTTTGGTGGCCTCTCCCATCACCTTGCCCATCTCTCGGGGCGAGGTTGCACCTACCTCGCTTATAATCTCTTTGAGGGCTGCTTGCAGTTCATCGGCACTCATCTGTTTGGGAAGATATTTCTCCATCACTGCAACTTGTGACAGCTCCTCTTGTGCAAGGTCGGTACGATTTTGGCTTTGATAAAGCTCGGCCGACTCTTTGCCTTGTTTCACCAGCTTTTGTATTATTTTAAGGGCTGCCTCGTCGCTGAGGGTATCACCTGCTCCGGGTGCTGTTTTTGCTTCGAGCATCACCTTTTTGATGTTGCGTAATGTTGCAAGGGCTACTTTGTCCTGTGCCTTCATTGCCTCTTTAATGTCATTGCTTATTGTGTCGAATAGGTTCATGGTTTTTTTGTTTTATGGTATTCATATATTAATCGTTGTCGAATTGTTTCTCGGCTGAGGCCATTGCATTGGCTTTGGCCTTAAATTGTTGAAGGTCGTGTGAGCTTCGGTTGAATGTGGGGGAATTGTCTATTGCGGCAATAAACTCTTCATCGTTAATTTCGTCACCGGTGTAGATGTATATTCTGAAATCTTGTTCATAGAATGCATCTGTCATCTTTTTTATCTGCTCCTCTTCGGCTTGACGCTTGGCCTCCTCTTCGCGTGTCAGTTTTTCTTTTATCTCTTCCTCCTCTTTGATAACGGGCTTCATCTCGGGAATATTCTTCATGCCGAAGCCTGTTGCAAGAACTGTCACTTTGACATTGCCGTCGGTCAGAGCATAATCTTCACTGACACCCCAGATTACTTCTATATTCTCATCTGTGAATTTTTTCATGAAGGCCTCAACTTCGTCCATCTCGGCAACTTTCATTGGAGAATTGGGGTTTTCGTATATGTTGAAGAGTATTTTTTTTGATTTGTAAATGTCATTGTCGTTGAGCAGCGGAGAGTGCAGTGCTTTGCGGAATGCTTTTGCAACGCGCTGTTCTCCCGAGTCTATTCCATAGCTCATGATGGCAACACCGCCGTCTTTGAGCACTTTTTTAACATCGCGAAAGTCGAGGTTAATGGTTCCGCGTGCTGTTATTATCTCTGCTATGCTTTTGGTTGCTGTGGTAAGCACCTCGTCCACTTTCTTGAAACCCTCTTTAAGTGTAAGTTCGGGGTATATGTCTAAAAGGCGCTGATTGTTTATCACAAGCAGTGCATCCACGTGGCGTGCTATTTCGGTGACACCTTTGAGCGCCTGTCTTATTTTTCCGCCTAATTCAAAGCGGAACGGAATAGTGATTATTCCCACGGTTAACATTCCGCGTGCTTTTGCTATTTCTGCCACTATGGGGGCTGCGCCGGTGCCTGTGCCGCCTCCCATGCCTGCTGTCACAAACACCATCTTGGTACCGTCGTCAAAGAGTGCTTCTATCTGTTCTTTGCTTTCGATTGCGGCGGCGCGTGCCACTGCGGGGTCATTGCCTGCACCCAATCCTTCTGTTGTTTTTTCACCCAATTGCACTCTCACAGGGATATGGGATTTTGCAAGCGCTTGAATGTCGGTGTTGCATATAGCGAACGATACATTGTGTACGCCCTCTTTATACATATTTTCGACAGCGTTGCTTCCGCCACCGCCTACGCCTATGATTTTTATTATGCGTGGGGCGTCGGTGGGTATGGCAAATGGTAATACTTTTTTCTCTTCTTCGTTCATAATGGCATCTTTATATTAATAGGAACAGTGACCGTTTTTTAAAGTGATTCGTCATTTTTAGGCTTGTTATCTCCATCTTCTTCGGCGGTCACATTGTCTACAAAGTCTTCTACTGCACCAAAGAGGTTTTTGAAGAATATGTTGGTTTTGCTGGGTTTCTTTTTCTTTTCTTCTCTTTTTTTCTCTTCGGGTTTCTCTTTGGCTCTCTCTTCGAGTTTCTCTTCGTTCTCTTTTTCGTATATTTCAGTGGGCATCTCTTTGATGAAGAGGTCGGTTTGTGGAGTTGCTTCGTTAGGTGCTGTTATCTCCTCTTTGCAACAGTTTTCTTTGCCGTTGAGTAAAAGTCCCAATAGTGCCGGGGTGATGGCGTCGGCGCTTAGCTCCAGATTATCGGCAACCTCTATGTTCCAATTATCACCCTTTGCCAAGCGTACTTTGTAGTTGGATAATACCTTTTCGGTGAGTAGTTCTATATTCTTCAGTTTGCTTCCTCCACCGGTCAATATCACTTTGCCAACCTCCACTCCCGAGGTCTCTATTTGGTGTTTTGCATTGTGCAGAATTTCGAGCATGCGTGCCGATATGATTCGGTCGGTCTCTTCGGTGGTGATGGGTGCAGTGTTGTTTTCTTGCGAGCGGTAGCCTTTGAATATTTTCATTTGTTCGGCCTCAACAACAGAAACTTTGCCGCTGCTGCAAAGGTCTTTTGTTATATTTGCGCTTCCTAATGGTATTATTGCAAGTTTCTTCATCAAATTGTTGCTGAAAATGGTAACTGTGGTGGTTCCGCCTCCTATGTCTATCAGTGCGGTTCCGCTTGTGGTTTCATCATCTTCAAACAGCAGAGGAGCGCCTACTTTTGCTGTGCTCACTCCCTCAATAATGCCAATTTGTGCCATTTCAAATGCTTCGAGCATCTGTTTCATGTATTGTTCGCGCAGCACTATGTTCAGATAGTTGCGTTCTATGCGGAGTGTAGTGGTACCTATGGGGGTTGTGGTTGTTTCGCCATTCAGATGACATTCCAGGGGAATAACATCTATTTTGCAATAACCGTCGGGGACGATGGAGAGGGCTTCGTTCTCTAATGCCATCTCTTTTATGGTCTCTTCTGTTATCTTGGTGTATGTGTTGAAGTTACGTATAACGGTTGAATGAATGGAGTGCATAGACAAACCTCCGAATGCTACGTAGGCGCTTTGTATTGTTGCATCTTTCAGTTGGTCGTCGAGGCGGTTTACGAGGCTTGTCAGGCTTTTGCTGGTTTCATCAATGTTGCGTACAACGCCTTTTGATATAAAACCACCCACAGGTTCGCCGGCATAGGCCAAAATTCTTATGCCCGAATAGGTTTGTATGCCCACTGCGCCTGAGATTCTTGATGAGCCTATCTCTATTGCTGTTATGTAATTGTTAATTGCCATAATATGCTGTTATCTTTTGGTTCCTATTATCTGTCCGTCAAATTCTATATTTAATTTGTTGTATTTGTTCCATCCTATTTTATTGAGCCCCTTTGTGTAGAACTCTTTTAGCTTGTGGAGCTTCTCGTCAATATTCTCGGCTTTGCCTATTTCTATTGTATGATTCCCTACACGGGGAATGAGCACAGCTTCGCCCTTTGGGGTGAAATATATCTGCTCAATCTGCTCGTTCCAAAAGCGATTTTCTTGCAGAAAGGTGGCTATTTCGAGAAGTTCTTTTCCGGCCATGCTTCGGTCTATGAATCCGCTTGCCACAGGAAGATAGATGGCGCAGCTGACCCCCTCTATGATGTTACCTTCATGGTCTATGTAGAACATTTTTTCGTGTTTGTCGAATACTTGCATTATGGGTTTTTTGCAGTTTATGCGTATACCTATAAGATTTTTGTGTGTCTTGTAACATTGACATTCATCTATTAAAGAGTATTCGTTTATGGCATTTTCTATCATTGAGCAATCAATTTCTGTCATCAGTCGACCTGTGGGAGCAAGGTTTTTGTGGGATAGCATCTCTTCTATATCCTTGTTTGTGAGCACTCCATAGTCGTCTCCTGTTATCTCAATGTTTGTTCCTTTGCACTCTTCGGTGTTAGGACGAATGGCAAGATAGGTTAGGACGAATATCATATATCCGCCCAACAGCACCGATACTGTTGTTAATATTATCTTTTTAAACATCTTCTGTTTTTTAAAATACTTGCCATGGCAGGTACGTCATTCTCAATATCGCCTGCTCCTAATGATACCAGAACTTCAAACGTCTCTTTCAGCTCTTCGACAACTGTCAGTACTTCTGTGCGGGCACACATTCTTTTGCTTACGGTGGGGGCTATAAGGTCGTATATCAGCTGTGAGCTCACTCCCGGTATTGGTTGTTCGCGTGCCGGATATATTTCAACGAGTATTACCTCGTCAAATAGTGACAGGCTTTGTGCAAACTGAGGGTAGAAGTCGTTTGTGCGGCTGTAAAGGTGCGGTTGAAATATTACACTCAGCTTTTTGTCGGGGTACAGCTCGCGCATTGACAGGGCGCAAGCCTTTATCTCGTCGGGATGATGTGCATAATCACTCAGCAGCACTGTGTCGTCCTCTTTTATGTGAAAGTCGAAGCGGCGGTCGGCGCCGGCAAAGGATTTCATGCCATTGCGCAGCTCTTCGGCTGTTGCACCGCAAATCTGTGCCATTGCCATTGCTGCAATGCCGTTCTCTATGTTTATGCTCACGGGAACACCCAATTCAATATCGCCAATAGTATCCCAGGGTGATACATAATCAAAGATTATGGTGCCTCCCCCTATGCGTATGTTGCGTGCATGAAAATCGCCGTTCGTGCGTCCGTATGTGTAGCATTTTACTCCGGGTGCGGTGCGGGGTGTTACCTCCAAGCCCTCGTGAACAATCAGATATCCGTCGTTGCGTATCTTTTCGGTGAACTGAGCAAAGGCTTCAAGATAATTTTCTTTGTTGCCGTAGATGTCCAAGTGGTCGGGGTCGGCGCTGGTTATGGTGGCAATGTAGGGTGTCAGATGCAGAAATGAGCGGTCATATTCGTCGGCCTCAATCACTACAAGGTCGCTTTTTTCGCTTAACACAAGATTGCTTTTGTAGTTTTTGGATATTCCACCCAGAAATGCTGCGCAATCTACATGACTTTGGTGCAACAGATGAGCGGTCATCGTTGATGTGGTGGTTTTTCCATGTGTTCCGGCAGCACACACACCGCGTTTGTCGCGTGTTATTATTCCTAACACTTCGGCGCGTTTTTTTATTATAAAGCCGGCCTCTTTGAAGTATTCCCACTCTTTGTGTCCTTTGGGGATGGCCGGGGTGTATATAACCAAAGTCGTCTCTTTGTTACGGCACTCTTGGGGAATGGCATCGACGCTCTCCTCGTAGTGCAGATGTGCGCCCTCTTGGGTAAGGTGTGCTGTGAGCTCACTTGGTGTGCGGTCGTACCCTGCAACGAATTTACCTTCGCTCAGGAAGTATCTTACAAGAGCACTCATGCCTATTCCGCCTGCTCCTAAAAAGTATATGGCCTGTATATTCTTAAGTTGTATCATTTTATATTTTCGTTCTTGCGTCGTATCTCTTTTTCTATATATGCATCTGCAAGTATAAGAACCTCTTCTGCTATCACCTGTGCGGCGTTTGGTTTTGCGAGGTCTCTTATATTCTCGCTAAGGGTTTTAAGTTTGTTGTCGTCGTTGACAATGGCTATGGTTGTGGGCAGAAGCTCTTCTTTGGCCTTTATGTCCGGAATATGTATGGCGGCTCCTTTGTTCACCAATGCCATTGCATTTTTTGTCTGATGGTCTTCGGATACGTTTGGCGAAGGTACCAAGATAACAGGTTTGCCAAGGAGTGCAAATTCCGAAATGGAGCCTGCGCCGGCGCGCGACACAACAAGGTCGGCTGCATTGAGTGCATTTGCCATGTCCGATACAAAGTCGGTAATTATGATATTTTGTGGCTTGCCTGACTTTTCTATTCTGTTTTTCATCTCTTCAAAATAGTATTTTCCTGTTTGCCACACAAACTGAATATCGGGGTTGGCTTCTATAAGATTGAGGTTTGCAAGCACACTCTCATTCATGCTGCGTGCACCAAGGCTGCCACCCACTATAAGCACGCAGCGCTTTGACGAGTCGAGCTTCATGGCTTTCATGGCGTCGTCGCGGTTGTTTTGCATTGCAAGCAGGCTGCTGCGCACGGGGTTGCCGGTGATTTTTATCTTCTCATAGGGGAAAAAACGCTCCATTCCATCGTATGCAACGCATATTATCTTGGCTTTTCGCGAGAGGATTTTGTTTGTAACGCCTGCATACGAATTTTGTTCTTGAATAAGCGTGGGAATGTTCATTTTTGCGGCCATCTTGAGTGTGGGGCCGCTTGCATAGCCGCCCACTCCCACAGCCACTTGTGGCTTGAAGTCTTTTATTATCTTCTTAGCCATGCGTTGACTTTTCATTATAAGCCATAGTACTTTGAGATTTCGCCACAGATGTTTGCGGTCGAATCCGGCTATGGGCAGGCCGAGTATGCGGTATCCTGCTTCGGGCACACGTTGCATCTCCATGCGGTTATCGGCTCCTACGAATAGGATTTGCGCATCGGGTTGCTTGCTGCGTATGGCATCGGCAATCGAGAGGGCCGGGAAAATATGTCCTCCTGTGCCTCCTCCGCTTATTATTATTCTGTAGCTTTTCTTCTCCATAATGTTTCTGTTTTTTGAAGTTGCTTATATATTTATCGTCTTAGAAGCTGTTTAAATTTATGCCCTTGTTGTTAAATATATAACGGTTTAACGGTGGCTTTTAATCTGTTTCAAAATGCTTTTATGATTAAACTGCTGATTTTTGTGCAATACTCTCCTTTTGTGCAACTTTGTTGGCGTATCTGCTTATGCTCAACACAATTCCTATATACATGCAGTTTACCAAGAATGATGTTCCTCCCTGACTTACGAGTGGCAGTGGCTGTCCTGTGATAAAGTCGCCTACTGTTATGAACATGTGCATAAGTGCTTGTATTGTAATCAGTATTCCTATTCCTATTGCTAAAAATGCCGCATAGGGGTCGTCGCAGTTTTTGGCTATTATGCCGCACCTGTAAAGCAGTGTCAGATACAGGATTATCGTGAGCACTCCGCCGGCTATTCCCAATTCCTCGAGTATTATGGCAAAGATAAAATCGCTGTAAGCATGAGGTATATAATCGCGGCGCACCGAATTTCCAGGTCCTTTGCCTACAAGACCACCTTCGGCAATTGCTATTTTTGAGTATATGCGTTGCTCCTTTCCCGATATTTTCACATCCTTGGGGTCGGATGGTAGTTTATCGCCGACAAGGCGGTGTTTCCATGTGATGACTTTGCTGCCGAAGCTGCCTTTGTCGGCAAGGTTCTCGGGCAATGACAGCAGCGTTATCACTCCTAACCCTCCTATGAGCACAAATCCTCCCACAAGCATAAACAGATGCTTGAAATTTACGCAGCCTATAAACATCATGGCAAGTGTTACTGTACCCAATATGAGTATGGTGGATAGGTTTTCTGTGAATATGAATATGCTTGGAATTGCCACTGCAACAAGTATGGCAAGCATCGTGAAGTCGCCTTTTTTCTCGCTTTTAGGGCGTAGGTTTATAAGTGAAAGGGCGCTTTCCCACGAGAGACGTGTGCCTTTTTCGCATTGTGCCTTTGTGAGTATGTAGGATATAATCATCACTATACCCAATTTTACAACCTCGAAGTGTTGAAACTCGAATCCTATATATATCCAACGGGTGCTGCCGTTGCGTGTTACTCCTCCCGGGGTAAGAGCATATATAAGCATCAGAACGCCAAGGATATATGTGAATTTTGTAAAGCCTTTTATCCATTCGGCTTTCATATTATGCATAAACCATGCAACACCCACCCCTGCAATGACAAATATTGCATGCTTGGTGATTGGCGCCCAATAGCTGGTGTTGTATGTTTGTCGGCTGCTGGCACTGAATACCTCTATGAGCGACAGCACGCACAGTATGAAGAATACGCACCAGATTACTCTGTCGCCCTTAAACAACCGTCCTGTTATTCCTTTTCCCATTGTTTTATATGGTTTTTAGTTCTAATACGGCCTCTTTGAATTGTCGGCCGCGGTCTTCGTAGCTTTTAAATAGGTCGAAACTTGCGCAGCATGGGCTCAAAAGCACTGTCTCGCCCTCCTTTGCCATCTTTTTTGCCGCTTGCACACACTCTTTTGCCGACTTTGCATCTGCCGTAGGCAGCCCGAAACTGTCAAAGAATGTGTGTAATTTGCTGTTGTCGGCACCCATGAATATAAGTGCGCTGCATTTTTCGCGTACAAGATTGGCAATCTCGGTGTAATCGTTGCCTTTATCTTTGCCTCCGAGTATGAGTACGGTTTTTGTCTTCATGCTTTGCAGCGCATACCAACAGCTGTTCACATTTGTTGCCTTTGAGTCGTTTATATACTCCACTCCGTCTATAACGGCAACTTTTTCGAGACGATGTTCCACGCCTTTAAAGCTGCTTAGGGCTTCGCGTATGGTCTCTTTGCGTATTCCGGCAACGTTTGCCGATATTCCGGCGGCCATTGAATTGTAGAGGTTGTGTTTGCCGGTGAGCGACAGCTCTTCGAGCTCCATATTAAACGGGGTTGGCTCGGTGAATATTATGCTGTGCTCTTCGGTATATGCCGCAAGTCCGGTGGATTTTTTTTCGGCAAAGGGGTAGAGCTTTCCGTGATTATATTTTGGCAGCTCTTTTTGTATTATGGGGTCCTCTTTCCAATAGACAAAGGCATCTTCGGGTTTTTGATTTTGCAGGATGCGCAATTTTGCATCTACATAATTTTGCATCTTGTGGTCGTAGCGGTCGAGGTGGTCGGGGGTGATATTGAGAAGCACTGCTACATTGGCATGGAACTCATACATGTTATCTAATTGGAAACTGCTTAGTTCTACTATGTAGTAGTCTTTGTCTCCCTCGGCAACCTGAAGGGCAAGGCTGCTTCCGATGTTGCCGGCAAGCCCCACATTGAGTCCTGCTTCGCGGAATATGTGGTATATCAGTGAGGTGGTGGTGGTTTTGCCGTTGCTTCCTGTTATGCACACCATTTTTGCCTTTGTGTAGCGTCCGGCAAATTCTATCTCCGATATTATGGGGATTCCTGCCTCACGTGCTTTCTCTATCATAGGTGCATCGTTTGGTATGCCGGGGCTTTTTATAATTTCTTGTGCATTTAGAATCAGGCTTTCGGTGTGTTGTGTCTCTTCCCAATGGATGCTGTGTGCATCAAGCATCTGTTTGTACTTGTCGGAAATTTTGCCGAAGTCCGATAAAAAAGTATCGAACCCCAGCTTGTTTGCGAGGATTGCAGCTCCTACGCCACTTTCGCCGCCACCCAATATTACAATTCTCTTCTCCATTATAATAATTATCTGATTTTGAGTGTCATTAATGTTATAACCGCCATCACAATTGTGACAATCCAAAAGCGAACGGTTACTTTTGCTTCGTGCATGGGGTGCTTGGGCCCTTTAAGAAGATATTTGCTTGTTTTGTCCAAACGGTCGTCGGTTATGGTATAGTGATGATGCAGCGGAGCGCAGCGGAAGATACGTTGTCGTATACCTCTCTTTTTACCCTTTTTAAAGTAGGCTGTTTGCATTATCACCGACATGTTTTCAACAACAAAAATACCACATATCAGCAACAGAAGTATCTCCTTGTGCAGAAGTATGGCTACCACTGCTATTATTCCACCTATTGTGAGGCTTCCTGTGTCGCCCATGAACACCTGTGCAGGAAATGAATTGTACCAAAGAAAACCAATCAGAGCGCCGATAAATGCAAATGAAAATATCACAATCTCTTCGCTTCCGGGCAGATACATTATGTTAAGGTATTCGGCCCACCCGACGTGCGACGACACATAGGCAAGCACTGCCAGCGTTACACCCATTATGGCGGCGTTTCCGGCGAGCATCCCGTCCATCCCGTCATTTATGTTTGCTCCGTTTGAAACTGCGGTAACGATGAATATTGTTACAACTACAAAAAATATCCATCCCGCAGCATCGGCATATTCACCCATAAATTCAAACAGGCTGCCGTAGTTGAAGTTGTGATTCTTTATGAATGGAATGGTTGTGTGATTCAATTTCTCGGGGGTGGGGCGGTGAATAACCTCTGTTTGTTCGCCTTGTTTCTGTATCGAGATATTCTCACGCATTACAGCCTGCGGACTAAGATATAATGTAAGGCCTATGATAAGTCCGAGTGTAACCTGTGCAGCTATCTTTAATTTTCCGGGTATACCTTCTTTATTCTTTTTGAATGTCTTTATGTAGTCATCGGCAAAGCCTGTGGCTCCCATCGACACGGTTGTCACCAGCAGCAACAGCATATACACATTGTTAAGCTTGCCCACCAGCAGGCAGGGAATCAGAATAGAGACTATTATGATGAGACCGCCCATTGTGGGCACGCCCACCTTGAGGTTTGTCTTGTCAATGTCACGCAAGGTTTCCGATATTTGGCGCTTGCGAAAATAGCGTATGAAATATTCTCCGAATATCGTGGAGATAAGAAGCGCAAGCACAATTGCCGTAAGGGCGCGGAACGATGTGTAGCTTAACAGGCGTGCACCCGGAATGTTATATTCCTGCAGTATGTTAAAAAAATGGTACAGCATTTTAATTCAGAATATTATATGTTGAAAATCTCTCGTATAACCTCTTTGTCGTCAAAGTGATGCTTAACACCCTTAATCTCTTGATAATTTTCGTGTCCTTTGCCTGCAACCACAACCACATCGCCCTTTTGTGCCAATGCGCATGCTGTTTTTATGGCCTCTTTGCGATCGGCTATGCTGAGCACGTTTTTTTTCTGTTCGGGTGTGAGGCCGGCCAACATATCGTTGATGATTTCTTGCGGCTCTTCAAAGCGCGGATTGTCGGATGTTATTATCACTTTGTTGCTGCCTTTGACGGCTTCTTGTGCCATGAGTGGTCGTTTGCCTTTGTCGCGGTTGCCGCCGGCACCTATCACTGTTATTATATTGCCTCGTCCGTGCAATACGTCGTTGACTGTTCCGAGTACGTTTTTAATAGCATCGGGGGTGTGTGCATAGTCTACTATTGCCGAAAAGCCCTCGGGGGAGTGCAGTGCCTCGAAGCGTCCGGACACAGGCTTCAACGTGCTTAGTACACGCAGCACCTCTTCGGGCTCTTTTCCCAATTCTGTTGCCGCGCCGAATATTGCAAGCAGATTGCTGACATTGAAGCGTCCGGTGAGCAGTGTCGCAAATTCACGACCGTTAAATTCGAGCAACATTCCGTCGAGATGTGTCTCCACTATTCGTCCTTTATAATCGCTTAGTGTGCGTGTGGAATATTTTTTTATATCGGCTCTGGTGTTTTGTACTATTACAGGGCCGTTTTTGTCATCTAAGTTTGTTATTGCAAAGGCATCGCGCGGCAGATTGTCGAAGAAACTTTTCTTTGCTTTCAGATAATTATCCATTGTCTGATGGAAATCCATGTGGTCGCGTGTGAGGTTTGTGAATATGGCGCCGGTGAAGTTAAGTCCGCTTATGCGTTCCTGTGCAAGTGCATGTGAACTTACCTCCATAAAGGCATATTCGCATCCTTCGTCGGCCATCTGTCCAAGAAGTCTGTTAAGTGATATTGCGTCGGGGGTGGTGTGTGTCGATGGATAGGGGGTTCCGTCGATGTAGTTGCATACGGTTGAGAGAAGGCCGCATTTGTGTCCCATTGCTCTGAACAGCTCATACAGAAGTGTGGCAATGGTGGTTTTTCCGTTTGTGCCTGTAACGCCTATGAGCTTCAGCTTCTCTGAGGGGCAACCGTAGAAGGTGGTGGCTATTTTGCCTGCAACGGATTGCGTGTCGGGCACTCTTACGTAGGCTGTCGCGGGATTCAGATGTTGGGGCAGCGATTCGCAAACTATGGCTGCTGCTCCCATCTTCTCGGCGGTATCTATAAATGTGTGTCCGTCTGTTTGTGTGCCGCGTATGGCTATAAAGATGTCGCCTGCAACAATGTCGCGGGAGTCAATCTTCACACCGTTTATTTCGGATTCTTCTTTCGGAAGCACTATCTGTGTGTATTGTATGTCTTTTATAAGTTCCCTAAGTTTCATATATATGAATGTTTATGGTTTCAGTGTCAGTCTTACGTGTCTTCCTCGTGTGGCTTTATGTCCGGGTGCAACGCTTTGTGTCGTTACTTTCCCGTGTCCGGTTATGGTCACCTCTAATCCTGCACGTGTCATAAGGTAAATTGCATCTTTTGCTCCCATCCCGATAACGTCGGGTACAAGGTTGTTGTTAAAATCTTTTGCTTTAAGGATTAGGCTGCCTGTACTGTCATTTGTAAGTACACCCCATGTGGGGTCGTCAAGGTCGTCGCTTATGCTTTTGTTGCAGGCGTCAATATCTATTTCGTCGAGAATGTAACTTACAGAGGTCATGTTACCGCGCTTTGCACCGGGCAGAGGAGGGTGTATCGTGTCGATGGCGGCTTCCAGTCGACAACGCTCGCTGTTTGCCATTATATTCTCTGCTATCTCTTTGAATATCACTGCCGAGGTGCTGCCTCCTCCGCCAATGTTGTTTATGATTTGTACTATACATGTGTACTCGGGATTCTCCACAGGGAAGAATCCGCAGAAGCTGAGCATGTTACCCTCTTTCTTGTTAAGGGCTGTGCCTGTCTTTCCGGCAATGGATACCTTCTCCGATTTTGCTCGCCAGCCGGTGGCTCCTTTTTCGTTTACCACTGCTGTCAACATTCTGGTGATAGTCTCCACTGTGCTTTTTGAGAGCATCTTTTTATCGAGTACTTTTGGCTCAATCTCTTCTACAATATCGCCGTTTTTCAGTATTGCTTTCACCAATCGGGGGGCCATGCGCACTCCGCCGTTTGCAATGCCGTTGTAGAATGTTATCATGTTGACGGCTGTTTGGGCTGTTGCATAGCCGCGCGACATTGCTTGCAGGTCGGGCTTCGACCAACCTGCGCTGGCCGGAGTTCTGAAGGTGGGTGTTCTTTCGCAACAGAGCAGGTTGTAGTTCTCTTTCATTCCCAATTCGGCAAGTCGGTCGGTGAATCGCTTAGGATTCTTTTCGTATGCTCTGTTTATGATGAGTGCCATGCCTACGTTTGACGAATTTTGTATTACCTCTGTTATTGTTTGATATTTTCTTTTTGGGGTAACGGCATCGGTGATGGTGCGACCGTGCATATAATAGTGCTTGTGTGCTTCCACCGAGTCGTGTTCGTTCACAAGGCCGTCTTCAAGGGCTATGGATAGTGCTATCGGCTTGAAGATGGAGCCGGGCTCGCGCAGGTCGGCTATGGCGTGATTGGGCGTGGCATTGTTTTTGTTTTTTCGGAATGTCTCTTCGTAATCTCCGGCTTCGTTGCGCGATAGGTTTACAATGGCTTTTATGTCGCCGCTTTTCACCTCCATGAGTATTGCCCAGCCGGCATGTGCTTCAAAGCGTTCGAGGTTGTTGCGAAGTGCTTTTTCGCATATATCGAGCATCTCGACGTCGAGTGTGGTTTGTATGTCGTAGCCGTGTTCTACTGCTTTGTCTATTATTTCGTGTTCTTTTTCTTTGCGCATCAGTCCGGGTGAACCGCTAAGCAGGCTGTCGTATTTTTCGTCGAGACCATGCTTGTCGGCTGTCACCGTACCGCTCTTTTTGTCGATGTTTATTATTTTGTAATCGCCGAGTGTGCTGTTTGCCAATGAGCCGAAGAATTTTTTTCGGTATTTATGTTCTTCGGCCGATAGGCCTGATACAACCGCTCCGCTGCGGAGGATTGGCAGTTTCTGTATTTTGCGATATTGCGGATAGGATATGTATAGTGTGTGGTCGGGGCATAAAGGGTATCTTCTTCTTCCGTATTTTCCTTTGTTTCCTTTGCGCAATGACAGTCCGCTTTTTATGTGTGTCTTAAATTCCGTGTGGTTCCATTCCGGAAATATGTCGGCAAGGCCGATGCACAAACTGTCAAGGTCGGCGTTCCATATTGAATCTTTCCTGTGTTTTGCTTTTGCTTTTTTCTTTTCGCCGAAGTTATAGTTGTCGAGATTCTCAAAGTCTAAGTATAGTCTGTACCTTACAAGATTGCTCACCAAAAGTTCGCCGTTGGCGCTTAGTATGTCGCCGCGTTTGGGTTCTATGGTTTCACTTTTGTTAATGGCATTTTGAGCGACGTCGAGCCACCATTGTCTTTCCAAGGTCATGAGTATGACGGCTTTGGCCAATATTATAATGGCTATTGTGCTGAATATGAATATTACCAGCAACTTGAATCGTAGTATGACGTCTTTTTTATGAATGAACATTGTTGTCGAATTGTCTTAGTCTATCTTATATGGTGGCTTTGTTGCTGTCTTTAGTTTGCTGTCGTGTTCGTTTATATATTTTTCGATGTTTGAGTGGCGGCTTTTTTGAGAAAATTCGCTCTGTATCGTCAGCAGCCGGTATCTCATATCTTGGCGCTCGGCTTTCAACTCGCGTATGAGCTTTTGCTCTTGTCGGCAGGCGTATCTGTTGCTTACGTAGATGAATGCGTAGAATACAATCAGCAGCATGAGCCATATATTTCTGAGAAACAGTTCGCTGTTGAATATCTTTCCTCCTATGAGTGTGTTTATCAGTTTACCGTTTCTTTTTTTCTTCTGTCTATTTTTGTTCTCTTCCATTCTTATGTCAGACGGTTTTTATTGCTATTCGCAGCTTGGCACTGCGTGAACGTGGATTTTTTTGCATCTCTTCGTCGGTGGGAACGATTACTTTTTTTGCTTCAAACGGTGATTGTACCCGCCCGAAAAAATCTTTCTCTATAATTCCCTCGATGTTGCCGCTTTTCATGAAGTTTTTAACTATTCGGTCTTCTATCGAGTGGTATGTTATAACTACAAGGCGGCCGCCTGGCTTTAATAGCTCTTTGGCCTGTGTGAGCATCTCTTTCAGGCTTTCCACCTCTTGGTTTATCTCTATTCTCAGCGCTTGAAATATTTTTGCAAGTTCTTTTTTTTCGCGTTGCGGTGGGCAGAAAGGCTTTGCTGTCTCTATCAGGTCGCTTACTTTTTTGTATGGTTTTTCGTCTCTTCTTTTTACTATTGCCGATGCTAATTTTCGGCTGCAATTAAGTTCGCCGTATAGCTTGAATATTTTGGTCAACTGCTCTTCTGATGATTTGTTCAGAATATCTGCCGCTGTTTCCCCTCCGCGTTTGTTCATGCGCATGTCCAAATCCGAGTCGAATCTGAATGAGAATCCGCGTGTCTCGTCGTCGAAGTGGTGTCCCGACACGCCAAGGTCGGCAAGCAGTGCGTCAATTCCATCGACATTATGGTAGCGCATGAAGTTATGGAGAAATCGGAAATTTCCACGTACGAATGTGAACCGCTTGTCGACAGGTGCATTCTTTTCGGCATCTTCGTCCTGGTCGAAACTGTATAGGTGTCCCTCTTCTCCAATGCGATTTAAAATTTCGCGTGTGTGTCCGCCACCGCCGAATGTTACATCGACGCATGTGTCGTTTGTGCATATTTGCATTCCGTCGACACTCTCTTTAAGCATAACCGGGGTGTGATAAACAGGCTCGTTACTCATTTGGCTCTCCTTCCTTTTTCGACATTATTTTTTCAAATTCGCGGCTGAAGTCTTCGGGTGACATAAATGGTTGCTCTAATCTCTCTTTTGCCCATATTTCTATGGTGTCATCTATGCCTATGAATCTGACTTCTTGTTCAATTCCTGCCATCTTCAGGTAGCGTTTCGGAAGCAATATGCGTCCGTTGCTGTCGAGACTGACCTCTTCTACATCTGCCACAAACTGACGAAAAATCATCTGATGCGTGGCATTCCATTTGTTCAGTCGTTTGCGCAATTGGTCGAGCTGTTCGTTCCATGTGTGTTCGGGGTATAGTACCAAACAGTCTTGGTGAACATCTTTGCGTAGCATGACCTTTTCGCACCCTGATGTTTGCAGGATGCGACGGAAGCAGGCCGGTAGAAAAACTCTCCCCTTGCTGTCGGTCTTTGCCTCTATGTTACCAATGAAACGCATGCTATTTATCCGAAATTATAAAAATCGATTCAAAAGTACACAATTCCCCACAATTCCCCACAATTTTGCAGAATAAATTTTCATCAAAGTTTTCAACAGGTTGTTTATATTTTTATTTTAACATATTTCGTTGAGTATAAATTCTTTGTTTGGGTGGGTTGTGTGGCCTTATAGGATGTTGGAACGGTGCTGTTTTGAGTGCCATCGGATGCTGAAAATATGTATTGTGATTGTAATTATGACAAAAAAGTGTAAATTTGCCCGTGCAGGTGCTGAAAAACAGTTATAACAGATATGAGACATTTAATAAAGAAACAGATTCTTATGGCGGCTGTTGTCATTGCCGCATTTTTGTTATCGTCGGAGGTGTACGCTCAAAAGGCTGTGGAGCGCGGATATGCAACCATTAACGCAGAGCAGGCCCGGAATTACGTTGGCTTTCTTGCCGATGACCTGTTGCAAGGGCGCGATGCGGGAATGCCGGGAGGGCTTATTGCGGGGCGCTACATTGTGTCGTTACTGAAGGAGTGGGGCGTGGAACCTTTTTTAGAGAGTGGCTATTACCAGCCTTTTGAGGCGGTACGTGTGACTGAACCCTATCGTGGCAGGTGGGAGGTGCATGCCGATTCTTTGACACGTATAAAAGGGTCGGGTGCGCATAATTTGCGATGTATGAACAATATTCTTGCTGTAATTCCCGGTGAACGTACAGATGAATTTGTGATAATAGGTGCCCATTATGACCATTTGGGCTATGCTTGTGACATTGAGAATGACGGATGTTACAATGGTGCCGATGATAATGCGTCGGGTGTATCGGCCGTGTTACAGATAGCAAAGGCTATGCTTCTGTCGGGAAAAAAGCCGTTGCGCACAGTGATATTTGCATTTTGGGACGGTGAAGAAAAGGGGCTTTTAGGGTCTAAATATTTTGTTGCCAATTGGCAAAAGCCCGAGCGCATTAAAGGATATATGAATTTTGATATGGTGGGTCGCGGCCCGGTCGATAATCCTCGCTATTTAAAATATTTTTACACCGAGGCGCACCCCTTGTTCGGAGATTGGTTGCGTGCCGACGTCGAAGAGCGCGGATTCTGTTTCTTGCCCGATTATCGCCCTTGGGATAATCCGATAGGTGGCAGCGATAATGGTTCTTTTGCTCTTGTAGGAGTTCCTATTGTGTGGTATCACACCGACGGACACCCTGATTATCATCGTCCATCGGACAGTGCCGACAAGATTGATTATCCGAAATTGCTTGACATTACCCGTGCGGCTTATCTGTGTGCATGGCGCATGGCCAACGAAAAGGATTTCTGATGACAGATATTTTATAGTCCAGAGAGAGTATGAGAAGCAAACACAGATGATGCTAATTCTCACACTCTCTCCGGCTTTACTATTGTTCTTTCATCAATTCAGAATTTTGAATCCGATGAAGAATGTTCTTGGAGCCGTGGGGCCGTAGAAATATCCCGAGTCTCTGTACTCTCCTTTGTCGAGGTCTTTCTGGAAGCTGTCGAAGATATTTTGTACTCCTGCATTAAGTTGCAGATTTATGTGGTCGCGCAGAATGAATGTATAGTCTAGTTTTAATCCAAGATCGAAGAAGTCGGGAGTGCTCTCCATGCGGTCGCTCTCGATATAACCTGCATAGTGGGGTACAATCATTTCGCCGGTGTAAGTTCCCGAGAGAGAGAGGTTCAGATTTTTTAAAGGCGAGGACGATAGTGTGAAGTAACCATATAGGTCGGGGGTGCGTGGCATACGCCTTGTGGTGAGCGCTTCGCCATCCACCTCAGTCCACACCTCGGGTTTTTTATATCGGCTCTTTTGGGCTGTTATGCCTAACTGCAGCGACACATCCTTGCCGTGTGCAAATTTTGTCTCTACATTAACACCATACACTTTTGCTCCGCTGCCGTTGCGTCGTTCTTTCATTACAAAGCCTTCGCTGTTTTTGCCTATGTCCTCAAGCACAAAAACATCGTTAAGTCCTGTATAGAAACCCTCTACAAGTATATTACTTTGCCAATGGCCTATCTTGGTTGTCCAATCTATAGAACCGCTGAAACTGTTGGAGCGTTCCTCTTTTAGTCCGTCGGCAAGCTGTATCTGCACACCCTCGCCGCCAACAGCTGTCACGTGCAAGTCCTCGTCGTATGCCTGCGGCGCACGGAATCCTGTCGACCATGTAAGGCGTGCTTGAAGCTCTGCCAACGGTTTATACAATAGGTTTATACGCGGGCTTATGATGGGATTGTCTATCAGATTATGCTTGTCGAGACGGGCGCCGAGCAATAAGGCAAAGTGCTTCATTTCCCACTCATTCTGCACGAATGTGCTTGCTATACGTACATCTTGCTTCATGTCGCGGTTGTAGCCTGTCATTATATCGTGCAGATTATTTTCCTGATACTCTACTCCTCCTGTGAATGTGGCCGGGGCAAATAGGCAATCTCGCATCATCATGGTGTATGTGGCGCCGGTCACCCATGTGAGGTCGTCGGTCTTGCCGTATGCGTTAGGGTCGCGCTGTGCGCCATAATAGCTGTCGCGGTCGGTGTGTTGTATTGATGCGTAAACAGAAATTTTGTTTCTGAAATTGTTCCACGAATAGTCGTATGCGGCACCTCCGCTGTTTATTATGTGTTTGGTCTGCTCCGTTATGTCTGCTTCGTGTGGTTGATAGTCGAATCTGTTGCCTCCTCGACGTGTTTCATTGGTTGTGTGATATTCCAGGCTCAGGCGGCTGTTGATGCGTGGACGATAATAGGTGCGCAATCCGAATGTGTTAATATTAATCTTTCCAAGCTCCGAGAATCCGTCGCCATCGTGGTCGTATGGATTGCGATTGCGGTAGCTCTCGTATATGGCAATGCCATAAGAGTTGTCTTTTGCCACGAGCGATGCGTTTGCACCCATATATTGTTCCCATACCTTGCCGCCAAGATTTGAGAAATTGCTTGATATTTGGAACGAATTGTTCACAGGGTCTTTGGTGATGATGTTTACTGTTCCGCCAACGGCGTTGGCGCCAAAGAGGGCCGAGCCTCCTCCGCGTACAACCTCTACACGCTCTATCATATTTACAGGTATCTGTTCAAGCCCGTATACACCGCTGAGTGCGCTTACTATGGGGCGGCTGTTTATCAGTATCTGCGAATAGGGGCCTTCAAGCCCGTTTATTCTCACCTGTGGAAATCCGCAATTCTGGCAGTTGTTCTCCACTCGCAAGCCCGGTACATAGTTGAGGCTCTTTGCAAGGTCGGTGGAATTTACTTTGTCGAATAGCAGTGGGTTTATGACATTTACAACCACAGGGGCATCTTGTCGGCGAACTTCGTTACGATTCGCCGACACAACCACTTCGTTTATTACCAGCGATTCTTCTACCATCTTGAAGTGTACCACAGCGGTAAATTCTTTGCTCACTGTTATCTCTTTTGTTTGTGTGATATATCCGAGTGCCGACACGCGCAGAGTGTATTTTCCGGGACGCAGTTTGCGAAATTCAAATTGTCCGTGTTCGTTACTGCTTGTGCCCTCTCCTGTTTCAATGATAAGTATATTGGCATAGGGAATGTCATCCTCTGTGTCAGCCTCTATTACGTGGCCTGAAATCATATTCCCCTCTTTGATTCCATTGTGTCTGCTTGCCTGCACCCCTGTGATTACAGCGATGGCTAAGGTTAAAATTGTGATTGCTCTTTTCATCTCTTTTTTGTGTAGTTTTATTTTTTTTTGCAAAGTTTATGATAAAAACAGCTTTTTGCAATCGCAATTTTTAGTTAAATTATAAATATGCTTAATGATTTGTGATTATCACAAGGTGTTTGATTAACATAATTCTGCCATTCTGTTGCCGCTCACAGCTATCAGTGACAACAGAATGGCAGAATTACTTTTTTGTTTGCTGCGATTGGCGATGCGCAGCTTCTAAATACTTTATCTCTTTTTCGGAAGGAATATTTGCAGCAAAATGCAACCTATGATTGCCGAAATGAACGAGCCGCACAATATTCCCAATTTCGCTTGTGCAAGCAACTCGGCTCCGCGTGCAGGAACGGCTGCATATGAAAGGTCTGCAATGAAAATTGAAACTGTAAGACCGATACCGCATAGTGCGCATACACCTGAGAATGACTTCCAATCGGCTCCGTCGGGCAGTGTGACAATGCCCATTTTTACGGCAACCCATGCAAATAGGAATACTCCTACAAACTTACCAATCACCAATCCCGACATCACAGGCATTCCTACACCCGAGAAGAGGCTTTCGAGGCTCATGGTTGAGAAGTCTACTCCAATGTTAGAGAATGCGAACACCGGTATTACTACATAACCTATGAGTGCATGAAGATTGTCCTCAAGGTCTTGCAAGGGGCTGATGAGCTTGTCGGTGGCCGATTCTATGCTTTTGAGACGGTTTATTTCGTCGTTGCTGAGTATTACGGTGCCCTTCTTGCCTGTATCTTCTATCACAGGGAATTTGCTCAGGTGTTCGCGTATGCGTTTGAGGTAGAACCCTGTTCCTTTTTGCAATGTAGCCGGAATGCAGAATGCTGTTATAACGCCGGCAATGGTGGCGTGTATGCCGGAATTTAACATTGTGTACCACAGTACAAGTCCTGTCAGCAGATAGAAGAATTTGTTGTGTACCTTTGCGCGATTACCTATTATCATAATGAGCACGCAGATAGCCGACAGAATAAGATAGTTTGTGTGTATTTCCGATGTGTAGAAGAGTGCTATCACGATGATGCCCCCAAGGTCGTCGGCAACGGCCAATGCTGCCAGAAAAACCTTCAGTCCGGTGGGAACTCTTGTGCTGAACACCGATAGCACACCAAGCGAGAATGCTATGTCTGTTGCCATGGGTATTGCAATACCGCGTTGCATGTCGGCGTCGCCGGGGCATAGCAGCCAAAATACAATCACCGGGAATAACATTCCGCCACATGCGCCTATTACCGGGAGCATGGCCTTTTTCATTGAGGATAGCTCGCCTACTAAAATCTCACGCTTAATTTCGAGTCCCACAGAGAGGAAGAACAGCGCCATCAAAAAGTCGTTTATAACCTGCAACAGCGTCATGCTGTGTCCGTGGTGGCTGAACAGATTAAAATTTCCTACCGAGATGCTTACCGGTTGTTGCCAAAAATCAAAGTACCATTCTTTTGCAGCGGTGTTTGCACATATCAGAGCAAGAATGGTGCAGATGATGAGCAGTACACTTGATGATGCATACTTCTTAAGCATGCTTTTGAAACTATAATTTGCCATATTTCTTTCTGTTGTGTCAGTTTCTTACTCTTCGGGGGTGAACATGGGATCCCATGCAGGTAAAAGGGTGGGTTTCTCTTTGAGTGCTTCCAATACCTTTGCGGGAACATATTTTTTGTCAACCACAAGGCGGAACATATATTCGTCGAACCACTCGTCGGTCATTATTATAGTACCGTGGAAGCCCGATGATGCTCCCCAGCTGTTCTCTACCTGCCATTTGATGGGCTTGCCATTGTTGTCGAGGTCTACGGCTTTCAGTGTCATCGCGTGTGATGAGCCGCTGTCGAAAGTCATTATTCTCTCGCGTTTATCCATGCCGAATTCTGTTCCCAACAGTGTCTCGTAGTCGTAGTTGTTAAGGTCGAGAAGGCCGCGCTTGCTGTCGAGGAATTTCCCTACATCGCACGAGAAGTACATCATGGTGCTGTCTTTTATGGATGCTATGGCCATGGCTTTTATATCGTCGAGAGGCAGGTTGACGTAGAGCCAATTGTGTCCGTCGTAGGTGTGGCGGTCGTACTCTATTTCGTATGTCTTCCAATAGGGGCGTGTGGGATCGTTCATCAGCATAACATAGTTATTTTGCAAATCCCAACCTATGTATTTTTGATAGAAACTTTGAGGTGTGTAGCTTTGAGGCTCTTCGCGATACTCTCCATTGGCATCCTTTGGCGCCCATGTGAATTCTGTCGGTGGTGTGCCGTACACTTTGGCAAGCATGCCGTATATTGTTTTAAGTTGCTCCTTTTTTATATTGAGCAGTTCTTTCTCTTTTGCTCCATTTTCGTGTGCTTGACGCAAGCGTATGCCATATTCGCGCAGTTTGCGCTTAAGCAGGCTGTTGAATGCGCCTGTGTTGTTGCTGGTGTATGTCTCCTTCATTATACCTTTGGGCACTACTCCGTATTTTGTCACAAGGTCGGCAACGCCGGTGAATGTACCACCGTCGCTGAGCGGGTTTTTAAAGAGCCACTCTACTGTGCGGTCGTCAAAGGGTTTTTTACGTGTGTCTATTATGCCTTGAAGAAACAGATTTGATTTTTCGAGCTGATCCCAAAAGAAGTTATATACTTGTGAAAATTCAAATGCGCCCATCTTTTGTTCGGCTATCATTTTTGCACGCATTACGTTCATGCCTGTGAAAAGCCAGCAGCGTCCCGATGATTCCTGATTGCTTATGCCCTTTGACTCAACACTGTTGCTGAAGTGTGTGTGCATCTCGTTCTGATTCTCTTGGTTTAGGGCGAGGGTGTTTACACTGTTACTCAGCATTACATTCCGAAGTGCTTTCTCGGCTCCGACAGGTTTATAACTTTCGGCAAATTCTTTCAGCATTTGTGCGTCTATTGCTCCATTTTGTGCCGTAGCGCCGATGGTGCATAGCATAGCTGCTATTAAGGCTGTTTTTTTGAGCTTTTTTCTCATTTTTGTATGATTTTGTTATGTTTGATTTTGTTTTGTTTGCGAATATAGTGCTATTTTGTGAAAATTCAAAAACTATTTGTGTAACGCAACATCTCTTCAATGAATCTAATAGCGGTATCTATGTTTTTTACCGTGTCGATAATCAGGGTGAGCCGACGGTTATCGGGGCGGGTGCGGCATTTGAACTGTGTCGAGCCGATAAAAGCGAGTATTTTGCCCATTGTTTCGCTTTCGTACAGGCGACGATTGCTCTCGTCTGCAAAGACGAGGGTCATTTTCCCGCTTTTGAGAATTATCTTCTCGATGCCCAATTCTTGTGCTTTGCGGCGCAGGAGCACCATGCGTATGAGGCCTTGCCCCTCGGGAGGGATGGGGCCGAAACGGTCTTTCATACGGTTGCAAAAGGCCTCTAAATCGCGCTCGTTGGTGATGGCATCAAGCTCGCGGTAGAGCAGTATGCGCTCGTTGCCGTCGGGAACGTATAGTGGCGGAAAATATAGCTCAAGGTCGCTCTCCACAAGACAATCGTTTACGAAGCCGGCTTTATTATCTTCATTTTCATCGTTCAGGATGTCGGCAAATTCTTCGGTTTTCAGTTCTCTTACGGCTTCGGCAAGCACTTTTTGATAGGTTTCGTAGCCAAGGTCGGCTATAAATCCGCTCTGTTCGGCGCCCAAAAGATTTCCGGCACCGCGTATGTCGAGGTCTTGCATGGCAATGTTCATGCCGCTGCCCAATTCACTGAAACTTTCGATGGCTTCGAGGCGTCGGCGTGCTTCGCTGTTTAGCATGTCGCGTGGCGGGGTCAGCATGTAGCAGAAGGCTTTGCGCTTGCCTCTGCCCACTCGTCCGCGCATCTGATGCAAATCGCTCAACCCGAAACTTTGTGCCTGATTTATTATAATTGTGTTTACGTTTGGGATGTCTATTCCGTTCTCTACTATCGAAGTGGCGATAAGAACATCGTAGTCGTGATTTATAAAGTCGTACAGGGTTTTTTCGAGTTGCGACGGCTCCATCTGCCCGTGTCCTATGCAGATTCGTGCATCGGGCACATGTCTGTGTATCAGATTCTCAAGCTCGTGCATGTTGGATATTCTGTTGTTTATGAAGAATATCTGTCCGTTGCGGCTTAGTTCGAAGTTTATTGCCTCTTTTATTACTTCGGCATCGAAAGTGTGTATCTCGGTGTGTATCGGATAGCGATTGGGAGGCGGTGTTTGTATCATTGAGAGGTCGCGTGCGCCCATTATGGAGAATTGCAGAGTACGGGGAATGGGGGTTGCGGTCATTGTGAGTGTGTCAACGTTTATCTTCATCTGGCGCAGTTTTTCTTTTACTGCAACACCGAATTTCTGCTCCTCGTCGATGATGAGCAATCCAAGGTCTTTGAACTTTACATCCTTGCCGGTGAGACGATGTGTGCCGATTACAATATCCACCTTTCCATCGGCAATTTCTTTAAGCACTGTTTTGCTTTGTGCCGATGTGCGAGCGCGGCTTAGGTATTCTACCGTGCATGGAAAATCTTTCAGGCGCTCTTTGAAAGTAAGATAATGTTGATAGGCAAGCACGGTGGTTGGGACGAGCACTGCAACCTGCTTCCCGTCGGTGGCGGCTTTAAATGCGGCACGTATCGCAACTTCTGTTTTTCCGAAACCTACGTCGCCGCATATCAGGCGATCCATTGGACGCTTGCGCTCCATGTCTTGCTTCACCTCGGTGGTAGCTTTGTGCTGGTCGGGGGTGTCTTCGTACATGAATCCTGTTTCAAGCTCTGTTTGCAGATAGCTGTCGGGTGAAAAGGCGAATCCCTCCTCGCGGTAGCGCTGCGAATAGAGCTTTATGAGGTCGCGTGCAATGTCTTTTATCTTCTTTTTTGTGCGCTCTTTCATGCGCTCCCATGCGCCGGAGCCTAATTTGCTTATGACGGGTGCTTCTCCCTCTCTGCCACGATATTTCGATATTTTATGCAGATTGTGTATTGATACAAATACAACATCGTCGTTCTTGTATATGAGTTTTATTGCTTCTTGCACTGTGTCGCCGTTGGGTATGCGCACAAGTCCTCCGAATTTGCCTATTCCGTGGTCGATGTGAACAATATAGTCGCCGGTTTTGAATTCTTTTAGTTCTTTGAGTGTCAGTGCAACTTTGCCGCTGCGTGCTTTTTCGCTTCGAAGCCTGAAATTGTGGAATCGTCCGAACAGTTGGTGGTCGGTGAAAAATACAGCGTGCAGTGTATGGTCGATGAAGCCTGCGTGTATTGTGTGGTCGACCGGTGTGAATGGAATGTTGCATCCGCGCTCTTTGAAGATTGTTTCGAGACGTTCGGTCTGTCGTTTGTCGTCGGCAAGCATGTATATTGTGTAGCCCTTGTCGCGGTATTCGGCAAGGGTGTTCTCTGCAAGGTCGAGGTTTTTGTGGAAGATTGGTTGCGGCACTGTGTCGAATTTAACTTTCGTTGCTGCTTCAAGGTGCGAAGTTCGCAGTTCCCAATGGCGAGTGTTCCGCAGGTAGTTCTCTATTTCGGCGGTCGACATAAGTTCGGGCATTCGGGGCGGTGTCTCGTCGGAGAGCCTTGCTTGGAGCGAGAAACCCTCGTTGCGCAATTTCTCGATGCTGCGTTTGATGTGCTCTATGTCTTTTGTGATGAGAATTGTGTTTTTAGGCAGGAAGTTTGTGATGGGAACACTCTCGCCTCCCGACATTTTGGGCACAATCACAGCCTCGTCGACTTTTTGTTTGGTTAGCTGACTCTCCACTTCAAAGCACCTGATACTCTCCACCGTGTCTCCGAAGAAGTCTATGCGAAATGGCAGCTCCGATGAAAAAGAGTATATATCGATGAGACTTCCGCGCACGGCAAATTCTCCCGGTTCGTATACGTAGGTAACTTCTTTAAATTTAAGCTCACTCAATCTCTTCTCAAGAAATGCACGCTCAATGTTTGTACCTGTTTTTATGTTTATGCTGCACTCTTCGAGTGCCTTTTGCGATACCGCTTTTTCGGCAATTGCATCGGGGTGTGACACAATTGTAAGCCCCTCTTTGCGATGGCGGTTGATGAGGCGGCTCATCACCTCGGTGCGAAGTATTCGTCCGGCATCATCTTCGTGTCCGTATTTCATGGCGCGACGGAACGAGGATGGGAAAAACAAGATATTCTCCTCGCCACAGGCTTGCACCATGTCGTGATACATGTATCCGGCCTCTTCGGCATCATTCATAATCAACAACATTGTTTGCTCGGGCAGACGCGCCCTCAGTCCGCTCAGAATTAATGCAGAAGAGCTTCCTGTCAGCCCCCCTATGAGAATGTTCTTTTTCCCATTCTCTTCTTTTAAATTCACAAGAGCTTCAACACCCGGGTGTGCCGCAAATATCTTTTGTAATTCCTTTGACTCCATAACAAGATGCAAAAATACATTTTTTTCTCACTTCAAATAATGTAGAAAGCGATGATTAACTTAAATTTATATTATAATTTAATTAGTTTTATATATTTTTTTTCATTTGATGAATGTAATGCTCTCTTTTTTCGTTATCTTCGCAAGATGAATTTTTAAAAAATATGGCTAAAAGCGATAGTGTTATCATAATACCTACATACAACGAGAAAGAGAACATCGAAAAGATGATACGTACACTGCTCTTTCTTGAGCATTCGTTTGACGTGTTGATTGTGGACGATGGCTCGCCCGACGGCACGGCTGCAATTGTCAAAAGGCTTATGGCGGAGTATCCCGATAGGGTGTTCATCATTGAACGTTCGGGAAAAATGGGCCTTGGCACCGCATATATAGCCGGTTTCAAGTGGGCCTTGCAGCATGGCTATGAATATATTTTTGAGATGGATGCCGACTTTTCGCATAATCCCGACGATGTGCCCCGCCTTTATGAGGCGTGTGCCAAGGATGGCTATGACCTCTCTGTGGGGAGCCGCTATGTAACAGGAGTGACCGTTGTAAATTGGCCTATGGGGCGTGTGCTGATGTCGTATTTCGCTTCCAAATATGTGCGCTTCATAACAGGGCTCCCCGTGTATGATACAACAGCCGGTTTCAACTGCTACAAACGCCAAGTGTTGGAGACAATAGGCTTGGACAGTATTCGTTTTAAAGGTTACGCCTTTCAGATTGAGATGAAATTCACCACACATAAATGCGGATTCAGCATAAAAGAAGTTCCTGTTATTTTTGTCAACAGGGTGTTGGGCGAGTCAAAAATGAACGGCAGTATATTCAGCGAGGCTTTCTTTGGAGTAATAAAATTAAAGTGGAACAGCTTTTTCAAAAAGTATCCGCAAAAAAAATGACGAAAAATAGAGTAATATGGCAAATAATACGAATGCTCAATTTGAAAAAGTGATAGCCGTGTGTCGGGAACTGTTCGGTAAGAAGCTCTACGATTATGGCGCATCGTGGCGTATAATGCGTCCGCAGTCCCTTACCGACCAGATATTCATAAAAGCAAAACGCATACGAACCCTTGAGACCGGGGCCGAGAATCTTGTGGGCGAGGATATAAATTCGGAACTTATAGGCATAGTAAACTATGGTATAATGGCTCTTGTGCAGCTCGATCTTGGCTACTCCGATTATTGCGACATAACTCCTGAAAGAGCTATGGAGCTGTATAATGCCAAGGCACACGAGGCGCTCGAACTTATGAAGAAAAAGAATCACGACTACAACGAAGCGTGGCGCGGAATGCGTACAACATCGTACACCGACCTCATACTCACAAAAATATGGCGCACCAAACAAATTGAGGAGCTTCAAGGAGCCACAAAGGCTTCGGAAGGCGTGGATGCCAATTACATGGACATGATAAACTATGCTGTATTCGGACTTATAAAGAATGGCGTCGTCGACTAAAAAACGGGCTTTTGCTGCGCTGCTGACAAATATCGCACGTCTGCTGCTGTCGGCTGTGTTCATGGTCTCGGGCTTTGTGAAAGCCGTAGACCCAATGGGCTTCACCTATAAATTGCAAGAATACCTTGCAGCATTCGGTTTGACAGGAATAGACGAAGGCTGGATTTTGGCAGGTGCATTGTCTCTTTCGGCAGCAGAATTTATCATGGGAGTGTTGCTGCTTATGGGAGTATATACCAGTGTTGCAACGTTCCTGACATTCCTGTTCTTTCTGTTCTTTACTCCTTTTACGCTTATTTTGGCAGTGTGGAATCCCGTACACGACTGCGGGTGTTTCGGCGATGCGTTGCAATTGTCTAACGAAGCCACGTTTGCAAAAAATGCAGTACTGCTTGTTTGTGCCACGATGGTGTGGTTCAGGCGGCGTCTTTTTATACGCCGGATAAGTCCGGTTAATCGTTGGATGGTGTCTCTTTTTGCATTCTGTTATATAGCGCTTGTGGAGGGTGTTTCATTATCGCATCTGCCAGTGATGGATTTTCGTCCGTTTGCCGTCGGGAGCAACTTGCGCAGCGCCGTGGTCGACATACCATCGGAAATAAAAGTCCTCTATCGTTTCGAAAAAGATGGGCAGGTGCAAGAATTTGACGATGAGACATATCCCGACAGCACATGGAACTATCTTGGCAGCAGCAGCTATGTGATTAAACAAGGACAACCCGCCCTTGTTGCCGATTTTGCATTCATGGACATGGCGACAGGCGATGACTATGCCCCGGCAATACTCGAAGATTCGGGATATGTATGTATAGTGGTGATAAACAGAATAGAAACAGCCGATGAAAGCAGGGTTGACAAGATAAACGACCTCTATGACTATTGTGTGGAGCAGGGAGTGCCATTTTTTGCGGCAACATCATCAGAAGAAGAGGATGTAGAACTTTGGCGCAAGCGCACCGGCGCCGAATATTCCATGCTCTGGGCCGACGAGGTAATGCTTAAAACCATTGTACGCTCCAATCCCGGAGTGCTGCTCATAAAAGATGGCCGTGTGGCTGGAAAATGGAATGTGAACGACCTTCCATCAGTGGAACAGTTCCATGAATCGCCCACAGCCATGCCGGACAAGGCACCGAGCATTTATCGCTACATACGCGGATGGAAGCAATGGGTATTATTGCTTGTTGTGCCATTGCTCATAATATCATTGGTTGACGTTGCGACTATGCGCCGAAGAAAATCCCCCTCGGCAGATGATGCCGCCGATGATAATACAACAACAGATAAAACAGAAGACAAACAACAGTTATCTTAAATATAAACCTTTTTAAATTAAAAAAGACATGAGAAAGAAAATTGTAGCAGGAAACTGGAAGATGAATCTGAATCTTCAAGAGGGTATTGCACTTGCAAAAGAACTCAACGAGGCTCTTACAGCCGATAAACCCAACTGTGATGTAGTAATCTGCACTCCTTTTATTCATTTGGCATCTGTGGTTCCGGCTGTTGACGCTGCAGTGATAGGCGTAGGCGCCGAGAACTGTGCCGACAAAGTTTCAGGTGCATACACCGGCGAGGTTTCTGCGGCTATGGTTGCATCTACCGGTGCAAAGTATGTTATTCTCGGTCACTCCGAGCGTCGCGCATATTATGGCGAGACAGAGGCTATTCTCAAAGAAAAGGTACAGCTTGCACTTGCCAACGGACTTACCCCCATCTTCTGCATAGGTGAGGTGCTTGAGGAGCGTCAGCAGGGCGTGCAGAACGAGGTTGTTTACAAGCAACTGGCCGGTTCGCTGTACGACCTCTCTGCTGAGGATTTCTCTAAGATTATCCTTGCTTATGAGCCTGTATGGGCAATCGGTACAGGACTCACCGCAACCCCCGAGCAGGCACAGGAGATTCATGCCTACATACGTTCTACCATTGCCGAGAAATATGGTAACGAGGTGGCAGAAAACACATCCATCCTCTACGGTGGCAGCTGCAAGGCAAGCAACGCCAAAGAACTTTTTGCAAATCCCGATGTTGACGGTGGTCTCATTGGCGGTGCATCACTCAAATGTGCCGACTTCAAGGGTATCATAGACGCTTGGAAGTGATGAAGAGAACCCTGACAACTGCAATATTGTTACTCTGCACTCTGTGTATATGGGCGCAGAGTAACATTGTCTCCGAGCTTCAGCGTGATGTGCAGGGACAGGGTTGTGTGCGCATCAAGCAACCGGAGAAACTGCTTAATCTGATGGGCTCCATGGCTCAGCAGAATGGCAAGCCTCAACAGATTGAAGGCTATCGCGTAATGGTGTATTCGGGAAATAACTCTCGAACAGCACGTGAAGAGGCCAATGCCATGGCACAATTCATGCGCGAGAATTTCCCCGGAGCCGAGGTCTATGTGGTTTTTGAATCACCCATACGTGCATGCCTCTATGGAGACTATCGTACTCGCGAAGAGGCCGAGGCTGTTATGTATCGACTGAAAGCAACAAAGAAATTCAAAGAGATATCTGTGAGAAAAGGTCTCATAAATCTACCCTTCTGAAAAATCCTTATATCAGAAGTTGTTTAAAATTCCATTAAAATTATTATCATGGATAAAAAGATGCGTGAAAATGCTATTGAAGGGCTTGCTGACAACTGCCGCAACATGCTTGAACTGATAGGCGAGGATGTGCAACGCGAGGGGCTTCTTAAAACCCCCGAGCGTGTGGCTCGCGCCATACTTGATACCACTGCCGGATATTTGGAAGACCCTAAGGCTATACTTCGCGGTGCCATGTTCAAAGAGGATTACAGTCAAATGGTGATAGTGAAAGATATAGACTTCTACTCACTGTGCGAGCATCATATTCTTCCATTTTTCGGAAAAGTGCACGTTGCGTATATTCCCAACGGATATATTACGGGGCTTAGTAAAATTGCCCGAGTGGTAGATGTGTATGCCCGTCGTTTGCAGGTACAGGAGCGTCTTACTCTTCAGATAAAAGAGTGTATACAGGAGACGCTTAACCCCCTGGGTGTAATGGTGGTGGTTGAGGCGCAACATCTGTGTATGCAGATGCGTGGCATAAAAAAACAGAATTCCGTTACCACCACTTCTGATTTTTCCGGTGCTTTCAATCAGGCAAAAACACGTGAAGAATTCATGAATCTTCTGCGTAGCAACAGGTGATAATTTATAGTATAAAAAAAATCTGCGCCAAAATATTAAAGTTTTTGGCGCAGATTTTTTTTATAATCGGTTTATTCTTATTTTACATATATCTTTTTTCCATTATGTATATATATACCGCTTGCGAGAGGCTTCTCGACAAGGCGTCCGTTGATGTCGTAAATCTTTCCGTTGCGCTCTTCGTTGCAACCGGGAAGCTCCACTGAAGTAACTTCTGCGGTGTTGTTTCTTATATCAACGGATATCGAGGCCGGGAACAGACGCTCAGGGTCGTAGAAGAGGGCGCAGCTCTCTACCATAGCTTTAAGGCTTGTCTCTACGGTGCTGTTGAAGATTTCTGTACCGTTGAGTATTATTTTAACAGGCTTGCTAAGGTCGAAAAGCTCTTCGTTCAAGAATATTGTGACATCGCCTTTTCGGGCCACTGTATATTTTTTTGAGAAGAACATCTCAATTCCGCCTTGCGAGTATGTGGTGGTGTATTTGGCGTTTTTTACGTTAAGGGTGATGGTGTTGTTGTCGATGCTCATTTCGTAGCATGTGCGCTCTGACGCGGTCAAACGCGACGGTGAGTCTACTCGCAGATTGTAAAAACCGTCGCGGTAGCGGCCGTACATCTCGTAGTTCTCCCAATAGAAATATCGTGGATGTGGTGTGCGGGTATATTTGGCAAGCCAAGGAGTGGTGGGTGTATAGTCTATGCTGTGACCATATCCGGGAATCACCTCGATAAAGTGATTGTAGTAGCCGGGATGTTTGGCTGCAAGGCTGTCGGCTGTTTCGAGTGCTTTTTGTGTCAGTATGTTGCGTCCGAACATGGTATCTTCGGCTCCGGTACGTAACGAGAATGCTATGTTTGCCACATTTTCCATTGGAGCATTTTTCAGCGGTTCGCCACCTGCCATCGGGCCTGCTCCGGCAAGGTAATCGGCATAGAATGAGGCAAGACGCTGACTGCCGTAGCCGCCCTCGGATATTCCGAAGAAGTATATGCGGTTGGGGTCGATATTGTCATTGAGAAAAGCCAGACGCAGCAATTTCTCCCATGCCCACTGCTTAGATTCTATTGCCCAACGATAGTATTCCCCCTCGTTGGGTATCTGTGGAACAAAGTATATGCCCGGGCTGTAGAAGCGGCGCAGCGAGAGTCCTATGCCTGTCTCCCACTCTTGCTGCTTGTCGCCGGAGCCATGCATGTATAGGAACATCGGGAATTTGTTGTTGCCAATCTCCATTACTCTGTTTAATCCCCAATAGTAGGGCATCACGGCATTTGGCTCAAGTTTGGCGGGAAGTGTCCATTTGCCAACGTCTCTGTATTCAAGTTGACGCAAGGGAATTAACTTCTCCTCTTCAAAATTATCTACGCTCTCTCTCCAGATAGCCCAAATGCTGTCGCGAGTGGCTTGAATTGCATCAAGTGCAATTTTGTCACTGTTCTCGAACTTTACCCTTTGTTCTTTTAATGTGCCGGTAAAATAGGTTGTAATAGCGCTTCTTGTATCTTCGGCTATTTGAAGGCTTCCATCGCTTTGTTGCGATGCAAATGACATCGTTGTTGCTGTAAGGAGCAACATTTGTGTAAGGAAGTTTCTCATATTATTGTGTTTTGTTTATTGTTTTTGTGAATTTGGGCGCAATTTACAAAATTGTCGGTAAATATTGAGAAAAAAGAATAAAGATATGCTTTAATATTAAATATTTCATGAAATTTGGCATCCTCCGAAGAGGTTGTTTGAGATTTTATGTATTGTAAAAACGAAAAACATAAAACTGTTTATAAAAATATTTTTTAGAAATTTAAACAGCTTCTTAAACAGCCTATTAATATAATTTGTAACTTTGTGGCGATTTTATGCTGAATTTCGGATATATTTGTTAATATTATGCAATGATAAGGCGTGTTAGTAGAGATGCGTCTCGTTTTTTCTTATTTGCAAATATTTCTTGTAATAGAAGAATACACTTACATATATTAAAAATAAGATGAGTAAAAGAAAACTTCTTTTGTTTATCTTTCTTGGGGCGGCAATGCAAGTGCTGTTTGCGCAAGATTTTATTGTGCGTGGCCGTGTATTATCCGGGGAAGATAAAGAACCGATGCTTGGGCTTGCAATACTTCAGGAGGGTACCATGAACGGTACATCCACAGGTGTCGACGGCAGTTATATGATTGAGATTAAAGGTGTCGACGAGGCTACATTGGTCTTTTCGTATATGGGATATGTTACGCAACGTTTCAAAGTCAATGCCTCCACAAAGAAACTTGATGTAGTGATGCAGCCGCAGGTCTCTGAGATTGACGAGGTGGTGGTGGTTGCCTACGGTGTGCGTAAAAAGGGTACAATTGCAGGTTCTGTTTCTACGGTAAAATCCGAAGAGATTGAGAATGTTCCCACTGCGGGGTTCGATCAGGCGTTGCAGGGACATACACCGGGAATGAGTGTCATCTCCTCTTCGGGCGAGCCAAGCAAGGCTGCGGTGTTTCAGATACGCGGAACAAATTCCATAAATTCGGGCACAGCTCCCCTTTTTATTCTCGACGGAGTACCAATCAGCTCCTCTGATTTTAATACCATCAGTCCGAGTGATATTGAATCTGTCAATATACTGAAAGATGCGTCGTCTACCTCTATATATGGTGCTCGTGCCGCTAACGGAGTGGTGGTCATAACCACTAAACGCGGAACGGCAACAGACAAGGTAAACGTAACGTTCCGCTCTCAGCAAGGCTTTTCAAATTTGGCACACGGAAATTGGAACTTAATGAATACCAAAGAGCGCATTATGTTCGAGAAAGAGCTTGGCCTCGACAAAGGGAAAGATTACGAACTGTTAAGTCTCACCGATGTTAATTGGATGGAAGCGGTTTTTAATGACCATGCAAATTTACAAAACTACGACCTGTCACTTAATTACGCATCCCAAAAGTTAAACTATTTTGTCTCGGGCAGCTTCTTCGACCAGGATGGTATTGCGCAAGGTTCCACCTTCAAACGTTATAATATGCGTGCTAATGCAGATGTGCGAGCTGCCGACCGGTTGAAAGTGGGTACAAATTCCATGATAGCCTACGAAGAGGTTGAACAGGCCGATGATGGTGAATATGCACTCTACACTCCAATCTCGGCATGTCGTTTCATGCTTCCCTATTGGAATCCCTATCGCGAAGATGGAAGTGTTGCAACATCTGCCGATGGCAGTTGGCCGGGCACATCTCACAATCCCATTGAGTGGATGAACAATAATCCGCTGAAGAACAAGAAGTATAAGGCTCTTACGGTACTATATGCCGAACTATCTCCTGTGAAAAATCTTATCATACGCTCGCAGTTGGGTGTCGACTATACGCACTCCACAGCCGACATGAAGTCATTCCCGAGTTTTGTGGGTAACAACGGTGTGGGCACTGCCGGACGCAGTTCTTATGATGCAGTGAATCTTACAATCACCAACACTCTCAATTATATGTTTAATGTGGACAAGGTACACCATTTTAATTTTATGTTGGGTCAAGAGGGAGTGGATTATCGTTCCGAGGGGTTTCAGGTTGTGACACGTGGACAGAATAACGATGCTTTTGCGTCGCTTGCATCAGGAACAAGAGCCTCATCGTGGGCCAATACACATTCGAGCTACGGTTTCCTATCGTTCTTCGGACGAGGTGAATATAACTACAAAGAACTATATTATGCCGACTTCTCGCTACGCAGCGATGCTTCGTCTCGTTTCGGAAAGCAAGGGCGTTGGGCAACTTTTTGGTCGGTTGGTTTTATGTGGAATTTTCGCAATGCGGCCTTTATGGAGCATCATAGAAATTGGCTTACCAATGCGCAGTTGGCACTCAGCACAGGAACATCGGGAAATTCCTCTATCCCCGACTACGACCATTTTGCACTTGTGGGCAGCGGAGCCAATTATATGGGCAGTGCCGGAATTGCTCCAATAAGCCAAGGAAACGATAAGTTGGGCTGGGAACAACTGTGGTCGAGCAATATTGCATTGCATCTTGGTTTTTTTCATCGGATAAATCTTGACATCGAACTATACAACAAGCAAACAACCAATATGCTGATGCTTGTTCCGCAATCCTATGTGAATAACGGATTCGGCACACGATGGGACAATGTGGGTGAAATGGTTAATCGCGGATTTGAATTTGCGCTCGACGCCGATATTGTTCGTACTAAGGATTTTGCATGGAACATCAGTGCAAATGTATCATACAATTATAATGAGATAACCGAACTGTACGGCGGTCTCGACGAATATGAAATTTCAAACACCTCAACAAAGTTGGTAGTGGGACACTCAGTAGGAGAATTCTTCATCAACCGTTACGCAGGTGTGAATCCGGCCAACGGCGATGCTCTGTGGTACACAAAAGAGGGTGAAATAACAAACATATACAACGAGGCCGACAAGGTAATGGTCGGCAAAGATTATATTGCCCCTTGGCAAGGTGGCTTTGGAACCACACTGTCGTGGAAAGGAATAACACTCTCGGCACATTTCAGTTGGGTGGCCGACCGTTGGATGTTCAACAACGACCGATTCTTTGAAGAGAGCAACGGACTCTACTCCTCGGCTTACAATCAGTCGAAGCGTCTGCTGTATGACAGATGGAAACAACCCGGCGACGTTACCGATATTCCTCGTTACGGCGTCACACCTCAGATGGATTCTCGTTTTCTTGAAGATGCCTCCTTTCTGCGCCTCAAGAATGTGTCGCTCGGCTACAACTTCCTCGAGTCGCTTCTTGCAAAGACAAAAATCCTTGAGCGGGCCAAAATATATGTGCAGGCACAAAACTTGTTCACCTGGACAAAATTCAGCGGAATCGACCCCGAGTCGCCGGCTAATGTCTACAAGGCGCAATATCCTATGTCACGCCAATTTACCTGCGGCGTAGAGCTTACTTTCTAAATAAAACAAAACTTATGAAGAATATAAAAAGTTACATATTGCTGCTTGCAACAGCCATCAGCGTGTCGTCGTGTCTCGATAAATATCCCGAGGATGCGGTGCTCGAAGATGAGGCAATCACCACAGTGGAGCAGGCCGACCAGGCAGTCATCGGTATATACTCGGCATTTTTAAGTCCTGCACTTTACAGTGGTTATCTCACTTTACTTCCCGACCTTCAGTGCGACCTTGCCTATGCCGTGAATGGATACACAAACACCTATGGTGATATTTGGCGTTGGGATATTCTGGCTACAAATGCACAGATAGAGGCTGTTTATGGCGCTTTATACGATGTTATAGGCAGGTGCAATTTTCTGCTCGACAATGCAGCGGAACTGCAAAAAAAACTTACCGACGATAATGCCCTCGATCGTCTCGACCAATATTGCGGCGAGGCTTATTTTGCCAGAGCTTTGGCATATAGCGAACTTATAAAACTCTTTTGTAAAAGCTACGAGGGGAGAGAAGAGGCTGAAAACGAACTCGGAGTGGTACTCACCGAACACTATTATACCGTTCCCGAGATTAAACGTTCAAGTCTTGAGGAGTCCTATGCTCTTGTAATCTCCGATATAGACCGTGCTGCCGAGCTTCTTGCGCTTGGCGACGATTATAACCCCGCGCTTGACGGAACAATATACAACAGCACCTATTTCAACGAATATACGGCATACGCTTTGCGTGCACGTGTGGCATTATATATGAAAGATTATGATGCGGCAATAAAATATGCTTCCAAAGTAATTGACAGCGGTTTCTATTTACTCTCAAGTGCAAATACAGAATACTCGGGCGGCCTTAGCTACTACCAATATATGTGGGCAAGCGACAATTCCACAGAGATTATATGGAAAGTGGGATTCACAAGTACCAATTATGGCGGTGCATTGGGTACAATATTCTTTAACTACGATTATAGTTCATTCAAGCCCGATTATGTTCCGGCACAGTGGGTGCTCGACCTTTACGATGCTTACGATATGCGCTATTCGGCCTTTTTCCAAGAATACACCACAGGCTACAGTCATGGTCTTACATGGCCACTGCTTGTCAAATATTGGGGAAACACCGACCTTTATAGTGCAGCGCAACTGCTCAATGTGTCTATGCCCAAGGTGTTTCGTTTGTCGGAACTGTATCTGATACGTGCCGAGGCTCACTGTTGCAAGGCCGTTCCCGACTATTCGGCAGCCTCAAAGGATATTTCAAAGTTACGTATGGCACGTTATTACAATTATGGAGGCTCCACACCCATGAATGTGTCGAACGCCATGCAGATAATTGAAGAAGAACGCATCAAGGAGCTATATATGGAGGGTTTTCGTCTTGCCGACCTGAAACGTTGGCACAAGGGCTTTGAACGTACTCCGCAAAGCCAGTCGCTTGCCGGTGGCAGCAGTCTTAAGGTAGATGCCGACAATCCTCTTTTTGTGTGGCCTATTCCCCGCCACGAACTTGAAGCACCGGGTGCCGACATCGAACCAAACGAAAGCAACAAGTGAAACAGAAACGCAAATAATAAATTAAACAGGCCTCTTATATACAATGAGAAAGATACTTACAACACTCAGTGTAGTCACAGCAATACTTATTTCAGTAGCTGCATGTGACGAGGAGTATACAACATACAACGGCCCCGACTACATGATGTTCTCAGACACCATTTATGTGTTGCCCGTACAAAACAGCCAAGAGATATTCGATATTCCCGTGGTTGCAACGCAAACATGCAACTACGACCGCACCGTGGCAGTAGAGATTGTAGACGCACAGAGCAATGCCATAGAAGGCAAACACTACGTGATAGAGTCGAATACCGTAACCATTAAGGCCGGAGAGCGTGTGGCCAATGTCTCTGTACGCGGAGTGTATGAGAATATAAGCGTTTACGACTCTTTGGGCTTTTCATTGCGTCTACTTGTAGAGGAAGATGCAAAATGGGAACTTTATGGCGACAATGCAAAAGTGTTATTGCAAAAGGCTTGTCCATTCGACATAAATGCTTTCACCGGATATTGTGTGGTGACATCCACTTATATTATGAATTATATGACAAACATCGACATGAGGCTTGTCAGTTCCGAGGTCGACCCGGAGAATGAAAATACAATAATCATACGAGATTATTTTTATGACGGATATGATGTGAGAATAAAGTTCGAGACAGATGATATTCTGAATCCTTTGATAAGTTTCGACGAACAAGCATTCGGCCCCACATCTGAGGCATTTAATACTCTTTATGGCGATGGGGTGATACACATGTATCAGCCTGCGGCTTATACATCTTATTACAGCAGTTGCGAGAAATTCATCTTCCAATATATGACACTTTATGTTCCGGGTATGCCTGCCGACGCTAACACCGTAGGCACGTTCATAAATGCCGTAGAGTGGATAAGCGACGATGAAGCCGAAAAACTTATGCGCGAAGGATATTGAAAATGAATGTTAGCAGAGGACTGTCAAAAAAACAAACAGCTTCATAGGGTAATTTTGTGGAAATTTAAACTTACATAAAGGATATGAGAAAAATCAGTGAATGGCTAATTATGTGCTGTGTCGCATTGTCGATGGCAACATTTGCAGCCTGCTCCGACGATGATAAAGAGGCAGAGCCGTTGACAAATCTTTTCGATGAGCCGCTAAAGATACGTTGCGAGGCCGGCTCGGTGGTGCCGTTGGAATTTAATTCTCCCGTTGCATGGCAGGCTGTCTCGGGGGCTATCTGGTGTAGCCTCTCGGTCGATGGCACGAACTTCTCTTACAATGTTTCTGGTAACGCCGGCAACAGCCGCATCTATATAACGGTGAACACCGATGCACAGATGTTTGAAGAGACAACCTCTCCCATAACCCTTGTGCGCGGCAGTCAGCAGGAGCATATTGCAACCGTATATCGTTCGGCAAAGGGCTACGAACTTAAACTGATAGATGCCAAAGGTAATGTTTGTGATACAATTCTTATTACCTCTAAAGGTACGGTGGATTTTTCCGTCGAGGCTAATTTTGATTTTGGCGTATCGGAAAAACCTGTTTGGATTGATGAATTTACTGTAACCACCGATGCCGAAAATCCTATGAGTAAGAATTTTCGTATGAGTGTAAGTGAAGAGCGTATGCCTTTTCCCGGTTCGGCAACTATTGAATTTATGAACAACGATGGCAGTGTCACGTATCCCTATACGATAAACTTTACAGGCATGGAGCCTGATATTGTACGTATCTCAGGTGCAGCTCCTTGGGGTTGGACACTCTCTTCCGACGGTACAATTTTCAGCAGCACCTCCATCTCGGGCGAAAAATCAGAGTATGACGGCTCTGTTCCCTACACTGTAACAACCCTCAACTACGATTGCCGCTACTTATGCTTTGAATTGCATGACAGCACACTGCAATTTATGCAGCCGACCGATAGCTGGATTAAAGTCGCCACAGACCGAGCCGATGCTTCAAAAGTGTTTGTGAGTGGAGAACCTTATCCTGCCGAAACAGAGGGCGAGCGCACAGGTTATATATTTGCAGTACCTGCCGCATCATACGATGATTTTATGGCAATGTTCAACAGCGTAAACAATCTCTCGTTCATCGACTCTACTTACAACAACGTATTGATGGAGATAACACAGATAAGTGATTATGTCGACTTAAGCAAAGGCTTTACCATAATAAATAATATGGCCGAGACGATTGAGTGTTTCCCCGAGAGCGATACACTGTATACAAGAATGCTTAAAGAAAAATACAATCTCGATGAGGTGTTCGCCGTGTCGGTAGATGCCGGTAATCGTATAAATGCCTTCACTCATCTTACCGACAGACATTGGGAGGGATGGAACAGTGACAACACTCTTATAACAGATGCCGAGGGCAACGAAATAGAGAAATCGTCTGTGGGCTTTGAAGTTGCAATGGATGCAAGTGATAATTATTACTTCTCGTTAACCGCATCAAGCAAACCTATGATAATAATATTGCGCGGTGTCGACGGTAAATATCTGAAAGCTCTTGTGGTAAAGTCGGGTATAACACTCGACTCCGGAACAGGATTTGTTGTAAAATATAAGATGATTGAAGATGTTGAATGTACTCTTGAAACAGACATGGAGCTTGCTGCCGCCATCATAGAGCGTCACGGAACAAGAGAGATTTATTCTGTGACGACAAGAGTAGGGCGTACATTACAGATGTTCCCTCACCTCACCGATGAAGAGTGGGGCGGAGGCAATTATGGCAGCACATTGGTATTTGACACAGATGGAAACGAAATGGACCTTGCAGATGTGAATTTAGAGGTGGCAATGGATAGCGAAGATAACTATTATGTCAGTTCAATGGTCAAGAAGAAACCCTATCTGCTTGTATTTGTGGGCCTTGATGGAAAGAATATAAAAGCCATTGTAATAAAACCCCAAAGTTGAGGATTTGAAAAACAAACAGTTTATAATAATAAGATGCAGTTCAATATATGTTATTTGGCTTTTACAGAGCAGAAACAGACGAGAGACATATAACACAGCTTCTTGAAAATAATTCTAATAGAAAAAACAACTTCTAAGATGGAATGTAAATTAAAATATCTTTTTCTGAGTGTTGTTGCACTGCTTGTTGCAATGTCAACCGCTTGTTCCGACGATAGCGATGATGCTCCCTACGAGCAATATGGCTATGTTCAGTTCAAGGTGTGTAAAAAGGCCTCATCTGAAGGTGCCACACGCTCTCTTGACAGGCTTGCCGATGCACATAAGATAAAGGTGGTGATGCTGCATGAGAATGTTGCAATATCCCAAACATTGGTGCTGGGAGCATACAATGCCGAAAATGCCGAGTATGGCCTGCGCAGCGAGAAACTGCAACTTCTGGCGGGTGAATATACCATAATAGGTTATTATTTGTACGATAGTCTCGACAGAATACTTCTCTCGGGAGTGCCTTCGGATAATACATTCTCCGTTATCTCCGGCGGGTTATCTGTAAAAGAGATTCCCGTGGATGCCACCGAGCGAGGCATGGTATCTTTCCGTCTTGTGAAAGAATTTACAGAAACGCGGGCAGAGCATGGCGAGGCTTATCCTTTTGCAAATATAAAATTAATAGATATTACGGTGCGCAACACCTTTACAAAGGAGACTACGACCATTCCGGGGGTGAAGGTAGAGTACACCGAGGATTTTAAATCAGGTTCGGCTGACGAAACGCTATACCCCGGACAGAATGCCGAGACAGCTTACGGTATGTGCGACACTCTTGTGTGGCTCCCGGCCGGAGAGTATGCAATAAGCAGCTACACTACCTATTCCGATAAAAACGGGAAAAATATACTCGAGATTGCAACAGTGGAAAATAGCGAAACTTTTGTCATAAAAGATAATGTCGAGACAAAAGATGTAGAGGTTCCTGTCCGTCTCTCTGTAACAGCCGAGTATCTGAAAGATTATCTTGCCTTAAAAGAACTTTGGGAATCCCTTGACGGACACAATTGGAGCTATGCAGGCGAGGTTGAGGCTCCCGGTTGCAATTGGAACTTTAATAAAGATATTGATATGTGGGGTTATCAGCCCGGCGTTCAACTGCACAGCAATGGTCGCGTGGCTGTAATTTCTCTCGATGGAATGGGCGCAAAAGGTAATGTGCCCGACATTATCGGCCAATTTACAGAGCTTGCAATACTCTCTTTCGGTACGCACTCGGATATGTTGGGCGGACACATATTCGAGAATGTGGAAAATATGACGGAGGGGCAGAGGACTATGATGCGTCACGACTATGAACAAAAATTTCTTGCCAGAGATTTTCGTCTGGGTCTCTCCGAGGATTGGCAACGTACCATTGAAGCCGATGCCGATGCCGCGCCCATAGTAAAGAATGCAATATCGTTGAAAAATATACAATTTGGCGACCTCACCAACGGCATCACAGGTATCTCCAAGGCTGTTATGCGTCTCACGCAACTGCAACAATTTTATATCGCCAACGCTCCCATCAAGAGCGAAAATTTCTTTGTTGATATAGAACCGGAGTCGCCCTTTTATGCCGAAAAAGATACCCTCTCGTGGGGTAATTTCACAAGCCTCACCGACGTTGAGATTTATAACTGTCCCAATCTTACATCGCTGCCTATGGAGATGCTGGCAGCTCTGCCCGAACTTGTGCAGTTGAATGTAGCATGTTGCAAAGGTATTTCAGGCGAGCAACTTAAGGCCGATTGGGAGGCCCTTATAGATGGTGCGAGTGGCGAGAAATTGCAAATCCTGTATATGGGCTACAATAATCTTGTGGAATTTCCGGAGTACAGTATGCTCAAGAGGATGAAAAGTCTGGGTATGCTCGATTGTGCAAGTAATAAAATAGAGAGGGTGCATCCCTTTGGCAAAGAGATAAACCTTGCGAAAATATATCTCGACAACAACAAGATAACCGAGATTCCCGCCGATGAAGATGGCTATTTCTGTGGCTACTCACAACTTGAGAGCTTCACATGCAGCCATAATAAACTGACACTCTTTCCCGATATTTTCAATGCAAAGTCGGTGTACGTAGGCCAGTCGATAGATTTTTCATATAATGAGATTAGCGGTTTTGAAAATGGTGAAAATTTCCGAGGAATAAATATCAAACAGATAAACTTGTCGAATAACAGGCTCTCAACCTTCCCCGGTGTGCTGTTTCATAAAAATTCACCCATAAACTATCTTATATTGGCCGGCAATGGAATGACAGACATTCCTGATGGTTCTCTCGATGGAGGAAACGCATATATGCTCGAAGCGCTCGATTTAAGCTACAATAAACTATCCGAATTATCAAATGATTTTTATGCTGTCACAATTCCCTATCTCACGGGTATCGACCTAAGCTACAACTGCTTCGATAAATTCCCGACAGCACCTCTGAGCATATCCTCATTGCAACGCTTCATAATACGCCATCAGCGCGATGCCCAAGGTAATCGCACATTGCGCGAGTGGCCCACCGGGCTTTATCAGTGTCCTTCGTTGGCATTCTTCCTGATAGGCTCCAACGACCTGCGAAAGATTGAAGATACTCTGTCGCCCTACATCTATTACTTTGAGATTGCCGACAATCCCAATATCTCAATCGACGTTACAAGTCTTTGTCCATACATAGAGGCCGGAGTATATATGCTCATATATGATAAGACGCAAGATATACGCGGATGCAGTAGTTTGAACCTTGAAAATTAATTTTTTTTATTATGAAAAGAATATCAAGCAATATATTGACTAAGTTTATCGGGCTTGTTCTATTTGTGGGATTTGTGGCTGCGTGCAGCGATTCCGACGATGATACCGATGTGCTCTTTTCGGTAGATAAGAATGATATTACAATTGCCGCCGAGGGGGGTGAAGAGGCTCTTGTTGTTGAGGCTTCGCACAAATGGGTGGCAACGGCATCGGAGCCCTGGATTATGGTCTCTCCGGCCAACGGCATCGGCACTACCGAATGTACCGTAACGGTAGATTCGAGCCTTGTGAGCGGTATTCGTACAGCCATAGTGCAGATACTGTCGGAAACAGGCGAAACAGCCGAGGTTAAGGTGCGTCAAACGGGATTCGGAAAGGTTATAGTGATAGAAAAGCCCAAAGATGAGATTGCCGCCTCTGCCAAAAAGGAGGAGCGTTGCTACGAGGCCACAGTGACGGCAAATGTGCCTTTCTACATTGAGATTGAATATCCGGAAGGCAACGAAGAGTGGCTCAGTGCCGATGCAGTGGAGCTTGAACTTGACCGAGGTGCACGTCCACGCACCATTAAGGTTAATTTCAATTGGAAGATGAACACCCACCCCGAAGAGCGTGTGGCCCGTGTGCGCTTTCTCCCACTCGGTGAAGATGTCGAGCTCGATGCACCGGCTCTGCTCACACTTACTCAAAAGGCGGCAGTGCGTATCGAGGATAATCGACAGGGCGATTCCATTGCTCTGCTCACCATATTTGAACGCCTTAATTGCATGAGCGACCCATGGGAGACCGGTGAGAATATGCGCAATTGGCGAGATGTGACACTGTGGGAGGCTAATGATAAAGACCTTCCGTCTCCCGAAGCGGTGGGCCGTGTGCGCTCGGTGGAATTTTTTATGTTCAATACCGAGGAGTCTGTGCCTATGGAGATAAAATATCTCAAATATGTAGAGAGTCTCAGCGTTTCGAGTAACGTGAACACAATGCTCAAGAGTATAGACTTAGGCAGCGACATCTGTTCATTGAAATATTTGAAAAACCTCACACTCTTCTCCTATGGAATAGTATCGCTTCCCGACGATTTCAAGAATCTTGGTGCAACACTTGAGCGTCTCGACCTTAGTGCAAACAATCTTCCCGAGATACCCTCGGTGCTCACCAAAGAGAATTTTCCCAAGCTCAAGAGTATCAACCTTGTGGCAAACCGTCGCAGGAACACCATAGACATCCGTCGCAAAGAGGAATTTGAGGATGGCATCGGGTTGCACATACATACGGCAAGCGATAATTCGCTTCGTCGTCTGCTGCTGTGGGATACTCTCGAGGAACTGCGCCTTTCCAACAATTATATCGAGGGCGAGCTTCCCGACTTTGTTCCCGGCGAAGAGGGCGTAGAGGCCTATACGCAGGCCGATGTGGATGCTTTTGGCGGTGATACAATACAATATCTTGCCGATAATAGAATACCTCGCATACTGCCCAAGATGAAGTCGCTCTCCTTAAACCTTAATTTCTTTACAGGGAATCTTCCACAGTGGCTTCTCTATCATCCTTATCTGCTTGAGTGGTATCCCGAACTGCTTATCTTTAATCAACAAGAGCAGGGGCGCAACTCCTTGGGCGAGATTGTGCGCTTCGATAATGCACCAAGCAGCTTCGAATACTATTATAATGTGTTTCCGGGGATGAGAGAAAAATATGAACTTAATGACGAGATTACAGAATAATGAAACATATCATGAAAAGAGTATCATTATATGCGTTGTTGTTTATGCTTCTTGCTGCATCATGCACCGATGATGTCGCAGTGGCACCGCAACCCGAAGAGAATGTTGCAGCACAAGTGCCTGCCGATGCCATTGAGGGCGAAATTGTGATAAAGTTTGTCCCGGAAATGACAGAAATCCTCGATAATATGTCGCGTATGCGCTCCGCGGGAGCGAGGGTTACACGTATGGGGATACCCACTACCGACGAAATTCTTTCGATATTGGGAGCATACAGCATAGAACGGGTTTTTCCAGTCGATAATAGAACCGAGGAGCGTACACGTGAGGCAGGCCTGCATCTGTGGTATCAGGTGAAATTCAGTGAAGAGACAACGCTCGAAGAGGCTGTTAAGAGCTTATCCGCATTGGGCGAGGTGTCAAAAGTGCAGTGCAATCGCAAAATTTATCGCTTGAGCAACAGGCAGCCACGTCCTATTGATACAGATGTTATGCGTGCTTCAAACGAAGGGTTCCTGTTTAACGACCCGGCTCTTTATCGTCAATGGGGATATATAAACCGAGGGGGTTATTCGTTTGAGCAGCCTTGGGCCAAGGCTGTGGCCGGATGTGATGTAGGCTGCGAAGAGGCATGGACAATGTGCACAGGCGATTCCTCCATTATTGTTGCAGTGATGGACGAGGGGGTTATGTATAATCATCCCGATCTCGCGGCAAATATATGGGTAAACGAGGGCGAGAAGCTTGGTGCAGATGAAGATGCCGATGGCAACGGCTACAAAGGCGACAGACACGGATATAATTTTGCCACCGACCGAGGATATATATCCACTACCGGTTCCAACGATACAGGGCACGGTACACATGTTGCAGGAACAATAGCCGCCGTAAATAACAACGGAATGGGTGTGTGCGGCATTGCCGGCGGCAATGCCGCATCAGGCGAGGCCGGTGTAAAGATAATGTCCTGCCAAATATTTGACGATAACCGTACGGCAACTCTCACTCTCGAAGCAAAGGGTGTAAAATATGCTGCCGACAATGGCGCCACTGTGTTACAGTGCAGTTGGGGCTACATGTCGCCCAATGCAAACCCCATTTTGGGTTATACTCCCGGGCCGGCCACCGAGGAGGAGTGGGAGGCCATGTATCCGCTCGAAAAAGAGGCTTTTGATTATTTTGTGGCAAATGCGGGTTCGCCAAACGGTGTGATAGACGGCGGAGTGGTGGTGTTTGCGGCAGGTAACGAATATGCCAATATGCCATCGTTCCCCGGGGCCTATTCCAAATTTATCTGTGTATCGGCTCTTGCCGCCGACTATACACCGGCCACATACACCGACTATGGAACAGAGATAGACCTGTCGGCACCCGGTGGCGACGGAGATTATTATGGCGAGGTGGGGAATCCGGCAGATAACGAGGGTATGATATATTCGACAATAGTGAGCGAGGGTAAACCGTCCTATGGATATTACGAAGGCTCATCAATGGCCTGCCCTCATGTGTCGGGTGTTGCGGCGTTGGGACTTTCTTACGCAGCGAAATTGCGCCGCCACTTCAAGGCCGAGGAATTTATCTCTCTTATGTATGAGTCGGGTACCGAAATAGATTGCTACTTTAAGGGTGACAAACTGTCGCACTATAATCACACCTCACCAGGTGCATCGGCCACAAAGAGCGATTTATCGCTGTATGTGGGTAAGATGGGACGACTTGTGAATGCCGGAGCATTGCTCAAGGCCATAGAGAGCGCAGGCAGCAACATGAAAATACCTAATCTCTATCTCTCTCCCGGCAACGAGAGTGTGATAAATCTGGAACGTTATTTTGCAGACGGAGAGAATCTGACCTACACCTGCCGTATTGCAGACAGCAGTGTGGCTGCAGCTGAAATTCAAGGTACACGCCTGCTGATAAAAGGACTTAAAGAGGGAACCACTATGCTTACAGTTTCGGTGAGCAATGGCGAAGAACAGACTGTCGCAGTCACAGTGCGCGATAATGCAGCAGGTAACGGATGGTTATAAGAGTGTGATATAATGAAGCGACATCTATATATGCTCCTGATTTTGCTGTGTTGCACGGTGTTTGCATCTGCACAGCACAAGCGTCTCTCAAAATCGGTGATTGACTCGTTGCAGCGTATGCGCCGAATGGAAGGCTCAGTGGGAGCATTGCGCTTCAAACAGTATGAGCATGACATGGGTGCTATGTTCGAGAGTGACACTGCACGCACTGTGAGATTCCCGTTCTGTAATTCAGGTGACAATGACGTAACCATTCTGAAAGTGACAACAACCTGCGGATGCGCCGTTGCATCATACAGCAGGCAGCCCGTAGCCCCGGGCGACAGCGGCGTTGTGAGCATCACATTTTCCCCTCGCGGAAAAGCAGGCACGGTAGATGCCGATGCTTTTGTATACACAGATACCGTTACCGACACCCCGTCGGCCCATCTTCTTCTCAGAGGAAATGTAATAGGAAGCGACGAATGGGATTATCTGCCTGTGCAGATGGGAACCCTTAGGCTTAAGAGCTCATCGGTTCGTTTCGATATCTCTCGTAAAGGTGTATATGTCGAGCGTATAGTTTGCGCAAATGTCGGTATAAAACCGTTGGAACTTAAATCTGCTATATTGCCATCATTTATGACTTTTAGAACCGAACCTGCCATTTTGCAACCGGGTGAAGAGGGTGATATTGTGATAACGGCAAATGTTGCTCCCATGCAGTTCGACGATGCCTGTAACAGACACTTCAAAATTGTGCTCGAAGGGGTTGAATGTCGTCCGTCACAGCGCACAATAAATGTTGAAATTGCATATACGCAAAAAAGAACAGAAAGATAAAAACAGGAAAAAAGATGGATATTAAAACAATTTTCAGACTTATGGCACTGATTGTGCTTACATTGTGTATTCAAGGATGCTCAGACGATGAAGATAAGTATGTAGAGCCCCCTCTTGCCGTAACCCCGGCAAACATAGCCGGAGCATGGCAACTGACGCAATGGAACAGTGCTCCTCTTGCCGAGGGTACATACTGTTACATTATTTTTAATCGTCGCGAACGTACTTATGCAATGTATCAAAAGTTCGACTCTATGTACGCACGCTGTATCACAGGAACATACTCAATAGAGGAAAATAGCGATTCGGAATATATCATAAGCGGTACTTACGATTATGGTCGAGGTAATTGGAATAATTCATACATTGTGACAGAGCTTTATGCTCATGGCTCAATGGTGTGGACTGCAAAAGAAGACAAAACCGATGTCTCCGTTTACAAACGTTGCGACAGTGTACCGCAGGATATCATAGATGAAGCACGAATAGTGTCTGATAAATAAAAAAGAGAATATAAATACTAAAAAAAACAAATAATATCTCTTTTATTGGAACTATTTTGTTAATTTTGCAACGACATTTACCCGAAAAGGGGGTTCCTCCTCTTTTTATCAAAATTTTATCTTTATATTTTACAGATTAAAAATTGTGGAATGTACAGTGTCGTATATCATCCGCATAATCATAATTTATGTATCATATTGAACAACTTAGAGGCAAAGAACTGCAAGAATTGCAGACAATTGCCACAGAATTGGGAATCAAAGGCGTAGGATCGCTCGAACGTGACACTCTTATCTATCGAATCCTTGACGGTCAGGCACTGCAACGCAGTCAGGCCGGTACTCCTGCGGTAATAAAAGAAGAGAATCGAATGAACCGTCGCGGAAACAGACGAAATCGCATTCAAACAGAGTCGGCAGCAAAGGTATATACGGCCACAGGGGATAAAGCACAGAAACTCGACAAGAATGAGCTTAAGAGACAGGAGGATGTGAAACCTGTTTCAGAAGAGGTGTCACCGACAGAGGTCGGAGCACCCGCACCGATTGCCAACGGCGGTTCTGTTCAGCAAGAGGCCCCGGCTCCTAAAAAACGCGGCCGCAAGCCAAAGGCAAAAAACACAGCAGCCGAACCGGCAGAGGCGCCGACAGTCGTTGAAACAGTTCCCGAAGAGGTAAAATCAGAAGAGGTGGCAACGGCAGATACAGCTACGGCACAAGCTCCGGCCCCCAAGAAACGCGGTCGTAAGCCAAAAGCAAAGGTCGAGGCACAAGAGAATAAAGAAACAATCGACCAGGCTGCGGAGACCTCCTCACAGGAAAAGCCCATAGAACAAGAACAAAAAAACGAAGATACAACAGCTGAAGCAACAGTTTCAACCGAAGAGACACTTGGCGAGGGATTCGTGGCCATCGAAAATTTGCCGGCCGAGAAAAGCGAAATTCCGGCAGGGCTGATAGACCGCTTCGAGAAACGTGCCAACAACATGCAGCAGGGTCAGCAACGCTTCGAGCGTCAAGCACGCAAGCAACAACGCTACGAGCAACGCGGCAAAGAGGTTGAAGCAACGGAGCAACCCCGTCAGTATGACTTTGCAGATATCTTGCACGTCGAGGGTGTGCTTGAAACAATGCCCGACAATTACGGCTTTCTTCGCTCGTCCGATTATAACTATCTCGCTTCGCCCGACGACGTATATGTGTCTCAGAATCAGATAAAGCTCTACGGACTGAAGACAGGCGACGTGGTAGAGGGTATCATACGACCGGCAGGCGCAGGAGAAAAATATTTCCCCCTTGTAAAAGTAAACAGAATAAACGGTCTTGCTCCCGAACTTGTGCGCGACCGTGTCTCATTCGACAATCTCACCCCTCTTTTTCCCGAAGAAAAATTTACGCTGTGCAGTGGCAGTTACGACAGTCTCTCGGCAAGAGTGGTAGATATGTTCTCCCCGATAGGAAAAGGTCAGCGCGGTCTTATAGTGGCACAGCCAAAAACCGGTAAGACAATGCTGCTGAAGGATATTGCTAATGCAATTGCCGCCAATCACCCCGAGGCATATATGATAATGTTGCTCATTGACGAGCGTCCCGAAGAGGTTACAGACATGGCGCGAAGTGTAAATGCCGAGGTAATTGCATCTACATTCGACGAACCGGCCGAACGTCACGTGAAAATAGCGGGTATTGTGCTTGAGCGTGCAAAGCGCATGGTTGAGTGTGGCCACGATGTGGTTATTTTTCTCGACTCGATAACACGTCTGGCACGTGCATATAATACTGTGTCGCCCGCATCGGGTAAAGTGCTCTCGGGCGGTGTGGATGCCAACGCCCTGCACAAGCCCAAACGCTTCTTCGGCGCAGCACGAAATATCGAGAATGGCGGCTCTCTTACTATAATTGCAACAGCATTGATTGACACAGGTTCCAAGATGGACGAAGTGATATTCGAGGAATTTAAAGGTACAGGAAATATGGAATTGCAACTCGATCGTACACTGAGCAACAAGCGCATATTCCCTGCTGTGAATATCATTGCATCAAGCACACGTCGCGACGATTTATTGCACGATAAGACAACACTCGACAGAATGTGGATTCTACGTAAGTATCTCGCAGATATGACGTCGCTCGAAGCTATGGAATTTGTAAAAGACCGTCTCGAAAAAACAAAAGACAATGAAGAATTCTTGCTTAGCATGAATTCCTGAAAATATCAATTAAAATCATGAAGCACGATGCACATTGGTGCATCGTGCTTCATGATTTTATATCTCTTATCCCGGCCGGTTGCTAAAATTTATTAATTATTGTGGTTGCAAATGAATAATATTCACTAACTTTGCAAAGTCCGAATCAAAATTGCAACTAATCTATATATAAATCAATAATGAAAAAAATGTTTATCCTGTTGACAACAGCGATGCTGTTGTCAATGTCGGCTATGGCCAAGGTGGATCACCTGCTGCCAAAACCGCAGAGTGTGACGGTTACAGAGGGTAGTTTCGCTCTTAATCGTGCTGTTAAAATTTCCGATTCTTTTGAGTGTGTGCATTTGCGCAATGTGTTAAAGGAGATCGGGTGTACTACATCGGATGATGCTGCGGCTACAGTTACTGTAACTAAAGTTAATGCTATCGACGGTGCTCATGATTATGAACTTTATGGTTACGATAATGAGGCCTATACACTTACCATCACAGCCGATGCAATAGATATTGAGGCTGTAACCGCAACGGGTGTCATTCGTGCCGCTCAGACAATTGCACAACTTGCCGAAGGCTGGGACGGAACAGCAGCTCTTCAACAGGTGAGCATTAAAGATTGGCCGGCATTCAAACTGCGCGGTTACATGCACGACGTAGGTCGTTCGTTTGTAAGTGTCGAGACACTGAAAAAACATATCGACCTTTTGTCGCGTTTCAAAGTGAATACATTCCATTGGCACATGACCGAGAATCAGGCTTGGCGCTTTCAAGTGAATGCCTATCCCAAGCTTACTCAGTCGGAGTATATGACACGCTTCCCCGGACAATTCTACACACAAGCAGAATGTACCGAGGTTGAGGCATACGCTGCGGAGCGCGGAGTGATTGTGATTCCCGAGATAGACCTTCCCGGACACAGTGCCGCCTTTGAGCGTGCCATGGGATATGGCATGCAGACTGACGAGGGAAAGGCTGCGCTTAAGGTTATCCTCGCCGAACTGACCGAGGCTTTCCCTCTTGCACCCTATATACATATCGGTGCCGACGAGCAAGAGACCACCGAGGCCTATCTTGACGAAATGGTGGGCTATGTACGCGAAACGCTCGGACGCAAGTGTGCCGTGTGGAATCCTATCAGAGGTGTCGCTGTCAGCGCAATAGATGCCGAACTTACACAAATGTGGGGCACTTTGGGCATTGCAGTGAGTGGCAAGGCTAATATCGACTGCCGCTACAACTACACCAACCACTTTGATGTGTTTGCCGACCTTGTAGGTATATATAAGAGCAATATCTACTACGAGCAGCAGGGTAACGCAACAGTGGCTGGCACAATATCGGGATGTTGGAACGACCGCAAGCTCGAAACAGAGGATGACATTGTAGAGCAAAATAACTTTTATGCCAACGTTATTGCATCGAGCTGTCGCGCGTGGATGGGAGGCGGTAAGCAATATATCGACAATTGCACAAATGGCGGCACCAACGGTGGCGGCGGTGTGATGCTTCCCAACAGTGGCGACGAGTATGACGACTTCGCAGATTGGGAGCGTCGTTTCCTCTTCCACAAAGCACACAGTCTTAAAGACGAGCTTATCCCCTACGTTAAACAGACAAATGTACGTTGGCGCATCAGCGATGCTTTTAACAATGGTGGCGATGTCTCTAAAGTGTTCCCTCCCGAAGAGCAAAAAGATGCCGATAAATTGCCCGACCAATTTACATACGAAGGAGCTACATATAACACAGGAATCGCAACAGGCGCAGGAATATATTTGCGTCACACCTGGGGGCAGAGTATTATAAATGCTTATTATAAAAATCCTGCATACGACCAGACTGCGTATGCCTGGACATACGTCTATTCGCCCGAGGAGCAAACCGTAGGTGCTCTTATAGAATTTCAAAATTACAGCCGCAGCGAGCTTGATGCTGTTCCCGCTGCCGGAGAATGGGACCTCTATGGTTCAAAAATATGGGTGAACGGAGCCGAAATTCCTGCACCCTCATACGAAAATACAGGAGTGTCACTCAGCAGTAAAGAGGTTACACAGAAGAACGAAAATTTCCCTGCACGCGAGCCTGTGTCAATATCTCTTAAAAAGGGTTGGAACAAGGTGTTCTTGAAACTTCCTTATATAAATGCAGCCTATCGTCTCGACAAATGGATGTTCACATTTGTCCTTACCGATGCTGATGGCAAAAACGCCGTAGACGGGCTTATCTATTCTCCCAATCAGTGTATGGACGATGCAGCCGAGCAGGTGGCTGCAAAGATAAGCGAACTTAAGCGCGAGCGTTCCATATACATTGGCACAGAACCCGGAATGTGGCCCGAAAGTCTTGCCGAGGCTCTTGATGCAAAAATAGCAGAGGTTGAAGCAACCCTCTCAGAGAGTATGGACGCAACGGAGCGCGATGCTCAGCTTGAAGAGTTGGAGAGTGTACTTTCGACATTCAAGGCCCTCCCGACTGCCAATAATATGATACAACCTCTCGAAGGAGCATACTACCGCATGTGTACTCCTTTGCGCGAAAATCGCTATCCTACATCAAGCGGTGCAAACACCGAAATTGTAGGAAACACAACAGCCGATTCAAAGGCTTCTGTATGGTCGTTCGTTAAGCGTGGCGACAGCACATTCGACATTGTAAACCTTGCCGATGGAACATATATATCGCCGGCAAGCAGTTATAATACAGCACTAAAAAGCGTTGCAGCGCAGCCCAATGCAGGTTGGACAATAAAACCTGCCAAAACACCGGGGTTTGTGATAATTACCTCAGGCTCGGCACAGTTTAATCAAACAAACAACAGCACCCTGGGCTATAAAGTGTATAATTGGGGTGGAGGAAGCAATATTGATGACACCGGTTGTCAGTATAAATTGATAGATGTAACGGAAACAATATCTCCCGAGGCCTTTGCCACATATACCGACATTGCCGATGCGACATATCCTTACGAAATTGATGCAACCACAGCAAGCCGAATCTTCGCTGCAAAGAATCTTACCATTGCTTTCGATGTTCAAACAAGCGCAACCACCGAAAACAACGAGCTTCTTATTGCAGCCTGCGACCCCACTGCCGCTTGTGAAGAGACTGATGTTGCAACAACAAACTTCACAGGCGTAGGCTTTCAAGACGGAAAAGTGCGTTTTTATATATCGGCAAAAAGTGATCAGTGGTACACGCGTGGCGACGGTGTGACGGCAAGCGCCAATCATAAAGTGGTGATTGTATTTTCGGAGAATGCCGAGTCGCAGTGCTATGTGAATGGTACAAAAGTGCTTTCGGATCTTAAGCAGAATTTCTACCATCACGCAAGCAACAGCAATGCAAAAATATTTATCGGAGGAGGAAAAACAAGCGCAGGCGTAAAATATCGGTTTGACGGCACAATCCGTTCGGTACAGTTCTTCGAAGGGGCATTTGATGCCGATAAGATAGGTGCAATAGAATATCCCGAAACAGATAATTCCATTGCCGAGGCTGTGACGAGCAATACAAAAATAAACATCTACGGCCTTCAACGTCATTTCGGCCTTGTGCAGGATGCAGGTACAGGCCTCGATGGCAACGGACAATTTGTGTGTAACTACCCGGCAAATACAAGCCAAGAGAGTGGCAACGCTTACGCCAATATGATTGATAACAACTACGCCACATTCTTTCATAGCGGTTACAACGGTACACGCGGCGACGGCGCTGCACACTATCTGCAAGTGAACCTTACTCAGGCGGTAAACAATTTTCGATTCTATTTTAAAAAACGCAGCCAAAATAACAACAACCGTCCCACCGAAATAGAGATACAGGGCAGCAACGAGGCAAATGGCAACTACACCACCATCGCCACAATAAACAGCGGCATGCCCACCGATGAAACTGTGCTCGACTATTATTCGGATGAGATAAAAACCGACGGGACAAAGTATAAATATCTGCGCTTCGTTGTTAAACATACCAACGGCGATACAAGCAGCAGTAACCCATTCTTTACATTCTCTGAATTTTATCTTCTCAAAAACAGTACAAAGGTTGCCGAGACATTCAATGCGGTGCGCAACTATCGCTATGCAGCCAAAGTGACCACGGAAATTGCACGCACTCTTAATACTGTATATTTGTGGAATAAAGGTCTCACCGAGGGTAGCCCGATAGATGGCTACGACCACTATCTTTACAGTGATACATACTATAATGGCGCTTTTGTGAACCGTTATATGTATAACAACAACGGAACACTTTCGTTAAATACATCATGTGAAAGAAGTAGTGATGCTTATGTATGGACGGCGGCAAAAACCTCCAATGGTTACTATACATTCGTTAACAAGGCCGGTAAGTATCTCGGTCATAAAGCCATGTCCGATGCTGCTTACAATTTCACAGTGGCTGAATCCACACGCCATGCAGGCGTGACGCTCTATTCGGTGGGCGCATCCCGCTATCTTGTAACAAAGAACGACGGAACAACCTTTGACCAATCTACGATAACATACGACCAGACATCCGGCGATTGGAACACCGATTATGTGTTTATTCCAACCGACCTCTATTCGGGTAATTATCTCAATGTAGAGTGTAATAATTCGGCTGTGGGGGCAACATTTACATGGAATAATGCCGATTTTACATCTTCTGTATACATTGACGAGAATGATGAGGTTGCATCAGGAACCTTGTCTCTGAAGAATTGCGATGCTTCATACATATTTGAAGGATTTTATGCCGATGCCGCTTATACTCAGTCATTGGGAAAAACTGTCGAGATTAATGAACTTACGGCAGACAAGACCATTTATGCCAAGTTCGCTCTCAGTATCTTTGCATCGGCATTTGGCGAAAAAGGTAAGATGTTGCGTCTGAAAGCTCAGCGCAATGCCAACTATGTGATGGGCGCATATACCGAGAGCGGAGCTGCCAATCAAAAGAGAGTAGATTACAGCAATCTTTCACAACTTTGGTATCTTGTGGGTAATGCCGATGGATTTAAAATCTATAATAAGGCAATTGGCGACGGTAAGGCACTCAACATTGCAAATGCGAGTGATGCAACCCCTGCAACAATGGTGGCGGCCGAGAGTGCAACCGTATGGAAGTTAATCGACAAAAATGGCTCTTATGCCATTGTGCCGTCAAGTGGAACAAATCTCAGCCTTAACGCCTACGGAGGATTAGGCTACGATATTAAGCTCTATGATGCCGGCGATGCAGGTGGCTGGTGGGTTCCTGAGATTGCCAATGCCGATGCTCTTATCATCAACTATGAGATGCCTGCACCCGAGGATATTATATATGCGGTGAATACACGCATCGGCACACTTGATATAAATGTGGAAGGAGTGAAGTTTTCAAAAGTGTTTACAACATCCTCGGTATTTGATGCTGCGTCGGCCAACTATCTGCCGGTGGGAGCAACATACAGCATAGGAGCGTCACTCTATCGAGGATATAAATTTGCAATAGAAAATGACGGTCAAGAGGTGTCTCAAATAGAGAATGCCACAGTAGCCGAGGGTGGCTCTACGCTCAGAGTGAAATTCTTGGTTGATACGGATAACAAGTATCAATATCTCTACTATTCAAACGATGCCAACGGGAAGCCCTATCGTATTCCGGCAATTGCAACTGCAATGAATGGCGATATTATAGCAATCTCCGACAATCGTCCTTGCGGCAACGATATTGGTTATGGCGAGGTTGACATAAAATGTCGTATCTCCACCGATAATGGTGCCACATGGGGTGAGGAATTCTTCATTGCCGATGGAAAAGGTGGCAGTACCAATGAGATGACAACCGGCTACGGCGATGCGGCGGTGGTAGCCGACCGCGAGAGTAATCGCGTGCTTGTGATGATGGTGTGCGGACACACAGTATGTTGGAACGGACGTTGGGACAAGAGCAAGATTGGCGATAAATCTGCTTCAAGTGTGAATCGTGTGGCACGTGTCTATGGAACATACGACGAGGAGGCCGGCAAATGGAACTGGACAGCTCCCGAGGAGGTTACCGACCATATATATTCGCTCTTCCTTGATGGCGAGACGCCTACCGTAACCTCGATGTTCATAGGCTCCGGACGCATCATGCAGAGCCGTGTGGTAAAGAAAGGCGACTACTATCGTCTCTACTGCTCAATGTGGACAAGAGACAACGGCAACCGCGTAATCTATTCCGATGACTTTGGTGACACGTGGAACGTGCTTGGTGCCGTTTCCGACCGTCCCGCTCCAAGTGGCGACGAGCCAAAATGCGAGGAACTTCCCGACGGAACGGTGGTTCTCAGCAGCCGCAAAAGCTATGGACGATATTTCAATCTATTCACTTTCGATAACGATGATTATACCACAGGAACGTGGGGCAGCGTAGTATCGAGCAATGACGTAGGAGGGCTTTCATACGGAAATAACTCTACCAATGGCGAAATATTCAAGGTGAAGGCTGTTCGTAAGAGTGATAATGCCATCTGCGACCTTATGTTGCAGTCGGTACCTTGCGGCAACGGTCGTCGCGATGTAGGAATCTTCTATAAAGAACTCACAAGCGACAAATATACCACCACACAGTTTGCACAAGGATGGACTAAGGGATTGGCCGTTACAGATAAAGAATCGGCCTATTCTACAATGACACTGCAAGCCGATGGTAAAATAGGATTCTTCTACGAGGAAGCTCCTAACGAATATTGTATGGTGTATATACCATTGAGCATCGAAGAGATAACCAACGGTGCATACAAACTTTACAGTGTAGAGGCATCAGTGAGCAGTCACGGTATTGCCACATTCTATTCCAACGAGGCTATGCGCCTCCCCGACGGTGTTCAGGCTTACGTGGCACTCGAAAATCCCGATTACACAACAGGTACAATGTATGTTACGGAGGTAGAGGATATCATTCCGGCAAAAACCGGTGTTGTATTAGTTGCCGACGAGGGTAAATACGATTTTCACTATACTTACACAAAGAAAAGTGTCGATGGTGAAAACAGATTCGTCGGCTATGAAGGTGCATACGCCGTTTCCGACGCTAAACAGCCCGTATCGCTCGAAGCAGGAAGCAAATATTATGTGCTTGCAGTAGAGAACGGCACAGCTGCTTTCTATAAGAAAACCTCAGACTTTAATGTGTTTAATAACAGAGCTTATCTGAAAGTTCCCGAGGCCGAGGGTGCAGCTCATGGTCTTAAGATTATTTTCGATAGAAACACTGCAATAGAGAATGTCAATGCAACTGTTTCGGACAAGTCGATATACGACCTTTCGGGACGCCGTTTGGAAAATGTAACAGAGAGTGGCATTTATATTGTAGGCGGCAACAAGATGTTTATCAAGAAATAAAGAGAAATAAAGAAAATGAAAGTAAATATGAAAAAATATGTAAAGCCCTCTATCGAGATTGCAGATTTTGAAGTTGCCACTATCATAAGCACATCTATAACAGTGGATGATAATACAGTGACGGATAGTGATGCCAATATGATTAATTCGGGAAACAGAGAGTGGGGTAATCTTTGGGGTAACCATTAATTTACAGTCAGAAGCAATTGATTATTCATCAATTGCTTCTGATTGTGACAATTAAGGAACATCATATATCTTTTGGGCCGCACAAGGCAATGTCCTTGTCGATGAAGATAATTCCGATGTAATTTAAATACAAAAATAATAATCGCCGTACATGAATTGACGTGTACGGCGATTATTATTTGTATTTAAGTTTGGTTAGAATGGAAGATCGTCAGCCTCATTCTGAGTTGTGAAGTCGGGAGCAGTCACTTTTGGGGCATTTACAACCGGAGTATCTGCCGGAGCTGACACAGGTGCTGTGCCACGCTCTACGCGCCATGCACGTATATCGTTGTACCAACGACCTTGATATTCACGTGCATTTATGTCGAATGATACGGTCATTTCTTCGCCTGCCTGTATGTTAAACTGTGCTATCTTGTCGGCTCCGAATACATTGAAACATACTTTGCGAGGATATTGCTCGTGAGTCTCAAGTACATACTCCTGCATCTTCCACTCGTTGCCGGTTTTAGAAATACCACCTCTCTCGGGCAGTACTGCAATGATTTTTCCTGTAATCTCCATTGAAATTCTTTTTTTGTCTGATTAGTTGGCGAAAGTACTTCATTTATTCCAAAAAAACGAGATTTTTGCCTCATTTTTTATAAATAAATTTAAGCCCTTTCTTTGTATTGCGGTCAGTTTGCATTATCTTCGCATCTTAGAAGTTGCACAACGGTGTGTAGTCTTTATATGAAAGAGTAAAAACAATAAAAATAAAATATTATGAACTTTACAGTATCAAGTTCCCTGCTATCATCGCGTTTGCAGACAATAAGCCGAGTGATAAACTCAAAGAATACAATCCCGGTGCTCGACTGTTTTTTGTTTGAGCTGCGAGGAACGAAGCTCACTCTTACAGCTTCTGACCCCGAGAATACCCTCAGCACTTCGCTCGATGTCATAGAAAGTTCCGAGGATTTCAGTTTTGCCATTTTGTCGAAGATTCTGATTGATTCTTTGAAGGAGATTTCGGAGCAGCCTTTGCGCTTTGAGGTAAACAAAGAGACGCTCGAACTTACCATTTATTATCTGAACGGAAAATATGTGATGGTAGGGCAGAATGCCGACGAGTACCCCTCGGCTCCTGTTCCGGGTGAAGGTGCTGTTAAAATATCAATACCCAATCGCGTACTCTCGAGTGGAATTTCATGCTCGTTGTTTGCTGCAGCCGACGATGAGGTTCGTCCTGTGATGTGTGGTGTATATTTTGACTTTACCCCCGAAAATGTGACATTCGTGGCATCAGACGGATTGAAACTTTCACGTTGCCGCGACTATTCTGTTACAGGTGCCGAAAAATCGGCATTCATACTTCCCAAAAAGCCGGCCACACTGCTTAAAAATCTTTTGAGTAAAGATGAGCAAGAGGAGGTTGCTGTTGAATTTGATGGTCGCTTTGCCACATTCACAATGGGTGAATACGAATTGGTGTGCCGTCTGCTCGACGGGCGCTACCCCAATTACAATGCAGTTATTCCGCAGAACAACCCTCACAAACTTATAGTAGACCGTGCCGCACTCATCGGTACGCTGCGTCGTGTAGCTATATTCTCGTCGCAAGTAACCCTTATCAAACTGCACATAGAGAGTGGCAAAATTGTTGTATCTGCACAAAATATCGACTTCTCTACTTCGGCCGAAGAGAGCATAACATGCAGCTACGAAGGCGTTCCAATGAACATAGGTTTCAGAGCATCGTTGCTTATCGACATGTTAAACAACATTCCGGGACAGGATGTAGTGATAGAACTTGCCGACCCATCGCGTGCAGGTGTCATTGTTCCTGCCGAGCAGGTCGAGAATCAAGAGCTGCTAATGTTGTTGCTCCCGGTGATGGTGGCAGAGTAACGGAAACACGGTTGCCGGTATGAAACTGAACCTTAAAAACCCGATAATATTCTTCGATCTTGAGACAACGGGTGTCGATGTCTCAAAAGACCGAATAGTTGAAATATGCTACATAAAAGTGTGGCCAAACGGTAACGAGGTCTCTCGTACAATGCGTATTAATCCGGGTATGCATATTCCCGAGAGCTCCTCTGCCGTTCATGGTATTACAGACGCCGACGTTAAAGATTGTCCGCAATTTAAAGATGTGGCAAAAGATATTGCCAACGACTTTGTGGGATGCGACATTGCAGGCTTCAATTCCAATCGCTTCGACCTTCCTTTGTTGGCCGAGGAATTTTTGCGTGCACAGGTGGATATAGACCTCAGTCGTCACCGCGCAATAGATGTGCAGGTGATATATCATAAACTTGAACAGCGCACCTTGTCGGCTGCATATAAATTTTATTGCGGTGCAGAACTTGAAAATGCACATAGTGCCCTTGCCGACACACGAGCCACATACGAGATACTTCAGGCACAGCTCGACCGCTATCCCGATGTGCTGAAGAATGATATGGATTTTCTATCGCAATACTCTTCGTTTGCCCACAATGTAGACTTTGCAGGGCGCATGGTGTATGATGATGCCGGTAACGCCATTTTCAACTTCGGAAAGTACAAGGGCGAGAGAGTAGATGCAGTGCTGGTGCGTGACCCGGGATATTACGCCTGGATGATGAACGGCGATTTTCCACTCAACACCAAGCAGGCTCTCACACGTATAAAAATAAAAGGAATAAAGAGGTAAAAAATAAATCAAGGAGATACCACTATGCAATTGCAAGGAAAGAAAATAGTGCTGGGGATTACGGGAAGCATTGCAGCATATAAGGCGGCAATGTTGGTGCGACTGCTGGTGAAAGAGGGAGCAGAGGTGCAGGTGATAATGACGCCGGCAAGCAAAGAATTTATAACGCCGCTCACCCTGTCCACTTTGTCGGGACGTCCTGTGCTGAGTGAATTTTTTCAGAATGCCGATGGAGCATGGAACAGCCATGTAGAGCTTGGCCTGTGGGCAGATGCTATGATAGTAGCCCCTGCAACAGCCTCCACGATAGGCAAAATGGCTTGTGGCATTGCCGATAATCTGTTGGTTACCACCTATCTGTCGATGAAAGCTCCGGTGTTTGTGGCACCGGCTATGGATTTGGATATGTTTGCTCACCCTTCAACGCAACGCAATCTCGAAGTGTTACGCAGCTATGGAAATCATATCATAGAGCCTGCAGTGGGCGAGCTTGCGAGCCATCTGAGCGGCAAAGGACGCATGGAAGAACCGCAGGCAATAGTGCAACATCTCAAAGATTTTTTTTTCGCCGATAAGAACCTTGTAGGGCACAAAGTGCTTGTGACGGCAGGCCCCACATATGAGAAGATAGACCCGGTTCGCTTCATAGGCAACTACTCGACAGGCAAGATGGGCTTTGCCATAGCTCGCGAATGTGCCGAGCAAGGTGCCGAGGTGTTGCTCGTTGCCGGCCCCGTATCTCTGCCTACTCCGCATCCTGCGATAAAACGCATAGATGTAGAGACGGCTGTGCAGATGTATGAGGCTGCAACAGAATTGTTCCCTGAATGTGATGCCGCGGTATTGTGTGCCGCAGTTGCCGATTATCGTCCGACAGTGCAGGCCGACGAGAAGATTAAACGCACCGAGGATAATATGACTATAACACTTCAGGCAAATCCCGATATTGCAGCAACGCTGGGCTTGCAGAAACGCGATAATCAGGTGCTTGCGGGCTTTGCACTTGAAACAAACAATGAAAAGGCCAATGCACATGCCAAACTCGCAAAAAAGAATCTCGACTTTATAGTCCTTAATTCTCTTAAAGACAAAGGTGCCGGATTTTCTGTGGACACAAACAAAGTAACCATTATAGACCGAGACGGGGAGCAAGAATATGCCCTTAAGAGTAAAGCAGATGTCGCACGCGACATTGTGTCGTATCTGTCGCGATTGCTTATTGTTGCATTGTTCCTGTTTATGCCATCGCAAATATCGGCTCAGGAACTTAATGCCACAGTGACACTCAACACCTCCAAAGTGCAAGGAACAAATACCGAAGCATTCGACGTGTTGCGCGAGTCTCTTACCGAGTTTATAAATAACCGCAAGTGGACAGAGTATACCTACGAAGAGCACGAACGTATCACCTGCAACTTCACATTCATAGTCGATGGTTACAGCGATGATGGCTCTTTTACATGCTCCCTCATGGTGCAGGCCTCGCGTCCGGTATTCGGCTCCACATACAATTCCACAATCTTCAAGTACGAAGACCAAGGCATTAAATTCACCTATCAACCTTATGACAGGCTCGATTTTACCGAGGATAATCTCGATAACAATCTCACAGCCTTGATAGCATTCTATGCTTATATAATAATAGGCTTTGACATGGACTCAATGGGCGAGATGGGGGGCAGCGAATTTCTTAATAAGGCACTCAACATAGCCAACAACGCGCAGAATCTGGGCGACAGCGGATGGCGTGCCGGAAGCACAAACAACAATCGCTATACGGTGATTGACGATTATATGAACGGTGCAATGGAGCCGTTGCGTCTTTTGGTCTATCGCTACCATCGTCTGGGCTTGGATACAATGTTTAAAGATGCCGAGGGCGGAAGGAAAGTTATCACAGAGTGCATGAACTTGCTTAAGGAGGCATACGAGAATCGTCCGTTGGCATATATCACAAAGCTTTTCACAGAATTCAAGCAAGATGAATTTGTCAATCTCTATTCATACGAAGGTGGTGAGAGTGAGAAACGTGAAGTTGTGAAGATATTATCCGAAATTAATCCCTCGCAGTCGGACGCATGGGACAAAATAGAGAAGAGTGCATTCAAATAAAGTGAGAAACTGTTTCTAAAAATATGCTTAAATCGTTAAACATACGAAATTTTGCACTGATAGACCAAATAACGGTCGATTTTCACCAAGGATTCTCGGTAATTACAGGCGAGACGGGAACGGGAAAATCGGTGCTCTTAGGTGCCATATCCATGCTTTTGGGGCAGCGCTCCGATGCAACGGCTGTGCGCGAAGGAGCCGACCGCTGCATCATAGAGGGCCATTTCGATATTTCGACATATTCTCTTCGCAACTTCTTCGACGAGAATGACCTTGACTACGATGAGCAAGACTGCATAATACGTCGCGAAGTTTCGGTAACGGGGCGCAGCAGGGCCTTCATAAACGATACGCCTGTCACCGTTGCCCGCTTGAAAGAGCTTGGCACGTATCTTATCGACGTACATTCGCAGCATCAGAATCTGCTTCTTGGGGATAGGAATTATCAGCTCGACGTGCTTGATATCCTTTCTGACGATACATCTGCACTTGTCTCATATAAGGATATTTATGCAGAGTATATGCGTTGTCGGAAAGAACTTTCAAAACTTAAAGATGAGTTTGAGAAAAACCGTCGCGACGAGGATTGGCTGAGGTATCAACTAAATGAGATAGAGCAATGTGAATTTAGCGAAGGTGAGCAAGAAGAACTTGAACAGGAGCAGCAGGAGCTTTCTCATGCCGAAGAGATACAGAGCGCATTATACGGTGCATTGAACCTGCTTGATGGCAACGAGGAGCAAAGTTATATGCAATCTTTGCGAGAGGCTGCCACGATGCTCGAACGCATAGCCGCCCACTATCCCGCCGCCGAAGAGCTTTCGCAACGTATAGAGGCTGATTACATCGAGCTGAAAGATTGTTGCGAAGAGCTGCAAAGACGCTCCCGGAGTGTTACTTTTGCTCCCGAGCGTTTGGAATATATCGACCGACGCTTGGCGCTTATGTACGACCTGCAAAAGAAACATCGTGTAGAGACGTTAGAGGCTCTCTTGGCATTGGCTGCAGATTTTCGTGTCAAGCTCGACCAAATAACAAATGGTGATGATGAGATTGCCGAACTTGAAAAACAGTGCAACATGCTTAACGGCAAACTTCAGCAGGCGGCAAAAAGCGTCACAGAAGGGCGCAAAGCTGCAGCATTGCAATTACAGCAAGGCATGATGGATATTCTTGTGACGTTGGGCATGCCGCTAATCCGTTTCGAGGTTGACTTTACAACGACACAAAACTACACGCCATTAGGTACCGACGAGGTTACGTTCCTCTTTTCGGCCAACAGCATAAGCCGTCCTCAGCCGCTTGCCGAGGTTGCATCGGGTGGCGAAATGGCTCGTGTGATGCTCGCACTTAAATATCTTGTCGCCGGAAAGAGACAGCAGCCCACGCTCATTTTTGATGAGATTGATACAGGTATATCCGGTGCGCTTGCCGAGCGCATGGGGCGCCTCATGAGGCAAATGGGCTGTACCAACCATCAGGTTATAAGCATAACCCACCTGCCACAGGTTGCAGCATTGGGAGCGTCGCATTACAAAGTCTACAAAGAGGAAACTGAAAAAGGTACACGTACAAATATTATAAAACTAAACGACGAGGATAGGGTGCGCGAAATTGCGCAGATGATGAGTGGCGAGACACTCACCGATGCAGCGCTTGATAATGCCCGCATGTTACTCTCAAAATTATAACAATATGGTAAATGCAAATGAAATGATATTCGGTGTGCGTGCGGTGCTCGAAGCGCTTGACGCAGGAAAAGAGGTCGATAAAATATTGGTTAAGCGTGATATTCAGAGCGAACTGTCGCGCGAACTGTTTGCTGCATTAAGAGGGCGCACCATTCCTGTGGTGCGTGTTCCGGTTGAGAAACTCAATCGTATTACACGTAAAAACCACCAAGGTGTGATTGCGTTTATCTCGGCTGTGGAGTATGCTCGCACAGATACACTTATCCCCACTCTTTACGAAGAGGGCAAGAACCCTTTTCTTGTGTTGCTCGATGGAATAACCGATGTGCGTAACTTTGGTTCTATTGCGCGTACATGCAATTGTGCCGGAGTAGATGCAATAATATTACCTTCGCACAACAGTGTTACGGTGAATGCCGATGCTGTAAAGACATCGGCAGGAGCGCTGCATACGCTTCCCGTTTGCCGCGAAAAGAATATTACCGAGACACTTAAATTTTTAAAAGAGTGCGGGATACGTATTGTTTGCGCCACCGAGAAAGGCACAAAGAGCTACACAAAGAGCAACTACACCGACCCTGTGTGCATAGTGATGGGAGCCGAGGATACGGGTATTCCCGTAGAGCATTTGCGCTTGTGCGACGATTGGGTGTCTATTCCCCAATATGGAAATATCGAATCGTTGAACGTGTCGGTGGCAACAGGTGTTATTTTATACGAAGCTGTGCGTCAGCGTCATCCTCAAGATTAATATAATGAGAAAAAGTGTGATATTTCTATTGCTGTTATTATGTGCAGGCAGCATACATGCAGCTAAAGAGCCAAAGGCTGTGGCAAACGCTCGTAAGGCTGTAATCAGCCTGCTTATATATTCCGACGGAAATTTATTGCGTAGCGGTACAGGTGTGTTTGTGGGTGAGAACGGTGATATTCTCTCGTCATACAGCCTTTTTGCCGGGGCCGACAGCGCTGTTGCCATCGACCCAACGGGAAGAGTGCGCGGCATAAAGCGCATTGTGGGGGCAGACGATATTTACGACTGCATAAAAGTGCGTGTAGATTGGGACAAGAAGATATTTTCAATTCCCATGGCTGCCACCGAGGCTGCGGCAGGAAATATCCTCTATCTTGTATCATACGGCACGAAAAAGAGCGGCCCGATAGAGACGCTTCCGGTTGCCGCTGTCGATAAAATATCGGGGAATCCTTATTACACATTCACATTTCCAATGCAGGAGCGTTTTTTGTCGGCACCGGTGGTGAATGAGCAAGGTGAACTTGTGGCACTCATGCAGTCATCGGCCGAAAATGATACAATAAACAGCTATGGCGTTGCAGCCTCCCTGGCCTGTAATTTGCAGATGGGTGTGCTTGAATACAGCAGCAGCAAGTTTAAGAATATAGATATACCTTGTGCTTTGCCGGCTGCACAAAAAGATGCCCTTACGCTTTTGTATCTGATACAAGGTAAGGCATACAGCTCCGACGAAAAAGAGAAGCGAGACTTTAATATATTGCTAAACGATTACATATCTGAATATCCCGATAGTTACGAAGGGTATATTTTGCGTGTAAATTCAAGCCTTAACGATGCAGATTTTCTTGAAAAGGCGCAAAAAGATTGGGCGCGCGCTCTTGCCGTATCTGATAAGCCCGACGATGTGCATTACAATATATCCATGACTTACCGCACTGCCGTGTATGAACTTGCCAAAGACAGTGCAGAAGCAAAGGCTTATACCGATAGCACTCTGCTTCACATAGATAAAGCAATAGCCATAAAGCCTGAGCCGCTGTATAAACAGTTTAAAGGACAACAGTTGTATGAAACAGGGAATTATGCCGCTGCATTTGAGTGTTATGCTTCACTCTCTTCAACCTCCATGCGCAGTGCCGATAATTTCGCCTATGCTGCAAAATGTAAAGAGGCTCTTGGTGAATATGATGCAGCCATTGCTTATATGGACAGTGCAATAGCAACATACGGCAGCTTGCCTGTGGCGGCAATGGCTCCCTTTGTGATAGAGCGTGCCACCATGAAGCATCGTCAGGGTCGTTCCCGCGAGGCTGTGCTCGATTATAACCTTTATGAGCAACTCGCATCCGGAAATTTAAATGCACACTTCTATTTTATTCGTGAGCAGGCCGAGTATGATGCGAAAATGTTCCGTCAAGCGCTCGACGATATTGAGACTGCAATCAGAATGTCCCCCAATGACTATGGATTTCTCATAGAGAAAGGGCGTCTGTGTTACAGAGTGAAAATGGTGGATGAGGCTATCGCCGCACTTGAAGCGGCTCGCTTGCTTGCTCCCGAGAATCCCGATGTATATTATATATTGGGGCGTTGCCATGCTGTAAAGGGTGATACTGTAAAGGCCAAAGAATTTATGTTAAAAGCCAAAGAGTATGGTCACTATGATGCAGAAAAGCAATTGGAGGCGTTATAAAAACTGTTAGTAGGCGAAGAGGTATTCTACAGTTTCCACGAGTTCAAAGTAATTGATGACTAGATACAACAATCCCCCGGGGCTACCTTGTTATATAGGCGGTTCCGGGGGAATTTATTTCTATTTTTTCTATGCCTTCCAAAGAGGTTCCATTTCCCAACCATTAGGGAAACCGAGTGCTTTCAGATCAATCTCCGGGAATTTAACAAATAACCATTGAAGTTTTGCAAGCATATCATTCCCGGGAGAAATGATGTCCAAGAAATATTTTATAATACATATATTCAAATAGATTCGTAAAGAATCGGTAGATAGAATTATCCAAGGACGGTTTATGCGATTGGGTATAGTTGCACGGATCGTGTTTTGTTTATTCCAGACACGAGCATGATGACAACATGAATTCCTTGTTAGTGTTACGATGGTAAGCCAAGACTCAAACGGCTCTATCTGCAAACCGAATGCTTGAGATACACGCTTCTTTATCTTTTTGTCCTTGATATTGCTATATATGTTCGTAATAATACCAAAAGGAAGTATTTCGGAAAGTATCCATGCCGGAGGGTATGGATTTGAGTATGTCTTTTTAAAGTGTATAATAAACTCTTCTCTTGATTTTCGCAATTCAGCGTCTATCAACTGTATGGTTTTTGTAAATTTTACGTTGTCCGTAAAATAAGCATCATCTGTCATCCAAAACGGATTACCTGTTATTTCGCAACATATATTGGCAATAGTACTACGAACCGCAACCTCAATTTTTTCAATCTCGTTAAAAAGAAACAATCTTAGCTTTTTGTCAAAACGATATAGCATCATTACCTTATCAAAAGAGGCGTTGCGCTTGTATTTGTTCAGTTCCTTTGGTGCACAAAGAAACGGATGCATATATGCCGACAACCTATAATAACCAATGCGTTCAATATAGTGCTCAGCCTTTTTCGTATCAGAAATATGTAATCCTCTTGATTGTAGCAAAGAGACAATGTCGTGTGGGCTTGAATAACTTTTGCTAAATGGAATAGTTGTAGCCATCTGTTGTGTATAAAAATAAAACGACCCGCACATTTGAGCATCGTTGAGAGGCTTGGCGGGTTCTAGTGAGTGCAAAGATAGTGTAAAAAAGATAAGTTTGCAATAGTAAGTCCCCAAAATATGATAGCAAAGAACAGTTTTAGTTTATGAATATTGCCAAGATTGAAGGCGTGGGAATATCTACGGTTATGCGATTGAAGAAAGAGTTTTGTGGGTGATATAGAATTACCTTATTATTTAGAGAGTCTTTGTGCTCTATTTTTTTTCCTTCTGAGAAAGTTGCAATTTCCTTATAATTGAAGAAATAATATTCCAAATGAGCATTGATTGTAAAAAAATGTTTATATTTGCGGTGTTAGCGAGGAGAAATACGCTAACGCAAGAAAGCATTTTGTTTTAAGTCCGAACTGAAATTCGCCAAATTTTATATGAGGGACCGAAGCAATCAATGCTCATTCTGTGTTGTATATACCGGCTATGCGTGTTCTGCGTATTGCCTACGTATATGTTCACGGCGTGGGAATATTGTTTCTTCACAGTTCATCTCATAAGGCGTTTGGCGATGCCCCAGTTCATGGACGTAAGACGACAAGTCTCACGTCTTTCTTGTTTTTATACCCTTATTAACTGCCATAGTTCGGAGGCTTGTAGTGGCGCAGAAAACATTATTATGGAAATCGAATGTCCAAAGTGTGGGAATTCCGAAGAAACTTATTTTGATGGTTGTACCTATGTCTGTGAGAATTGCGGGAATCGTTGGGGTGATGATGATAGTATCTTCAATGATACAGAAGAAGATTACTAATTATTATTCAGGATATAATCAAGTATTTATTAACTCAAAAATATAGAGCCATGAAAAATCTTACATTATTAGCAGTAGCATTGCTATTTGTTGCATGCGGTTCAAAACAACAAGTAGCACAACAGTATCCCAATTACGGAGGATATTATCCCCAGCAACCCCTTCAGCAACAAGGCTTATTAGATCCTGCTTCTATGCAATCAAACATCAGCCAATGCGAGAAACTTGCAAATCAAGGATGGCAGCAAGGCAAAATACGTGGCTATGGCTCAGCAGAAAGCGGCAATAGAGATATGGCACGTAACAGAGCTGCACTTAGCGCCCGTAACCAAATTGCAGCAACACTGAATGCATTGGTACAGTCATATATGCGCGACTATAATGAAGATATTCAGCATGAGAATGTTACGTCCAATAGTCAGATGTTTGCAGCGATACAAGAACAAGTTGTTAAAGAAATGGTATCAGGAACGGCGATAATCTTCTCTGACTATAAGAAGAATGGCAACAGGTATTTTTATGAAGTTTGTGTAGAATTAGATAAGAATGCTGTAGAGGAGGCAATTTTAAGTCAAAGCGCTAAAAACGGCATAAGGATGGATGCAGCCAAGTTTAGAGAGGCTGCACAAAATGCTTGGGACAAGATGTCTATCGAGAAAGCCGGTTACAATCCCGCCGTTATAAATTATGAGAATCAGCAGATACAACAGCAACATAATCAGCAACAACAATAAAGAACGCACTACCTGAAAATGAACAGATATTATTGCAACTTTATTATTTTAGCAATGTTGAGCATAATGTTTAGCACAACAATCAATGCCCAAAAGAAATCAGACCCATACAAGCCAAAATGGGTAACACATAAACTGCCTGAAAGTAAGTCTGGGACATACATCTTTATTAGTTCATATGGTGAGGGCACGTCGCTTGACGCAGCCAGACAGAAGGCACTTGCAAATCTTAGCTCGAGATTGGAAATAGAACGAGGATTGAAAGTCAGCAGTGTGTTATCCTCCAAAATGAAAGAAACCTTCTCTTCCTACGAAGATGATAATGATTACACAGAGACAACCGAAATAGACATGGTTGTAGAAGAACATGGTAAAGAACTTAACATAGTTTGCCGTGTGGTTGATGAGTATTGGGAGAAGGAACGCAAGGGTTACAAGGTTTATGTATTATATACCGTAGCCGATAAAAATTTCCATGGAGGCAGTTATAATGATAAAATCACAGTAACATCAAAATATGGTGCAAATGGTCTTTTGTCAATTATTCCTGGAGCAGGACAATTTTACAAAGGAGCAAATTTTAAAGGTACGGCAATTATAACAGCGGAAGTCATTGCTATTGCAGGAATTTTACTTTGTGAAGAAACACGCTCATCATACAAAAAGAAGATGATAGAACAACCTAAACATGCGGCAGATTACAATTCACGTATGAACACGTGGGAAACTGCACGTAACATATGCATTGGTGCTGCAACAACGGTATATGTGGTTAATCTGATAGATGCATTATGTACGAAAGGTGCCAAACGCGTAAAAGTTGAGAATAAATCAAAAAACATTTCGTTACGTCCATTTACAGATATGAACAGTATCGGTTTTGCATTAACATTCTAAAAAAACAGGACTATGAAAAAATATAGAATATTATACATTATATGTTTACTGCTGATTATTTCTTGCGCAAAAGACATTATCGATCTTAGCGGTTCTATAGAAGGTATAGTGAAAGATAACGTAACAAGCGAACCATTGCAAGGCGTTTCCATTACGTTGTCACCATCAGGCAAAAGTGCAACAACCGGCAATGACGGACGATTCTCTTTCCCGGAATTGGATGCAGGAAACTATTCGATAGAATTTTCTAAAGTAGGTTATGAAGCAAACAAGAAAGAGGTTACAGTGCTTGCCGGAAAACCAATACAAGTAGATGCGATGTTGAATAAAATAGCCAATGCATTGATTGTAAATCCAACTACCTTAAATTTTGGAGATTTGGAAACTAGTAAAACACTTTTTGTTTACAGTTTGGAACAGTTAGGTGACATAAGATACACAATAAAGGTTGATGCTGATTGGATTTCACTTAGTAAATCGGATGGAAACGCAACATCCACAGGTGACAAAATAACTATCACTATAGACCGCAGTAAACTTTCCATAGGTAATTATGAAAAGAATATTACAGTTATTTCGAGTTATGGAGAAGTTGTAATTCCTGTAATCGTAAATCAGGTTGAACGAGACATTGCTACACTAACCACCAATGCCCCTGAGAACATTACGGAGACATCACTTACAATAAAAGGCACAATTGTAAAAACGGGTGGATTAAAAATTACAAGTCATGGACATTGCTGGAGCGAAACAGAACAACCGACAATTGACAACAGCAAAAACAATCTTGGTGACACAGAAAGTATTGGCGACTTTACAAGTACACTTACAAACTTAGTCGCTGGAAAAAGTTACTTCATTCGTGCTTACGCCATTAATTCTAAGGGTGTCGCTTATAGCGAACAGGTTTCTGTTACAATGCCCTTTATTGAAAAGCCCACTGTTTCTACACTTGCTATTAGTAGTCTCACAAAAGATAGTGTCATTTTAAATGGTGAAGTCAAAGATGATGGTAACGGGAATATAAAAGAATATGGTTTTTATTGGGGACTAACCGATAATACAGAACATAAAGTAAAAATTAGTACTATTGATGAGACTAAATTCTCATATACACTTAAATCTTTGGAGTCTAAAGC
>JAFSAT010000045.1 GCA_017442185.1 Bacteroidaceae bacterium
AAAGGCTTTGGAAGACTATATTGAGTACTACAACAATAAAAGAATAAAATATCGGTTAAAAGGAAAGAGTCCGGTACAATACCGAACTCTCTACCAATAAACTTTTTATTAATCCGTCCAACTTTTTGGGGTCACTTCATTGCGTCGGGGGTGTAATTTTTAAACACAATTCTTCTTTAGGGTACCTGCAACATGAAGACAATGTTCATTAACATTATGAATCTCGGCAATATCTTTAAGAGAACCTAACTTAAGAACCAAGGGGTCTCTGTCATTTCTTTTTACAAGATACCTTATTTCCTGTTGTTTTTTATAACGCAACCTTTTCCAAAAAGGAGAAAGGCGGATATTAGGCTTAATGGCATATTCATCGTAATATTCAACAATTCGCGCATTGACAAATTCGATTCGCTGCTTTTTACATGCCTCCTTAAAGCGTTGATTAAATTGGCATACATCATTTATTACTACCATATATAGATCTTCACCAGGAGTAAATCCACTCAATTTCCTTAAATCAAGAGCGATATCCGTATATCCTGTATCGCTATCATAATGATTTGAATGTATTATATCATCATACAGCGGAAAAATATTGTTTAAGTTCCACATACAGAACAATTTTTCATGATATAGATTATCCCTAAAATCAGCAACACGCCCATCCTTAATGTATAGAGCACCCTCATAAGGATCTCCTATTTCAGGATTGTCGTGGTCGCGATAAAATTTAGTTGTATTCATATATACTTCACCGTATTCAATCAGCCTCTCCAAGTGTTCTTTTTTACCAATCTTAACAAGAAGGTGGTAGGTAATTGGAATGGATAGCGGTTTGCATTCCTTTTTGGGTGACGATTTTACTTTTCTGCTGTTAAGTTCAAAAGGAGGCGATGACAAAATGCGACACGCAATTTTGTCTTTGTAAATGTTTTTCATTATTTCTGTTGAATCATCAATTGCTTTTGCAATAGCTTTAATGATAGGGTCTGAGAATGTTTCCATCTTTCTCGTTACGTTTAATTAATTATAATGAACTGCAATAGGTCTTGTTTACAACTCTATCACGCATTTTGCTCATATCTGTAAAGTTTCGGGATATATTCTGTACTATATCCAAATAATTATCCCTACCACTTTCATTGATATAATAGTATGGTTTGATTGAAACACAATTTTTGTGTTCGAATATCGTCTTAATCATTGTTCTGTCTGATAAGCCACAAGAATGTCCTATTATACAAACTTGGAACGGTTCGGACTCAATAAAAGAAAGAAGCTGGCGATAATTGGGAGTTTCCAAGTAGCGATAAGTTTTGAAATGCCTTAAATACTCATTATCGTTCTTTTTTAGAATAACTTGATGCTCATCATCAGTTTCATCTCCATAACCGAAAACAATACTATCCGGATTTGTTAGTTCTCCATGAATATGATTGACAACAAATCTGTCATTCTGTGGCAAATACAAATCAGCAGTATTAGTGTAGTTGAAGTTTAATAGCATCACACGATTAGGCAAGAGAAAGTTTCTTCCTGCTTCATCACTAAATTGGCGATTTGATAATATTGCGGGCTGCTCCTTTTTAAGCAACTTCTCTATTTCTTCTTTGCTATAATTCGAAATTCCGTAATCACTAAAAAAGTGGAACATTGCTCCAGTACTATTTATATCGCCTCTATTATAGATAAATTTAGTCCAATGCATCGATGCAGATTCTGCTATTTCATTTTTTGAAAATGGAGCAAGCATTTTCTTGCGTAAATCATTTTTAACAATCGAAATATTTATATTCTGACTTTGAACAGCACCAAGATATTCTGTAAGAAGGTGTTGAACAACAGTCAAATCTCTATTCAATTTTCGTATCTTATCCTTCTCATTCACATTCTCAACAAGCAATTCGTAATAATCATTCTCTACATCTACCCACCCTTTAGATTCAATAGACTTTGATATACGAAATAGTAAATCAGAAAGCTTATATTCTATAACCCCTTTTTTCTTTTCCTTATCTAAAATTGTCTCTATATGCTTGAAAACATTTTGTTCAGTAGAACCTGTATAAAAATAGCCTGATAAACAACCTGAGCTACAAGTTATTTCAAACAGTTCATCTTTTTCAAATTGACTTGTACTACTATAAAGCAACTTTAGCCATCTTCCCCAATACCAATTTATAAAATGTTCATATTTTGTTTCAAGACCATGCGTGAGGTCAAACCCGTTACCAACAATAATTACCCTATTCATGAATATAAAGATTATCTATATAAAGTAATACACAAAGAGTGTGCCAATGTGCAAAAGACTGACAAATCTACCAAATAGTAGAGCCGGATTTATGTTAACATGGCTTTGTAACAGATTATAAATCAAATATGGATGACACACTGCCAAGATGTCATATATGAAAATAAACTATAAAATACTACACATTAGAAATAAAAGGACCAATGAATGGACATTCTTAAAATGGAGAACCTAGTTGGATTTTTAAGGAAAAACTTCGTATATTTGCGGCAGAATGCGGCAAAAACCAACAAACGAAGAAACACTAACTACACATTTATGAAGAAAAAAGAAATAAAAATACTTTCACTCTTTTCAGGTGCAGAGTCAACCAGCAAGTGCAACATTACGAAATAAAGTAAACAGGTGTTCTCCTACGGTCTCTTTATTATCCACCCAAAAGATAACATCACTCCTGCGGTTCTTGTAAAAACGCATAGTTAATTCCTACTGAAGAATTTTGAATATACAGATTCCCAATCTTTAATAATCATAGACTCGTTAAAAGGAACATTCCTCACCTCGTCCAGCCTTATTGCCGTTGAAAATGTATGCCAATTATCATCGCTTACTTTGTACCGCAAATAATAGTCGTAAGCGTCTTTATAGCTTTTAGGAGCAGGAATTGAAGAGAGGAATTTATTGTTTTCAGCAATAGCATCTTCAATCTCCAACCTCTGTTGATAATAGTAATATCCACCAAAGCCCAAGCCGCATATAATCAAAGATGCAATCAAGCAAAGAAAGAATTTTCTTATTTGTCCGTTGTTTTCTGCCATTGTATTTGTCGTTATAAATTATTTCTGTTTAACAAATTCAAAATATGTTTAGAATTGGAGATAGTTGCTGAAAGTTCATCAAGCAATTCTTTTTGTTTCTCCACTTGAGCGAGCTTATGCAAGTGCTTTTCGTTGTTCTCTTCAGAGTTAGGATATTCCCAAGCATTATCCGCACTCCTTTCCAAGAAGGATATTTGGCGGTCAAGGTTTGCTAACTCTCGTTTAACACGTTTCTCAATTTTTTGAAGGTCGCTTTCTGTAAGTTCAATCCACGTCTTCTCCATATCCATTCAAAATATCTACATATTTAAGCACCTGTTCGGTGTAATAATGTTCATCAATTAGTTTGCAAAGTTCAGTATATACTTTGGTTTTAGAAGCCTCTATATCACATTCCATTCGCTCGGAGCAACAGGAGTAATCCATAAAATGACGTTCCATAGGAGTAAGGTTGTCATATTCAACGGCAATCATTTCATACAAAACATCATCAAGTCCGCAACCTATCTCTTCAAGAGAATGGGTTTGATACAAGATTGAGAGCTTGTCAAAATATGACATACCCAGTTCGTCGTACTCGTCGCCCTCAACGCCTGTCATCTTCTCGTTCAACGAGTCAATGATGTTCGTGCATATCTTCTTGCGAATATCTTTTGCAAAGTATTCGCATTGTTATTCTATCTCAAAGACAAGATTTGTTGCTTTCATAAAATCAATTAACTAAATCTCGTCAATTTTTTCAAGAGCCAATCGTTTCAACTTGTCTTCATTTATATAAAGCTTGCCATTGCTGCAAAGTCTAACGAAATGTTGCAACTCGTACTCTTCTATCGTTTGGCAATCCTCGAGTTCGTCTATCGTCATTTGGTAATCTTCTTCTGTAGCTTCTACCAAATTTTCAGGATTGAACACCTGTATTTCTAACGGTGAATAGGTAATGCCAAGCACTGCATTTTCATCAAAGCCTTTATTTACATAAAATTCATTGATAGCATTTTTTGCTTTAGACACAAAATCATCTACTTTCTCGATAGGAAAAAATCAAGGACTGCAATATCTATTCCTACTTCATCAGGTTCAAAAGTAAACGAAGAAGAACTTTGCCTTATTAAAGAAAACAAATCGTAATACCTGCAATTTGGAAGCCTTTGTTCACCTGCCCTATGGCGACTCCAAAAGCCGACTTCAAACGTAACTTCATTTACGGTAATGTAATCGCCTGAATGGAAATCATCTGCATAAGCATAGCCGATGTAGCGATTTACTTCACGAACAATATCCTCTCGCAAAGGACTATTAGGAATATGCGATTTGTTTTCAGTGTAAAACATAATATTTCTGTTCAATTAAAATTTTAACCATTACGCCACAATACTATTATGCAACTTATCAACAAATTGCTTTACGCAGATAAGGTGCTGGCCGAATACGGTCTGCCACTTGTAGGCATCGAATGGTGCTTTTGTCATCAGTGTGGCCGGAGTAATATCACCATTGCTACAAACATAGGTAATAATGGTTTTCAGGTACTCCTCCTGCATACTATTGAGCACATTGCTGCCAATGAATGACGAGAACGCTTCAAGGGCTTTAGCTCTATCGACTCCAACCTGTGAGCGCACAAAGGCTGCCACGCAATCGCCACAAAGCATATTACCACTTGCCACATATTTTTGGTACTCCTCTTTCGTGCCAAGTTCTTTCCACATTATACGCTCCAGCTCCACAATATCCTCGCGTGTGAGCTGCTCAATGTTTACAATCTTCTGTATAGCCGGGTGGCTACGGTGTTCGGCAAGATAATCAACGATTTTCTGCTTGTATGTTCGTGGCAACAGTGTCTCTGCCTGGCCTTTGTCAATGACGGTATCTTCAATGTCAATGGTGAATTTTCTGTTCTCCGAACCAACAAGGAATTTGATTATCTCGCGCAGTTCAACACGAACATACTCCAATCTGTCCAGAGTGGGCGACTCCCAAAAAACAGACTCGGACAAAGATTTTATTATAGGCATCTTCGCTGCCACCTGCGGAATTGATGCACGCTCCTGCAACAGCAATGATATATCAACAACCTTCCTTTGGCTACGGGCAGAATTTACCTCAGGCACAAGCAAGGAGATTTCAATGCTGTACATCAGCAGGTCAAATAACTTTGCCTTTTCATCAAGCAGAGATTTTGAAATAAGCGGTGCAACCTCCTCTTTCAGCAGAACGGCATCAACCGAAGAGAGATACACCCAAGTCTGTTCCTTACGGAACTTATCGACAGCCTCCCAATGTTGGCGCACCGATATGTGTGTCTCTTGCAGTTCTGTAACCTGTGAACGAAGCTCTGCCTTAAGGCTATCGTGCAGGCCTTTGACAAAAGCCTGTGCCTGATAATTCGCGTGCTGAAGAGCCACTGCAATATCAGTACGCACGCAGAAAAGGCGTTCAGTGAGCGACTGCTGGGGAACAGACTCTTTACCATTAGGATTTTGACTGAAAAACTCGAAGTTATTGCACCAGTCAAAGATTATAAAATTCTCCTTGTGCTTATCAACGCCAAAGATATTCTCGGAGAGGCGTGTGCCTCGACCAATCATCTGCCAAAACTTTATCTTTGAGTGAACAGGCTTGAAGAATACCAGGTTCAGGATGTCGGGTACATCGATACCTGTATCAAGCATATCAACGGTAACGGCAATCTGTGGCATACCGTCGCGTACCTCAAACTTGTTTATGAGGTCCTGGGCATAGGTAACGCGATTGTCAATGAGCACACAGAAATCACTGCCGTACTCCGGGAACAAGACACCGAAACGCTCAACGATAAGTTCTGCGTGGTCGTGTCTATAAGCAAAGATAATTGTTTTGCCAATACGCTCACCGTTCTGCACCTTGATACCGTTCTGCATCAAGTCTTGCAGCACCTTGTCGATGGTGTCAATGTTGTATATATATGTGAACATCTCGCTACTTTCAATGTTGCGAGAATATTTATCGGTAGGAGCAAGAGCCTTTTTTGCTTTCTCATACTTCCATATCTCTTCAAACTGCTCTTTTTCCTCCTTTGAAAGCGAGTCATATTTTATGCCGTTAGCAAGAATACTTGTACCACGCTTCAAGCCATTGTAAGGAACAAGGTATTTGTCGGCAACAGCTTCGCCAAGTTCATAGGCAAAGGTGTCCTGTTCATCAATCTTGAACAGCTCAAAAGTATTGTGCTCCACCTCGTCGCGTGGTGTGGCTGTCAAGCCCACAAGCAAGCAATCGAAGTAATCAAAAATGGCGGTATATTTTCCGAATACGGAACGGTGCGCCTCGTCAATGATAACAAGGTCAAAGCGACCCACAGAGAAACCCTTGCTGTCGGTGTCTATGTAGTTTATCATTGTCTGATAGGTACTGAACATAATTCGTGCCGCCATATCGGGCTCTTTATCCTCGGAAAGTATGCAAGTGGTAAACGAAGGCAACAGCTTGCTGTAGTTCTTTGCAGCCTGTTTCACAAGCGCAGTGCGGTCGGCAAGGAAAAGAACATTCTTCACCCAACCGTTACGGGCAAGCACATCAACAAGCGATATTGAAACGCGGGTCTTGCCTGTACCTGTTGCCATAACAAGCAGAGTGCGACGGTGCATATTGTTGAAACGCTCGCACACACTGCGAATTGCCATTTTTTGATAATCCCTGTTCGTTATCTCGTCCTTGATATGCAAATCGGTTATTGACGACCTGCCTCTGCGCTGAATGAGCAATTCCAAATCCTCGGCAGTATGGTAGCCATAGACGGTGCGAGGGGGATAGCCCAGCCCGTCGATAACCTGCGTGCGGTAGCCATTGGTGTAGTATATCACAGGGCGAACACCATACTGCTTTTCCAAACAATCGGCATACAGCTCCGCCTGGTGTTTGCCCTTTTCGGGGCTTGCTGTGGTTCGCTTTGCCTCAACCACAGCAAGGGGCTTGCCATTGCTGCCGAACAGCACATAATCGGCATAGCCTTTGCCCTCGTTGTTCGGCATTCCGCTTACCTCAATTTCAATGCCGGCTTTCAACGGTGCAGAAACACCCTCTTTTGAGAGTACCTGCCAGCCTGCTTCCTCAAGCATGATGTCAATAAAATACTTGCGTGTCTCGGCTTCCGATATTCCAGTATCGTGCGGTTCGGCCGGAGCATCAGCCACTTGCTCCATATCTACGCTTTCCACGAAAGCAGGTGTAGGTTCGGGCTTCTTTGCCGGCTCAATATGTATATCGGGGGAAGTAGGAATAAGTGTCTTGTCAAACACAGGGAAAGAGTCGAACACGCGGAGCTTCACAAGCGATGCACCTACCACATTATGCAGGTTGAGCAATGCGAAGAACGACTGTTTCTTTGTTACCTCGCCCAAGTGGGCACCGCTGTTACCTGCTTTGCGTATGTAGTGAACGGCCATCATCAAGCGTTCATCGCCAATGAACTGCTTGAAAGGCTCACCGTCAATAAGCGTATAGAGCGATGTGCGTTCGCCCACTTCAATGTTCTTCAGTTCATATATAGCACGCACCAACCATTCCAGCGCACGACGGCCATTGAGTGCCGACTTTTCAGGATCACTCATTTGGCATACCTCTGCTATATCGCAGTATGAATGCAAAGTGGCGAGGTGCGGGTTTTCTTTCAGGTAATCAAAGTTTTTCATAACGAACTGCTTGTTTAATTAAAATAGTAGTCCATTCTGCTATTGAAGAGTGTTTCGGTCTCTGCAAGTGATTGTTTTATCAACTCCTTTTGCTTTTCTATCGTTTCTATCTTTGATGCAAATTCTTGCTGGAGAGTGATAGGTATGTTAGGGATAAATTCATTATGAAATTCATTTCTATTTAATGTAGGGACACCTGCACCTGCCTTGAATCTCTCCAAATGGAAATTCCTCATAAGATACTTGAGATATACCACATCGTTTCCGTGTGTATCAACAGAAAACAAGGTTGTATTTAGTGGCCAAAACGGTTTATTTGATGAATACACTTCACCTAAAGTCCCTGAACGACCTGTAATAATTCCAGATTCTGCTTTATAGGTGGAATGTAGTCCTATAACTCCGTTCGAGCCATAAATTGGTATTACACCTTCATTATCTCTATCTTGTACGGGCAAATCAAAACCTCGTTGCATTTTTACCACATCTATTACCTTCCTCACCTCCCAACCTTTTTCGTTGGTTATTGGGTCGCCAAACATTGTGTAGAAGATTGACTGTGCGAGGGTGTCATATTCCTTGAGCTGCTGTTTCTGCTTTTCTATAATGCCACTCAAAAGGTCTAACTCCTCAACTATGCGTTCCTGCTCGGAGATTGGGGGAACGGGAATAGGAATTGACAACAACGAAGATTTCACAAGGTGTTTTATCGTTACTCCTTTACCATAACGAGAATCTAATATTCCAGCATCTTTAAGAGAACGGAGATAAAGCAAACAAAATCTTGGAAGAACTGAACCGTCAAACCTTACACGGTGAAGAGCATTTTGATATAACATTGGTTCTTCCTTATCCCAGATTGCAGCCCTACCAATATCACCACCTTCGCAAATAAGCAGGTCGCCCTTTCTTACAAAGTAACGCTGCATTTCTGATTTTTCAAATCTTGTCTGTTTTACTGTTGAAAGTTCGATTTTATCCCAAAGTACATTGATAGCACATAAATATGGTTGCAGTTCACCTGTATCTGTGGACTGATTTAGAGTCTTGCCAAGGTCGCTTTCGCAAACCTCCCCAAGTTTCTTTATTTCCCAACCTTGTTTCATATTCTCATTCTACTTTACAACGTTTGCGTATTATTGCTAAAATATCGTTGTTATTTTCACGCAGTTTCTTTCTTCGTTCAACAAAGTCTAATAAATTTGAACCAATAACAACCTCATACCGTTTATCTTTTATATGTTGTGCAATGTAATAAGCTTTACCCTTATCCATACATCCATCAACACTATGGATTGTTTGTGAAAAAGAATCATAAGTTATCTTTTTTTCATCTATCATTTTTACTAAAGATTTAAGGTTATAAACCATAAATCCAAGAATAGCCTTATACCCATTTAGGTTGAAAAACTCTTTATCAAACTTTATTTCAAAGTCAATTGCATTCTCATCTAACTCTTTTCTTAATTGCTCTATATAGTCAAGTTTTAATTTCAAAAAACCATTTTCGGCTTTTCTTGATGGTATAACTCCTAATGAATATGTAATTTCGTCCAAAAAATGGTCAATCTCCACATCGGCATTCTTCACTAATTTGTAGAGTCTGCTATAAATATCATACTCCTGTTGTAATGTTTGCTGTTCTTGGAGTTTTGTTTGCCGTTGTTGCAATTTATATTGTCTCCAACCCAACCACACCATAATAAGAGCGTTTACTATCGTTATACCAATAGTCCACCAGTCGGGGCTATTGAGTTTATCAATACTTTCTATAAGTCTATTTATCAGTGTATTATCCATATTCTTCTTTTTTATGAAGCTAAAGAAAGAGCTATAATGGAAACAATAGTAGCGATTATAGAAGCAATTGTTGCCACAATAGAGCACCAAAAGGCTTTATACTGTATTTCATTACTTTTTTTCTGTTCTGCAAGTGTTTTTTGTTGTAGCTCGGCATTCTTTCTCTGTTCTTCATTAGCTCTTTCTCGTTCTTTATTATCCACCAATCGTTCTATTCTTTCTTTTTCGATAGTCAGTATATCTATTACTGAACTAATTGCTGTCTTATTTTTTTCAAAAATTTCGTTATCGTGTTTTTTAAAGTCGGAATTATAATCGGCTAAAAAGCTGAGTACACATTCTCTAATTCCAATGCTTTTTATAGCAGGTATAATTGTATTAGAAATCCCGTCTTTCGGTAAACTGTTTATTACATAAAGTTTAGTTTCTTTAGTTATATCTTTTTTTACAATACAAGCTTTGAGATATACTATCAAATTATCTAATGCCTTTATAGTTTCCTCGTGTGTCATACTACATAAATTTAGCACGGAATTCGGCAATGGCTTCTGTGATTTGGTTCTGCAACTCCTCAATGCGTCCGAGGATAACATCGGGCTGTTCATATTCTACCTTCTCGCGCTCAACCTCCTTGTATTTGTTTATAGAAAGGTCGTAATCTTTCTCGCGTATTTCCTCAACCGAAACGAGGAAAGACTGCTCTTTACGTGTACGCTCCGCCTCGCCTGCAAGGTTGTGGAAACGGGCGATGACATCGGGTATATCATTTTCGGCAACCTCGGCACGCCTTTGGTCGAGTGAATAGCCATCGGCTTTCATATCATAGAACCAAACTTTGTCGGTGCCACCGGCATTGGTCTTTGTAAAAATGAGGATTGCGGTAGATACTCCCGAATAGGGTTGAAACACTCCGCTTGGCATTGATATTACAGCTTGCAGCTGTTGATTCTCCACAAGCTCCTTGCGAATAGATTTGTGTGCCTTTGAATTACCGAAAAGTACACCGTCGGGAACGATACTTGCACAGCGACCACCCAACTGCAACATACGCACAAAGAGAGATACAAAAAGAAGCTCGGTCTTTTTGGTATCAGCAAGGGCAAGTAGTGATTTGCTCACTGCATCCTTGTCAAGGCTTCCTGCAAAGGGAGGGTTGGCAAGGCAAAGGGTGTATCGGTCGGTGTCGGGGTTGTCGGTAGAGAGCGAATCCTGATAAGAGATATTAGGGCTATCCACTCCGTGCAACATAAGGTTCATTGCACCTATGCGCAACATTGTTTGGTCGGTATCGAAACCATTGAACATTGTTGTGCGGTAGTGCTTCTGTATATTGTCCTGTAACAATTCCTGTGCATAGTGCTCATTCACATACTTTGCGCTCTCCACAATAAAGCCGGCACTACCCATAGCAGGGTCGCAGATGTAGTCCTTTACAGTGGGTTGCATCAGTTCAACCATCATACGGATAATGTGGCGCGGTGTACGGAACTGTCCGTTGTTGCCACTTGCTGCCATTTTACCCAGTACATACTCATAGACATCGCCCATAGCATCGCGGTCGTTCATATCAAGACCGCTGTCTATGCCGTCAATAATACGGGCAAGCATACGGTCGGAATTGATGATAAAAGCTGCATTGCCCATAAAACGGCTGTATGCGCTCTCCTTGCCCGAATTTAGTGTCTTGATAAAGGGGAAAACATTGTCGCGCACATTCTTGAACATAGCCGATGCTTCAAAGTTCTTGAAAACGTGCCAACGCAAGTGCTCGTATGGTACTTCCTTACCTGTTTCGGGATTGAACCAATTTCCTTTTGGGAAAACAGCCTCTTCCAGCTCCATACCCCACGAAGCAGCAAGTGCCTCTTTCTGTCGCTGTGCATCGTCGAGCATCTTCATAAAGAAGAGGTATGTCATCTGTTCAAGAACAGATATTGAATTTGTAATACCACCCGTCCAAAAGGTGTCCCATATCGAGTCAATCTTGTTTTTGATTTCGCCTGTTATCATTTTTAAGGTCGTTTATGTACGTCTTTACAATTAAATACAAATACTTAACTTGCAAATATAATAAGAACTAACGATAAATAAAATCTGACAAACAAAATAAAAATTCATATATTTGCATAAAAAGTTAAACAGTACATCTTCTTCCAAGTCTGCCTCTTCGTACTCCACATCTTCAATGTCTATTGTCTCGGCACGGTACTTTGCAATCATCTTCTGTATCTTCTCATGAATGTTCGGTATGGGCTTAATGCCAAGAACTGAGGGGTCGGCTGTGGCAGTGAACGGCTGAACTACAATGAAGTCATACGGCACGGCCTGTCAAGGTCGAGTGCGGAAGCATCGCCTTTATGAGGGTTTGGTGCGAATATGCCAACGGCGTTGATATGGCGCAACTGCGCTGCTGCTTGGCTAAGACATCCTTAGCCTTAGTCCTTGCGGAAGCCGTTGCGCCCACGAACAAGCTATGTAATTATTTTCCTCTATAAATCATCATCTTGGAGCATCTTTCTCAGAAGCACTCTTGCCAGATGTATACGATTCTTTACTACACTTGTAGATATATTCAGCCGCGCGGCTATCTCTTTGTAGTTATACCCCTTGACGCACATAATAAGCGGACGATTGAGATTTGCAGGCAAAGCGCGGATGGCACGAATGGCCTCGTGCTCATCAATTGAACAGTAGATATTATCGTGCACCATGATGAGTGGCTCATGCTCAGCCACTTGCATTTGTGTTATTGTGTGTCGCGCCTCCCTGCGCAAGGCGTTTATGAAGATGTTGTGCATGATGGTCAGAATCCATGCGCTAAAGTCGGTGTCGCCGGTGAAATATTCTCTTCGGCTGAAGGCACGCACCACTGTCTCTTGAACAAGTTCACGCGCATTCTCTTTGTCGTTTGTCAGGCGCAGGGCGTATCTATACATTGCATTTTCTACTGTTTGCAATTCTTTTATGAATGTGTCGTTATTCATTTTCTCCCGATGTTTGTGTTTACATTTTTTTAATGTAAACACCTAAACAGAGAGGTCGTTTTTTTATAATACGCTTTTTTTTTGAATATTTTTTAGAAAATGTGTAAAATTTATTCAGGTGGCGCCTTATGAGTATATTTTCTTTGTGATTTTGGAGGGAATACCGCGTTGCTCGAAAGGAAGAAATTAACCCCTCTAAATATTGTTAACATTATTTAACTATTCGGGGGGGTAATTTAAGCACTTTTACATACATTTGCACACAAACAAAATTATTTAACTTTTAATTAACTAAGGTATGAAATTAACTAAGATTTTCCGCGCTCTGCTGCTTGCAGCAGGCCTTGCACCTGCGTGTGCAACAGCACAAACAACCGATGCACTTGTTGCAACTCTGCAACATGGTGACGAAACAAAGGTGTTCACAGGCACCGATGCTTTTAAAAATGCCTACAATGCTGCGGCTGACTCCGCTGATATTATCACACTGTCGTCGGGAAGATTTGCAGAAGTACATAAAATAGAAAAATCAATAACAGTATATGGTGCCGGATTCGAAGAAGACACTATCACGGGAGCAAAGCCTACTATATTATTTGATAATTCATCAGGTCAAAATTGGATGCGAATCATGCATAAAAAAGTAGAAATTGAAGACGAAGATGGATATAAACAACAAACTATACAAAAAAGTGACGGCTGCAAGTTCGAAGGTATTTTATTTAGCGATAATGTCAATATAACACACAATAGTCTAGGTGTAGAGCACAGAAACATCCATTTTGTAAAATGTAAATTTAATTCTACTATGTACCTAGACAACGATATATATAACCTTTTAATATCTCAGTGCGTGTTCAATAATGGTATAAACAAGACTGCTGGCGCATTATACAACAGTATAATCTCAAATTCCATTATTCAGGGCAGTGATATTCTAGACCTTCGGAATAATAGTGGTGATGCTGATAATAAGAATACTTTACTTGTAGACCATTGCATTTTATGCCATACAGGAACAAGTAGCTACGAACTTATAAGAGGTACGTGTACATGCACCAATTCTATTCTTATTCTTAATAATAATTATCTTTCAACAAACACTGTTACATATAAGAATAATATAATAATAGGGACTAACAATATTGTCGAAGATTGTTGGACAGGTCTCGCAAAAAAAAGCGTATTTGCCTCTGCAGAGGAGGATGGCTCATACGCAGCCAACCGCACTTTCGAGCTCAAATACCCCAATAAATACATAGGCACCGACGGCACACAGGTGGGAGTGCATGGCGGACGCTACCCCTGGAGCAAAATTCCAGCAACACCGCGCATTGTGGAGAGCAACATCGACACAGAGACATCTGCCGAGGGCAAACTGAAAGTAAGCATCAAAGTGGAAGCACACTAAGAAACGGGCGGACAAGCACATTAAAAACAAATTCATTTTATCATGAAACCATTGAGACAATATTTTGCAACCACGGCGCTGACACTGCTCCCACTGTTGGCGGCAGCGCAAAACGCCGCCACAGCAACATGCGAATATTGGATAGACGGAGATTTTGACGCACGCAAAAGTGTTGCGCTCACAGACAGTTGGCAGGCCACGCTCGACCTCTCTGCACTCACCACAGGAGCACACACAATAGGAGTGCGCGTGAGCGACAGCAACGGACTGTGGAGCGCACCCATAGTGCGATACTTTGTGCGTCCACCCATGTATGCACAGGGAGGGAAACCCGCCGGCTACGAATATTGGATAGACGACTATGCAAACAGAGTAACAGGCAAGATGCAGAGCGAAACGCTCGCATTGGAGATTGACGCACAAACACTCGCCACCGGAGTACACACACTCGCACTGCGCACACACGACAGCAACGGACTGTGGAGCACACCCATAGTGCGTTACTTTGTGCGACCACCCATGTATGCACAGGGAGGAACACCGGCCGGCTACGAATATTGGATAGACGACTATGCAAACAGAGTAACAGGCAAGATGCAGAACGAAACGCTCGCATTGGAGATTGACGCACAAACACTCGCCACCGGAGTACACACACTCGCACTGCGCACACACGACAGCAACGGACTGTGGAGCGCACCCATAGTGCGCTACTTTGTGCACACCGGTGAACCGACGCCGGGAACACTGCGCAGCTATCGCTATTGGATAGACAACAACCTCGAATCTGCCATAACGGGAGAGACAGCCGATGGAATAATCAACCTTGAACTTGATTTTTCGGAACTCGGCAAAGGAGTGCACACACTCACTTTCCAAGCAGAGGATTCCAACGGAAAAGTCAGCCCGGCTATATGCAAATTCTTTGTGGTGACAGAGCCTATTCCTGCCGAAAATAATATAGTGGCATACGAATATTGGTTCAACCACGGCAAACGCACTCGCGTGGAGGTAGACCCTGCAAACCCACTCACAATAGAAAATCTGTGGATAGAGATTGAGGATGTAGTTCCGCACTCCATCGCCGATGATTACCGCTTCGACGCCGTACAGCAAACGGCATGGTGCAACGACAACGTATACTTCGGTTTGCAGGCATTTGATGCGGCAAACAGAGGAACTGTGGCCGTTCTTTCCGATACATTTGCAATGGAGGTGCCTGTGAAGCTCAACTTTATTGAACTTGCCGACGGTGCTGCCCAATTATTCGACACTCCACAGCCGGGGCACATAGCCGCTTTTGTGGCACACTCGGCACAAGGAGACAGCATCGAGTGGAAGATAAAAGGCAACTGCACTGCCCACTTCTACTCGCAGACTGGAGCAAGGCTCTCGCCCGAAAAGGTATCGGCAAAGGGTGATTCCGTTATACTGCGAACAAAGAGTGAGAGCGAAAAAACATTCCTGCTCGCATACAATAACAAGCCCTACGACAAAGAACAGGAGGTAATGTTCAGAAACCTCTCGACTACGGGAACAGACATATCGTTGACAAACGAGACAAAGGTATATGCAAAGAGAGGGGTTATATTTGTTCAGACACATAAGCCGTGCCATGTTGAAATATACGATGAACAGGGGCGCCTTGTGGTGGAAGATATACCAAGCTCTACTATGCACTATAATCTGCCCACAGGTACATACAACGTAAAAATTGACAACAAGACAGCATGCAAGGTGTTTGTACGGTAAAACAACACGCAATATCGCAATTTTAACAACATTTAACTATATGGGGGGTAATTTGCCCCCTTCATATTAAATTTGCACACGAAAAACATTAAAAAAAACAAATTTTATGAAAAACATTAAACTTTTGGCAATGCTTTTTGCATTTGCACTTTCAGCAGGATTTGCATCGTGCAGCGACGATGACGACGACAACACAGGCGGTGGCACAACCGTAGCTCCCGATGGCACAAACGGAACATTAGCTCCCGGGTTTGTTAATGACAAACGTCTCACAGGAGTGGGAGCGTCAAACATCGAATACGACGAAGAGGGACGAGTGACGACATTCACCGACAATGGCTACTATAATGATGGAGGGGATGATGATCCCAAATACATCGTATCATACAACCCGTTTGAAATAACTTTAACCATAGACGAATCATCAAAGATGAAGATGTACGATGTAAAATTCACAAAAGAGGGCTACATAAAAAGTTCAAAAACATTATACGAGGATAAATCCGAGGATGAAGTGAGCACTCGATTGGAAGATTGGAGCCTGACCTACAACGATGGCTGCCTGACAAAGATAGAAGCAACCGGCAATGTGACAGAGAAGTACCATGGCGAAACATTTAAAGGAAAATACACCGCAAAAATAGATGTCGATTGGAATAACGGAAATATAGCCCAAATAACAAGATACTACGGTGAAAATGCCGATGGTTACACAGAAAAGGACACCATACACTACACTTTCACCTATGGCAATGAAGAGAACACATTCCGTCAGTATACACCGGCAGAAACCTTGGAATGGGGCGAACACATCGAAATACTCATGTATCTCGGCTACTTTGGAAAGGCAAGCACACTGCTGCCAAAGACCTTGGAATATAGTTCAGTGCAGCAAGATTATTACGACAACACTTATTACCAAAATAAAACATATAATTCATATACATACGAGAAAAATTACAACGGAGCACTGGGTGTCGTATTTAAAGAGCAGACAATTAAGTTAATCAATTATAATAAAGATGGTGAAATTATATACGAAGATGAATACACACACTCCGATGAGACAGAGTATCGCTACGACAGCGACGCATCTGCGCCAATGGAGACAAAAGCCGTGAAGAAGAATAAGAAAAGCAAACTGCACGGATTCTTAAGAAGATAACCCACGCCTACACCGAGAAAATGTATCGAAAAAGAACAAAATCCTCGATACAACTGTTTAAATTATCGGAAGCCTTTGATTGCAGCTTCCGATAATTTCTTTTTATGTATAATGATTAACCATAGGAAACAGCAACTAATGCTCCTGCTCTGCGTGCAGCAGTGTTGCAAGCAGAGCAGGAGCAGCGACACAGCCATCCTCAACGTGCTTGCACATCAACTACCGTAAGAATATTTTCCGCGACCCTGAAACGTATATCGTAGGCCTCAAAAGGCATGCCGTATACCTTTTCGGGGTCGTCGTGGTATTGTGGTCGCGGATCGAGACGCAATACCTCCATGAGCACCGGCAAGAGACGCTGCGGCACACGCTGCTTCAAATCCTCGGGAAAGCACACATCAAGCTCTTGCCACACACTGTTGTCGACAAATCCGCTGCGTGCATGCGGATGCGAATCGGCGTATGCAAGATATGGTTTTATATCGTATATAGGGGTTCCGTTCATAAGGTCGGCACCGCAAACATGTATAACAACACCCTCGGAAACGGAGTGCTCAATCTTTTCTATCCTCACCGACGAAAGCCCCAATGGGTTGGGACGATAAGGCGAACGCGTTGCAAACACTCCCATAGCTTTGTTACCCCCCAGCAACGGCGGACGCACTGTGGGATGCCAAGATGAGGTGCCGCCCACATTGACACGATTGGCCGAAAAGCCCCATATTATCCACAAATAGTCAAATTCGGCAAGCCCGCGCAAGGCATCTATATTGCGATATTCAGGTTCAAAAACTATGCAGCCACGAATTTCGTTGACAATGCCACTCTGCCGCGGTATTCCAAACTTCGTGGGAAAGGGCGAGCGAAAATGTGCAATAGCTTCGATATTCATAAAATCTTCAAAAATAGGTTTAAGAGAATCACCCGTTTGCATAATGGGCGAGTGAATATAATACAAAAATTTGCAATAAGGAAATTTTTGCGTACTTTAGCAGAAATTTCAGAAGCTGTTTAATTAAATAATAAATTATGGAGATACTGTTATTCATAGGTGGAATAGGATGGGGCGAGATTTTGGTGATAGCCCTAATCTGCCTGCTCTTTTTCGGCGGAAAAAAGATTCCCGAACTAATGAAAGGGTTGGGCAAGGGTGTCAGAAGTTTCAAGGATGGAATGAACGGCACCGACGACGACAAGAAGGAGAAAGAATAATCACCACACAAAGGCTCGACGATGGACAACAACGCCGGCTTTTGGGAGCATCTCGAGGTTTTACGCCACTCGATACTGCGTGTTCTTGGTGCTATGCTGCTGCTTTTTGCGGTGGCATTTGTTGTTGTGCCATATATTTTTGACAACATAATACTTTATGCGGCACACGATGTGCAGGTAATAAACATTAACGTAACGACACAGTTTCTCACACACATCAGCACATCATTCTGGCTCGCTTTTGTTGGGACATTCCCTTACATGATATATGAAGCATGGCGTTTTGTGGCCCCTGCTCTGTACGATGGCGAAAAGCGTCCGGTGCGTTTTGCATTTACATTGGGCACTTTAATGTTCTATGCAGGATGCACAGTGGGATATGGTGTAGTGTTTCCCGTTACCTTTAAATTTCTCGCAAACTATCAACTCGGCAACAACATAATAAACAGCATCTCCCTCGATTCATATATGGAAACACTCACAGCAATGGTGTTCATCATGGGAGTAATGTTTGAACTTCCACTGCTCACCTGGCTGCTCTCGCGCTTGGGCATACTGAATAAAGAACTACTCAAACGCTACCGTCGCCATGCAATAGTGGCACTGCTTGTTGTTGCAGCAATAATAACACCAACGGGCGACCCATTTACCCTGATGCTGGTTGCACTGCCGCTTTATCTGTTATATGAACTTGGAATAATTTTGTCAGAAAAATAAACAAACATCCTATTTTTGCTCTATAAAAATTTAGCGATATAAATTTAAACAGCTTCTAAAAAGACACAATGAACAACAAACGACTACTTTCACTCGATGTATTGCGCGGACTTGACCTTTTTATGTTGGTAGGATTGCAACCGATACTTTGGCAGGCACTGCCTAAAATTGAATACACATTTTTTAATACCACATTATTGCAACAAATTGACCATGTGCAGTGGGAGGGATTCAGCGCATGGGATCTTGTGATGCCACTGTTTTTGTTTATGTCGGGAGTGACAATACCATTTTCGCTTCCTAAATATCTGAAACAACACAATAACATACAACTGTGGAAGCGTGTTCTCAAGCGTGTGATTGTTCTGTTCATCTTGGGAATGGTGGTACAAGGCAATATTCTTTCACTGAATCCCGAGCGCATATACATATACAGCAACACCCTTCAGGCCATTGCAACAGGTTATCTTTTGACAGTGCCGATGGCCCTTTATCTAAAGCCTCGCACACAGGTTATTGCCATAGTTGCACTTCTTTTAATTTACACAATTCCAATGACATTATTTGGAGATTGGTCGCCACAGGGAAATTTTGCCTGCGAAATAGACAAGATGGTGCTCGGACGTTTCCGCGACGGCAGTTACATTGACTCAGCAGGAGTGTGGCAGTTTGCCCCCTGGTACGACTACACATGGGTGTGGAGCAGCCTCACATTCTGCTGTACGGTGGCAATGGGCAGCCTTGCAGGCAGCATAATACGCAATGGCAACGACAACAGACATCGCACAGCTCTGATACTGTTTCTCACAGGCATAGCACTGATTGCGGCCGGCTCTGTCTGGGGTATCTGGCAGCCTATAATAAAACGAATTTGGAGTGGCAGCATGACACTGTATAGCGGAGGATGGTGCTATCTGCTTTTGGCCGCCTTCTATTGGTGGATAGACGTAAAGGGACACAAACGCGGAACAGAGTGGCTGCAATATTATGGATGCAACGCAATCAGCGCCTACATAATAGGAGAGGTAGTAAATTTTCGCAGCGTGGCCGAGTCGTTGTTGCATGGCACCGAACAATATATAGGCGAGTGGTACCCCGTGCTGCTTACAACAGCCAACGGTGCAATTCTGTTTGCAATCCTCGCAATAATGTATAAACAGAAAATATTCCTAAAAGTATAGCTGCGCAAGAGCCACATTGAACAGTACAAATACACATACTTCAATAATTTCTTTGCCGTTTGCCTGTTATTTACTATCTTCGCAGCGACTTAGAAGCTGTTTTAATTTATATCGCCAATTTTTTATAGAGCAAAAATAGGATGTTTATTTATTTTTTAAGGGCGCATAGCGGGCTATGTAACCGCGAAAAAGAGAGAAACAGACATTTTTGAATATAAAAATGGTGAAACAAACAATACAGTTTTATCAATTAGAAATTCAAACAGCTTCTTAGAAATAACTACCATAGACAAACACAACGATGGCAGATGTATTAAGCATAGCAATAAAATGCTTTAAGGACGAGGCTGAGGCAATCCTCAACCTTATACCCAAATTGGATGAAAGTTTCACGAAAGCAATAAACCTTATAATAGAGAGTAAAGGTAAACTTATTGTAACGGGCGTAGGCAAATCGGGGCACATTGGAGCAAAGATAGCCTCGACACTTGCAAGCACCGGCACACCATCATTCTTTGTAAATCCCTTGGATGCTTTTCATGGCGACCTTGGCATGTTCACCGAGGGCGATGTGGTGTTGGCAATATCAAATTCGGGACAAACCGACGAGCTGTTGCGCTTTATCCCCCTGCTCACCGAACGCAAAATACCCATAATATCAATGTCGGGTAATCCTGCATCACTGTTGGCAAAATACTCCGACTGCCATCTTAACGTATCGGTGGAACGTGAGGCATGTCCGCTGAATTTGGCACCAACGTCGTCAACCACAGCCACATTGGCAATGGGCGACGCAATAGCCTGCGCATTAATGACAGTGCGCAATTTCAAAGCCTCGGACTTTGCACAATTCCATCCCGGCGGAGCACTTGGACGTCGCCTGCTCTCTCGCGTGAAAGACTACATGATAAGCACCGACCTTCCCATTGTCACTCGCGAATCAAAGATAAGCGACGCACTCATGCAGATAAGCCGCACCAAGATGGGAATTGCCGTAGTGATAGAAGATGGCAAGATTTTGGGTGTTGTTACCGACGGCGACATACGCCGCGCAATGCAGCGAGACCAAGAGCACTTCTTTGAACTTACGGCAAAAGACCTCATGAGCCACAATCCAAAGACCATACAAGAGACAGCAAAGCTCACACAAGCAGAATGTATAATGCGCAAACACAACATACACTCCATCATTGTGGTAAACTCGGAGAACCAATTTGTAGGTGTAATAGACATGTTCAGTTGCTTGTAAAATAAAAACAATGAAGGCAGTAGCATTCGTCCCTATAAGACTAAACAGCAAGCGCGTTGTAGGAAAAAACCTAAAACTGTTGGGAGATAAGCCCCTTTTGCAATATATTTTGGAGACACTTGTAAAGGTGCCGCAACTAACAGACATATATGTATATTGCAGTCAAGAGAGCATAATACCATATCTTCCCAAAGGGGTGAAATTTCTCAAGCGCGACACCTCGCTCGACAGCGACGAGACATTAGGTTGCGAAATATACGAGGCATTCACAAAAGCAGTAGATGCCGATGTGTATATGTTGGCACACACAACATCGCCATTCATAAAACCATCGACAATAAGCAATGCACTTGACAAAGTCATCAACAACAACCACGACTCGGCTTTTTCTGCACAAAAGATACAAACATTCACATGGTACAATGGAAAGCCGCTAAACTATAACCTCAACGAAATACCTCGCACACAAACCATAGAACCAATATATGTAGAGACAAGCGCATTCTACATTTTCCGTCGCGAAGTGTGGACAGAGAGCCGTCAACGCATTGGAGAGAGACCATATATGGCAATAGTGGACACGGTGGAGGGTGTAGACATTGATAATCCCGAGGATTTTGATTTTGCCACAAAAATAGTGAGCATAGGGGAATAAATACCACACACTACACAGTTGCGGAACAAGAAGATGACTATTCCCTCTCACGCAAAACCAAAGAAATAGGATAACAGCAGGCAAAAGCCTGCTGTTATCCTATTTCTTATCCGTCAGGCCGAAAGAGGCCCACTGCTCTTGAGTGAAAGATTGTTTTACAGGAGACTTTGCAACACTGTAAAGTTCTTTCAATCTATCAAGGGCCTTATGTGCCTTGTCACGCGCTATGCGCAGATGCAGTTCAGCCTCATCTTGATTGCGCCCGGCCTCTTCAAGTTCATTACAAGCGGCCAACAATTCATCTGCATGAATAGATATTCCTTTCTTTGCAAGTACATCGTGCTGTTTAAGCACACCATCAATAAAAGCTCTCGCCTTAGAAGCAGGCTCCAAATAAATTTTATTCATAAATGATAATATTGTTTAAGAATTTCAACATAAAATTATAAAATTAAAAGCAATAAAAAAAATCATGCCACACAGGCCGGCACATACACACTACATTTATAAATAATTGATTTTCAAAGCAAAGAGACTTTTGTTAAATATTCTTAAAATTTTTATTATATAAAAAATCACTTTACTTAAAAACAAAAAAGCTATCTTCGCAACATAAATCAGAAACTTTAAATCATTTGTAACATGAAGAATCTCGAAGGAAAAGTAGCACTGATAACCGGTGCGACACGCGGAATAGGAAAGGCCATAGCAATAAAATTTGCAGAGGCAGGTGCCGACATTGCATTTACCTATCGTCAAAAAAACGGTGCAGCCGAAGAATTAGAGAGTATAATTACACAGATGGGCGTAACATGCAAGGGCTATGCCTCTGACGCCTCCGACTATACTGCAACAGAAGAGACAGTTAAACAGATACACGCCAATTTCGGACACATTGATATTCTTGTTAACAATGCAGGAATCACCAAGGACGGACTGCTGATGCGCATGACCCCCGAGCAGTGGGACAGTGTTGTAGACACCAATCTGAAGTCGGCATTTAATTTTACACGCACAGTTGTTCCCATAATGGCAAAGCAACGTTGCGGCAGCATTATCAATATGTCGTCGGTGGTAGGTATCAACGGCAATGCCGGACAATGTAACTATTCGGCGTCGAAAGCCGGGTTGATAGGATTTTCAAAATCGGTGGCAAAGGAAATGGGAGCCAGAGGCATACGTGTAAACTGTATCGCTCCCGGATTTATAATGACCGACATGACATCCGCACTATCCGAAGAGATGCGCGAGGCGTGGTGCAAGACTATTCCTTTGCGTCGCGGAGGCACTCCCGAGGATGTTGCCAATGTTGCTTTGTTTCTCGCAAGCGACCTGTCGTCGTATGTTACAGGGCAGGTGATAAATTGCTGTGGAGGAATGAGCTGCTGATTATAAGAGGTATAAATAATAAAATGAGGCCGGGTCAAAAGTAATTTTGGCTCGGCCTCTTTTTTTCGGTGATTTTTCCGTTTTTTACCTTTAAAGTCGAAAAAATATCATTTTGTAGGCATAAATCCCTTATGCCGCCCGACAATATTCCAAATACGCTTCTATAGTGCCAATAAAAAGTCTTTGCCGGTTGCTATTTTCTGTTTTTCGGGCAATATACTTCCTTAGATTGTGTGCAATGGCCACAAGTCCCCATTCGACTGAGACTTTTTCAGTCGATTTCAGTCTGAAACGCTTGAAAGCGTGATTGAACTTTATGT
>JAFSAT010000046.1 GCA_017442185.1 Bacteroidaceae bacterium
CATTGCACACAATCTAAGGAAGTATATTGCCCGAAAAACAGAAAATAGCAACCGGCAAAGACCTTTTATTGGCACTATAGAAGCGTATTTGGAATATTGTCGGGCGGCATAAGGGATTTATGCCTACAAAATGATATTTTTCCGAGTTTAAAGGTAAAAAAAGGGAAAATCACCGAAAAACAGAGGCCGAGCCAAAATTACTTTTGACCCGGCCTCATTTATTTAATATAAGAACCAAATAAGAACAGAAGAAACAATAAGTTGTTCAATTTTATCAAACAACTTCTTAAACACCTCTATTTTGTGGTGCTTTTTTTGTATTTTAGCGCTTCAAAAGAGTGATAGAATGGCAGATAAAGCACTATATATATACAGAGCATCGGCCGGCTCGGGAAAGACATTCACCCTTGCCGTAGAATATATAAAACTGTTGGTGGCAAACCCCAAAGCATACAAACATATTCTGGCCGTCACATTCACAAACAAAGCAACAGCCGAAATGAAAGAGCGCATAATGAGTCAGCTCTACGGAATATCATATTCGCTTGCTTCATCACAAGGATATTTCCTAAAAGTGAAAGAGGCCTTTAGCACAATGCCCGAAGAAGAGCTGCGTTCACGCGCAAAAAAGGCACTGCACAATATTTTACACGACTATGGTCATTTTCGCATACAAACGATAGATGCCTTCTTCCAATCAATATTGCGCAGCCTTGCCAAAGAGTTGGAATTGAGCGGCGACCTCGAAATAACGCTCGACAGCACAAAACTGCTCAACGACACGGTGGAACTTCTCATAAAACGTATGACACCGACAAGCGAAGAGATGGGATGGATTGTTGAATACATCGAAGAACATCTTGAAAATGACAAAAGTTGGAAAGTACGCGAAGCCATAAAGGAATTTGCACAAAACATAATAAAAGAAGAGTATCAGCAACGCGGAGGCGAGCTACGCAAACAAATTGAACAGGACAACGGAGCACTGCTTGCAGATTACAGAAAGACACTGCGCAAGGTTGAACAGAGCATTTTGGAAAGGACAAAAAGAATTTCCGAGCGCTTCTTTTCCATCGCCGAAACAAACGGACTGTGCGTAGACGATTTTGCTGGCAAAAGCCGTGGCGGACTGTGGGGGCACTTCAGCAAGATGAGAGCAGGAGAGATTCCCGAAATAAAAGGCAACAGCCAGATGCAGAAATGTATAGATACTCCATCAAAAATATCCAAATCTCTGAGTACCGAACAATGCGAAGAGATAAGAAGTCTGTTGTGCAAAAGTAAAAATATCCATGAGAATGAGCTATATAAACTGAACAGCTGCCGTCTGTCGCTTGCCCGCTTTCATCAGCTGCGTCTGCTCAACAGCATAGCATCCACGCTGCGCGAAGAGAATAACAGAGAGAACAGATTTCTGCTTGCACAGACAACATATCTGCTCAGCAAAATGATAGACAACGATACATCGTTTATATTTGAGAAGATAGGAACCGAAATAAACCACATATTCATAGATGAATTTCAAGATACCTCTAAACTGCAATGGAGCTGCTTCAAAGTGTTACTGCACGAAGTGATGTCGCGCGGCACATTCAATCTGATTGTTGGTGATGTCAAACAATCTATCTATCGCTGGCGCAACAGCGATTGGAACATTCTCAACAACATTGAAAAGGAATTTCCATCGGCTGCAACAGCACACTACACAAACAATGGCAGCAAAGGAACCACAAATTATCGCAGTGAACGTAATGTTGTGGAATTTAACAATGCGCTCTTCAAATATGCGGCACAGACAATCAGCACAAGTTTCGACAGCCAGCTTGGCAAACGTCTGCACGACCTTACTAAGGCATATAGCGATGTAGAACAACAAATACCGGAAAATAAAAAACCGTCGGGATATGCCCAAATATGCCTTATTGAGAAAGAGGATGAAGATAAAGAGGCTGCTACGATGCGTAGGCTGCACTATACACTTAAGGAACTTTTAGAGGAAAAGGGCGTTACTGCGGCAGACATTACGATTCTTGTGCGACGACGCAAAGAGATTGCACCAATCGTCAAGATGTTTAACAAAGAATTTCCCAAACATGGAATAACATCGGACGAAGCCTACCGCTTATCGACATCTTCGGCATTGGAAATTCTTATTGGAGCAATGCGCTACATGATAAATCCCGACGACAAGGTTCGCAGCATGGAACTTGCCGTTCTTTATCAAAAAGAGGTACATAAGCGGGAACTTCCATTTTCCGAACTTATGACACAGTGCAACGTAAACAGATATTTGCCACAAGAGTTCATTGCCGAACAGAGCAGATTGTCAGAATATCCGATATATGAACTAATAGAAAAAATAATCAAAATATTCTCACTCGACAAGATTGAAGGGCAAGAGGCCTATATATACTCGTTCCTCGACCACGCAACACAGTATCTGAACAGCAAAGCCTGCGACATGCGAAGTTTTGTGGCAGCATGGGACGAGGAACTTATGGAAAAAACAATACCCTCAGCATCAAACAACAGTGTGAAGATAATCACCATACATAAGGCTAAAGGGCTTGAGTTTCACACAGTAATCATACCTTTCTGCACATGGGATTTTACCGGACGTGCAGGAGATATAATATGGTGCAATCCACGCATCGAGCCATTCAACGGGCTTAGTCTGCTACCGATAAATCGTTCAAAGCAAATGCTCGAATCGGTGTACTGCGAGGAGTATAATCGTGAACTTCTGTTTCAACTTGTGGACAACCTAAATCTGATGTATGTAGCTTGCACACGAGCCTCTCACAATCTGTTCATCTTTGCCGATGCAAAGCCAAGAGCAAACAGTGCAAGCAGCATTTTGTTTGGCGCGATAGAGAACATACCGCTTGAGAATGTAAAATACAATACTCAAAAAACCATTCTCGAATATGGGAACATTCTACCGAGCAGCAATAAAAAAGAGAGTAACAAGGAGAACCCATTCCTCTCACTGCCCCAAAAGATTACTCAACCATTCGTGTCACACGACAACCGTCTGACATCGCGACAATCACACAATCTGGCCCGATTCCTTGCACAAGGAGCGGAGAATATGGAACAATATGAATATCAGGCAATAGGCAACCTTATGCACGAACTGATGTCGAAGCTGTCCACAGGCGTCGAGATACACAAAGAGCTTCGACGCATGCAGATGGAAGGCCTTATAAGCACCGATAACGAACTAAGCAGAATAAAAAAGCTTATAGAGAAAGCATTGCAAAATCCAATGGCGCAGGAGTGGTTCGGCGGGCAATGCAAACTGCTCAACGAACACACAATCTTATATAACGATTCGGGCGAATACAGCAGTTGCCGTCCCGACCGCGTGATGCTGATGGAAGATAAAGCGGTTGTGGTAGACTTCAAATTCGGCAACCCGCACCCCGAACACCGCGCACAGGTAGAAAAATATATGAATCTGCTGACACAGATGGGATACAACAACATCAAAGGCTATCTTTGGTACATTTACAAAAACAAAATAGAGGAGATAAAAGCATGATACCTTTCCTTAAGACAGTTGCAGACGATATTTACAAACGATTCAATGGCGACCTTGCAGACATTGCCGTGGTGTTTCCCAATAAACGTGCAAGTCTGTTCTTCAACGAATATCTTTTACAAAACAGCAAAAAGCCTTTGTGGAGCCCCGTATATATAACAATAAGTGAGTTGTTTGAACAACAAAGCAACCTTATGAAGGGTGACAGCATACTGTTGGTAAGTAAACTTTATAAAGCCTACTGTAAACATACCAAGAGCACCGAGAGTATCGACAAATTTTATCAATGGGGAGAGCTGCTCATAAAGGACTTTGATGATATAGACAAGAATCTTGTAGACGCATCATCTATTTTTGCAAATCTGCACGACCTTCGCAACATTGGCAATGCTGCGGAGACACTCGACGAGGAACAGCGCAATGCCATAGAGCAGTTTTTTCATAACTTCAGGCCACAGGAAAGGAGCGAACTTAAAGAGAGATTCCTGCGTATTTGGGAGGTTATGGGCGATATATACGAAACATTTCGTAACGAACTGTTTGCCAACGGAATTGCCTACGAAGGAATGCTCTATCGCGACATCATTGAACAGAAGGAATTGCCTCCTTTTCCGCTGCAAAAATATATATTCGTGGGATTTAATGCACTCAACCGAGTGGAGAGCCGGCTTTTCGACATAATGAAAGAGCGTGGACAAGCACTCTTCTATTGGGATTATGACGACAGCTACACTGACGACAAAGAGCACGAAGCCGGACGTTTCATGCGTCGTAATCTGCGGCTCTACCCCAACGCCCTGGAAAATGCTCAAACGTCGCTGTTTAAGAACCCCAAAGAGATTGAGATAATCTCAACAAACACCGACAGCATTCAAACACGCTTTGCCTCAAATTGGATAGAGCAAAACCTCACTGAAAAAGAGGTAGAGACGGCCGTGATATTGTGCGACGAAACAAAGCTCGAACCGGTGCTGCATGTGATACCTCCGAAAGTAAATAACATAAACGTTACAATGGGATTCCCACTCTCCCATACACCGGTGTATAATCTTGTGCGACTTTTGACAGACCTTCAAACAAACGGCTACGATGTATCACGTGCGACATTCACACTCGATGCCGCATATAATATACTTAACCACCCTTATGTGCAACGCAACAGCAAGAATGCCGCACATATTGCAAAAGAGATTATCGAACGCCGACTGTTCTTTCCTCCGATGGAAATGCTGCAAGCCGATGAATTTCTTGCACGCATCTTCACACGTCATTGCGATAATGCCTTGTGGATAAGTTCTATCGGAGATATTATATTCCACATTGCACAATCCATTAGAAGGGATAAAGAGAATACTCCACCCGACCTCTACGAAGAGTTATTCCGCGAAGCGATGCTCAAAGTATTCACACAAACGCAACGTTTCATGGCACTGATTGAAAGTGGCGACCTCAACATGCAACAACGCAACATCGGGCGGCTGTTGATGCAGGTTCTATCATCAGAGAGTATGCCCTTTCATGGCGAGCCGGTTGTAGGAATGCAAGTGATGGGACTTCTTGAAACACGTAACCTCGATTTCAGAAACATAATCATGCTATCGGCCAACGAGGGTAATCTGCCAAAGAACAGCGGAAACAGTTCGTATATTCCCTATAACCTTCGCCGCGCATTTGGGCTTACACTGAATGAACATCGCGATTCCATATATGCCTACAACTTCTATCGCCTCATACAACGTGCCGAGAAAATAACTTTGTTATACAACAGTGCCACCGACAGTGCCAACAAAGGGGAGTGTTCGCGATACATTCTGCAATTAGAAGCAGCTTATGCCGATAACATAAAAAAAATAAGCATAGAAAATATTCTGAAAAACAGCACACATGAGCTGTTACCTGTGGCTAAAGACAAAAACATGATAGAACATCTGCAACGATGCTACAACTGCAACTGCAACAGCAAAGCACGAACCCTATCACCCAGCGCCATAAACCGGTATCTCAATTGTCAGCTAAGTTTCTTCTATCGCTATATAATGGAACTAAGCGTACCCGATGAGGTAACGGCAAGCATTCAAAGCCGCGACTTTGGCAATATCTTTCACAAATCCGCCGAACTTTTCTACAAAAAGCTGACAGCCGAGAGCAACGGCACCATTGAGAAAAACGATCTTGAGCCATATATAAAAAATGATGCTCTGTTATATGATATTACGGATAGGGCATTCAACGAAGTATTTTTCAAAAACAACGATGAGAAACCCATATACGATGGCGAACAATACATTAACCGCGAAGTGCTCCATCACTTTCTCAAACGTCTTATAAAGATGGATGCAGAACATGCACCATTCAAATATGTGGGGGCAGAAAAAGATCTTATATTCGAACTTACTTTGCCAACAGCAAACAACGTCTCCGATGTAAAGTTACGCATTGGCGGACGCGCCGACCGCATAGACCTTAAGAATGATACTCTTGAAATCATCGACTATAAAACAGGTGGTAAAGAGGAGATACCTGAAAACCTTGCCGATGTTTTTGCACACAAAGGCAAGAATATGGGGTATATCTTCCAGGCGCTGCTCTACTCGGTGGCTGCGCTCGAAAAAAACATGGCACATAAGGTATCACCGTCGCTCATATATATTCACAAAAAGTCATCGCCTAAACGCAGCGACTTTGTTATAAAGATAGCTAAGGAACCGCTGACAGATGTTTCTCCTATTCGCAACGATTTTTTATCCATGCTCACCGAAAAGTTAAGCGAGATATTTGATGTTACAAAACCCTTCTATCCAACAGAAGAGATTGAACGTTGCCAATGGTGCGATTTTAAAAACATTTGCCGCAGATAGTGATTTTTTATGATGGCAAGAACAGTAAGAAGCTGTTTAAAAATATTAATTACAAACTAAAAAATGTAAATAGGGCTTTTATTTAAAAAACTTTTTCTTTATTTGCAACGTTATATTAATGTGTTTTTCATAGTAATAGATTTTACGGTAACATCTGCTTGTGATAAGTCGATGCCCGAACGAGTAAAAGCGTTTATTCGGAACAGCAGCCCCACTCCCCTTGGGGCTGCTTTTTTGTGAATACGTATTACCTTTTCAGCCCCGCAATAAAACGTTCACATTCTACTACGAATCGTTCATGCGTACCTTTACCTATAATTCCGTTTGCATCGTGCGCTGTAACATCAAAAAGAAGTTTACGGCCCGAAACAGCAGTCAGCACAGCTGTTGCATGAATTTCGGCCCCTACTCCCGATGGTTTTATGTGTTGAATGTTAAGGCTGCCGCCTACGGTTGTAGAGCCATCGGGCAGATGAGCGGCAACAGCCAACATTGCTGCATTCTCCATGAGCGCAGCCATTGCCGGCGTTGCAAACACTGGCAAATTGCCCGAGCCCATCGACAGTGCGGTTTTTTCGTCTGTTACCACTATGGCAGATGTGTGTGTCAGTCCTTCAGTGAGCATATTTTTTAATCGTTTATTTGTTATTTTTTTTCAGTTGTGTCAGCATCCATTTTACACACGACTCGGTGTGTCCTTCGTCTTGCCTGCTTTTATTCAGAGTGACAAGTTCTGTGCCCATTGACGATAATAAAGCATCGGCATTTGCGCAGGGAACCACCCTGTCGCATGGACTGTGGTAAAGATATATCGGATGTTTGGGCGACCATCCTTTTGTAAGGTCGTTGCGTTGGAAACATTCGTATAATGCTTTTGTCATTTCCGATTCTGCGTCGAGTGCTCGATCGTTCAATATATCGCATATTCTCACCATAGTGGCACCTTCGCCGCCAAAATGTTCAAAAATAATTTTATTAATCTCGGCAGTGGTATATTCCTTGGATAGCAGCATAGAATCCACTGTGGCTTTTATTCTGAGGTATTCTGATGTATAAAAATCCTCTTCTTTCCAACGTTGCATTGTTTGAGGATATGAATCTAACATGCTTTTCAGCGTCATGGGCAATACAACAGGATATATTGTTGTATCGTTTGAAATATATTCGCTCATGGTGAGCAGTGGGCTGTATGGGCCTGCTGCACAATCGGAATAGGTGAAATTCCATTTTTCGGCAACATCGTTGTGCGTGTCCATATATTTATGTACGGCAATAGCATTGCCGGCGCCTTGTGAAGCGCCGAATGAGTATGTTCCCCAACCCTCTTTAAACATAGTGTCGGAATTCTCTTCAAAAATTCTCTTGGCTGCTTCCAACGCATCAATGGAATTTACGGCGCACACCTCGTGATTCAAATAGGGATGTTGACGCTCCTTTGAAATGCCATAACCTATGTAATCGGGTAATACCGTCAGCATACGAGGAAACAAAAAAGCCTCGGCAGGAAAGCCACGCGACGGGCACTCTGCATCCGAGGTTATCGTAAAATGGTTGACAAGCGCTATTCCGTTGGGTGATACATCGTGCCATTTATCCGTAAGACAACGCTCCCAACAAACTACTGCCGACAACATTACAGGCGCCCCGTGTTGGTCGGTACTCTTATATGCGTATGTTATCTTTTTGAAGGCATACGGAATTGCTGCATTTACGGAACATCCGGCCGAATCGGCAGATACAAAATAACGATATTGAAACGATTTACGTATTGCCTGCTCGATATCCTCGTTACCACCGCTCAATGATGATGCAATGATATTTGCCACCTGTTCCGATTCAATCTCTTCAATCGAAAGAACTTTATAATCAACGCAACTATCAGGCAAAACTTCCAATTTATACTCCTGCGAAACTGTGCCACCACCCCGGCACGATACAATCATACTCATTATCAAAAACAGATAAACATACCTAATATTCATAAAAAAGAATTTTATCGAAGATTGCATGTATATATAAATCCTGCTTATGCAACCCGTCATTACAGTGCGAAGATAACATATTATATGTAAATCTGTATAACAAGAAGCTGTTTAATTTTCTAATAAATCTTTTCTAAGTAGAAACAGTATTATCTGTTTCGCCATTTTTTGGTAGCTGTTTAAAATTCATTTAAAATTATTTACAAAATCATTTAAGTGGAATTTTTGTTTAATACAAAAAAGCAATATGGATAGAAAGGGTTTCACTTGGCATCTTGCATACGATATTAAAAATTCTCTTATGAATTTGGGATTATCCGAGAATATGTTCAACACCTTGGAACCTATATTCTATATAGTGATAATTGTGCTGATTTCTTTTCTGATTGCATGGATTGCTTATCGAGTGTCGCTGATGCTTTTACGCAACATAATGAAACACAAAGAGCATACATTCCTATCCAAACTGATGGAGCACAATGTATTGCGCAAGCTGACACACACAATACCGCCTCTTATGACGAATGCCATGTTACCATTTATTTTCGACAAAGGGAGCTTAGCCCTGAAATACACAGATATATTTGTGTCGGTTTGTTTTGCGGTGACAGCCACACGAGCCATAAACGCAATCATTTCATCGGTGGGCGAAACAGCCTTCAAAAACAGAAAATTCCATGACCGTCCCATAAAAGGTTTCATACAAGTTGCCAAAATAACTGTGTATACTATCACAACAATTATTATCATATCCATAATCACCAATAAATCGCCACTGTATCTGATAGGTGGCCTTGGAGCATTTGCCGCAGTGCTTATGCTAATCACAAAAGACAGCATAATGGGCTTTGTGGGAGGTTTTCTGCTCCTTGAAAATGATATGATACGCATAGGAGATTGGATAGAGATGCCTGGAGCTCCTATAAACGGCATTGTGACAGACATATCGCTGACTACCGTTAAGGTGCGAAATTTTGACAATACCATTGCCACAATTCCGCCTTACACTCTTATAAATGACAGCTTTATAAATTGGCGAGGCATGAACGAAAGCGGAGGACGGCGAATAGCACGAGGTTATACCATAAAATCGGACACCATAAGACCTTGCAGCAACGAACTTTTAGAACGAACAAAGTTGCTTGATGCTGATTTTGCCAACTATGTATCCACAGAATTAGAAGAGGCCGGCAATAAACAGATAGATAGAACAACAAATGCAGGGCTTTTTCGCGCATACGCTGAGAGATATCTTAAGCGCCACCCGAATGTGCGCAAAGATATGCTCATTATGGTACGTACACTCACTCCCACAGCCAATGGCCTTCCTATGCAATTCTACTGCTTCACAAACACCACCGATTGGGCTGAATATGAAAGCATACAAGCTGAAATAATGGAACACTTTGCATACATAATGCCACTGTTCGACCTTTATCCCTATCAAAATACATCGGCACGCGACACGGTTATCAGCGGCATGATAGAGGCTGATTTTCCTTTGGAACATATCAAGGGAATCCCCAACGGAAGCATAAAATAAATTTAAAGGAAAGTGTGAATAACCTGTATTTTTATCTACCTTTGCTCGACACATGATACATTGAAAGAAAATGGTAAACACATCGGCACAGAGAATAGAAGAGATCAGAGAGTCGCAAAGCCGTTTTTTTGCCACCGGCGCTACACGAGACTACAAATTCCGCATAAACAGGCTGAAAGAATTGCAACAAGCTCTCTCACAATGGGAGCAACCGCTATGCGAAGCTCTGTGGAACGACCTGCACAAAAGTCGCGAAGAGGCTGTAATGACAGAATTCAGCATTGTCTCGGGTGAGATAAAAAAACACATCGGCAATCTGCACAAATGGATGAAACGCCGCAAAGTACACACTCCGCTTAAGATGTTCCCCTCGCGCAGTTATATCATAAACGAGCCGTTGGGAAATACTCTCATTATATCGCCGTGGAACTATCCTGTGCAACTTATTCTGAATCCGCTTGTAGGTGCAATATCTGCAGGATGTACGGCAATGCTTAAGCCATCGCCCTATGTGCCTTCGGTCTCTTCCGTTATCGAGGAGATGATCAGTAAAACTTTCGCTCCCGAATATATAGCCGTGGTACAAGGCAACAGCGATACAAACAAGCATCTGCTTGCCCAACGATTCGACCTTATTTTTTTTACAGGCAGCCCGACATTGGGACGCACGGTGATGGAAGCTGCTGCCAAGAATCTCACTCCCGTTATTTTGGAATTGGGAGGAAAAAGCCCATGTATAGTAGACAAAAACGCCGATGCAGACATTGCAGCACGACGCATTGTCTGGGGTAAGACACTGAATGCCGGACAGACCTGCATAGCACCCGACTATCTGCTGATACACGCATCAAAGAAAGAAGAATTCATAAAAGCATTCAAGAACGAGCTTATCAATCTTCACGGGGATGATATTTCCAAAAGCCGCCACTATGCACGCATGGTAAACGACAAGGCCTACAAACGTGTCACAGGGTATATGAAAGATGGCGACATACTCTTAGGCGGAAAATGCGATGCCTCGGAACGCTTCATTGAACCCACCTTGCTCGAGAACACCGCCCCAGACTCCCTGGTGATGCAGGAGGAGATATTCGGACCTCTTTTACCATTAATCACTTTCAAGGAGACAGGCGAGGCTTTGAAATTTATAAATGAGCGTGAAAAGCCTCTTGCACTATACTATTTCGGAGAAACTAACAATGGATTTAATGTGCTCAGGCACACTGCATCAGGGGGTGCTTGCATAAACGATACGATAATGCACATAGCCAACGATAATCTGCCATTCGGAGGTGTCGGATTTTCGGGCATGGGAAGATACCATGGACACGACAGTTTTTGCGCATTCTCTTATAGGCGTTCGGTTGTGGTCAGTTCCACCCTATTCGACATTCCCTTTCGATACATGCCATACAAAATGTTCGCCTTTATAAAGAGATTTCTGTAGAAAAGAGTTCTTCACTCATTTGAGAATGAATAGGGCAAATCGTCTCTCTCCGTTCCTCGTGACATATTCGGCACAGAGTCCATTTCCATCCTCAAAAGGGCGCCATTCATAAGAATTTCGTGAGTTATGTAATTCTTTGTGTAAGGTGCTGCGTTGAGCATGATGCTGCGTATATAGACATTTTGTTCACTGTTTGCCGGAGCATCAATCACAAAGCTCTTACCATTCTCCAGATGTACCGTTGCTCTTTTGAACAGCGGAGAGCCTAGCACATATTGATTGCTGCCCGGACATACGGGATAAAATCCCAAGGCCGAAAATACATACCACGCCGAAGTCTGCCCATTATCCTCGTCGCCGCAATAGCCATCGGGGGCAGGTGTATACATGCGTTCCATAACTCTGCGCAGGTGGTACTGTGCTTTCCAGGGTGCAGAGGCGTAGTTATATAAATATATCATGTGCTGTATCGGCTGATTGCCATGCGCATAGTTGCCCATGTTCATCACAACCATTTCGTTTATCTCGTGTATCGGAAATCCGTAATAACTGTCGTCGTAATGTGGCGGCAGTGCAAACACTGAATCGAGCATGTGAAGAAAGATTTCTTTTCCTCCCATAAGGTCGATAAGTCCTTGCGGATCGTGAAACACCGACCATGTATAGTGCCAACTGTTCCCTTCGGTGAAGTTACCTCCCCACTTCAGCGGCGAAAATTCATGTTCAAAAGTACCGTCCTCTTGCCGGCCGCACATCAAATTGTAATCCTTGCGAAAGAGATTACGATAATTGAGTGCTCGCATCTTCAGTGTCTCAATCTCCTCTTTACTGCGCCCGATGCGCTTGGCTATCTGCAATATACACCAATCGTTGTAGGCATATTCGAGGGTGCGTGCTGCACTTTCGTATATTCCCACATTACATGGGATATATCCCAAACGATTGTAATACTCGTACCCGAGGCGTCCTGTCGAGGAGACCTCGGGATGGACGTTGTTTGCTCCATATACAAGACCTTGGTAGAGTGTGGCTGTATCATCGGGAGCGGTTCCTTTTATGAATGCGTCGGCAATCACCGATGCCGAGTTGTTGCCCACCATACATCCTCTGTGACCGGGACTTGCCCATTCGGGAAAGAAGCCGCTTTCACGATAGGTGTTCAACAATCCTTCCTGTATCTTCTTATTCTCGGAGGGTGCTATCAGATTCAGCAAAGGAAACAGACTGCGGAAGGTGTCCCAAAAGCCTGTATCGGTATACATATAACCGGGAAGGATTTTACCATTGTAAGGGCTGTAGTGTATAATGTTGCCTGCCGAATCAATTTCATAAAATCTGCGCGGAAAGAGCAACGAACGGTAGAGACATGAGTAGAATGTACGTTTCTGCTCGGTTGTTCCCCCGTCAACCTCTACTCTGCCGAGAAGATTGTTCCAACAATCGCGTCCGCGCTCCATTATAGTGTCGAAGCTGTCGTCGCCAAGTTCGTTGAGGTTACATTCAGCCTGTTCAAGACTGATAAATGAAGATGCTACACGAGCATGCACAACCTCGCCTCTTGTGGTATTGAAACCAACCACTGCACCTGTATGATAGGCAGTTTGCTGTAATACCCCCTCTTTGAGTGTAACAGATGGGGTGATGTTATTTTGAGTCGGTTGCTCGTCGTTGCTGAATGTCGATGTATTCAAGAATGGTTTATCGAACACAATCACAAAGTAGTTGCGGAAATTATCGGGCACGCCTCCGCTGTTGCGTGTTGTGTAGCCTACTATCTTATTCTCTTCGGGAATAATTTGTATGTGTGAGCCTTGGTCGTAAGCATCAATTACAACTGACGAAAGAGCCTTTGGAAATGTAAAGCGAAATATTGCGGCACGTTCAGTGGGTGCAATTTCTGTAACAATGTCATAGTCGGCGATATATACTTTGTAATAATGTGGCAGTGCTATTTCGGCTTTATGTGAGAATCTGCCGGCTCGCTCAGTCTCGTTCATGTGTACGGTTCCTGTGACGGGCATCAACGAAAATTGTCCATAGTCGTTTATCCATGGGCTTGGCTGATGTGTTTGTTCAAAGCCGAATATTTTTCCGGCTGTGTAGGTGTATTGCCAACCGTTGCCGATGGCTGCTGTGCGAGGAGTCCAAAAATTCATACCCCATGGCATTGCGATGGCGGGGTATGTGTTTCCTGCCGACATTTCAAAGCTCGACAGTGTACCCATGAGCGGATTTACATAGCGTGTGTAATCTTGTGCAAGAAGGGTTGCAGCAATAAATAGAAGCATTGCCGAGGAGAGTATTTTTTTCATGGCCTTGTTGATTGTTACATTCAGCAAAAAGCGCGGGAACCGTGCAGGTTCTCGCGCCGATTAAGTATTTTTTGTCTCTTATGCCAACTGCTCTTTGATAAATTCCTGCATCTGTGCCTCGTGTGCCTCTACGCTCTGCAACAGTTTGAACTGTGCCTTTGAGCGAACAAGGTTGTGCTCGGGATACTGTATCTTATAGTATGTATCTCCGTTGATGTAGTCTGCCAAGAAGCGTACTGTCTGCATATAGGGAAACAGAGCTGCTGCATAGGGCAGATTCTCAATTTCCACGGGGGTGAGGAAGCAGCGTGCCGACTTCAAATAGCCCTTTGTGAAAGCCTTGAATATCTCCATATTGAAGTTCACATTGTCGAGATTTTTATCATCCTCGCAACCGGTATTTGCTGCCGAACGCAAGAAATCGCCAAAATCGGAGAATATGAAATTGGGCATCACTGTATCAAGGTCTATCACGCAAAGAACGTTACCGTCTTTGTCAAAAAGTATATTGTCGACCTTTGTATCGCAGTGGCAAATACGTTTTGCCAATTTTCCCTCGCGATGTAACTGCTCGCCTTTGCACATAACCTCGGCACGTTTCTCAAGCTCGTCTACAAGCCACTGTACCTCGGCAAGTCTGCCTGCTTTATCTTCTTTCACTGCTGTGCGCAATTGCCACAAACGGAATTCCATGTTGTGGAAATCTTTTATAGTCTCGCCCAGCTCCACAGGGATGTCGGCCAACATTGCTTGGAAGTTACCAAATGTTTCGCCCACTATATATGAGCTTTCGGGAGTAACACCGCTCATTGATGTTGTATCGGGAATAAAGACCATTATGCGCCAATATTTTTCGCCGTCATAGTGGTAATATTTACCATCCTTTGCGGGCACGAAGCGTAATACCTTACGCTCTATATCCTCAACGCCATCGGCTTCGTACTTGTTGCGTATGTGATTTGTAACGGCATTTATATTATTCATCAACATTTCAACGTCGGGGAAAATGGCATTATTCACATGTTGGAGCACATAGTCGGGAGCGTCTCCTTCGGTAACAACGCGATAGGTTGTATTTATAAGTCCGTTACCTAAAGGTTTAACTTCGCTGACAGCACCTTGAATGTCGAATTGTGCCACTATTTGCTTAAGATTGTCCATTGGAGTAATATTTTAAAGTTAGCTGTTTCTTAGTCATCGTGCCGATGTTTTTTTACACCCCGGCCTACTGCAAAAATAGCTTTTTTTTTATCTATTACAAAATTTATAGAAGTTTTTTATATACAAAGTCGTTATATTCACAAAAAAGTTCCATGTCACAATAGCAACATGGAACTTTTTTGTGAATGGTTTAACTTTATAATGGCCTGGGAGCGCTGAATAGCGAAACTATCATAAATGCAAGAAATGCCAGCGCCACCACTATCACGGCAATACGCATCATCCATTTACGCATTTTTTTTTGTGCTGCTTTGCGCTGTTTGGACGAACTTTTCTTGGTTTTTACTCTCTTTTTCATTTAATTTCTGAAACTATCTTTGATATAAATCTCTTAAACAGGCCTGCGCTCGTTGCAAAATAATAAAGTTAGCTTTATTTCACACGTTTGGCACTATTTTTGCCGAATTGTATTTAAACGGTTCTTAGAAACTGTTTAAATTTATGATATTATCTTATTCTCTTTTATATCGAGCGCGATATTTAGTTCTTCGAGCTGTGATGGCTCTAATTTCGACGGTGCATCTATCATTGTATCGCGTCCTGAATTATTCTTGGGGAACGCAATGCAGTCGCGTATACTGTCAAGACCGGCAAACAGGCTCACCCATCTGTCGAGACCGTATGCAAGACCGCCATGAGGAGGTGCTCCGTATTTGAATGCGTCGAGCAGCCATCCGAATTGTTGCTGTGCCTGCTCGGGTGTGAATCCCAACAGACGGAACATCTTATTCTGCAATGAGCTGTCGAATATTCGTATCGAGCCGCCACCAACTTCTACACCATTGATTACCATATCGTAGGCATTTGCACGCACTTTGCCTATGTCGCTGCCGTCCAACAGTGGAACATCTTCGGGCTTGGGTGATGTAAAGGGGTGATGCATTGCCATATATCGTCCCTCTTCTTCGCTATATTCAAAAAGTGGGAAATCTACAACCCACAGGCATGAGAATTTATTCTTGTCGCGCATACCCAGCTGTTCGGCAACCTCAAGGCGCAGTTCGCACAGTTGCTTGCGAGTTTTCATTGCATCGTCGCCACTGAGTATTAGAATAAGGTCGCCCGGCTCTGCTGCAAAAGCATTTTTCATCTGTTGCAGTGTCTCTTGTGTATAAAATTTATCTACACTCGATTTTACATTACCGTCACTTTCGACACGGGCATACACCATACCCTTTGCCCCTATTTGGGGACGGCGCACAAAATCGGTAAGGGCATCGAGTTGTTTGCGAGTGTACGATGCTGCGCCTTTTGCACATATTCCGCCTATGTATGTTGCACTATCGAACACTCCGAATCCGTGCCCCTTCATTATATCCATAAGTTCTACAAATTTCATGTCGAAACGTGTGTCGGGCTTGTCACTGCCGTAGTACTTCATTGCGTCGTGCCAAGTTATGCGGGGGAACTTTTCGGTAAGTTCTACATTGCGTATTGTCTTGAAGAGGTGTTTTGCCATTCCTTCAAAGAGTGTTATTACATCTTCTTGTTCTACGAAACTCATCTCGCAGTCAATCTGAGTAAATTCCGGCTGGCGGTCGGCACGTAAGTCTTCGTCGCGGAAACATTTTACAATCTGGAAGTAACGGTCGAACCCCGAAACCATGAGCAACTGTTTGAAAAGTTGCGGACTCTGAGGCAGTGCATAGAATTGTCCGGGATTCATGCGCGAAGGTACCACAAAGTCGCGGGCGCCCTCGGGTGTAGAGGCAATAAGCATCGGTGTCTCTACCTCAATGAATCCTTGTGCATCGAGGTAACGGCGCACCTCCATGGTCATCTTGTGACGCAGCTCAAGATTCTTGCGCACACATTCGCGACGAAGATCCAGATAGCGATACTTCATGCGCAGTTCGTCGCCACCGTCGGTATTATTATCTATGGTGAAAGGGGGAGTTTTTGATTCGTTCAGCACATTTAGTGTCTCAGCTGCTATCTCAATATCTCCGGTGGGAATATTTGCATTTTTACTTTGGCGTTCGCGCACTGTTCCGCTCACCTGAATCACATATTCGCGCCCGAGTTTTGATGCTTTTTCACACAAATCTGCATTGCTGTCTTCGCTAAACACCAGCTGTGTTACTCCGTAACGGTCGCGCAAATCCACAAAGGTCATGCCTCCCATTTTACGTGCACGCTGCACCCAACCGCTGAGTGTTACATTTTTCTCTACATCGGCGATTCTAAGTTCGCCGCAGTTTTTTGTACGATACATATTATATATATAGGTTTATATTTGGCAGTTGTTTTTTGGTTTTTCTAAAAGGCTCTTTAATAAACAGAGCACATTTAATAGCCTAATAACCTACAAAATTAATTAAAAAAAATCAATATCTCACAATAATAACATTAAGAAGCTGTTTAAATTTCTAAAAAATATTTTCTTGCGAGAAACTGTATTGTTTGTTTCGCCATTTTATATTCAAAAATGTCTGTTTATCTCTTTTTCGCTCTATAAAAATGTAGCGATATATATTAAACAGTTTATTAAATATCTGCACCTGCAATTATCAAAAGATAATATTTTATTTTTAGTTCTTTTTTTTATTGTTTTTACAACAATAGAAAAAATAAAAGTGCTATCTTTGCATCGCATTTAAACAAATGCGGTAGTAGCTCAGTTGGTAGAGCATCAGCTTCCCAAGCTGAGGGTCGCGGGTTCGAGCCCCGTTTACCGCTCATAAAATATTGCAACTTTTATATCAAAAGTTGCAATATTTTTTTATGGTTCACACCTGTAAGAGATTTGCCAAAATCATCCGATGCAGCCGGCAGCCGTTGTTAAATATCTGAGCAGCTTATTGAAACGCTGTTATCACACAATAAACAACAGTTCGCGATATTTGGGAAGAGTCCATAGCTCATTGTCTACCATCATCTCGAGGGTATCTATGTGAGTGCGAATCTCCTCAATCATGGGGGCTACCGTATCATGATAGGCAATTGCTTTTTCGCGCTCTTCTTTTATTCTGTTTGCAACCTTACGCCGCTCGACAAGCACCTCTACAAGACGCTTAATTTCGGAAACTCTGAAAGCTATCTCTTTTACGGTGGCTATATTCTCGACCGAGAGTGCATCCCCCTGCTCTTTGCCCAAGACTGTCTCCATCTTAATTATATTGTCGAGCAGAGAGCTTTGATATTTTGTGGCTGTGGGTATGATGTGGTTAAGAGCAAGATCGCCTATCACTCTACCCTCAATCTGTATTTTTTTCGTATACATCTCCCACTTTATTTCGTTTCGGGCACGAAGCTCTGTCTCGGTCATCACATCCATTTTTGCGAACATGCGAACACTTCCCGGGTCGAGGTAGCGGTCGAACACCAATGGTGCACTTGCTTCGCAGTCTAATCCGCGACGTGCAGCCTCTTCGCGCCACTCTTGTGAGTATCCGTTACCGTCGAATCGAATCGGTTTGCTGTATTTTATGTATTTGCGTATGACGGTCACCAAGGCATCCTCTTTCGTCTGCCCCTCTTCAATAAGTGTGTCAACCTCTTGTTTGAAGATGGTAAGTTGCTCGGCCATTGCTGTGTTCAGGGCAATCATGGCCGAGGCGCAGTTGGCCTCGGCTCCCACTGCACGAAATTCAAAGCGGTTGCCGGTGAATGCAAAGGGGGAGGTGCGGTTGCGGTCGGTGTTGTCTATCATCAGCTCGGGAATTTGCGGAATGTTCAGACGAAGTTCGCGCTTGCTGAGGATTCTGACCACATCATCGGTTGTATTTTCAAGGTGGTCGAGCACCGATGAAAGATGCGAACCAAGAAAGCTGGAGATTATGGCAGGAGGGGCCTCGGCAGCTCCCAAACGGTGGGAATTGGCCGCCGACATTATGCTTGCTTTCAAAAGTCCGTTGTGACGATATATGGCTGCAAGTGTATTTACCACAAATGTTATGAAGCGCAGATTGTCTTTATCTGTTTTTCCGGGCGCCATAAGAAGTGTGCCTGTGTCGGTACCAAGCGACCAATTATTGTGTTTACCCGAACCGTTTACACCTTTGAAGGGCTTCTCGTGCAACAGAACGCGGAAGCCGTGACGGCGAGCAACGTCTTTCATTATGGCCATTATGAGCATATTGTGGTCGACGGCAAGGTTGCACTCTTCATATATAGGTGCAAGTTCAAATTGGTTGGGGGCTGCTTCGTTATGACAAGTTTTGGCGGGAATACCCATCTTCATGGCCTCAATTTCGAGGTCGCGCATGAAAGCCGACACACGTTCGGGTATGGAGCCGAAATAGTGGTCTTCGAGCTGTTGGTTTTTTGCGCTGTCGTGCCCCATTAGCGTACGACCCGTTAAAAGGAGGTCGGGACGAGCAAGCAGCATACCCTCGTCGACAAGAAAATACTCTTGCTCCCATCCAAGATATGTGGTAACCTTCTTTACATTCTTATCAAAATATCTGCAAACATCGGTAGCTGCTTTGTCTATTGCTCTGAGCGACTTTAGGAGCGGTGCTTTATAGTCGAGCGCCTCGCCTGTATATGATATAAATACGGTGGGAATACAAAGAGTATCGTCCATGAGAAATGCCGGAGAGGTTGGATCCCATGCACTGTATCCGCGTGCTTCAAAAGTGCTTCTTATTCCTCCGTTGGGAAACGATGATGCGTCGGGTTCTTGCTGCATGAGCAATTTTCCCGAAAATTCTTCAATTACTCCACCTTTTCCATCATGTTCTATAAAGGCATCATGCTTCTCGGCTGTTGTCTCGGTGAGCGGATGAAACCAATGTGTATAGTGTGTTGCTCCATTCTCTATTGCCCACATCTTCATGCCATCGGCAACTGCACCGGCTATGGATATATCCATTGGCGCACCGTTGTCAATCACATCTACTAATTTTGCATACACCTCGCCCGGAAGATATTTAAACATCTTTTCTCTGTTAAACACTTTTGTGGCATAGTATTTAGAGGGGCGTTCTGTTGCCGCCGGAACATTTACGGCTTTTTTACCGAATGCAGCCGTTATTACTTCAAATCTGAGTTTAGACATGTTTTATTTATGGTAGTATGTTTATGATGCTTTACAAATAGCAAAAAGCAAGCACTTCTCCGTTTTTCACTATTTTTTTTCAAACGCATACAAATATACACACTGCTTGTTATATAACAAAGCAAAATCTGTTTTTTCCCTCATAAAATAGAAGAATCATCAATAACAATGGTTCTTTTTCAAAAAAAGGGAGGCCTTTTAATGATAATTCGGCTTAGAACAGTGGTAAAAATGAGAAACCGCCTGCACCCGATTATAAAAAGATGCTATTCCGACTTTAAGCGCCGGAATAGCATTTTGTCAATTTTGAGATTATATCGAGCGGTTCTTATCCGGTTTATGCCGGCAGATTTTTTAACACATCGGGAATAAGCCTTATGAATCCTTCGTCATATTCCACAACAACAGGGTCAACCTCGGCAAGTCGCTCATAGGAACAGATATCAAGATGCGCCATGCAATCGCCCTTTAGCATATCCTTGTCGAGACTGCCATCGAGCACCGATTTTTGTTCATCCTCTGTAAGTATCCTGAAACGCATCAGCAACTGCTCCATACTCCATCTCGTATGCTCGGTTTTTGCAAGGATAGCTATATCCTGCTCTGATATTGTATTATTCTTATAATAGTGCACACTGCGCATTTTGCCCCACACCGAATTTGCATTATACATACAGCTCCACATTTTTGCAGCCCTTGATTTTCCTCTTGTATTTTTTCTGCTGGTTTCTCGAATATTATTTTCGGCATTAACCCTTTGATACATTTCGTAATAATGATTGTCGAAAATAGAAGAAATTTCATGTGCAGTCATTTGCATATAATCATCGTATGCGTCGGTGAGCATTCCAAATGCCTTCAACTGTTTATAATAGAGGTTTACCTTATTATCGAGCGAAATACTGTTTATGACAGATGCATTATGACGCTGATATACCAACACTTGCACTGCTTTTTGATAAACCTCGTCAGGCAGATATAGAGCTGATGCCACAGCTTTGTTATCATCGGGAATACACAGGGCGAGTGTAAAGCGTGTGCTGCAATCGTTGGCTGCATCCCTCAAATAGGCATGCACCTGAGGTGTCTCTATTCCACCCTGAATAAATTCCCATTCGATGTCTATAAAATCGTCGCCAAGATAGCTGTTCTTTTCAAAAAAGTCGGTATTCTCCCATGATGAATAGTCTTTGGAATCGGCATACAATGTATTATCGTCCTCTTTTACCACCACTTTTCTAAATCTCGACAATGAAAATAGTTCCTTGAAACGTCCTTTGAAATAACCCATTTGAGTTATGCAATCGTTATCTATGAAAGTGATGCGTGTCTTCAGTCTGCTGTCGGCATTAAAATTGGGATAGTGAGCCAGATGTGCTGCCTCTACGGCCAATGCCACTCCCATATTGGACATTCCCACAACCACAAGATGCACCGTATCTTTTGAATCGAACGTAATAGGCTTTTCTCCTTCGAGAGGGAGGTATTCATTAAGATCCTCTTTCACAAAATGAAGTTTCCTGTTAACGAAAAGACGCTGGGCCCACATCTCATAATAGTTAAACGGGCGAAAATCAATAATATCGCGCACATTATCGCTAATGTCGGCAAATTGGAATATCGAGAATGTTGTTTGGTATTCAAACATAACCCTGCACAGCAATTTGCCCGATGGGCGCCCTGTCTCTTTAAGCAAAAGAGCTATGATGCGCACACAATCGAGACATAGAGCATCATGATTGATTGCACTTTCGCCATCTTCGATGCTGTTTCCGAGAATAAAGACCTCGCGTGCATACTCGGTGTGCAAATCCCTTACGTCATCCTTTGACGTCATCTCTCCCGAATATATAATGACACGCTTTTCATCCTCGGATTTAAGAAAAGAGACAAGTCTCTTCCTCAATCCGGGCACATCCCTGTTTGTCTGCACAACCACATGCTGCAATCCGCGTCTTCTTTCAAACAGTTGAGCTATTATACTCGGAACCATCTCATTATCACCTACAATCACCACAAAATTGCCTCTTTTGAGCACACGATTGTATCTTGTCAGTCCATTTTCCCATCTGCTCACCAATCTGTCGTACCATCCTACGAACAACGATATAAGCAATCCGTTGAAGAATACACTTCCAAAGATTGCCAACAGACAAGAACATGCCCTGAACCATCCGTCTGCCGCCATATGCTGATTACCGGGGTCGATACAATGATAAATCAACGTCCACACCAAATTCGGCTCATCGAGCGCCCTCTCCGAGATAAAATCCTCGCCCCTGATATTAAACAAATAAAAAGCTCCCGACAAAGTAAGTGGCACTATAAACACAAAGAGCATAAGGAAAAAGAAAGAGAGACACTTACCCTGTGCCAACATTCTGTCGACAAACACGTTTCTACCTATAAAGCAATATATAAGGCTCAATATAATCAGCACACCCAATGCTGTTAAAAATCCTACAAAAACACCCATAGCACACAATTATCTTACAATTACAAAAAAATGACTAAATAAGAGAAAATCCATCCACATTCATAATTCCCCGCAAATCACAATTCCCGACAGATGCACCTTGCAAAGTTAACATTCTTTTTCAATTGAAAAACAGTTTAACATCTTAAATCAACGTTTACATAATAGATTCATCAATTGAAATGAATTAAATCAACTTACGAATAAAAAAAATCAAAAAAAATGTTTAACTAATTATATAAAGAAGTAACTTTGTATGTCTAAAAAATCCGAAATTATTAACCTAACTAATATTTCACACAATGCTGACACAAATCATAAACGCGAAAATCCTAACCCCGCAAGGATGGTTAAAGGATGGTTCAGTAATTATCAGAGACAACAAGATTCTTGAGGTTACAAATTGCGATCTTGCAGTTATAGGAGCCGAGGTGGTAGATGCCAAAGGAATGTGCGTAGTTCCCGGTGGTGTAGAGATACACGTTCACGGCGGAGGCGGCCGCGACTTCATGGAAGGCGACGAAGAAGCATTCCGCGTAGCAATTGCCGCACACATGAAGCATGGTACAACAAGTATTTTCCCCACCCTCTCATCATCAACAGTTCCCATGATTGAGGCCGCAGCCGAAGTGTGCACCAAGCTGATGAAAGAGCCCGACAGCCCCGTCCTTGGTCTGCACCTCGAAGACCACTACCTTAACATGAAGATGGCCGGCGGTCAGATACCGGAAAACATAAAAGACCCCGACCCGGCAGAATACATTCCACTTGTAGAGAAATGGAACTGCATCAAGCGTTGGGATGCAGCTCCCGAGCTTCCCGGTGCAATGCAATTCGGAAAATACATAACCTCAAAAGGCATCCTTGCATCAGTGGCACATACACAAGCCGAATACGAAGATATTCACACTGCACATGAGAATGGCTACACACATGCCACACACTTTTACAATGCAATGCCCGGATTCCACAAGCGTCGCGAATATAAGTATGAAGGAACAGTTGAAAGCATTTACCTGCACGACGACATGACAGTAGAGGTTGTTGCCGACGGCATACACGTCCCCCCCACCATACTCCGACTGATACATAAGATAAAAGGAGTGGAGCGTGCCTGTGTTATAACCGATGCTCTGGCATGTGCAGCCAGCGACAGCAACACCGCATTTGACCCCCGCGTTATAATAGAAGACGGAGTGTGCAAGCTCGCCGACCGTTCGGCACTTGCAGGCAGCGTTGCCACAATGGATCGCCTAATCCGCACACTTGTTCACAAGGCCGAAATACCATTGGAAGATGCAGTGCGCATGGCATCAGAAACACCTGCAAAGATTATGAACGTATACGACCGCAAGGGTTCGTTGCAGAAAGACAAAGACGCCGATATTATTATTCTTGATGAGAAACTTAACATACGCGGCGTGTGGGCAATGGGTAAGATAGTAGAAGGCACATTCAACATCTGATACATACCTTTTGCATTATATTCAACGGCAAGCATCATACAGAAAATCAAAGATGCTTGCCGTTGTTTTGTACCTTACACAGATGCGGAACCACATAGATGGGTCAAAGCCTCTCTATTCTGTTTACCACATGGAACACAGCGCATATATCCTTCTTATTTATCGTAAACGAAGGATAATTCGGCGAAACACACCACAAAAGCTCACTATTCTCTTTATCGGGGTAACAACGCTTTATCATCCTCGACTCAGTTGTGACAATCATATAAATTTTATCAGGGTCAATCTCGCGCAACGACTCCACCCTGTTCACTCCTATTATATCACCCGAATATATTTCAGGCTCCATAGATGTTCCCGACACAGGAAAATAGAATTGCGCATACCACTGCGGCATCGAAATATATCCTGTGGGAACCTCTGCCGAGTGATCAAGAGCATCCTTTCTTCCGGCCGACACAGGCAGGTCGCTGTAAAATGGAGAACACTGCCTGCTGTCAAACATCTGCGCACTCTCAAACATAGAGCCAACCCCCATGAGAAGCCACGCCGACGAAACCTCCGGGAAATTATTCAACAGTGAGCGCACCAATTCCACTCCCACCTTTCCATCCTCGTTCACCTGCCTGTTCAACGTTCTTTGCGGAATGCCCAGGATACGGCTGGCACTGTTAACATTGAGCCTGTTATGCTCAAAGAGAGCCAATATTCGTTTTTTTAAGTCATTATTCACGGTCTCTTTCATAATACCATTCTGTTTTACAGCTTCTTAAACAAAAATTAATTCATTCTCTTATGTAGAATCAATCTAAATAGTCAAATTTTACCACTATCGCGAATCAATTTAACCTTTTTGAGATTATATTTGTAGCCATAAACGGCTAATCGCGCACAATTAATGCTATTTTCGCAAACAAACAAGCAATAAACGTCTTATATATGACATTTATGGCAAACATACGATAATTCCATTAAAGTGAAAAGAAATAACATAAAAAGTTTCTATTATGAAAAAACAGAATGGCAACAATAGAACATTCTTCTGCGAATGTTTCTTTGAGAAGTGCATGGAGTGGATAGATTTTCTTCGTTACGGAGTAATAAAACGCGACGAATGGATTAGCAATCTCTCGGAACACTACTGCATCTATAAGGAGTATATGGAGAAGGATTTTGTTAAGGATTTCCTGAATGAACGAAAAAGAATACTCACGAATAACAGATACAAAATGTATATAAAGGCGATAGACGAAAAAGGTGACAAGAACATAATCGGGAAGGTTATGCTCTACAGCAAAGATAAATTCATACACCAGGCAACGCTTAAAATAAAAGACAATGAAGATAGCACACCCGGCAATCTTATATTCTGGTCATTTGAAAAAGAGTAATAACAACAAAAAACAGATACTGCATGATGAAAGCAAACACTTTAATGACAATACAACTAATCAGCCTGTTGCTGCTTATTGGTTCGGCAAATTCGTTTGGGGATGAGATATTCGCCTCGTTGATATTCTGTTCATCGTTCCTATCATTTGCCTGTTGCAGCTCTTATATAAACAGGCACAAGAGACGTCTGCTGCGCGAGCTCGACAATCGGCACAGAAAGAGTGTGGCATGACGAGAATCTTAAGTCTTGTTACTCGGTGTCTCAATCATTCTAAGAGAAATAGTTTCAGCGTCAAAACCCAGCAGGAGTTTTGACGCTGAAACTATATTCATCTTCCCGAATGTAATATGTAACAATACGTCAATCCAGGAATTTCACTTTTCCCCAATCACGCGGTTTTGCGTCGGGTGTTTCATCGGCATATCCAAAGCCCACGCACAGGCATAGTTCATAGCCTTTGCTGAATCCTAACTTCTCTATAACAGCTTCGGCTTTTGGGCTGTTGTATACAGCGCGTACCGGACTTCCGAGACAGATGGAGCCAACGCCCAAGGAGGTTGCAGAGAGCATCATATTCTGTGCAAGCAGACCGCAATCGTAAGCCGAAAAATCGTATGAAAGGTCGCGTGCGATGAACACCATCACAGGTGCTCCGCGAAAAGAGACTCTTGCTCTTTCGGCCTCTTCCTCGGGCAGTCCGTCGGCCATCATTGCCTTAATCTCTTCCATTGTGGCTGGATTATCAACCACACGCACCTCCCACGACTGTTTATTCTGTCCGTTGGGAGCATTAATGCCGCAGAGAAGAATTTGCTCCATAATCTTGCGGTCTACCACTGTATCTTTGTACCTGCGTATACTGCGACGAGCCATTATATTCTCAATAACAGGATTCGTGTTGCCATCTGCCGATACAGCAACCTCCTGTTCACCACTACTCTGTCCGCATGATACGGCAGCCATCATGCACAGAGCACCTGCAAAGTTTCTGATAAATCTCATAATTCTAATAATTTAAAGTTATATGCTTCCATTACTTATTATAAATATTATATAATAAGGTTTAAACAGTTTCTATGTGCCAAATTTACAAAAAAAATCGTACCATCTTCTGTTTATATATGAGTACTTCTTTATCTGTTTTTAGTCAGGACGCTAAAGATATTCAGAATGTGGAATAATACGACCTTCCGACCAATCTGCATAAGGCGGACAAAAAAAAGAGCATATTGCAGCACTATTTGATGTGCAATATGCTCTTTTACCTATCCTTAAAAGGGATGAAAAGGGTTATTTATACTCGTCCCAGCTCTTCACGGGAAGTTCATTTACGTCTATCTTGCAGAATGCGCGTATGAATGCGCTTGCAAGGCGGGCGTTGGTAATGAGCGGTGTATTGTGGTCGATGGCAGCACGACGTATGCGATAGCCGTTTGTAAGTTCGCGTTTCGTGTGGTTCTTTGGTATGTTTATAATAAGGTCGAAACGGTGCTCGGCAATCATCTGCATAACATTGTTGCTATTGTCGGGACACTCATCGGGCCACATTACTGTGGTTGCCTTAATTCCATTCTCGTTGAGGAATGTGGCCGTGCCTGCCGTTGCATATATTTCATATCCTTTTGCAGCAAGCACTTTGGTGGAATCCAACAGTTCTACCTTTGATTTTGAGGCTCCCGATGATACCATCACACTCTTCTTGGGGATGCTGTACCCTACTGCAATCATTGCATTCAGGAGTGCCTCTTCAAAATCGTCTCCTATACAACCAACCTCGCCGGTAGATGACATATCAACGCCCAGCACCGGGTCGGCCTGATGCAGACGGCTGAATGAGAATTGTGATGCTTTTACACCAATCCAATCAATGTCGAACGCCGACTTATCGGGCTTGCTGTATGGAGCACCCAGCATTATGCGTGTTGCTGTTTCTATGAAATTGCGCTTTAGTATCTTAGATACGAATGGGAACGAACGCGATGCACGCAAGTTACACTCAATAACCTTAACCTCGTTATTCTTGGCAAGGAACTGTATGTTGAACGGGCCCGAAATGTTCAATTCTTTGGCTATGCGACGGCTTATTTTCTTTATGCGTCGGGCTGTCTCAAAGTATATCTTCTGTGCGGGGAACACGAGTGTTGCATCGCCTGAGTGAACGCCGGCAAACTCTACGTGCTCGGATATTGCATACTCTACTACCTCGCCATTTTGTGCCACTGCATCAAATTCAATCTCTTTTGTCTCCATCATAAATTGTGATACGACAACGGGGAATTCTTTTGACACCTCGGCCGCCATCTGAAGAAATTCTTTCAGTTCGTCTTCGTTGTAGCATACGTTCATGGCTGCACCAGAGAGTACGTATGAGGGACGTACCAGCACAGGATAACCTACTTTCTCTACGAAGCTCTCCATCTCTTCGAGGCTTGTCAGCTCTTTCCATGCGGGCTGGTCGATGCCTAATTGGTCGAGCATTGCCGAGAATTTGTGACGGTTTTCGGCACGGTCTATCGAGAGGGGGGATGTGCCCAGAATGGGTACCGACTGACGGTGCAGCTTCATTGCAAGGTTGTTTGGTATCTGACCGCCCACCGACACAATTACGCCGCCGGGTTGTTCAAGGTCTATCACATCGAGAACACGTTCAAATGAGAGTTCGTCGAAGTATAGACGGTCGCACATGTCGTAGTCGGTTGATACAGTCTCGGGGTTGTAGTTTATCATTATTGATTTGTAACCGAGCTTGCGAGCTGTCTGAACAGCATTTACCGAGCACCAATCGAATTCCACAGATGAACCTATTCGGTAGGCTCCCGAGCCGAGGACTACAACCGATTTATCTGTCTTGTAATAGTTGACATCGTAACCCTCGGTGCCGTATGTCATATATAGATAGTTGGTAAGCTCGGGATGCTCGGATGCTACTGTGTTAATGCGTTTTACAGCAGGAAGGATACCCAACTGTTTACGACGGTTGCGCACTTCGAGATTGCTCTTTTCCATGTTACCGTTCTCTTTCAGCACAAAGCGTGCTATTTGGAAGTCGGAGAATCCAAGTTCTTTTGCTCTGCGCAGCACCTCTTCGGGAAGTTCTTCGAGGGTGTTATACTGCATGAGTACATGCTTGTAGTCGACAATGTTCTTAAGTTTGCCAAGGAACCATGGGTCTATCTTTGTAAGTTCGCTTATGCGTTCTATCGTATAACCTTGCTCTAATGCGCTTGCTATGGAGAAGATGCGCAGGTCGGTAGGATTCTCAAGTTCTTCGTCGAGGTTATCGAAGTGTGTATGCTCGTTGCCCACAAAGCCGTGCATGCCTTGCCCAATCATGCGCAGACCTTTTTGTATAACCTCTTCAAAGCTGCGACCTATCGACATTATTTCGCCGACGGACTTCATGCTCGACCCTATTCTGCGCGAAACGCCTGCAAATTTGGTGAGGTCCCAACGGGGTATTTTGCAAATGAGATAGTCTAATTCCGGTGCCTTGTATGCTGAATTAGGGGTGCCCATTTCTCCTATTTGGTCGAGTGTATATCCTAATGCTATCTTTGCTGCAACAAAGGCGAGGGGATAGCCTGTTGCTTTTGATGCAAGAGCCGAGGAGCGGCTCAAACGGGCATTAACCTCTATCACGCGATAGTCGTTTGTCTCGGCATTGAAGGCATATTGTATGTTACATTCGCCAACTATACCGAGATGGCGTATAGCCTTAACGGATAGCTCTTTGAGCATCTCTACCTGTTCGTTGGTGAGTGAGCAGGTGGGCGCCACCACTATTGACTCTCCTGTGTGTATGCCCAGAGGGTCGAAATTCTCCATGCTTGCCACTGTGAAGCAGTGGTCGTTTGCATCGCGTATTACTTCAAATTCAATCTCTTTCCATCCTTTCAGCGACTCTTCGACAAGAATCTGTGTGGAGAAGGTGAATGCACTCTCGGCCAGCTCTTTGAAGCTCTCTTCGTCGCGGCATATTCCGCTGCCTAATCCTCCCAAGGCGTAGGCCGAACGTACCATCACCGGGAAGCCTATGCGATGTGCAGCTGCAAGTGCATCGTCCATTGTCTCGACGGCTTGACTGACGGGTGTCTTCATTGGAATCTCGTCGAGCTTTTTCACAAAGAGGTCGCGGTCTTCGGTATACATTATGGCCTCAACGGATGTTCCAAGGACTTTAACGCCATATTTTTCCAATATTCCGCTCTGATAAAGTTCTGTTCCGCAGTTGAGTGCTGTCTGTCCGCCAAAGGCCAACAGAATACCATCGGGGCGCTCTTTTTTAATTATCTCCTCGACACAGTGTGTGTTCACGGGGAGGAAGTATACTTTGTCGGCTATTCCCTCCGATGTTTGTATGGTGGCTACGTTGGGGTTTATCAGTACAGACTGTATGCCCTCTTCGCGCAATGCTTTCAACGCCTGTGAACCCGAGTAATCAAATTCGCCTGCCTGACCGATGCGCAGTGCGCCGGAACCCAGCAGTAGTACTTTCTTTAGTTTCTCTTTCATATATTATGGAAATATTTGTTGTTGTCCTTTGTTGCAGCGATTACATTGTGTGTGTCGCGGTTTATCGCAAAGATATGCAAAAATTTGCAAAATAAACGTTTTTTGGAAATTCTTTATATAAAAAGAAACGGTTCCCGTTCTCTTTTGGGAGATTCGGGAACCGTTGCGGTTGTTCACGCATTTTTTATATACGTTTCATAGTGTTCTATAAATGCTCTGTTTACCAACATATTGCCTCCGGGGGTCGGATAGTCGCCACTGAAATACCAATCGCCCAAATGGTTGGGGCAGGCTTCGTGCAATCCTTCGAGACTCTGGAAAACAATCTCTACTTCGGCATTCAAATTCGAGGGTCTTAATATCTCGGCTATCTTGTCTGATATTTCGTCGGCTGTAAAGGGCTTGTATATTGCTTTTGTGCAGTTTTTTATTTCGGCAAGCGGTTTCTTGAGCTCTTCGATGCAGGCCATATATGTTTCGTTCACGATGTTCATCATTCCGCGCTCGCGCAGCAAATCGAGTGCGGCGAAGAAGGCTACAAAGTGGTCGAATTTCTCCATATCTATGCCATAGTAGTCGGGGTATCGTATTTGGGGGCTTGACGATACTACTACTATCTTCTTTGGCTCTAAGCGGTCGAGGATGCTGAGTATACTCTCGCGCAAGGTTGTTCCTCGAACAATGCTATCATCTATAACCACAAGATTATCTACTTTCGGGGTTATCGAGTCGTATGTAATATCGTAGACGTGTCCGGCAAGGTCGTTACGTTTATCGCCTGTGGTGATGAAGGTACGCATTTTGATGTCTTTGTTTGCGACTTTTTCTTGCCGCACGCACTTTGAGAGAATTGCCTTTATCTCTTCTTGCGTGTGTTGTTTGCCCGAGGTAAGTTCGTTTGCCTTCCACTCGTCGAGATATTGTTCTATGGACTCTACCATTCCGTAGAATGCCATTTCAGCTGTGTTGGGTATGAACGAGAATACTGTGTGGTCGAGGTCGTAATCTACTGCTTTCAATATTTTGTCGCGGAGATTTGCTCCCAACATTTTGCGTTCCTTATATATATCGCCATCGTTTCCTCGGCTGAAGTATATGCGTTCAAATGAACAGGGGAGAAAGGCTAACTGTGGCAATATTCTTTCGACACGCAGGTTGCCTGCTTTGTCCATTATGATAGCTTCGCCGGGTTGCATTTCTATCACTTTATCGGCTTTCAGATTCATGGTTGTTTGCAAGGCGGCACGTTCACTGGCGAGAACGAAAATCTCGTCGTCGGCATACCAATAGGCGGTGCGCACTCCCCAAGGGTCGCGCATGGCAAACATTTCGCCGCTGCCTGTGATACCGCAGAGTACATATCCTCCGTCGAGCAGATGTGCCGATGTCTTCAACACATTGGCAATGTCCATGCGGTCTTCGATGGAGGTGGTTATATCCATTCCTGTGAGTCCTTCGGCTTCGCACTCCTTAAAAACACGTTCAACCTCGCGATCGAGACGATGGCCCATAAGTTCGAGCAGTATGTATGTGTCGGCATACACACGTGGGTGCTGACCATGAGATACAAGTTCTTTGAACACGTCGTCTACATTTGTTATGTGGAAGTTTCCGCAGAGTGCGAGATTTTTGGCTCTCCAATTGTTGCGACGCAGGTAGGGGTGCACATATTGCAGCCCTGTCTTTCCTGTTGCACAGTAACGCAGATGTCCCATATACAGGTCGCCGGCAAAGCTGAAATTCTTATATGCATATTCGGCGTTTCCTCTCATCTCCACCGGATGCTTGGCAACGCTTTTTTCGGCTGCAGCAAACACCTCGGACACTGCTGTACCACCCTCGGCACGCTCGCGAAACATATAGTCCTCGCCCGGGTTTGCTTTCAACTTTACGCAGGCAATACCGGCACCTTGCTGTCCGCGGTTATACTGCTTGTTCATCAACAAGAACAGTTTGTTCATTCCATAGGCCCATGTTCCGTATTTCTCATTGTAATAGTTCAAGGGCTTGCGCAGGCGAATCATGGCAACGCCACATTCGTGTAGTAATTGTTCCATAAAAGTAAATTTATAAACTACTTTATTGTCAGAAAGCGTTTCGGATTTATTTTGTTTCTTGCATCTCGTTTTTTGCCCTTTTCGTCTGTTACCTTTTCAGGTACACCTCGGAAACGGCTCTGCACTCGTTGCAAAATAATAAAGCCGGTTTTTATCTGTTTAGCTCGTTTGTCACCATCTTTGAAGGAGGGAATTGTGTGCTGTTTATATATGACAGGACTGCAATTTCTACTCGATGATACAAAAAACGATACTTAATTAAAACCGTTGTCCAATAAATACAAAACTTTTTCTTAAACACTCTATTTTTTCTGTTATATCTGTGACAATAAAAATGGCCGCTCCACAGGAACGACCACACAGCATCACATATCCAAATAAGCAGCAACCGATATACCATAAATATAAAGATAGCGTTTTTGCTGCGAGGCAAGGCTTGTGCCTGTCTCTGCACTTTGCTTTTTCATATTCATTTTTTTATACATTGTGTATCGATTGTTTTATTTGCTTGGGAATTGTCACCAAAAAAAATGGGACTCATTCCACAAAACCGAGTACAAAGTTACATAAATAATTTGTTACAACAAACAGAATGGAGCATTCATTTATATAAAAAATTAATTTCTGAAATAATTGGAGATAATGGATTTTATCTTTATATTTGCAGCCGATTTTGAAAAGGAGTGCTATTGCGTTTCATGGTTCAGAATCACAGATATATTGCCGAATTAGCTCAGTTGGTAGAGCAACTCATTCGTAATGAGTAGGTCCGGGGTTCGAGTCCCCGACTCGGCTCCATAAGTATAATATAAGTATAAAAAAATGGAGACCTTGGTCTCCATTTTTTATATCTCTTTTGTGTATAACGCAAATTACATTATACCATCTTCGCGCAGTTTCTGCTGCCACTTCCACGCCGAGGCAAGAACGTCACGAATAGGTGTGTCGGCGCTCCAGCCGAGCACGTTGTTTGCACGTTCAGGATTAGCCCATACTTTTACGATATCTCCTGCTCTGCGGCCTACTATCTTGTAATTAAGTTTAACGCCTGTGGCTGCCTCAAATTCGTTAATAAGTTCGAGCACCGAAAGTCCGCGACCTGTTCCAAGGTTGAATACCTCGGGATTTTGTGCCATCTGCTTATTAAGGATGCGATCTATCGCCTTAACGTGAGCCTTTGCAAGATCTACCACATAGATATAGTCGCGTATACATGAGCCGTCGGGAGTGTCATAGTCGTCGCCAAATACGCTCAGACATTCGCGGATACCCATAGCTGTTTGTGTAACGTAGGGGAGAAGGTTCTGAGGCACGCCCAAGGGAAGCTCGCCGATGAGTGCAGTGGGGTGTGCGCCTATGGGGTTGAAGTAGCGCAACATGATAGCTTCAACGGGTGAGCCGGATTTTACAGTGTCACAGATAATCTCTTCGTTAATCTGCTTGGTATTGCCATAGGGAGACTCTGCAACCTTTGTAGGTGCTGCCTCTGTAACGGGAAGCACATCGGGCTGACCGTATACTGTGCAGGACGAGGAGAATACAATGCCTTTTACATTGTGCTTGGGCATCAGTTCGAGAAGATTCACCAAAGAAACAATGTTGTTGCGATAGTATTTCAGTGGTTTCTCTACGCTCTCGCCCACTGCCTTGCTGGCTGCAAAATGTATGATAGCTTCGATGCCTGCATACTTTGTGAAGAGTGCATCGAGCCCTTCGAGGTCGCAGCAATCGAGTTGTTCAAACACGGGACGTATGCCTGTTATTTTCTCAATGTTGTCAACAACTTCGGCCTTTGAATTTGAAAGGTTGTCGATGATGATTACCTCGTAGCCGCTGTTCTGCAGCTCTACTACCGTATGCGAACCGATAAAACCGGTACCGCCTGTTACCAAGATTCTTTTCATAATATCTGTTTATATAATGTTGATTATTATAATGTCACTCTTATATAATGTCACACTTCTGTTCTTTCAAATTTCTATCGAAACGGCTTATTTGTGTAAGTGTTTTCTAACTCACAAAATTAACACTTTTTATTTATCGGCACAAAATTATCATTATTTTTTTATAAGCTGTTTTAATTTTTAAGAATATTCTCGCTCAGGAACGTATGTTTGCTCTGCCCTCTTTATATTTTGATATGTCGGTTTGTAATATACAAGAGCTTGGCAAGATATATTTTAACAGCTTGATGCGCAGCTTTTTGTTTATGATATTTCGCCTGCTATATTTCGGCGCATTTGACGCCTAACCTCGTCGGGCGAAAGTTTTTTTCCAAGCAGGAACATCATTTTGGCAAGGGCGGCCTCCACTGTTATGTCGTGTCCGCTTATGATACCGGCCTCTAACAACTGCCTGCCTGCTTCGTAAAGGCTCATCTTGACGCTGCCGGCAAGACATTGTGTAACATTTACTATTACCTTACCTTGGCGGGTTGCCTCGGTGAGGGCATCTATGAGCCATTGAGCCTGTGGTGCGTTGCCCGAACCGAATGTGCGGAAGATGATGCCTTTCAGCTCCTTGCCTTCGAGTATCTTTTGCACCACTTCGCGGCGTATGCCGGGGAACAACGAAAAAATTATGATATTGCTGTCCATCGCATAATGTGGCTTCAGCTTGGCACTCGCATCGTATGGCTTTATGAGGTGACGGTTATACTGTATCTCAATTCCGGCAGTGGCAAGATTGGGGCAGTTGTGCGATTTAAATGCGTCGAAGCTGTCGGCGCTTATTTTGGTGCATCGGTTGCCGCGCATCAGTTTTTCGTGAAAATATATGCACACTTCGGGAACCACAGGGGTGCCATCTTCGTTCTTTGCAGCAGCTATCTCTATGGCTGTGAGAAGATTTTCTTTTCCGTCGGTACGCAGCACTCCAATCGGGAGCTGGCTTCCGGTAAGTATCACAGGCTTCATCAACCCCTCGAGCATAAAACTTAACGCCGATGCTGTAAATGCCATTGTATCGGTGCCGTGCAACACCACAAAGCCGTCGTAACGCTCGTAGTTGGTGTATATAACCTCTGCCAATTTTGCCCATAGCGAAGGATTCATATCCGAGGAGTCTATCGGAGGATTAAATGCACGCGAAGATATATCGAGATTAAATTGTCTGAGTTCGGGAACGTGACGCAAAAGGTGGTCGAAATTGAACGACTCGAGAGCACCCGTCAGGGGATTGCGTATCATACCTATCGTTCCACCCGTATATATAAGTAATATTGATGTCTGCCTGCGTTGAGCCATATTTTGTGTATTATGTGGCAAAAATAGTGTAAACATTTGATGTTACAATATAAAATCATAGGAAATAAACACACTTAAAAGGTTGTTTTTTTGAAATTCCGATTTTTATAGTTTCCTTTGCATATTATTTAGTAGTTGTTTTAAAATAGTTATAATTGAAACTCAAACTGCATCCAAACTGTTTCATAATATATAAATATGGAAAAGGCTAAAGTCTATTTTACAGATTTCCGCACCAAGGCCAACGGTGACGGACTGCCCACCAAACTCAAAAAATTGATGAGAAAGGCGGGAATAGGAGATATTGACATGGAGGGGAAATTTGTAGCCATAAAACTACATTTCGGAGAATTGGGAAACATCAGTTATCTGCGTCCCAACTATGCGCGTGCTGTGGCGGATGTGGTGAAGGAACTTGGCGGCAAGCCCTTTCTGACCGATTGCAACACAATGTATCCCGGCAGTCGAAAGAACGCCATCGAGCACCTGTATTGTGCATGGGAGAATGGTTTTACACCACTCACTGTCGGTTGTCCAATAATCATTGGCGACGGACTGAAAGGAACAGATGACATTGAGGTTCCGGTAGAAAATGGCGAATATGTACAGAATGCAAAAATAGGACGTGCCATAATGGATGCCGATATTTTCATAAGCCTCACACACTTTAAAGGGCACGAAATGACGGGCTTCGGAGGTGCAATAAAAAACATAGGCATGGGGTGTGGTTCGCGTGCAGGAAAAACCGAGCAACACATAAGCGGACAACCACAGATTGACCCCGAGCTGTGTCGCGGATGCCGCAAATGCTTGGCTCAATGCGCCAACAACGGCCTTGTGTTCGACAATGAGACACACAAAATGTCGGTCGATAAAAGCAACTGCGTGGGCTGCGGACGCTGTCTGGGTGCATGCAATTTCGACGCAATAAATTTTGAAGATTTCCATGCACCTCAATTGCTCAATCGCAAAATGGCCGAATATGCAAAAGCCGTTGTTGCCGGACGTCCGCAATTCCACATATCGTTGGTGGTGGATGTGTCGCCTAACTGCGACTGTCACTGCGAGAATGATGCTCCAATACTTCCAAACATAGGAATGTTTGTATCTGACGACGCATTGGCTCTTGACCAAGCATGTGTCGACGCATGCCTTGCAGCAACACCCATGCCCGGCAGTCAGCTGCACGAAAGGATGCACGCTCACGGTTTCTGCGACAAACACGACCACTTTACAAATTCCACCCCCGAGTCGGAATGGAAATCGTGCCTTGAACATGCAGAAAAAATAGGACTTGGCACAAGAGAATATGAACTGATAAGAATGTGATGAACAAGAGGCTTATAAGAAAGATAGAAAGTGAAGAGCTCAAGAAAATACAACTTGAGATACTATGCGATGTGGCCACATTCTGCGAAGAAAACGGCATACGCTACTTTCTCGCCTACGGCACACTGCTTGGGGCTGTGCGACACAAAGGATATATCCCATGGGACGATGACATAGACATACATATTCCACGTGCCGACTACGAGCGGTTCATTAAACTGTATAACAAGAAAGACGACAAGCCTTTCAAAGTAATCACACACGAAAGTGACAGACGCTACAATGTTCCTTTCGCCAAAGTACAGCACACAGGAACCACTCTTCATGAGTTTCTTTATAAGAACCCCGGTACATTCGGCGTTTACATCGACCTATTCCCTTTAGACGGCATTAAAAGTCCCATACAAGCCACAATATGCGGGCAGTGCATACGATTTATGTACGTAAAAAGCTCACGCTTCTTCAAAGGTCAGAGTATCATGCGCAAGTTGCGACTCATAGTCACCAAAACCATACTGCTCCCATTCTCGCGCCACTTTATATTAAAAGCCATGCAGCGCATTGCCACATACTGCAATTACGATGAATGCGAAAAGGTGTGCAGCTTCGGGTCGAGAACCTGTGCACGCGAAATTCTTCCACGCGACACATTCGACAGTTACATAATGCTCCCCTTCGAGGGAGGCAGCTATCGAGTACCCAAAAACTACGACGCATACCTTAGAGCAAAATATGGCGATTATATGACCCTCCCCCCCGAGGAGCAGCGCATATCTACACACGACTCGCAAGCATATTGGCTCGGCTGACACCCCATATACAAACAGCACCTCCGGCACTCATACATAATTCAGATGAAAAAGAATAAAACAGTTATAACATACGGTACATACGACCTGCTGCATCAAGGACACATAAATCTGTTGCGCAGAGCAAAAGAGCTTGGCGATTACCTTATAGTTGGAGTAACAAACGACAATTTCGACCGCGAGCGCGGCAAACTGAACGTATTTAACAATGTGCTTGAGAGGGTCGAAGCGGTGCGTGCCACAGGCCTTGCCGATAAAATAATAATAGAAGACTACTTCGGACAAAAAATAGATGACATTCAAAAATATGGTGCCGATATATTTGCAATAGGCTCCGATTGGGAGGGTAAATTCGACTACCTGAATGAATATTGCCAAGTGGTGTATCTGCCACGCACCGAAGGAATATCATCGACACAAATACGCAGCAACAGCCGACGTCCGGTGCGTGTGGGCATTGTAGGTTGCGGACGCATAGCCACGCGATTCATCCTGGAGGCATCTTTCGTCAGCGGAATTGAAATAACAGGAGCATTCGACACCGATTCACAAAATCTCGACAAATATACCCGCAGATTCGGAATAACACCATTCGCCTCGTTTGCCGACCTTATACAAGCATCCGATGCAATATATGTAGCAACCCCTCATCTGAGCCACCACCTATATATAAAAGAGGCACTTACGGCCGGCAAGCACGTACTGTGCGAAACACCCATGGTACTCAACGGAGACGATGCCGAAGAGCTATACGAACTTGCACTCAAAAAGGACAAAGTGCTGATGGAAGCAAACAAGACAGCACACTGCCCCGCTTTCAATCACCTGATGGTAATGATAAAGAGCGGAGCCATAGGAGAGGTTGTAGACGTAGAGGCATCACTCTCTAAACTGCTTGCCGATAAAACCCTGCGTGAGTTCGATGCTTCACAGGCAGGCGGCTCGATGTACGAGCTTGCATCATATCCGCTGTTACCTATAATAAAACTATTGGGAACAAATTACAAACGCCTTAATATATACTCAAAAATGGAAAACGGAGTAGACATCTACACAAAAGGCGTGATGATATATCCCACCGCAATATGCTCATTCAAATTAGGATTAGGTGTAAAAACCGAAGGCAATCTTGTTATCTCGGGGACAAAAGGATATGCCTATGTAGAAGCACCTTGGTGGAAAACCGATTATTTTGAATTACGCTACGAAGACATCAACCAAAATAAAAAATACTTCTATAAATGGGACGGCGATGGTCTCAGATACGAAATACAAGAGTGGATATCGTGCATATTCAACAACCGTCACGAAAGCTCGCGTTTCAAAGCCAAAGAGAGCATTGCAACAGCCCGCATAATGCAACAATTCACCGAGCGTAAAAACCACACAGAAATATGAAAAATGCAATAGTGACAGGAGGCACAAAAGGCATCGGCCTTGCAGTGGCACGAATGCTTCTGGAAAAAGGCTACAACGTAACTCTGACATACTCAGGTGACGAAAAAGCCGCCGAAGCCTGCAAAGAAAAACTTGCAGCAATATCACCACACTTTGAAGTAATAAAAGCCAACCAGAGCGATAAGAGCCGGATGCGTTCACTTGTACAACATCTGCACAGTAAAGGACACATCGACTGCATAGTATGCAACACCGGAATCACACTGCGCAAATCCTTTTCGGAGATTAGCGACGAAGAGTGGGAACACACCATGCACACAAATGTAAACAGCAATGTATATTTGATAAGAGACCTATTCGACATAATTCCCCAACAATCGCGCATCATATTCATAGGCTCGTTAATGGGCATACATCCGCACGGAACCTCGTTGGCCTACGGTGTCACAAAAGCCGCGATACATGCACTTGCACTCAACCTTGTCAAATGTTTTGAAGACACAGGCACTACGGTGAACGCCATTGCCCCCGGTTTTGTTGAAACCGATTGGCACACCACAAAACCCAAAGAGATTAGAGAAAACATCTATGCCAAAAGCGCCATTAAACGCTTTGCCACCACCGATGAGATAGCCGATGCCGTCCGCTTCTGCATAGACAATCCATTTGTTAACGGCTCGATAATAGAGATAAGTGGCGGATACAGTTTCAAATAAAAGTTCAAAATATTGCCTATAAGAAAAAAAAGCATTACCTTTGCGCCGCTGATACGAGATATCAGCTGACTCAAATCATTAACCATTAAAATTAAACTAAAAAATGGCAACAAAAATCCGTTTACAGAGAAGAGGCCGCAAACACTATGCTTTCTACTCTATTGTGATTGCTGATTCGAGAGCACCACGCGATGGTAAGTTCGTTGAGAAAATCGGTACCTACAACCCCAACACAAATCCCGCATCAGTAGAGCTCAATTTCGAGCGTGCACTTTATTGGGTGAATGTTGGTGCAATACCCACCGATACAACACGCAACATCCTTTCTCGCGAGGGCGTTTATCTTATGAAACACCTACAAGGTGGAGTTAAGAAAGGCGCATTCGACGAGGCTGCCGCACAAGCAAAATTCGATGCTTGGAAGGCTGAAAGAACAGCTGCGCTCAACGGTGTAAAGAGCAAGAACGAGCAGGCTCAGCGCGATGACAAAAAAGCACGTCTCGAAGCTGAGAAAGAGGTAAATGCCGCAATAGCCAAGAAGGTAGCAGAGAAAAAGGCTGCAGAGGCACTTGCAAAAGCAGAGGCAGAGGCTGCCGCAGCTGCCGAGAATGCTGAAACAACAGAAGCCGCAGAGGCTCCCGCAGAGGCATAAACCAAAGCATTACCGGTTCAAACAAATGGGCTGTGTCAAAAAAACATTTTTTGACACAGCCCATTTTAAATATATGAAGACCAAGATATAAAACAAATTAACTATGTTTTTATCCAACTCATTTTGTCAATATACAGAAAAGAGGTAATTTTGCAACTACGAAACAGTTTTTTTAGAAGCTGTTTAAATTTATGTCCATTGGATTTTTATAGCTCCTTTTTAGACTGTTTTTTCATTTTTTAAGGGCGCATAGCAAGCTATGTAACCGCAAAAAAGGGGAAACGGGCAAAAAAGAGCATAAAAAGGCAAGTAAAATAGGCTTATACATAAATATAAACATAAAATTTGAAATAAATTTAAACAGATTTTTAATCAGAATATCCTTAAAACAGCCAACAACCGATGGCATTATCTGATATAAACAAATAAGCAACTTCGGCAACAACGAATCTATAAAAAACAGTTTCAAAAGAAAAACAGAGCAAAATGAAAATAATAAAACAGCTAATATCATGCGCTATCGTTGCACTCTTATCAATATCGTGCGGCGAAGACAGAACGTATCAATACTTAGAATTGACAAAAGAGAACCAATGGATATACTCGACAATGAAGAGTAACTATCTGTGGGCCGACTCCATAAAAGAACCAAGCAGAAACGATTTCTTCTCAAAAAACAGAGACTTCTTCAACAAACTACTGACAAAAGAGGACAAGACATCATATTTCAGCGACTCGGCACTGCTCACAAGCTACGGAATGAGCTTTGCAATAATGCGCGACCCGCTTGGAATTAAACCCAGCGACACATACGCCTTAGTACTCTTTGTAGAGCCACACTCACCGGCCGACAACGCAGGAGTGAAGCGCGGAACATGGATTTCCCAAGTAGGAAAAAACACCATAACCACAAACAACTACGGCTATTTGGAACGAGGCGGCTCCACCACATTGCACACCAAGAGAATAATAACACAAGAGGAAGCACCATATTACTGTTGGGCAGATGGCGACACACTCACCATGAAACAGGCTACGATACTCAACAGCAGCGCACTATATATGGATACAATATACAACCTGCGCAACCACAAAATAGGGTATATTGTATACAACCGCTTCGACCAAAAAAATTCGGCAGACGAAACAATTACCGCACTTCAACGCATGCACAGTCAAGGTATAACAGACCTCATAATAGACCTGCGATACAACAGCGGCGGCTCGCTTGAAACAGCAACAAAAATAGCAAGCACGTTAGTTCCACCAACAGCAACAGGCAAAATATTCTGTAAGCTCGAAGGAAACAAAGAAAACAGCAAAACATACACATACGAAGAGACATCGCAACACTTGGAAACAAGAACAACATACCTGCTCACTACAAAAGCAACACGCGGCGCAGCAGAAGCCTTTGCGGCAGCACTGCAAAATACAATCGGAAACGATAAAGTGATAATAGTAGGAGAGAACACTGCAGGCGACAATCTATATACACAAACAATAGAATCGCCATACAACTTCAACATAAGCCCCGCCACAGGCAATCTTTACACCGCCAGCGGAAACACATTGCCAAACAACGGATTACACACAAATTACACATTGAACGAACTTGCATACTTCTATAAAATCTACGAGATAGGAGAAGAACAAGAGTACATGCTATATAACACAATGTACCTTATAACATACGGTACACTGCCTCAGAACAGCAACAGACACAACATAAATAATCCAATAAAAAAACATCACATAGAACAAGGAAAAAGCATCCTGCAATAAACAGGAGAAATAATCCACCTATTTTACATTAGTCTACAACACCCTGTAACACAGGTGTTCATACACATAATATGCGGCCGAGTCAGATTTTTTTGACACAGCCGCATAACCTTTTTTAAATATCTTCAGAAAACCCGTTGATGCGTAAATGTGTTATAATGCCAAAGAATCCGTAATAAATATTTAAAGCGATTCCATTATAACCATAAAACATTAAACGGAATGAAAAAAATTGTATTATCGGCAGCCATTGCTGCAACAATGCTGACATTCACAGCATGTAACTCCTGCGGAGAAAAGAGGCAACCCGCACTATTAGTTGAAGCCGAGGTCGACAGCCTTTACATGGTAAATGATACCACAATGGCCGACAAACAAACATTCATCTTCGAGGGATTGATGCCTATGGAGAATGGAAAGCCCGGCAACGTACTTCTCGCAATAGAGAGCATCAGTCTTAACGATGATGGCACATACACCGTCAGCACCACTTACATTGACGAGAATGCCAACCCTGTTACCAAGAACGACAGCGGAGAAACAGTTGTCATGGTAGGAATACCCAACGACAGCACCGCCATTGTGTATGAATTTATATCGGACAATAATAATTCCAAGACACATATGCAAATGAACAGCGACAGTTCATTTACACGCTTGGGCAAAGACATGAAGCCTGTGAGCAAAAATCCGGCACATCGCCTGATACACAAGAAAACTAAATAATGATATATAATAAGGACAATCAATAACCAATAAAAAACAAGCCTTATGAAAAAGATTTTTATCCTGAGCATCATTGCGGTATCACTCATCGGTATCGTCTCTTGCGAGAAAGACCCGGATACCGACAAGTTAGACAATGACTACCTTGTGTATACCAACTACGACAAGGGTACAGATTTTGCATCCATGCAGAGTTTTCATGTAATTGACAGCATTCTTATCATCAGCGACCAAGCCAAGCCTGCCTACTGGAACAACAACAATTCACAAACTATCATTGAGGCATACGCCGGCAATCTTGAAAAGAGGGGTTACACCCGGGTTGACAGTAACGAAGAGGCAGACATGGTGCTGCAATTAAGTTACATCAGCAACACCTATTATTTCAACAACTATGGCCCCGGCCCTTGGTGGAACAGCTATCCCGGCTATTGGAATTGGGGCGGATGGGGTTGGTATTATCCCTATTCATTCGTTTACAGTTACAGCACAGGTTCAATTGTGGGAGAGATTGTGAACACCACTCCATCGGACGCAGAGAAAGGTAAGCTCACCGTTATATGGAATTCTTATATATGCGGTCTTCTGAACGGTAACACTCTCAGCCTGTCGAGGACACTGAACGCCATCAATCAGGCTTTTGAACAATCGCCATACATTAACAGATAATGATTGTATAACCATAAAACAATGATATTATGAGACTTATACGTAATTTTATATGTGCGGTGATTCTTATTGCCGCAATGGGATTGCCCTCGCAGAGCAAAGCGCAAATCTCTCTTGACACTTATTATAACATTGATTGGCAGTTTAATATACCTTTGAGCAACGACTTCTCAAACGGTGCCAGCGGATGGGGTATGAACTTTGAGGGAGGCTACTATGTTACACCCGACATTGCAATAGGTGCTTTTCTTAATTTTCACACTAACAACGAATATTTCTCAAGACGCACCATAAGCCTGAGCGAGACATTATCCATGAACAGCGACCAACAGCATCAGATGTTCACAATGCCTTTCGGATTATTGGCACGTTATCGCTTCCAAGAGGCCGATTTTCAGCCATATATGTCGCTTAAGCTGGGTGCTTGCTATGCGCAATTCAGCAATTACTATTATATATTTATGAGTGACCAAAACAGATGGGGATTCTATATGTCGCCCGAAATAGGATTTAATTGGTATCCTTGGGCCAACGGAATGGGCTTTCATCTGGCAATATATTATAGTTTTGCAACTAATAAGTGCAGCATAATGAGCTACGATCAAAGTGTTCTTAACAACATTGGTTTCAGAGTGGGTCTTGCATTCTGATAATGATAAATAAAAAAACCGAGCGAGTGTATGCGTTATATACACTCGCTCGGTTTTTTATTATGTGGATTCTTTGTTTATTCGGGTATCATGCTCACCTCTATCATATTACCTTGTGCGAGTATGAAGCGGATAAAATTCTTTATATCCTCTTTGGTGATGCTATTTACGAGATTGGTGTATCCGGTATAAACATCTTCTCCATCAAAATAGTAACGATAGAGCCAATGGCTCCATGAGCCATTCTCTTTAAGCGACTCATCGAATGAACGTAGCATGTAGCTGCGCACTTTTTCGATGTGCTCATCGCGTGGCCCGTCTTCGGCTATTTTATTAAATTCTTGAATTATAATGCCTGCAAGTTCTTCGCGACGTTCGGGTGCCATATTAAAGGAGATGCTGATTTGAAATTCTCCTTCAGGATATTTGTTAACAGAGCCGCCCACACTCACGCCATAGGTTCCGCCTCTTTTTTCGCGTACCTCTTCGGTATACACCATATTCAGTATTTGTGTAAGATAGCTCATCAAAAGACCGTTCTTTTGTGTTGCATCAATCTCACCCGAGAATATGATTACTTCGGTGCCTGTGGGTGTTTCCATTTTATTTCGGAAATTATTGCGGTAGATACCTTTGCGAATCTCCACTCCATCGTCAAGAATCTCTTCGATACGACCGGCTGCGGGCAGTCCGCCAATATATCGCTCTACATAAGGTTTTAGTGTGGCAAGGTCGGTGTTGCCAACTATAACAAAGACAAAATCGCTTGCATCGCAGGTGCGGTCGCGATACATCTCCATCACTCGGTCGTAGTCTATGCTGTCGACATCTGAGGCAAGCACCACTTTTGAACGGGGATGATTGTTATAGAGTGCTACTTTCATTGTATCGGAAAGTGCTGTGTTTGGGTCGAGATTTCTATCTTTGAGTGAATTGCGCACACGGGTGGTAAAACTTTCGTATGCGGCCATGTCTTTGCGTGGTGATGTAAATTGCAAATACATCAATTGGAACATTTTTTCAATGTCTTTGGATGAGCATCCGGCTTCCACTCTATCGTGTATGCCTGTTGCCCACACTCGCGACGTGGCTGTGCTGCCTGCAAGTTTCTTACTCAGTTCTATTGCATCGAATGAGCCGACGCCTCCCATTGGAACAAGGCTGTTCATGAAGGCTATATTCAGGCGATCGCTATCGGGATAGCGATTTGTTCCTCCTTTGCTGTATCCGGATACTGTTATATTGTCGGCGCTGAAGTCTGTGGGTTTTACTACTACTTTTATCCCATTTGAGAGTGTCCACACGGTTGAACCCCACACACCCTCTTCGGTATTTACTATTTTTCCGCCTTCGGGTATTTGTGCAAGCAGTGGTTCGTCGCTGGCTTGGTCGACATAGGCTTCGACTTGCATTTGCGGCATCATTTTCAGAAGCATTTCTATGTCGTTCTTTCCGGGATATTGTGCATCTTCTTTCTCTGGGGCGTATGATATTGCCACTCGATTTTCATCTGTTATAAGAGTGGGGAGTATTTTGTTTACTTCGTCCAATGTGACGGATGCGTATATCTCTTTTGAGAGTTTATACTCGTCGTCGGCAGACATCAGGGAGGTGTTATCGAGAAAATGTCGCACGCAATCGTTAACGTAGTAGTTATTGTCGCGTTTGGTGCGCTCGGTGTACCAATTCTCAATGCCTGCAATATTATCGGCCAACAATCGTTCGAGTTCTGTTTGTGTGAATCCGTAGCGACGGGCACGCTCCACTTCGATGAACACTGCGGGTATTGCCTCTAATATCTGTTCGGGTTTGCATGTTACTGCAATGGTAAAGGCGCTCTTGGTGGATGCAAGCACGTAGTTGCCGTAACCTACACCTGCGGATAGGTAGGGGGTGACATCTTTAGTCATCTTCTCTTGAATACGGCGATTCAAAAGCCCTGTGGCCAATCGTCGTACGATTGTGCGGCGATAATGTTCGCGGGTGTTCATCTCGGCGCGTGTGGGTGCCTGATGCTTGAACATCATTTGCAGGCTGTAATTCTGCTGTTCTTTGTCGGTTGCCTGAGCAAATATCATCTCTTTGTTGTCGTCTACCGGGTAGTAGATGCGCTCTGCTCCGTTTTTTACTCTCTTTATCTTTGAGAAGATTTTTTTTATCTTCTTCTCCATTTGGTCTACGTCGATATCTCCTACAATGACAATTCCTTGCAGGTCGGGACGGTACCATTTCTCGTAGTAGTCGCGCAGTGCCTGATAGGGGAAACTGTCTACGACGGACATAAGTCCTATCGGCAGGCGTTTTCCGTAGCGACTGTCGGGGAATACTATCGGCAATATCTGCTCGGTCATTCTCATGTTTGCGCTGGTACGCTGACGCCACTCTTCGTGTATCACTCCGCGCTCTTTGTCAATCTCTGTCTCTTCGAGCAAAAGTCCGTCGGCCCAATCGTGAAGAATCCACAGGCATGAATCTATGGCTCCTTCTTTGGTAACGGGAACATTGTTTATGTTATATACTGTTTCGTCTATTGCAGTGTAGGCATTAAGGTCGGCTCCGAACTTCACTCCTATGCTTTCGAGATAGTTTCGGAGTGCGTTGCCGGGAAACTTATCGGTTCCGTTGAAACACATGTGTTCAAGGAAGTGGGCAAGGCCGCGCTGGTGTTCCTCTTCTTGTATGGAACCCACTTTCTGTGCTATATAGAAATCGGCTTTATTTTCGGGCTTTGCATTGTGACGAATGTAATAGGTAAGTCCGTTCTTCAATCGACCAATCCTTACAGCTGTGTCTATTGGAAGAGTGGTTGCATTTTCACTCTGCGCCACCGACGGAATGGTAATTAACAGGGCTAAAAGCAATAATATTGCTGCTTTTGATTTTAAATTCATTTTTTTAAACGGTTATTTAATGGTTATTTTATATTTTTTCCCTTTTGATGATAGGATGTATATACCGGGGGAGAGATTTATATCTGTGCTTCCGTTGAGGGTTAATTTGCGACAGAGTGTTCCTTTTGCATTATATATGTGCACGCTCTCGCAATCTCCTTTAAGGGTCAGTATTCCTTTTCCTTTATGTGTGTCGAATGTAAGAGTACCGGAGGAGATATTCTCGACCGTTGTCTCCTCTATAAAATAGGCATATAGTTCGGTATCATGCTCTACCTTGATAATTGTGTCAGTGGCATAAGAATATGGAAGTTCCAATGCGCCGTCATAAATTGCCCAATGGGAAAATTCATAGCCTTGGTGCGCGGTTGCCTGCAAAAGAAGTTCGGTACCTTGTGTGGCTGTAACCGACGATGCGCCGTTTACGGTTGCCGTTCCGCCTTCTGAGGCTGCCACAGTTACGGTGTACTCTGTCTGTTCTTCGTTTTTTATCGGACGCAGATTAAAATAGGCTTGATGACTATCGGTTTTGCTGCTGTAATCATCGCCTGTCGAGGGTTTCATATCGGTGAGAAGATACCAACCGTTTCCGTTTCCGTTCCATCCCCAATTGAAGTGATAATATCCTGCGTCGGTATATCCGTCTATTACGAAAATGTGTTTGGAGTCGCCTGTTCCTGCATTTGTTGCTGCATAGGGTACGGGGCAATTATTATCGAGACTCGAACGTAACATTGTTATCCAATTCTCGTCGCTGTAATTCCACCGTTGCGCTTTTTCGACCTCTTCGTATCCCCAATGAAGATTCAGTCGGTAGCTGTTATGATTGCCTCCTGTGCCGCCTGGTGACCAATTGAGCATATAGGCATGTCCGAGATGCATCATTAATGCAGACACTTCGTCGGCCTGCTCACTTGTATATCGCCCCGAGAGGTATTCCAAAGGCATATTATCCCAATTATAGGCATGTTGCGTTATATCTATCTTTTCGCCTGTATACATATTATAAATGGCTTTAACACCATACTCGGGCCATTTGTGATAGCGCATTATTATGGCAAATGCCGTAGCTATGCAGCCTGTTAGGGCTTTGCTGCCATTGGGCATTATGCACTGATTGTTGTAGGGTTGTCCCTGCCCCCATTTTGCTGTTTCCATCTGCACAATTATGTTACCTATGTCTGCCGATGAGTCGGCACGTGTGGGGAGCGATGCCGCACGCATTGCACGTATATCGGTGTCGATGCTTTTAAGGTAATCAAACATGCCTTGGGGCATATCGTCAATTAATGAGACATTACCCTCGGTGGAATATCCTATTATTGGTTGAACAGCATCATCGCCCGATACTATAACGAATCCGTCCCCACCTGAAATAGCAAAATAATAGAACGTGGGAACTGTTTGTTCGTTACCTGAAAGTTCGTTGCTGTCCCACTGAAATATGGGGGTGCATGCAACTGCGCTGCGGGTGGCAATGCCGTTGCGCATTAAAAATGCCGATGCTATACTTTTTGCTCGGCCGAGGTCGATGGATTCTGCACAAACCGGAGAGCATAAAATCGTCATGATGGCAATCATGAGATTTGTTTTAAGTTTAGTAATGTTCATAATAGCAAATATCTGTATAAGAGAAAAAATCAATCCTTTTCTTTGTCGCCGCGCCATGGCAAGGGTGGCAATGGGGGCAAGGGTGGCAGCGTGGGAAAGTCACTTACTGTCGGCAACGAGCTTCGCATAAGCTCGACAATTTGTTTATATATCGGCACGGGTGCACTTGTTCCGTCCCACGAGGGAGAAGCCAGCACATTGAGCCCCGATGGCACAATTTCAATAAAAAGCTCTGCTTCCATCATGGCCGGTTCTCCATCGAAATGCACCACCCCATCGTTTTTGCGTTTTATCCTTATCCATCGGGTTTCGAGTGTCTTTACATGAGAATTGCTGTTAATTCTGTGCCCGAACACATGTCCGAGCACTATTGGCACATCAAGGGATGAGAATGGTTCGAGAATTGTGACACTTAAGAGGCCGTCGCGCATGGAGGCTCGCGGAGCTATATACGCATTGTTTCCATATTGTGCGGCATTGCCGCAAGCTATCAAAAAGGCTTTATACTTTTCGGTATGTGTCTCTGTTTCAACCTCATACACCTCGGGCTTATAATTCAGCCAGTCGACCAGCATATTTTGCATATAGCCCAAAGGGCCACGGTGTTTGCTGTTGGCAAAATTACTGCTGACAAGTGCATCGAAGCCTATGCCGCATGTGCAAAAGAAGTGTCGCCCGTTTATCTTGCCATAGTCGACACTCACCGACTGCGCGGTATTTATAAATTCAACAGCCCTTTTCAAATCCATAGGCACTCCCAAATGACGCGCCATTCCGTTTCCCGAACCGCACGGCAATATTCCGAGTGAACAGCCCGACCCTACAATGGCACGTGCAACTTCGTTCACCGTACCATCACCGCCCACTGCAACAACCGCATACACACCCTGAGAGACAGCTTCGCGTGCAAGTTCACTTGCATGACCCACATACTCTGTCTCTTTGATGGAGAAATTGATGCTGCTCCTGTCTATCCCACTTTCAATGAGCTTGGGCAAAGAGCGCTTTCCATGCACACCCGATTTTGGATTGATTATAAAAAGTATGTCTTTCTTATTATTGTCCACGTTCTTGTTACATCCATTATGATAATGCAAAAATAGTACTTTTAGACGACAAGAATCATTTAAGCAGATACAAATATCATTCTTAACATTAAATTTTATAAAATTATAACCTTTGTAGGCCCAAATAATTCCGTTAATCGGCAAAATTCACTATCTTCGCAAATTATTTTTCGCCTTATAACACACAAAAGGTATTCTGAGACGTTCAATATAACACATAGAGTAAAAGAGTATAACAAAAACAACAAATATGTTCAAAGAGAACAACAACGAAACAAGCGGCAGTATATCCGTTATTGCCGAACTTGAGAATAACGATAAATATCTGATAGAAAAAGACGAAGAACGCAGTATGCCCATATTGCCATTGCGCAATATGTTTCTGTTCCCATCGGCAATACTATCGGTGTCAGTGGGTCGCAACAGTTCACTGCGCCTTGTGCACAGCGTGGCAAAGTCAAAAGAGATGATAGGAGTATTTTGTCAACTGAAGGCGGACACAGAAAAACCGCAACAGGAAGACTTGTACCCCATAGGCACATCCGCAAGAATTTTAAGAGTGTTTGAAATGCCCGATGACTCTACCACCATAGTGCTTCAAGGTATCGAGCGTATAAATCTTGAAAGTATAGAAAGGGAGTCGCCCTACATAACAGGTAAAGTATCGGCACGCAACGACATCATGCCCAAGAGCGACGACACAGAATACACAACTCTGATAAATTCATTGCGCGACGATGCAATACAGCTTTTCCGCATTGCATCCGACCAACACAACGAGGCAGCACTTGCAATCAAGAACATCGAAGATAATGTTATCTTTGCAAACTTCCTGTGCGCAAACCTTAAATGCAACGTAATCGAGAAATATAAACTTCTGAGCGAAGATATATTCATGGAACGCCTTTACCATTTGGCAACCATTGTTTATCACGAGCTTGAACTTGCACGCCTCACCCAACATATACAACAACGCACACATGCCGAGCTCGACCAGCAGCAACGTGAATACTTCTTGCAACAACAAATAAAAAACATACAAGAAGAGCTTGGAAGTGGCAGCGTACAAGGAGAAGATATTGAAGAATTAACAAAAAAGGCAGACGAAAAAAAGTGGAGCAGCACAGTGCGCAACATCTTTGACAAAGAGATAGCCAAGCTCGAGCGCATAAATCCGCAAACCCCCGACTATCACGTGCAGCTCAACTATCTGCAAACATTCGTAAGTCTGCCTTGGGGCGAGTGCACATGCGACAATCTCGACATGAAAAACGCTCGAAAAATATTAGACCGCGACCACTACGGATTAGACAAAGTAAAAGAGCGCATATTGGAACACCTCGCAGTGATAAAGATGCGCGGCGACTTGAAATCACCCATAATATGCCTCTACGGCCCTCCGGGAGTAGGCAAAACCTCATTGGGAAAATCAATAGCCGAAGCACTCAAGCGCAAATATGTACGCATGTCGTTAGGAGGTGTGCACGACGAGTCGGAGATACGCGGACATCGCAAAACCTACATAGGAGCAATGCCCGGACGCATTATAAAGAATCTTATAAAGGCCGGCTCCGACAATCCGGTGTTTATACTCGACGAGATAGACAAGGTGGGAGGAAGTTCTGTGCATGGCGACCCATCATCGGCACTGCTGGAGGTTCTCGACCCGGAGCAAAACAACACATTCCACGATAACTTCCTCGACATAGATTACGACCTGTCGAAAGTAATGTTCATTGCCACGGCCAACGACCTTGCAGGCATTCCCGCACCCCTGCTCGACAGAATGGAGCTGATAGAGGTGAGCGGCTACCTCACAGAAGAAAAAGTGGAGATAGCACGTCGCCACCTTGTGCACAAAGAGATGGAAAATAACGGCATCGCCGACGAAAAAATTACCATAAGAAAAAACACCATCGAGAGAATCATAGAAGATTACACCCGCGAATCGGGAGTGCGTACACTCGAAAAAAAGATTGGTAAAATATTCAGAAAGCTCGCATGTCAAAAAGCCACCGACGGGGAAATATCCCTCACCACTGTTAAACCCGAAGATTTAAAAAGCCTGTTGGGGCCAAAAGAATACTCGCGCGACAAATATCAGAATAACGACTATGCCGGCGTGGTGGTAGGTCTTGCATGGACAGCAGTAGGCGGAGAAATACTCTACATTGAAACAAGTCTAAGCCGCGGTAAAGGCGAGAGTATCACCCTTACCGGTAATTTGGGCGATGTGATGAAAGAGTCGGCAATGTTGGCACTCGAATATATAAAATCACATGCCGGACAAATAGGTATCCCCTACGAGATATTTGAACATTGGAACGTACACCTGCACGTACCCGAAGGAGCAATTCCCAAAGACGGGCCATCGGCAGGTATCACAATGACAACTGCATTGGCATCGGCATTCACGCAGCGCAAAGTAAAACCCAATCTTGCAATGACAGGAGAAATAACACTGCGCGGAAAAGTGCTGCCCGTAGGTGGCATAAAAGAGAAAATCCTGGCAGCAAAGCGTGCCGGAATAAAAGAGATAATACTATGTTCAGAGAACAGTCGCGACATAGAAGTAATACCGCAAGACTATTTTAACGGACTGACATTCCATTATGTCGACGACATAAAAGAGGTACTCTCGATAGCACTGCTCGACGAGAAAGTGAAACATCCGCTTAATTTTACGACAGAACAATAATCACACAAAAAACAACTAAGGTGAAGTTCGACCTTCTACATACCGACACAAACAGCAAAGCCCGCGCAGGAGTGTTACACACTGCGCACGGCAAGATAGAAACCCCGATATTCATGCCCGTCGGCACAGTGGGTTCGGTGAAAGCCGTGCAAATACCCGACCTTGCAAACGACATAAAGGCACAGATAATACTCGGTAACACATACCATCTGTATCTGCGCCCCGGGCTCGAAGTGCTCGAAGGCGCCGGCGGCCTTCATAAATTCAACAGTTGGAACCGCCCCATACTAACCGACAGCGGAGGTTTCCAGGTATTTTCACTCAAAGATATACGCAAGATGAGCGAAGAAGGTGTTGAATTTCGCTCACACATAGACGGTTCCAAACACTTCTTCTCGCCCGAACGTGTGATGGACATTGAACGCAGCATAGGAGCCGACATAATAATGGCTTTCGACGAATGTCCGCCCGGAACATCCGACTACAACTATGCAAAAAAATCAATGGAGCTGACACACCGTTGGCTCGACCGTTGCATAGCACGCCTGTCCGAGACAGAGCCCAAATATGGCTACGAACAGGCACTATTCCCAATTGTGCAAGGATGCGTATACCCCGACCTGCGACGCCGTTCGGCCGAATATATCGCCTCTAAGAATTGTGACGGTAACGCCATCGGAGGACTCGCCGTGGGAGAGCCGGCCGAAAAAATGTACGAAATGATAGAAGTGGTAAACGAGATACTCCCAACCGACAAACCACGCTACTTGATGGGGGTAGGCACACCGGCAAACATACTCGAAGGAATAGAACGCGGAATAGATATGTTCGACTGCGTGATGCCCACACGCAACGGCCGCAACGCAATGCTCTTCACCAAACACGGAATAATGAACATGCGCAACGAGAAGTGGAAACACGACTTCTCGCCAATAGAAGAAGACGGCGCATCATACGTCGACAGGCTATACAGCCGTGCCTATCTGCGCCATCTGTTTATAGCACAAGAGTATCTTGCATTGCAGATAGCATCGGTACATAACCTTGCATTCTACGTATGGCTCACACAAGAAGCCCGTAAACATATTCTCGATGACAACTACGCCGAGTGGAAAAAACAAATGATAAAGCAAGTGACTCAACGACTATAAACAAAGATTATCCAACATAAAAGACAGGTGATAAAAACAGCTTCCAAATTAACAAGACAATGAAGAAGTGGATAGACGAATTCAAGATAAAACGCCTCGACAGGTACATTATAGCAAAGTTCCTTGGAACATACTTCTTTGCGATAGCCCTTATCATAGCCATTATAGTAGTGTTCGACTATAACGAAAATATAGATAAATTCGCAACATCAAACGCACCCCTTAAGGCTATTATATTCGACTATTACCTGAACTACGTGCCGCACCTAGCAAATATGTTCAGCGCTCTGTTTGTGTTTATTGCAGTGATATACTTTACATCAAAATTAGCAGAAACATCAGAAATAATAGCAATGTTTGCAGCAGGTGTAAGTTTCAAAAGACTGCTACGCCCTTATATGATATCGGCAGCCATAATTGCAGTAATGACATATATATTAGGTGCCTACATAATACCAAACGGCAATAAGACACGAATGGAATTTGAAGTAAAACACAAAAGGCGCGATGTAGTGGAATCGGCCGGAAACATACAGTTGCAAGTTAACGACAGCACCGTAGCCTACTTCGACCGCTACGACAGCCGTACACGCACCGGATATCGCTTCTCACTCGACAAATTCCGAGACAAGAAATTAGTGTCTCACATGACAGCACGCACAATAACATACCATCCCGAGGAAAAACACAAATGGACGGTAAAAAACTGGATGATACGTGAGCTTGGCGATGACAAAGAGGTAATCCGCTCCAACACACGCACTCCGCTCGACACAATAATAAAAATAGAACCCGGAGATTTCCTTATTTCAGAGGGACAGCAAGAGACAATGACCAGCCCTCAACTGAGCGACTACATCGACAAACAAAAAGCAAGAGGAATAGCCAACATAAAAGGTTTTGAAATAGAATATCACAAGCGCATAGCAATGTCATTCGCAGCCTTTATACTGACAATAATAGGAGCATCCCTGTCATCAAAAAAGACAAAAGGAGGTATGGGACTGTCATTGGGTATCGGTCTTGGTCTCAGCTTCTCATACATACTCTTTCAAGCAATCTCCTCGGCCTTTGCCGAACAAATGCCTGTGGTTATTGCAGTGTGGCTTCCGAACATAGTATACAGCTTTATTGCAATATATCTTTACAAAAAGGCGCCCAAATAGAAAAAGCAAAAAACAAAATATGTATTTTACCGATTTTGACTTTGAAGATGAGATACTCGACGCACTCGACGCCATGCGCTTCGAGACTTGCACCCCTATACAAGAACAGACAATACAACCACTGTTGGATGGACGCGACCTTATAGGTGTTGCTCAAACCGGAACCGGAAAAACAGCGGCCTACCTGCTTCCGGTATTAAACAAGCTGTGTCGCGGAGGCTATCCCGAAGATGCAATAAACTGCATAATAATGGCACCCACACGCGAACTTGCACAGCAGATTGACCGTCAGCTCGAGGGATTCACCTACTTTATGTCTGTATCGAGCGTGGCTGTGTATGGAGGAAACGATGGCATGCGTTACGAACAAGAACTGCGTGGAATGTCGCGCGGAGCAGATATAATAGTAGCAACCCCCGGACGTCTGATAAGTCACATAAATTTGGGAAACATAAATCTGTCGCGCGTATCATTTTTCATACTCGATGAGGCCGACCGCATGCTCGACATGGGATTTTACAACGATATAATGACAATTGCCAAGCAACTGCCCACAAAAAAACAGACTATGCTGTTTTCGGCAACAATGCCGCAAGAGATACGACGTTTGGCATCAAACCTGCTTACAAATCCCGTACATATCACACTATCATTGGCTAAACCCGCCGATGGCATAAAGCAACAGGCCTACGTATGTTACGAACCACAAAAGACAGGCATAATAAAGGAACTTTTTGCCAATGAAAAGCCCGAGCGCGTTATACTATTCACATCCCGTAAGAATAAAGTAAAAGACATCTCCATTGCACTTAAAAAACGTGGCTACAATGTTGGCGAAATGCACAGCAACCTCACACAAAGCGAACGCGACGATATAATGTATCGCTTCAAGAGCAGACAGATTGATATTGTGGTGGCAACAGACATTCTTGCACGAGGTATCGACATTGACGACATTCGCCTTGTAATAAACTTTGACGTTCCACGTGATTGCGACGACTATATACACAGAGTAGGAAGAACAGCGCGTGCCGGCAGCGAAGGACGCGCAGTCACACTAATCTCAGTGGAAGACCAACATTATTTTAAACGTATCGAAGATTTTATGGAACAAACAGTCGAAAAACTGCCTGTTCCCATAGAATTTGGCGAAGCACCCGAATATAATCCCGGCAGCCGCGAAAAAGCCTCATCTAAAGAAAACAGTGGAAACAAAACAAAACGCCGCCGCAGCAACAGCAAACAACATCCCAAAAAAAGAAACAGCAAAAAGCCTGCATCCGATACAAGCACCAACAACAGCATTGCCAAAAACAGCAATGCCGCACAATCTCATAAAAACAGCCGTAACCACCGTCGCAACAGACAACGCAATAAAAGCAGTGATAGTGGCAAACAGAAATAAACAATCACCCCTACCATTCAAATACCGCAATACGACATTAATACGTATTAAGAAACTTCACAATCCGTACTATGTATCAATCTGAAATTCTGCAAGAAACAGAGGAACGATGAAAATAATCCACACAAGCGATTGGCATTTGGGACATATACTATACAAATACTCCCGCGAAGAGGAACAATCGGATATGCTGAATCAGATGGTAGAGCTTGTCAAGAACCACAAACCCGACGCTTTTCTTATTTCGGGAGATGTCTATGACACAATGCAACCATCGGCAAGCGTGCAACGCATGTTCACCGACGCTCTTGTGAAAATACACGAAGCACACCCCCGGATGCACATAATATGCATTGCCGGCAACCACGACAGCGGCAGCCGACACATGATATTCCACACCCCATGGAAAGCACTTAACGTGCACATGGTAGGAAGCATCTCAAAAGAGAGCAACATTGAGGAATATATCTTCAGAATAGAAGACAAGGGATATATTGCCGCAGTGCCTTTTGTTGCCGACAGATTTATGCCAAAAGACCTGTATACAGATATATACGACACAATAGCCAAGGAGAACAAGCAACAGCTGCCGGTGTTTCTTATGGCTCATCTGGCTGTTGCAAACAGCGACTTTCGCGGTCACGAAATGTCGTCGTCCGAGAATATCGGAGGGCTGAATTGTCAAGAAGCAGATACATTCGGAGATGGATATGACTATGTCGCACTCGGACATATACACAAACAGCAGAAGCTCGACAGCGATGGACACATCTGTTACAGCGGAACCCCCATAGCCATAAGTTTCGACGAAGTATACAGCGGCAACAAGCACGGTGTAATGCTTGTAGAGTGCAACGGGCATAAGAGCGAGGTCGCCTCTACCCTGCTACCTATAAGAAACATAAGGCCTCTTATTAATATTCCACACAATGGGCACACCGATTGGGAGGATGCAAAGAAAAAACTGTGTGAATTTTGCAACGACACAGACAACATACCTGCATACATACGACTGAATGTAGAGGTAGACGACTATCTCCCTACGGGAGCCATAAACGAAATAAACCACATAATACAAGGACGAGCCTGCCGATTCTGTCTGATAAATTCAAAAAGAAAAGAGCACACGTCAAACACAAAAACAAAAACTTTCACCCCATCCGAATTTAAAACACTCGACGTAACCGAAGTGGCACAAATGTGGATTGAGGCAAAAGGATATACATTCGACAGTCGGATGAAGGAGATTATTGAGGAGGTAAAACAAGACCTTAAGATGAATCCCGACAAAGAACAGCATCAATGAAAATAAAGAGACTTCACATATACAACATTGCCTCAATTGAAAATGAGACAATAGATTTCACACAAGAGCCACTATGCAGTGCCGACGTTTTTCTGATAACAGGAAATACGGGTGCCGGAAAAACCACCATATTGGATGCAATATGTTTGGCACTATATAGAACCACTCCGCGCCTTGCCCGAAACGAGAGTAACAGAGTGGCAAACAACAATGACAATCTGGCACTTAACGACCCTCGACAATTGATGCGACGCAACACCGGAGAGGCCTTTGTGATACTTACGTTTGAGGGTATAGACGGACACTGCTACCAAGCTGAATGGCATGTGCAACGTGGCAAAAAGATGAAAGCCAACGTAAGTCTCGACCCCGCCACATGGACACTGAAAGATATTACCACAGGAAAAATATATATGGCACGCGGCGAAAAAGACGCCGAGGTTAAAGAGGCTATATTGAACGCTGTCGGCCTTGAATTCAACCAATTCTGCCGCACCACAATGTTGGCACAAGGTGAATTTACCAAATTCCTGAAAAGCAACGAGAAAGAAAAAACCGAAATACTCGAAAAGATAACACGCTTCACAAACTACACGCAAATAGGTCGAAGAGTCTACGAAATTACGTTGGAGAAGAAAAGGCTGCTCGACGAAGCTGTAAAAAAAGCCGGCGACACAGGTTTAAGTGACGAAGAGTCTTACGCTATCAACAACGAAATTTCAAATCTCAACAAAGAAATAGAAGAGAATATAACAAAGAAAAACAGCCTTGTAGAACAGCAACAGTGGCTTTTAGCCACAATAAAACTGAACGAAGAAAGAAACAAAGCAAAAGAGGCACACACAAAAGCCGCAGAAACTGCGTCAAGCGAGCAATACAAAGAACAAGAAAAAACCATAAAGCAGTGGCAGGAGACAACCAACGCCCGCAACCATCTCAAAGAATCAGAGGAAACGGCTCACACAATAGCAAGGTTGGAGAAGTGCAGAAAAGAGTATGCAACCACATTCAAACAGATTCTTGCCGGAACATCGTTTATCCGAGAAGCACATGCATATAATAAATCACAGATTGCCCACATCGACGAATACCTCGAAAGAAATGCTAAAAAAGAGATTATCTTTGAACAAGCCGAAGGTATTGCCGTAAACCTGCAAAGGATAGCAGAATGTCGCAAAGAGATACTGAATCTTAAAGAGAAGATTGACACAAACATAAACACTCTACAAGAAGAACTGATTCCCCGGCAAAAAATCTGCGAGAAAGCATTGACCGAAGCAAAAGAACATCATACAGAAACAGAAAAACTTATTCAAAAGAACGAAGAGCTCTTAGAGGAGATATCTTTGAAACAACTGCGCGAAGAGAACGATAAAAACAGAGCCGCGCTTACCAACATTTCACACGCAAAAGAGTGCTTGGAGACGCTGCACACTGCACAAAAAAACAGACAAACAAGAGAGAGACTTTTGGCAGAGAGCATATTATCGGCCAACAAAAAAATCATCGAAGCCGATAATATGGAAAAAAACATTTGCGAAGCAAAGGGCCGAGCAGATGCTTGCACAACTATCCTCGAGAAACAAAGAGAAACGGTAGACGAATGGGCAAAACAAATTCGCCGGAACCTGAAAACGGGTGACACATGCCCTGTGTGTCAACAAAAGATAACAGATGAGATTCCACACGAAGAGGTTCTCGACAAACTGTTTGCAACAGCAAAAGAGAACCTTGTAACAGCCAAAAACAGCTACGATGCAATGGTTGAAAGGCAACGTCTGCTGCGTGCCGAAGCTTCTGCCGCCAAAGAAGCAAACAGGCGGGAACAGAAAAGCCTCGAAACAGATACCTCGTTGCAAGAGTACACTGCACGTGCAAAAGCAGCATGCACACGCTGCGGTTTGAACGATATTTCCGACAACTGCACAATGCTCCTCGAACAGTTATGGAAACAATGCAATGACAAGATAGAGGCTGTAAGACTTAAAATTGACGCCGGCGAAGATATTGAGAAAAAAATAAAAGAAGAACGCAAAAATCTCGAAAAGATAAGAGAGCACATCGACAATATTCTGCTGCACGAATATGAAAAGAGCAAGGATGCTGTAACAAACTGCAAAAAAGAGATAGAAATATCACGCTCCATAATAAAAGCAAAAACTGCCGAAGAGGATAAAATCACAAAAGAATTGAATCTTCTCATAAACAACGAACTTTGGAACAACGCCCCCATAGAATATGCCATAAAATTAAAATCGGCAACAAAAGAATACAACAGTTTCAAACAAAAGAAAAGTATATTAGAAAACAGAGATAAGGAGTTGTCATCAACCATGACACAAGCAGACAGAGGTATATCACAGATTCTGAGCATAATGCCCGAATGGTCAGAAACAGAGACACCCTGTGCTGTGGAGATTGATAATCTTACAGTAAAGCTCAGCACCCTCATCGCCGATATATGCAACAACATGCAGATGCAAAAAGAGGCCGAGCGCAAAGCTGATGCTGCCGATAAAAAACTTAATGAATTCCTATGCGAACATCCCGAGCTTGATGTTGCGCGAATTAAAGAACTAAACAGCATTACCTACGAAGAGATAAGCATCATGGATACAGCCTGTCGCGAAGTAAAAAAGAATATTCAAGAGCTGAATGCCCTGCTGCAAAATATCGAAAGCAGAATAAGCAGACATTTTGAAACAAAACCACAGATAAACGACAACGACACTGTATCATCACTAACCATAAACATAGATATTATAGATGCTGAAATTGGCATACAAAATCAGAAATTGGGTGCCAAAAAGCAGATATTGCAGGATGATGCCGCAAAAAAATCAAACGTGGCAATACTCAGAGAAAAAGCCGAGAAAGCACGCAAGGAGTATGACGAATGGCAGAATATAAACATGCACATAGGCGATGCCACCGGTATAAAATTTCAGAAGATTGCACAAAGCTACATTCTTGGAGGATTATTAAAATCGGCAAATGTATACTTAGAAAGACTTGCACCCAGATATACGCTCCGAGAAGTTCCCGGCACGCTGCACATATCGCTTGAGGATGCTTATCAAGGCTTTGCCACTCGCAGCACCGACTCGCTGAGCGGAGGAGAGAGTTTCCTTGTGTCGTTGGCTCTTGCACTTGCCCTTGCCGATATTGGCGAAAATCTCTCGGTGGACACACTCTTCATAGACGAGGGCTTCGGGTCGTTGAGCGGTGCTCACCTCACCAATGCCATCAGCATACTGCGCTCGCTACACAGCCACAGTGGACGACACGTGGGAGTGATAAGCCACGTCGAAGAGGTTAAGGCTAATATTCCGATACAGATTCAGGTACACGACGAGGGAAACAGTTCGAGCAGCATAAGAGTGGTTCCCTAACCGCAGAAGCCGCACCGACGTCATCCCACCCCAAGGTCTCTATTATCTGCAAGCACCTCTATTTTATCATCATTTTTTATTGTAGGATATACCTCTGACATAAACCATCTTGCCAATTCATCGTCACGTTTAACCAGGGTATTATTATTACAAAACAGATTGATGCTGAAATACTCAAAATAGCGTTTGGCCGTCTCAATATCCTTAAGAATACGCTCTTGTGTATCACCCTGCGTGCAACAAAGCAGACATACACCGTTAAAATAGCGTGCAACATCTTCGGGTGTCACATCGTGGGGAATGCCTTTGTTCCAGACTGCACGCAATGTCGAAGAAAAACTCTCTATGCCGCAGCGAAACTTCACAGAAACAGGAGCAAAAAGGGATGCAAATTCCTCCAAGCGATGGCGATACATATAGTGAGCCTCAAACCAAAGAGTGTGAATGTTTTTCTGCTGTGCAATATTGCGCAAGCACTCCAAAGTGCGACCATCAAGCTCCATCGCCGAGCCGGAATTTATAACATCAAGCACTCCATAATGCCCTGTCACACGTTCCAACACTTTTATGTTAACATCATAAGGATTCTCGGAAACATCGGCATGATAGTCGCAAAATGCGCATCTACGCCACTTGCAGCCGCAACCTTGCAGCAACACCAATTCACGCGGCATCTTGGAATGAATAAGCGAATATCTATCCATTATGACGATTTTCTAAAATATAACGCTTCAACCAAAGAATAGCTGCATAAGCCATGGGAGTACCAAAAAACACCTCTATTGAAAGTTTCATGCAATATTGGAAAACTATCATCAGCAAAAGGTCGCGCAACGTGACAACACCTGCAAAAGCAATTATCACAAACGGCAATGTATCGAAAAGATAACCCACCGCCGAACTTCCAATGGTTCTTACCCACAAGAAGCGTCCGCGTGTGCGCACCTTTATCATCTCCATTAATTTGGCATTTGATAGCTCTCCAAGCAAAAAACCCATCAAAGAGGCAATCACTATGCGCGGAACGTATGTAAATACTGTGTTATAAGAAGCTGCGGTTGCATCCAAATAATCGAGCGAGGGGAGCCAAACACCTATTTGCGTACACAGCACCAGGATTATATTGCAAACAAAAGTCAACCATATAATCTTTCGCGCTGTACTGTAGCCCCAAACTTCTGTTATTACATCGCCTAACATATAGGCGAAAGGAAATGTTACAGTTCCTGCATCAAAATTAAATAAACCGAAAAAACTTATGACTTTTACCGCCATGACATTTGAAACAAGATAAAGAGTCACAAACAGAGCGGTAACAACAATAAGTGGCATATCGCCACTGTCTCGGTTTTTTAAAGGGTTGTCCGATACCTTATCCATACTTTAAATTTTAGTTACTTTACAGACTGCTCTCCATAAAGTATATTATTTAATTTGGGGGCAAAGATACAATCTATTTTCTACATTTTTTATACATTTGCAATATATTATCGGATAAAAAGCAGTTTATACTTATATCATTCAGCTATTTAATAAAAAGGTACATACTATATTGTTATTTTTCAGCTGCGTACCAAAGGTTATACAACATAAACAAGAAAAAGTACGAGAGAAACAGATATTTGAATAAAAGAACAAAATTACAACCTATATATGTTATTAATATGAAAAAAACATTCATCACTCTTTTAACAACATTAGTTATGATAACACAGATTTCCTGTGGAGAAGGCGAACAAAAACCGGCTCTTCTAAGCGACAGTAAAGCACCATTCGGAGCACCCGAATTTCACCTCTACAACATCGGCGATTACCTTGATGCGTTTAAAACGGCAATAGAAGAAAAACGAGCCGATGTAAAAAACATCATCAATAACAGCGATGCGCCCACTTTTGCAAACACCATAGACGCATTGGAATTGAGTGGAAAAAATTTGGATAAGGTATCATCAATCTTCTTCAACTTGAATGAGAGCGACAACACACCCCAAATGACAGAAATAGAGAATGCCGTTACACCCATGCTGACAGAATTGAACGGCTATATATACATGAACGATACTCTTTTCGGTCGCATACGCACACTCTATGAGAAGCGCGAATCGCTGCACCTCGACGAAGAACAAAACATAGTGCTCGAAGAGTACTACAAACAATTTGTTCGCGGCGGTGCTCTGCTCAACACCGAAGATAAGGCTAAGCTCTTGGAACTAAACACACAGCTGAGCCTTGCCTCAATTGAATACGGTAATAATCTGCTCAACGACAGCAAGTTATTCAAATTAATAATCACAAATGAGGAGGAGCTGAGCGGACTCCCACAAAGCATACGCGATGCTGCTGCCGAAGCGGCAAAAGCCGATGGCAGCGAAGGATGGCTGTTCACACTCGACAAGCCAAGCTGCATACCTTTCTTACAATATGCCGACAACCGTTCGCTGCGCGAAAAGGTATATAAAGCATATTACGGACGCGGCAACAACGACAATGAGAATAATAATAAAGATGTAATACGACGCATCCTCCAACTGCGACAGCAAAAGGCACAACTTTTGGGATTCGAGAATTACGCTGCCTTTGCCCTCGACGAAAAAATGGCAAAAACAGCCGATGCTGCCAACAAACTGCTTATGAGCATCTGGAAACCCGCCGTAGAGCGTGCAAAAGAAGAGGCAGAAGCACTCCAGAATATGATAAATGCCGAAGGAGGAAAATTCAAGCTCGAAGGCTGGGATTGGTTCTACTACACCGAGAAGCTACGCAAAAGCAAATATGCTCTTAATGATGCCGACATAAAGCCTTATTTCAGACTCGAAAATGTACTTGCCGGTGCATTCGACTGTGCACACCGCTTGTATGGCATAAAATTTATTGAACGCACCGACATTCCTGTATACTACGAAGGTGTAAAGACCTACGAAGTTCTTGACAGCAAAGGCGAGCACCTCGCACTCTTCTATACAGACTTCTTCCCCCGCCCCACAAAACGTCAAGGAGCATGGATGACAAACTTTGTGAATCAAAAGAATTTGGGAGGAGAGAACATACGTCCCATGGTGGTTAACGTGTGCAACTTTACAGCTCCCACCGGCAACACCCCGGCACTGCTTAACATAGACGAAACACGCACACTGTTCCACGAATTCGGACACGCACTGCACGGCATGCTCACACAAACACACTATCCAATGGTAAGCGGTACAAACGTAAAGCACGACTTTGTAGAGCTGTTTTCACAGATTAACGAAAAATGGGCTATCGCACCCGAGGTGATGCGCACCTATGCCAAACACTATCAAACGGGCGAAACAATCCCCGACAGCCTCATCGAAAAGATGCAACGAAGCTCACACTTCAATCTGGGATTCGAGACAAGCGAACTTGTAGCCGCGGCGCTGCTCGACCTGCGCATGCACACAATAGAGGATTACACCGATTTTGATTGTAACAAATTTGAAAATGAGGTACGCGCCGAACTTGGCTTTATCCCTGAAATAGAATATCGCTACCGCAGCACAAACTTTGCCCATGTATTCAGCGGTGGATATGCAGTGGGATATTATGCCTATCTGTGGGCTGAGGTGCTCGACTGCGATGCTTTTGAACTGTTCGAGGAGCGCGGTCTTTTCGATAATGCAACAGCAATGAGTTTCAAAGTTCTTTTGGAGATGGGCGGAAGCAAAGACCCCATGCGCGAGTATTGCCGTTTCCGCGGTGCCGAACCTAATCCCGATGCCCTTCTGCGTGCACGCGGACTTATTGACTAAAAATATATTATTATATACCTTGTCACAGAGATAATGGAAAATAGAATAGAAAAAGCTGTATCACTCTTTAAAGAGGGTTACAACTGCTCCCAATCGGTTGTTGCCGCATTTGCCGATATATACGGATTCTCACACGAACAGGCACTCAAAATGAGTGCCTCGTTCGGTGGCGGCATCGGACGCATGAGACAAACGTGCGGTGCCGCATGCGGCCTTTTTCTGCTGGCCGGACTCGAAACAGGATGCACCGAGGGGAAAAATCGCGAAGGCAAAGAGGCTAACTATCGTTTTGTACAAAAACTTGCCGAGGAGTTTCGTCAACGAAACGGCTCATTGATGTGCAACAAATTGCTTGGTCTTAATACAAACAGCGAAACACCTCCCACTCCCGAAGCACGCACCGACGATTATTACAAAAAACGTCCATGCGTAAAAATAGTAGAGGAGGCTGCACGAATATGGGACGAATATCTGCACGAGAAAGATAAACCAGAAAACTGAATCAGAAAATTTCTTTAAATTAATCTGAAACAGAAAAATTACCATATTCCACGTGTAATTGTGTTATTTAATATGGTTTTTTGTATCATATAACACTAAATTAATAGTTTTTTTACATTTTATTTATTGAAAATCACCAATTTTAGTTGTTTATTCAAAAAAAAAGCAGTACCTTTGCAGACGATTTTCAGACAGGATAATAAATTGTAAAATTAAATTTAAATTACATTATGAAAGAATTAGCCGGTGAATTTGCAGGTCGCATTTGGAACGCCCTCAATGAAACAGAAGGTCTCACACTTAAAGAGATTAAAAAAGCAACAAAACTGAAAGACAAAGAACTTTACTTAGGCCTCGGATGGCTTCTTCGCGAAGATAAAATATTTAACTGCGTAGCAGGCGAAGAGGAGATTTTCGCTCTTAAGTAAAATTAAATCCCAATAAAAAGCGACAAATCCATAATTATGGATTTGTCGCTTTTTTATAAAATATTCCTATAACCATAGAGAAAGAAAAAAAATGAATAACTATCAATACATAACAAGCGGTACATGCTCAAAACTTATAACACTCGTCATAGATGATGAGGACAGAGTGCAAGAGTGCAATTTTCTTGGCGGATGCAACGGTAATCTGCAAGGAATAGGCAGATTGGTGAAAGGTGAATGCGCACAAGATATTATAAAAAAGTTAAAGGGCATAAGTTGCAACGGCAAACCCACGTCGTGTCCCGACCAGCTGGCACAGGCTCTGCAATCTTATCTTGCACAGAAAAACAACTAACTTATAACAAAGCCTACATGAATGGTGTAAGCACATAAGCAAGCCATCCGCAGAAACGATTCCACAATGGTCTGCTCTTCCAATATTTACGCGTCATTAGAAAGCTCTCTTTCTTATCTTGCCGGAAGATGTGCAACAGATTCTCTGTATCTTCCTTGTCAAAGACAAACAGATTGCACTCATAATCGAAACAGAGACTGCGACTGTTAAGGTTGGCCGAGCCTATTGTGCAGAATTTGCCATCTACACCCATCACTTTGGAGTGATTGAAACCTCCGTCGTAGAGATACACTGTTGCACCTTTCTTCATGAGTTTATAGGCCGTATACATGGCGCCATCAGGAGTGAACGGTATATCCGACTTTGAAGATATCATAATCTCGACCTTTACACTGTCTTTAAGGGCTTTTTTTATGGCACGTCGCACTATGTAGGTGGGAATAAAATAGGGATTTATTATTTGAACACTATCCTTTGCCGAATGGATTGCATTTGCATACGCTCGACGCATCTGCTCGGCATTTCTTGTGGGCCAACGGTCGACTACGGCAATGCGTGCATCGTCTTTTGCAGATGCTTTCGGATAGTATTCGGGGCCTCCGATATTCTGCCCTGTCTCGCGGTTCCACATGGCAAGAAATATGTTTTGAAGTTTTGCCACAGCTGCTCCATCCACGCGCGAATGTATGTCGCGCCATTTGCCCACTCCTTCGAGACCGTCAATATAATAATCGGCAACATTAATGCCTCCTGTATAGCCTATTTTACCATCTATCACCACAATCTTACGATGGTCGCGATGGTAGGCATGATTTATCCAGGGGAAGCGTATGGGGTCGAATTTTACAATATCTATACCTTTTTCGCGTATAGCCTCAAGATGCTTTTTCTTTAACGGTCGGTTGTTTGACATATTACCGAAGGCATCAAACATGGCACGCACTTCAACCCCTTCGGCGGCTTTTTTTGCCAAAGCTCCTATCAGTACGGAATTTATTGAGTCGTTACGAAAATTGAAGTATTCAAGATGTATGTGGTGCTTTGCTTCGCTTATATCCTGAAGCATACGCTCGAACTTTGCAGGGCCGCCATTGAGTATGTCTATTTCGTTGCTGTCTGTTACGGCTATTTGTTGTTCCTTAAGATATTGCATGAAGGCTGCATCGGAGCTTTCATGATTGTTGCGCTCTACTGCCATGAATTTGCTTTTACAGGAGAGTAGCAGAGGAAGTGTAAGCAAAAGTATTATTTGTCGGAATTGAAGCATTTTTTTATTATTCATGTTTATTGCATTCAAGCCGCGAAGATACAAAAAACCTGCCATCCTCAAAAAGGATGGCAGGTTTTTAATATTCACTAATGATTGTCGGCAGACACTTTTTACTTGGCTTCGGGCATGAGCATCAGCTCGATAAAGTTACCACTGTCAATTATAGACTTTAACACGGCAGGTATATTTTGCGATGAGAGTTGTGCAACAGCCTCTTCATACTCCTTGTCATAGTCTGTTTTATCATTATTCCACTTTTTAAGTACGCTCAACCAATATCTGTTGTTGATGCGCTGTTCGGGAACATTCTTCTTGAAGTTTTCGACGATGCGGGTGAGTTTTTCGTCGGTAACACCATTTTCGAGGAATGTAATCACATTATCGTGTGCCATTTTTGCCAATCGCTCGGCCGATTCGGGGTTTGTTTCAAATACCACCTGAAGACCTCCTATTTCGGTAGGTTCATCGCGCAAGAATGTTGCCACTCCTGCTCCGTATGTGCCACCTTCGCTCTCGCGCAGTGTCTCGGTAAACACCATGTCCAACAACTGCTTGCAGGCATCGAGCATCACCTCGTTCTTTACACTGTATGGGGCAGGGGCATGATAGAATTGCAATACTGTGCTTTTGGGTGTCTCCATAGCTACATTCAAACGCTCAGAGACTTTTCCATTGACATAGTTTTCGCCGCGATTGCTCCATTTGGTTGCCTTGCCTTTTTCTAAAGAACCTATATATTTCTCAATCAAGGGTTTCACAGAGTCTGCTTCTATGTTTCCTACAACATACAGTGTGGCTCCGTTTACACCGTTGAACAGTCGGCGATAAACTGTCTCGAATGTGTTTATGTTTGCCTTTGACAGTATATCATCGTTTATAACTGTACGACGCGGATTATTACCATAGATAGTCTTGGAGACTGCTTCTTGGAATTTAAACGAAGGGTTGCTTTGGAGATTGGGCAGCATTGCCTTTATCTGTGTTATTCCCAAATTGTACTCATCATTATCGAAACGCGGAGACGCAATATTCAGATACATAAGTTGGAATGCAGTCTCTATGTCCTTTGGTGTTGATTCGGCCGAGATACCATGACGAAGATTGTCGATATACGGTGTGCAACGTACATTTTTGCCTGCGAGCATCTTTTTCAGTTGCGTTCCTGCAAAAGTGGAGATACCGCGATTTTGCATGTATAGTGCCCAGATGTTCTCGTCGAACGATGGGAGTTCTTCTGTCTCGATAAGTGATTTTCCACCGTCTTTTACAAGTTCCAGAAGAATTTGATCTTTTTTATGTTCGGTCTTTAGTACTACCACTTTTACTCCGTTGGATAGCTGCCATGCCACCGAGCCGTGCACTCCATCGGTCATTTTTTTGGACTTGGCTCCTTTGAGAAGGCTTGCATCGAGAAGAGGCTCGTTTGTATTCTCTTCGACATTTGCTGCAATATCTACATTCTTTATATTTGAGAGTATGGCTGTCAGTTGTTCTTTTGTGGGCTGCACGATACCATCGCGCTGAGGTGCTTTTGATATTACCACGCAGTTCTTTTCTCCAATCAATTGTGATGTAATCTGTTGAAGTACCGGAGCTTGTAATTGTGCCATAACCATCTTTGTGAGTTCCAGCTCGGTTGCGGGTTCCATATTATAATCGTTGGCAAAGAAGCTGTTAAGAATGGGGTTCACAAGTTCGCTGTTCTTGCGGCTTTCGGCTGCGGAGACTGCTTTTTCAAGACGGCTTATGATTTTCTCTTTTGCACGCTCTATTTCTCCCTCGGTGAATCCATAGCGGCGCATCTTCTCTACCTCAATCATATATGCTTCGAATGCCTTGAGAGCCTCGCCGTCCTTGAACATAACTGTACCCTGCACGGCGTCGGCCGACTCGCATAGTCCGCCAATCATCAACTGTCCCATCAAGAAGGGGGCATCGGGCTTGGATGTTATATCGTGGAAGCGTTCGTCCATAACCCTGCCTATGATGGATTTTACAAGATCATTAACAAAGGCCATGTCGGTATTGCGCATTTCACGAGGAACGGGTGCGAAACGCCAAAGAACCTCAATCATAGAGGATGTAGCCTCCGGGTCGGTGAGAATGGCTATCTCGGGATTTACATTCTCGGGAATCTGTATCAAAGGCTTCACAGTAGGCTGCGCCGGTGCGGGAATCTCACCGAAAATGTTTTTTATCTTGGCTTCAATTTTATCGACATCTACATCACCAACCACTACCACAGCCTGCATGTCGGGATGATACCATGTGCGATAGAAATTGGTAAGACTCTCGTATTTAAAGGTCTTCAATTGCTCCTCGCCGCCAATGAGTGTGCGTCGTGCCATTTGGGTATCGCCGAAGTAGTAAGGAAGGGACTGTTCGAGCATGCGCCAATCTGCTGTGCGACGCGAACGACGCTCCTCAAGAATCACTCCGCGCTCGGCATCAATTTCTTTAGGGTCGCAAGTTACATAGTGTGAATAGTCGCGAAGAATCATAAGGCAAGTATCAACGATACCTTCTCTTATTACCGGGATATTATTGAGCATATAGCTTGTTTGCTCGAAGCCGGTGGAGGCATTGATGTTGCGTCCGAATTCTGCACCAATGCTCTGCAAATACTCCAAGATACCTTTACCGGGGAAATTCTTTGTGCCATTGAAACACATGTGCTCTAAAAAGTGTGCCAATCCATCTTGGTCGTCGGCCTCTTGGAATGCACCAACGTTAGTGGCAAGATAAAATTCGGCCCTCTGAGCCGGTTGTGCATTATGACGTATGTAATACGTCAATCCATTCTCCAATTTACCGACTTTCACTGCCGGATCATTCGGTAACGGCTGTTGTCCGAATGTAACTATTGCAACAATAACAGCTGCAAACGTCATTAAAAACCTTTTCATAGTTTTAAAAATTATCTATATAGTTAAATTAAGATTTCCACCTGTTGATATTATTTAAATTCTGATGGCAAAAATAGTATATTTATGGCGTTACACAGCAATTATTCGATAATTTTAACACAGAAAGGGGCATATTTTGGATTCACACGCACGCCAACGATTCTTAGACATATTATGATTTGTATATCACCGATAAGAGCAGAGTGCTTACAACATACAGTCTGTTAAAAAATTGTCAAAATTTCATCTGCAATCCTCCGAGACGCAGCCGTCAAAATTCAAAAACAAAAACCGAGACTTAAAAAAAACGCGCTACAACACCTTACAAAGCGCATTAGTGGAAATTGTTAATAACTTATGAACATTATTTATTCCCAAAAAGAATAATTATTAGTAGCTTTGCCGATGTAGTTCCAACAAAAAAGTCACACCGATTATTTATAGCGAATATGATACAGACAGTAGTCAAAAGAGACGGGCGCATAGTAGGCTTTAACGAAGAAAAGATAGTAACTGCCATAAGAAAGGCGATGCTCCACACCGAGAAGGGCGAGGACATGCATCTCATACGCCAAATAACCGACCACATTTCGTTCCGCGGCGACACACAAATGACGGTGGAAGCAATTCAGGATATGGTGGAAATGGAGCTTATGAAGAGCAGCCGAAAAGACGTGGCACAAAAATATATCGCCTATCGCAATCAGCGTCGTATAGCACGCAAGGCTAAGACACGCGACATATTCCTCGAAATAATAAACATAAAATCTAACGATGTAACACGCGAAAATGCAAACATGAATGCCGACACCCCGGCAGGCATGATGATGAAGTTTGCAAGCGAAACAACAAAACCCTTTGTTGATGACTACCTGTTGAGCGAAGAGGTGATGAACGCCGTCAGAAACAACTATCTGCACATACACGACAAAGACTACTACCCCACCAAAAGTCTCACATGCGTGCAACATCCGCTCGACAAGATACTGTCCGGAGGATTCTCGGCCGGACACGGAGAGTCGCGACCGGCCAAGCGCATCGAAACAGCCAGCATACTCGCATGTATATCAATGGAAACAGCACAAAACGAGATGCACGGCGGCCAGGCAATACCGGCTTTCGATTTTTACTTGGCTCCCTACGTAAGAAGCAGCTACATCGAAGAGGTTAAACGTCTCGAAGAGCTGTACGGCAAAGACTTCAGCCACCTCTACGACAAGAGCATCAGCGACTACATATATCGCCCGCTAATAGGCTTGGTGGGAGACGACCGTATTCTGCAACACGCCATAAATCAAACAGTACAGCGTGTGCATCAAGCAATGGAAGCATTCATACACAATATGAACACCATACATTCACGAGGTGGCAATCAAGTGGTGTTCAGTTCCATAAATTACGGTACTGATACCTCGGCCGAAGGTCGTTGCGTAATACGCGAACTGCTGAACAGCACCTACAAGGGAGTGGGCAACGGCGAAACAGCCATCTTCCCAATTCAAATATGGAAAAAGAAACGCGGTGTAAGCTATCTGCCCGAAGACCGCAATCACGACCTTTACAAACTTGCCTGCAAAGTTTCGGCACGACGATTCTTCCCCAATTTCCTAAACCTCGATGCCACATTCAACCAAAACAGCGAATGGCGTGCCGACGACCCCAAACGCTACATTCACGAAGTAGCAACCATGGGCTGCCGCACACGTGTTTTTGAAAATCGCTTCGGCATAAAAACATCCATAGGACGCGGCAACCTCTCGTTTACCACAATAAACATAGTACGTCTCGCAATAGAGTGCATGCACATCGAAAACAAAGAGCAACGCATTGCACAATTCTTTGCAAAGCTCGATAATATGCTTGAAACAACAGCCATACAACTGCATGAACGCATGGAATTTCAAAAGACAGCCTTTGCCAAACAGTTCCCACTGCTAATGTCGGTGCTATGGATTGGTTGCGAAAATCTTAAGCCCGGCGACAGCATATCATCGGTAATAAACCAAGGAACCTTGGGAATAGGATTCATAGGCCTTGCGGAATGTCTTGTGGCACTCACAGGGAAGCATCACGGAGAGTCGGAAGAGGCGCAATCGCTTGGTCTGCGCATCATCACATACATGCGCGACCGAGCCAACCAATTCTCCGACAAATATCAACACAATTACAGTGTGCTTGCCACACCGGCCGAGGGACTCTCGGGACGCTTCACACGCGCCGACCGCAAGAAGTTCGGAGTACTGCCCGGAATAACCGACCGCGACTACTACACAAATTCCAACCATATACCTGTCTATTTCAAATGCAGCGCCCACCACAAAGCACAGATAGAAGCACCCTATCATGCACTAACCGGAGGCGGACACATATTCTACGTAGAGATTGACGGCGACGCCACACACAATCCCGAGGCAATAATGCGAGTAGTAGATATGATGGACAAATACGACATAGGCTATGGCTCCGTAAATCACAATCGCAACAGGTGCATGGACTGCGGTTATGAGAATGCAGTAAAAAACCTTGACAAATGTCCCAATTGCGGCAGCACAAACCTCGACCGCCTGCAACGTATAACGGGTTATCTTGTAGGAACCACCGACCGTTGGAACAGCGCCAAGCTTGCCGAGTTGAACGACCGCATAATACACGAGTAGAATGTCTGTCGCTATATCCATATTAGAGATTGTGCAAGATACCACGGTAGACGGCCCGGGCCTACGAACCTCGATATACTGTGCAGGCTGTCCCAACCGATGTCCCGGATGCCACAATCCCCAATCGTGGGATATAAAGAACGGACATTACACCGACATCGAAGATATTATGCGCCCAATAGAGGAAGCCATATTCTCCGACGTGACTTTCAGCGGTGGCGACCCTATGTTTCAACCCGAAGGATTCGCCGAGCTTGCACGCACAATAAAAAAACGTACCAATAAAAACATCTGGTGCTATACGGGATTTCTATTTGAAGAGATAATGGAGAACGACAAACAACGCGAACTGCTCAAATACATAGATATTTTAGTGGACGGCAGATTCGTGGAAGCACTCAAGGACGAAAAACTTCTTTTTCGAGGAAGCAGCAACCAGCGTATAATAGATGTGCAACGCTCTTTGCAACAAGGCGAAACAGTACTATGGAAAGAGGAGCGATAAGAAACGGTCTTTTTGCATTTATATCGTATGATGCAGAGTAAAACAACACTGCTACATAAAAATAAACATAACAGAAACTTAAGCCGACCGAAAAATACTCACAATATTTTTCGGTCGGCAATATTTATGGTTGTTCAACAATCAGCTATACATAAATCTTTTAATGCTTCCCTTGGGTGTCTTTGCAAATGGTGCATCCTGAAGTTCGTAACCTGAAATCTGTGCATAGGTGGGAATTACGGAATTCAAAGAGACTATATTCTGCTCCATCACAGCCGCAAGTGTATCGGCACCCATATTTGCCGATGCAAGAAGTTCGGCATTCGGAACAATGAGTGCCACAAACCTCTCGCCGCGTTGCACAATGATGGATTCTTGCACATAGGGCAAGACGTTAAGTTTGACCTCTATCTCCTCGGGATATATATTTTGTCCGTTTGTAGCAAGAAGCATGCTCTTGCAACGTCCCACCAAGAACAATGTATTATCTTTATCCAATGTACCAAGGTCGCCGGTGCGGAACCATCCGTCGGTGGTGAATACCTCCTTGTCTGCCTCGGGATTTTTATAATATCCCACAAATGTATTATCACCCTTCACCCACACTTCACCTACTGTGTTACGTGGATCGGGCGAATCTATATACACTTGCATACGCTCAACAATTTCGCCACACGATTTAACCTTGTATTTTCCCAAATGCCCCAATGAGATTGTAGGAGCGCACTCAGTCATGCCATAGCCGGTGACAAGCGGAAGCTCCAACTTTATAATGAGCAACTGCTCAAGATTCTCGGGAATTGCAGCTCCTCCTGTAACAATAAGCTCCACATTACCACCTAAATAGGACATCATTATAGTGCGCAACGCTGAACAAAATTCAGGATGATGCTTATAATCGGCCAAACGCGCTTCACCTGTCTTGCTACGCACAAATTCGCCAATTGCATAGTCGGCCATCTTATTGAGCACAAGAGGCACCATCATAGCCACACGAGGACGCACTTGCTGCATGGCCTCTTTAAGGATGGTAGGTGCAGGCGGCAACCCTAACACCGTCAGATGCATTCCCGAACACATACAAATAAGCATATCATACAAGAGTCCGAAGATATGCGCAAAGGGCAGTATGCTCAAATAGCTGTCACCGCGACGATAAGGGAAATGAGCGGGGATCAAATCTACGTTGCTGCTTATGTTGCGCACCGTGAGCATCACACCTTTGGGGTTGCCTGTTGAACCCGACGTATAATTCAGACAGCAAAGTTCATCCATTCCACGCAAAGAATAGTTAACACTGTCGGCGGTGAAACCGTTGGGATGTGCCTGCTTAAACAGCTCCTCTCTGTTTGCATATATCCGTGAAAAATCGCCGCGGCTCGCAAGCAATTCCATGCTTTTTGTATCAAACACCGCAATGAGCTGAGGCATTGCCTCAAAATCCATACCCTCGAAAATACCCTTTTCCGTAAAAAGTATTCTACTGTCGGAGTGATGAACAAATTTCTGAGTGTCGGCAGGAGTAAATCCGTTAAATAACTGACAAGCAACAAATCCGCCTGACGTTACTGCCATAAAAATCATTGCCCAATTGGCACTGCTGCGTGCATTGAGAGAAATTTTATCTCCTTGCTCAAGACCGGCTGCACGCCACACAAGGTGCATAGTCTCAATCTCTTCGGCCAATTCTGCATATGTTCTTGTAATGCCTTTATAATCGCTCACTGCCGGGAAATCCCAACAAGCCTTTACGCTCTCTTGAAATGTACTGATAAAATTATGCATGATTTAATAAATAATGATTAAATTTGTTCTTTTTGTGCAGCAAATGTAAATAAAAAAGGATTTTAAATTTGCACAAACAGTTCCAATTTGTGCAATTTTTATATTTAATTTACTCTTGAATGTAAAAAAATTATACAAAAGAGTACAAATTACAGGCATACGAGACTAAGAATGATGGTAGCATATCTTTTTGTTAATCCGGAAAATAATATCCCACTCGCTTCAAAATAATAAAGCTGACATTATTTTATTTCGCTTGTTTGTTAGTATCTTCGCACAGCAAACAGCAGAAGCCTACCATGCACACCGAAACAAACATTGAACTTATACACGCCCGACAAATTGCCGAAAACACCGACACAAACCTCTTTCTGACAGGAAAGGCCGGAACAGGAAAAACAACGTTTCTAAAGACGCTGAAAAAAAAGTCTCACAAACGCATCGTGGTAGTGGCACCCACCGGCATTGCAGCCATAAATGCAGGCGGTGTAACGATACACTCATTCTTTCAACTGCCGTTTGCCCCTTTTGTACCCGATGCCGTGCTGCGAACCGCAAAACAGATTTATCGTTTCGGCAAGGAGAAAAAACGCATCTTGCGCTGCATGGATCTTCTGGTGATTGACGAGATAAGCATGGTGCGTGCAGACCTTTTGGATGCAATAGACTATGTGATGCGTCTGCACAGGGACAGGAATCGTCCTTTTGGCGGAGTGCAGCTATTGCTTATCGGCGACCTGCAACAGCTTGCTCCGGTTGTAAAAGATGAGGAGTGGGCAATACTGAGCAAATTCTACGAAACACCCTACTTCTTCAGCAGCAAAGCACTGCAAGAGACCGACTATGCAGTGATAGAACTAAAACAGGTATACCGACAGAGTGATACACTCTTCTTGAGCCTGTTGAACAGCATAAGAACAAACAAAGCCACCGCCGCCACTCTTGCCACACTTAACAAACGCTACATGCCGGGGTACACGCCACGAAGAGAAGAGCACTATATTCGCCTCACCACACACAATGCACAAGCCCAACAGGTAAACGAAGCGGAACTTGCCAAACTGCCCTCTCGAGCCTACTCTTTCAGGGCAGAAATAAGCGGTAACTTTCCCGAATACTCCTACCCCACCGACCACCTTCTGACACTGAAAAAAGGCGCACAGGTGATGTTTATAAAAAACGACCACACACCAGCCAAACGCTACTATAATGGAATGTTAGGCGAAGTATCGGCAATAGACGACACAGGCCTAACGGTAAAAAGCGGCAGCACCGAGATAAAGGTGGAACGCGAAAATTGGACAAACACACGTTACACCCTCAATGAGGAAACAAAAGAGATAACCGAAGAGGTCGAAGGGACTTTCACTCAATTTCCTGTTAAAACAGCGTGGGCAATAACAATACACAAAAGCCAAGGATTGACATTTGAACATGCAATAATAGACACAGAAAAATCGTTTGCACACGGACAGGCATACGTTGCTCTGAGCCGATGCAAAAGTCTCGAAGGACTCATATTGGAAACACCCCTCACTCCCACAGCCATAATAACAGACAGTGCCGTATCAAAATACAGCGAGACACAAATGCGTCAAACAATAAATGATGAGGATATACAGCGCATGCAACGACGCTATTTCGGAACACTTTGTGAAGAATTATTCGGGTTCAAGGCTTTGTGGCTAAGATACGGAACATTGTTGCGCATTATCGAAGAGCATTTCTACAAGGTGATGCCTGCACTATTATCGAGATACAGAAATTTTGAATCTACTTTCAATGAAAAGATTTTGGCAGTGGCAGATAGGTTTCACATTCAATATACAAAAATAATCGAAAGTGTCGCTGATTATAACGAAGACCCTGTGCTGCGTGAGCGCCTTAAAAAAGGTGCTGCTTATTTTGCCGGAGAACTAACTCCGCTGCACACGCTTGTTTCAGAAACAAATCTACCCACAGATAACAGAGAGCTGAAAAAGAAGATAGAAAAGCATTTTGGCGAATTTATTGAAATTCTGGAATATAGGATTGCTCTTTTGATGTATGTGGCAGAAAATGGGATGAGGGTAAACGATTTTTTAAGAAAGAAGGCTATGATAATGCCCGAGGAGGGTAATTCTGCAACAAAAAAGCATAAAGAGAAAAAAGCACACAAAGAAGAGAGTATAAAGGTCACAAAAGATATACAGAATCCTCGTCTCTATAAAAAACTGATAGCCTGGCGCACCGAAAAAATGAGGGAGCAAGGACTGCCGGCCTACTGCATAATGCATCAAAGAGCAATAATAGGGATAGCAAACAATGAGCCAAGGGACAAACACACTCTGCTCAGAATCCCCTCAATAGGTAAAAAAAGTGTAGAAAAATATGGCGACGAAATTTTGGCTATTGTAAGAGCCGCTGCCGAAGAATAATAGACTGTTTGAATCTCAGAGACTGCTTATTTCTATTTTTTTCTCGGCTATGTTATAGTGTATGCCATCCGCCTCGATGAATTTCAGGAAAATGCCGTTGTCGACAAGTTCGTCGACACTTCCCGAATATAAGCATCGTTGGTGTATAAGCCACAGTTTATCGGCAAGCTGAAGAGCAAGTTCAATGTCGTGGGTAGATACAAGCACTGCCTTACCGTCGTGGTGTGCCGACTTTTGCAGCAAACGAAACAGCTCCACTCTGCTGCCAAAATCCAAGAATGCCGTAGGTTCGTCAAGTATCATCACAGGGGTTTCTTGCGTTAGTGCTTTTGCTATCATAGCCTTTTGACGCTCACCGTCGCTCAACGCATCTATGCGTCTGTGAGCAAGATGGGAGATGTTCACCTGTTCCATTGCACGCTCCACAATATCGTCATCGTGCCTGCGTCGCCTGCCGAGAAAACCGGTATAAGGTGTGCGCCCAAGGGCCACCACCTCGCGCACAGTGAGACCATGTATGTTTCCGTTACCCGTAAGAACAACGGAAAGTTGTGTGGATAGTTCGGAGGCAGTGCGTATGCCAGGCTTGCCATCGGGGTATGTAATGCTTCCGCCCAGAGGTGGCATGAACCCCGATAATGTGCGCAACAAGGTGGATTTTCCTGCACCGTTCGCTCCTATCAAAGCCACAAGTTCGCCACCTGCAAGTTCTGCATTTATTACACCCATAATAGGCACGTTATGCCTATTATGGGTGTACCCTACTGATAAATGTTCTAATGTAAGTGCTGCCATCAACGATACTGCATCCACTCGTTCAGTGTGTCGAGAATCTCTTTTTGAACATCTTCGGGCATGGTGCCGATACGTGCTCTGTGACTGCCGTCGGGTTCGATATATATTTTTATATTCTGCTTGTTACGGTCGCGCAGCCATGTTACACCGCTCGCTGTCCATGGATCCCATTCGCCATATATGAAAATCATCTTGGGGTCGTTTTCTGTGAGAAAATCGGTTACGAAGCGGTAATTGTAGTCGTCAAATTCTGTGTCGGCCCACTCTGCGGGAAGCATCACACGTTTGTAGTAACCCTCGACATCGTCAACATCAATATATTTTTTGAATGGGTCGGCAAAATATCCATAATAGCCAAAGTCTTTGACGGCTTGCACCGAGAAAGATTCGAGGTCGTTTTTACGCGAGAAGTATCCCGGCTCGCAATTTTTTATAAGATATGAAAAGGCTTCGTCGACACTTGCCGTTGCAGGAGGAATATTGGCTACGGGCATACCCCACTGCCAGAATGAGAATTGATATTCGAGCACACACAGGTCGTAAATTACTGATGTAGGCACGTAAAAGGTGTAATCCTTTGAAAGGCAATAGCTGTCGAAGAGAGGGAGCATTTGTTCTTTTTCTTCGAGAAGGCGGAACTGGAAATTGCGTATTGCATCGCGGGCTGCTTTTGTGGAGGCTTGTTCCAGGAACGATTCGTGGCGTCCATCCTCGAGGGCGCAGCTCAATGGTGCGACATAGGGCACTGATACGTCAACATCATTGGGGTAGTATGCACGATAGAACATTGTGGTGGAACCGCCTTTGCTTATACCTGTGGCTGCCCATTTTTTTGTATAATACTCTTTGAAGGCTGTGACTATGGCATGATAATCGTGCATGGAATTGGCGATTGTCATATAATCCCAATTGCAGGGAACGGGCTTTGATTGTGAAAAGAAGCGATACTCCACAAAGAGGATGTTTGCATCGAGCAAACGGGTCAGTTCCTCCATATATTTGGGACTATTGAACGCATAGTCGGCACCGTACCCTTCTGTGACTATAACCATGGGGCGGTCGAATCCGCGATGTCCTAACATCACGCGTTGCTCAAATGTGCCATCTGCGGCATTTTCAGGGTCGAGCAGCTGCGTGAACTTCATAAGATAGTAGGCACGCAATGAGTCTTTCTTCTCAATCTTTTGATAGCTTGAGATTGCGCTTATTTCGCTAAGCATTTTTTCTATGCTCTCGTTGTTGGCTTGCACGCTTATTGTTGCAAGAATGAGCAATACTGTTGTAATAAGGTGTTTCTTCATTATTTTGTAATTTTATGTTATTTAATCAACGCCGTTAATCTTTTCACATAAAGTATTGTGACTCTGTGGTGTCTTTTATTCTGTAATATTCATCAACTTAACCTCTTCGACCGAATCTATGGAGGAGATGCTGTTTATAGCCTCTTGCAATTCGGCCGAGGAGTGTACTCTGAAGTCCATTGTGCAGGTGACAATTTCATCGACACTCTCTGTTAATATGCGTGTAAGCGATAATTTAAGACGGTTGGTGATGCAATCTATAAGATCGCTCAGCAGATGGTAGCGGTCTATTGCTGTGACAACAATGCGTGTGGGATAGAGAAAGTCCATGTCCTCTTCAAAGTTTACGGCCACAATATCGTCGCCTTTTTGCGAGGCCAGGCGTATTGCCGATTTACAGTCGCGACGATGAAGTATTATTTTTCCATCTTCACTCTTAAAGCCTATAACCTCGTCTCCGGGCAGGGGGTGGCAATTTTCGCAACGTTGGTAGGGAATGGATTTCTGCTTGTTTATTATTGCGTGCAAATGGGTTTTTGCTTTATATGTCATCACATGGTTGAGCCAATCGCGTGTGGCAACAATATTTTCGTTGGTGCCAATCTCTATGCAGTCGCCCGATGCAAGCACTGTTTTTACAGAGCATAAACGGCCGTTAACCCTTGCATATTGTGCATGCTCGCCCAGCTTGCTGTGTATCTCGAATGCAAAGTCCAATGCTGTGGCATCTTTGGGCAGTATAACGGCTTTACCATCGGGGGTAAACACTGTTATGTCGTCGTTGTAGAACGAGGATGTTATTCCGTCCATATATTCCACCTCTTTGCGATGATTGGCTATATCTTTGAGCAATTGCTTGAATTTTTCTATCCAATTGGCAATGTTGCCTTCGTTTCGCTCGGAGAGGCAACCGAATTGTGACTTGCGCACCATGCGCTCCGAGGAGATGTGAACCTCTTCCCATGTACCTGCATCGGTGAGTAGTTTTACATGAAAGCTCTGGTAGCCGTTCTCTTTGGGAGAGTCTATGTAGTTGGCAACGCTGCCGGGCTTTTCTTTGAAGCGGTCGGTGAGCATGGAGTATATCTTAAGGCTCATGTCTTTCTCGGAGTAGTCGTGACCGTAGGGATATATGATGCGCACGTAGAATTTGCCTTCGACATGATTGTAGTCGCAGCCCGAGGAGTGCATTTTTTTCCATGTGCTGTATGGTCCGCGACATACTATTTCGGTGCGTGCCAACATTATGTCGTTGTCTTCGAGCATCTTCTCGACTTTTGCCATGAATGGCGCCAATTTTGTCTCTTTTTCAAGTCGTTCTTTCTCAACAAGTTCAAACATCATGGCGTAATCGCGGGGACAGCGAAAGCGGAACGACAAATTCTCTAATTCGCGCTTTATGTGATATAGTCCCAAGCGATGGGCCAAGGGTGCATAGAAGTAGTCTGTCTCTCCGGCTATCTTCATCTGCTTGTCGGGACGCATGCTGCTTAACGTGCGCATGTTGTGCAAACGGTCGGCAAGTTTTATAAGCAGTGCTCGTATGTCATACTGTAAAGAGTCGAGCATCTGTTTGTAATTATCTATCTGCTTTGTGGCTTCGTAGTGTTTTTTCTTTTTCTTTGTCACCACGTTCACAAGAAATGCAACGTCGTCGCCGAAACGCTCTCTTATATCTTCTATGGTGTAAAGTGTATCTTCGACCACATCATGCAGAAATGCTGCAATTATGGGGTCGGCTCCCAAGCCCAATTCTTCGGCAACTATACGTGCCACGGCAAGCGGGTGCATAATGTATGGCTCGCCCGATTTGCGCCGCTGGTCTTTGTGCGCCTCTTTTGCCAAAAGATAGGCCTCTTTGATGCGTCTGACATCTTCGGCCTCGAGACGGCGAGAGAGAATGGCAAGCAGTTCCTCTACACCACGATCAATTTCAAGATATTCCATAGTTCTCGTTTTTTGCTCTTCTCTACAACAAACTGCAATGAATATATCCCCCAACCGACTTTTCGGTTTTTACAGTTGACAATATAAAAAAACAGTTTTTAAGAATATAGAGTGCGAAGTTGGCAAAAAAAAATCAACATTCAAATAAGTAGCTGTTTAAATTTTATATTTTTTATATTCTTCAGGGCGATTATAGTGCAAATATTGTGAGGTTGTGATAAATAATAGAGATGCGCTGTTCTTTATCTCGGCATAAATTATTAACTTCGCAAGGTTTTTCATTAAGAAGATAATATTAAAACAAAATTAAGATATGTTAGAACAGATAAAGCTGCTTATGCAGGAGGTGAAAGGTCTCACTGCCGGAAACGCAGAAGAGCTTGAAGCATTGCGTCTGAAATATTTGAGCAAGAAAGGTATCATCAACACTCTCATGGCACAGTTTCGCGAGGTTCCCGCCGAGCAGAAACGCGAGGTGGGCGTGCGTCTCAACGAACTGAAAAATGCTATTCAGGAGCAATTCAACACTCTTAAGGAGAATTTGGCAAACAAAGAGGAGGAGGTGTGCGAGATTGACCTCACACGCAGTTCGTATCCCACACGTTTGGGCACGCGACACCCTCTGTCGATTGTAAAGAATGAGATTGTAGACATTTTTGCCCGTTTGGGATTCTCTATTGCCGACGGTGTGGAGGTTGAGGATGATTGGCATGTATTCTCGTCGATGAATTTTGCCGAAGACCATCCTGCACGAGACATGCAAGATACCTTTTTTGTGGAGGCACACCCCGATATAATATTGCGCACACACACAAGCAGTGTTCAAAGTCGTGTAATGGAGGCAAGCAAGCCCCCTATTCGCATAATTGCACCGGGACGTGTATATCGCAACGAGGCCATAAGCTATCGCGCACACTGTTTCTTCCATCAGGTTGAGGGTTTGTATATAGACAAGAATGTATCATTCACCGACCTCAAACAGGTGCTGTTGCTTTTTGCAAAAGAGATGTTCGGCACTGATACAAAGATTCGTCTGCGCCCATCATATTTCCCATTCACCGAGCCATCGGCCGAAATGGATATAAGTTGTAACATCTGCGGTGGAAAAGGATGCCCATTCTGCAAAGGAACAGGATGGGTTGAGATTTTAGGCTGCGGCATGGTAGACCCCAATGTGCTCGACCTTTGCGGAATAGACAGTAAAGAGTATTCAGGATATGCATTCGGTATGGGTGTGGAGCGTATCACCAACCTAAAATATCAGGTAAAGGATCTTCGTCTCTTCAGCGAGAACGACGTGCGCTTCCTAAGGCTCTTCGAGAGTGCCAACTGACAAGCGGCCGGCAAAAAATAAAAAACTGAGATAGTGACAATCGAGCTAAATAAATAAAGTTTGCTTTATTATTTTGCAGCGAGTGCAGGCTTATCTCGGAGATTTTCTCAATAACACTGACATAAAACAGGCGGCCGCAGTGCATGCGACCGCCTGTTTACAGTATATATATATTAAAGGTAGAATAATGAAAGAAAAAACAACAATATACCTGACACGGCACGGGCAAACCGAGGAGAATGCCCAAGGACTGTTTCAAGGACAGACTGATGGACACTTATCTATCTTGGGACGAGAGCAAGCCAGAATGTTACGCCCCAAGATTGAGAAACTACAATTCGATGCAATACTGTGCAGCGACCTCAAACGTTGTAGAGATACAGCCGCCATTGCTCTGACCGGTCACATCATGGCCGACGAAATAGCGTATATGCCTCTTTTGAGGGAACGTGACCTTGGCAATCTCACCGGCACAAAAATTGAGGGTGCAACACTGAACGAATCTGTGGAAAGCAATCAGGCTGTGCGCGAGAGAGCCATAAAATTCATCGAGTATGCAAAAAGGTTATATCCGGGCAAGCGGTTGCTTGTCTTCAGCCACGGTTTTTTCTGCAAAACTCTGCAAGGGGTGATTGAGGGCAAGCCTTACTACGATATTCCGCTCATGGATAATTGCGAGATAAGGGAATTGAACATATAACATTGCTACACAGATGAAAAAGACGGACTTATACAAATACACCTTGGAGTATTTTGAAAAGGCTATGCCTGTGGCTGAGACAGAACTAAACTATGATACTCCTTTCAGTCTTCTTGTGGCAGTGATACTCTCGGCACAATGTACCGACAAACGTGTCAACATGGTAACCCCGGATCTTATGGCACGCTACTCTACTCCCGAGGAGATGTCGCTTGCACATCCCGACGAAATATATAATTACATAAAGAGTGTATCATATCCCAACAACAAAGCCAAGCATCTTGTGGGAATGGCCCGGAAACTGTGCAGCGATTTTGGCGGTGAGGTTCCCGAGACACTCGAAGAGCTTGTAACGTTGCCGGGTGTAGGACGAAAAACTGCAAACGTGATACAATCGGTGGTGTTCAACAAATCGGCAATGGCTGTTGACACACATGTTTTTCGTGTGAGCCACAGAATTGGACTTGTGCCCAAACGCTGCACAACGCCATACAGCGTCGAAATGGAACTTGTAAAATATATTCCGCAGGAGATTATACCCAAAGCTCACCATTGGCTGATTCTGCACGGACGCTATGTGTGCAAAGCACGAACACCCGATTGCTCATCTTGTGGACTGACTGATATTTGTCGGGAATATGGCAATCAAATAAAAAAATAAACGGAATATTCTGCAATTATTTATTTTAAAATAGTAATTTTGCAGAATAGGATTAAGAATTTGTTTATAATCATAAAAAAACACTTCCTTAAAATTTTAAAAAAACAACAAATCATTTATTAACTATAATATATTAACGACCATGACAATTGACAATTACAATTTTGCCGGAAAAAAGGCAATCGTGCGTGTTGATTTCAACGTACCCTTGAACGAGGAGGGAAAAATCACTGATGACACCCGCATACGCGGAGCATTGCCCACACTGAAGAAAGTGCTGGCCGACGGTGGCGCTCTCATCATAATGTCTCACATGGGTAAGCCCAAGGGTAAAGTAAATGCAAAGTACTCTCTCAGCCAGATTGTTGACGCTGTATCGGAGAAATTGGGCGTAGCCGTTCAGTTTGCACCTGATTGCGCCAAGGCTGCCGAGGCTGCAGCAGCACTCAAACCCGGCGAGGTGCTCATGCTCGAGAATCTGCGTTTCTATCCCGAGGAGGAGGGCAAGCCTGTTGGAATTGACAAGGAAGACCCCGCATACAACGATGCAAAGAAAGCAATGAAGGAATCTCAGAAAGAATTTGCTAAGACTCTTGCATCATACGCCGATTGCTACATCAACGACGCATTCGGAACAGCTCACCGCCGTCACGCATCGACAGCCGTTGTTGCCGACTATTTTGATGCAGACAATAAGATGCTCGGCTATCTGATGGAAAAAGAGGTGCAGGCTGTTGACAACATTCTCAAAGATATCAAACGTCCCTTCACTGCCATCATGGGTGGTTCAAAGGTATCAACAAAGATTGGTATCATAGAGAATCTTATGGATAAGGTTGACAACTTGATTCTTTGCGGTGGTATGACATATACATTTGCAAAGGCACAGGGCGGTCATATTGGTAAGTCAATTGTAGAGGATGATAAGTTGGAGCTTGCACTCGACATCATGGCACAGGCTAAGGCTAAGGGTGTGAACCTTGTACTTGGAACCGACTGTGTAGCTGCCGACGACTTCTCTAACGATGCTAACACTCAGGTTGTTCCTGCCGGTGCAATTCCCGAGGGTTGGGAAGGTCTCGACGCAGGTCCCGAAACACGCAAATTGTTTGCGGCAGCCATCGAGGGAGCTAAGACTATCCTATGGAACGGCCCCGCCGGTGTATTTGAGTTTGATAACTTCACTGATGGTTCACGTGCAATTGCCGAGGCTATCGCTAAGGCTACAAGCGAGGGTGCATTCTCACTCATCGGTGGTGGCGACTCTGTTGCCTGCATCAATAAGTTCGGAATGGCCGACAAGGTATCTTACATCTCAACAGGCGGAGGTGCTCTGTTGGAGGCTATCGAGGGTAAGGTGCTTCCGGGCGTTGCAGCCATCAAGGGCGAATAATCCCATATAATCACTTTACAAACGGGAGTGACCAAAAAGTCACTCCCGTTTGTTGAATAATCAAGAAAAAAGGTATAACCTATGGGCAACAGCAAAGATTTACAACAGCGTGTGACTGCACTATTGCAGCAAGGACGACTTAAGCAGGCTATCGACATGCTTGCGGGATTCATCACTGCCGATAGTGATTGGCAATTATATACGCGCCTCACTGAGATTCAAACGTCGTACAACTATATGTTGGAATATCTGCGCAAAGGAATGCCCGACCCTAATCGTCTGAAACTTTATCGCAGTCTGATGGGAGAGTGTTATATACTGAACGACGAATGGGCCATGATGGAGCTGATGCAGGAGCCGCAACAGCTCTACTCGCGTTACCGCCGCACCTATGGCAACAGCACCGATGCACACACTCTGCACAAACGCTTATCCGCAAATGAAGAGAACAGGTCGCTGCTGCACATGATACCATCGCCGGAGAATGATAAAGCAAACAACAGTCTTATTCAACAACATGAATATCTGTTGCGGGAGATATTCTATCGTTTGTGGACAAGCTGCGGATGGAAAAGCAGCGACTGTGAGGAGGTTTTTTCTATAATCACTGACAGAACATTGCGCCTGACTGACCGCGCAACATTAGTGAGCGCAATCACGCTGGGACTTCTAAAATGCTTCGAACCGCAAAAAGCGATCCTTCTGTGCCGCATTGCTCAAGAAGAGGAGACGCTGACGGCTGTTCGTGCTCTTGTCGGGCTGATTATTGTGCTGATGTATTATGAGAGCCGCATTGAGTGTTATCCCGAACTGCTGTATGCTCTTCAAAGTCTTAACGACTGCGAAACAATAACACAACGTATACGCACCATTCAGATTCAGCTTCTGCGCTGCCGAGAGACACAAAAGATTGACCGCAAAATGAGAGAGGAGATAATTCCTGCCATGATGAAAAATCCGCATCTGAACAGTGGAAAGCTGGGTATGGAGGTGATAAAGGAGATTGACGAGGAGGAACAAAATCCTGAATGGAAAGATTGGATAAAGAATGACGAGATAAAAGAGAAACTCGACGAAATGGCCAAATGGCAGATTGAGGGAGCTGATGTTTATATGAGCACATTCTCGCAACTGAAGCGTTTCCCTTTCTTCGAGGAGATGTGTAATTGGTTCCGACCATTCGACCTTGAGGTTCCCGAGGTTGCCGAGATAATACCGAAAGAGCGACATAATTCAAAAAATCTGCTGAACGCTATTTGTGCTTCGCGATTCTTTTGCAACAGTGACAAGTATTCTTTCTGCCTGACTTTTAAACAGGTTCCTCGTGAACAGCGCGAAATGATGCAGCAACAGATTGCCGACAATGGTGGAAGTGATGGTGACGGGCCTGACACAATGAACAGTGCTTATAAGGAACGTGAGGCCGAAACTATGAGTAATCAGTATATTCAGGACTTGTACCGTTTCTTCAAGTTGTCACGCCACCGCAAGGAATTTACTGACCCTTTCTCGCTGTCGCTGAATATGTTGGAAAGCCACCATCTGTTATTCCTAATTGACCACCCCGAATCTATGCTTCGTATGTTCCACTATTTGATAGAGAAGGAGTATTATACAGAAGCATTCCACGCGGGAACTATGCTCGAAGAGAGAAGCATGGGTAATTTAGATGCTGAATTTTATCAGAAAATGGGCTATTGCCTGCAAAAAAGCGGGGACTGTAAAAAGGCGGTTGAATATTATACAAAGGCGGACATTATTGCACCGGACAGCCTTTGGACTATGCGACATATTGCACAGTGCTACCGGTTGATGGGGGATTTTGAGAGTGCGCTTCACTACTATACTGCAACTGAGGCTGTTGCTCCCGAGAATCGTTCCTTGCTGCTTCAAACAGGAGAATGTCTTGCTGCTCTCAAACGTTATGATGAGGCTTTTGAACGATTCTTTAAGGTTGAATATATCGATTCCGGGTCGATTCGCTCGTGGAGGGCCATAGCTTGGTGCTCATTCCTCACCGGTAACTATGCACAGGCTCGACATTATTATGCTAAGTTGATGCAACATCCTAAGGCCGGATGTGAGGATTTTATGAATGCGGCTCATGTTGAGTGGATTGATGATAAGCGTGATGTAGCTTTTTCTCTGTATAAACGTGCCGAGGGATTATGTGGAAATACTGAGAGGTTTCTGCAAATGATGGAACAGGATAAGGAGACGATGGTGGAACGTGGGGCAAATGAGGAGGAATTGCGTTTGCTGAGGGATCTTTTTTATTAAGGTGTTACTTTAGGTAATGAAGTGCCCCCAAAAGTTTTGTGTTTAACTTTTGGGAGCACTTGTCTTTCCCTGGAAAAAGTTGACTCATTAAATTTAAAAAAATGGGTAGTTACATTCTTCAAAGGGAAAAGTATTTGAGTAAAGTTGTTGAACTTCGCTCTGACGGCATGGGTTATGGTAGAATTTCTAAAATTATTCCC
>JAFSAT010000047.1 GCA_017442185.1 Bacteroidaceae bacterium
CCATCCCGAACAGAGAAGTTAAGCCCGACAGCGCCGATGGTACTGCATTAAGTTGTGGGAGAGTAGGTCATCGCCACTTTTTTTCAGAGAGAGTTTCCAAAGAAAAACGGAGACTCTCTCTTTTTTTTGCCGTTAATCCCCCTCTTCAACAAGTGGGCCGATGCTACTGCATTAAGCCTATGGGAGAGTAGGTCATCGCCACTTTTTTTAGAGAGAGTTTCCAAGAAAAAATGGAGACTCTCTTTTTTTGTTTATATATTTTCATGCGGTACGGCTCTGCTCTGCCGTTAATCCCCCTCTTCAACAAGTGGGCCGATGGTACTGCATTAAGCCTATGGGAGAGTAGGTCATCGCCACTTTTTTTCAGAGAGAGTTTCCAAGAAAAAACGGAGACTTTCTTTTTTGTGTGTGTATATTTTTATGCGGTACGTGACCCCTCTGCCGTTAATCCCCCTCTTCAACAAGTGGGCCGATGGTACTGCATCAAGCCTTTGGTAGAGTAGGTCACCGTCGCTTTTTTTAGAGAGAAATTTTCCAAATAAAGAATAAACCTGTTTTTTGTGAACTTTTTGCGAAAAGTTGTTATTTATATTTGTTTATGTGAAAATATTGTATTACCTTTGCTGCGCAAAATTCAATGGCGAGATAGCTCAGCTGGTTAGAGCGTCGGATTCATAATCCGGAGGTCGTGGGATCGTGACCCACTCTCGCTACAAAATCGGCAAGCTCACAATGGCTTGCCGATTTTGTTTTATGTAGTCATGCTTCCTTATACTTATAAAAATTATCTTTTTAAGGCTCAATGTATAATTATCGGCTCGGTGGGAATTTTGTGTGGGTGTTAATCATCTGCAGTAGTCTCTTGTGTGAGTGGGCCTATTGCTTCTCTCCAATATAATAGCACTGTATGCTTAAATTTTAAACAGGCTTTTTATGGCAAAGAAAATAGCAGGTATAAGCAGGGCCGGTAGCATATTAAGTGTTTTACAATCTTTTATCTCTAATATCTTTAGTCCGGATGATGCTATCAATATGCCGCCGACGATTGTAATTTCTGTGAGCATGTCGGCCGGTATGAAATTGCCGCTCAGACGTGCAAGCATATATATGCAGGCTTGCCATACAAAAAGCACCGGCGCTGCAAGTATCATTCCTATGCCGTAGGTTGCAGCAAGCACTGCCGATGTTACCAGGTCGAGGGTGGCATTGGTGAAGAGATATGTGTTGTCGCCACGCAGGGCGCTCATCACCGGGCCGACAATGGATAGCGTTCCTATGCAGTAGAGCAGTATGCCTGTTGAGAGGCCTTGAGAGAGCTTTGAGGAGGAGAGACGTGAGACTAATCTATCGAACCTTCCGTCTATATCTAATATCGTTCCAATAAGGCCTCCGATTGCTAAACTTATTATAAATAGTACGGGGTATTGGCTTTTGGGAAGATTGTTGCTCACTGCATTAAAGCCTAATGCCGTTGCCGCTAATCCCATGGCTGTGAACATTGCTTTTTGCCACTTGGGTTTTATTATTTTTTTTGCATAGTGCCCTATTGCGCTGCCTGCTATGATTGTTGCTGTGTTTATAAGTGTTCCAAGCATTCTTGTGGATTTAAAAAGAGCAGTATCGGATTATGTATCTTGATACTGCTCTAAATTTAAATTATAGACTGTCGCCAAAGTCTTCGCGGAATTTATCGGCAAGTTTCTCTTGCCAATTTCCTATTGGGCGCAGCTGTCCGAAGAAGAAACGTAGTACGCTGGGTTCCTCTTCCCATCGCAGTCCGCCAATCAGATGTCTGTTGTCGTATAGCCATTTTACGCGGTCGGCACAATATTTTATTTGTGATAGCGTGAACACGCGACGGGGGCAGGCCAGGCGCACAAGTTCCATGTCGGAGTAGTGTTCGCTGCCGTCGGGGTTGCGTTGCTCAGAGAGTGAACCGCGCTCCATGCCTCTTATTCCGCCTGCGATGTATAGGGCTGCTGCCAAGGCTCCTGCGGGGTACTCGCTTTGGGGGATGTCTTTCAGAAATTCCATTGCATTGATGTGTGCTCCAAGGCCTCCTGCGGGCAATATCATGGGCACTCCGTATGAATCTAATTCCTTTACAAGGTGTTCGATGAACATCGGTCCTTGGCTGATAATCTCTTCGTCCATTGTCTCTAACAGACCCACTGCCATGGCTTCCATTGAGCGTACTTCCATTCCGCCGTATGTCAGGAATCCTTCGTAGAGGGGAATGAATTCTTTCATCTTCAGGATGAGCTTTTCGTTGTTTGAGATAATGCCGCCTCCTCGCGCAAATCCTAATTTTCGGCTTGAGAAGTATATTAAATCCATCTTGTCGCATAGGGTGCGTGTGATTTCGCGTATGGTCATGTTTTTGCACGCTTCTTCGCGTGTTTTTATGAAATATAGGTTGTCTTGCAACAATGATGCGTCGAGCAGGCTCAATATACCGTTCTTTTTGCATATTTCGGCTACTTGCAGCATGTTTTCAAGCGAGAGGGGTTGACCGCCTATCAGGTTTGTTCCTGCTTCGATGCGCACAAACGGTATATGTTCGGCACCTACTTCGGCTATGACTTTCTCTAATGCGGGTATGTCGAAGTTTCCTTTGAAAGGTTCGTTGTTCTGTGGCTCTAAGCCGCATTTGCGCACTAATTCCACAACTGAACCTCCTTTGCGTGTTATATGGGATTTTGTTGTGGTGAAGTGAAAGTTCATGGGAACAACGTCGCCGGGCTTGACGAATGCTTCGGCCAAAATATTTTCGCATGCGCGTCCTTGGTGTGCGGGAAGAAAGTATTCTGTTCCAAATACCTCTTTTATTACTTTTATTAGGCGATTGCATGTCTCGGAGCCTGCGTATGAGTCGTCGGCCTGGAACATTGCTGCCACTTGATTGTCGGACATGGCGTTTACTCCCGAGTCGGTGAGCATATCCATGTATACATCTTTATTCTGAAGAAGGAAGGTGTTGTTTCCGGCTTCGTTTATTTTTTTTACTCGTTCCTCTATCGGTGGAAGGAATAGTTTTTGAACAACGCGCACTTTGTGCATTTCCAATGGTACTTGCTCTTCGCTTTTGTAGAATTTGATGGTTGCCATTTTTTTTTACTTATGGATTAAATATTGATTAATGTCTTTGATGTATTTTTTGCAAATATGTTTAATTTTTGTAAATTTTCCAACAGTGTGTTGATGTTTTTGTGTTTTTTTGTGTGAAAATGTTAGAAAATAAAGGTTTTTTATTGCTTCTATTCAGTCGTTGGCCTTTTTGTTCTTTTTATTTGCTGTTGTTATCGGGTGTTATTCTCTTTGCTGTTGTCTGTTACATTTTACCCTTTTTGCGATTATATAGCCTGCCATGGCTCTAAAAAAAATGAAATACATTATCAAAAAGCACCTATAAAAAAACAAGGATATAAATTAAAACGGCTTCTTATAATAAATGAAGTTTTTTTTCGTTTTTACAATCGAAGAACATCATATTGAATTATGCAGTGGTCTAATGGTTTCAGACATATAAAGATATTACTCGTGGTGTTGGCAGCAGGAATAGCTGCGGTCTCGTTGTATGTGTCGCACTCTCTGACATCGGATTTAAAGGCCGAGGAGCTAAATAAGATGAAAGTGTGGGCCGAGGCTATGCGTTCACTGAACAGTGCCGACGAGAATACCGACCTCAACCTTGTGCTTGCTGTGCTGATGGGCAACGAGATTATTCCTGTGGTTGTGACAGACAGCAGAGGAACCATCAGCACGCATCGTAACATTGAGATTCCTCAAGGGAGCGACTCGTTGGCTGTTCTTATGCAGATGGTGGCAAAAATGCGTAGTGATAATCATATAATACGCATAGATATGGGTGAGGATGATTATATCGAGGTATGCTATGCCGATTCATTGTTGCTTAGGCGTCTCTCGTACTATCCGTATATACAACTGTTGGTGGTGTTGTTGTTCTTTTTTGTTTGTCTTGTGGCCATAATAAGTTCCAAGCGTGCCGAGCAGAACAGGGTGTGGGTGGGGCTTTCCAAAGAGACAGCGCATCAGTTGGGTACTCCAATCTCTTCTCTTATGGCGTGGAACGAGGTGCTTGGAGAGAAATACCCCGATGATGAACTTCTGCGTGAGATGAGCAAGGATGTATCTCGCTTGCAAACAGTGGCCGAGCGCTTTTCAAAAATAGGCTCTAAGCCTGAGCCTACATCTGAGGATTTATTGGAACTTATAGACCGTGTTGTGGATTACTTCCGTCGCCGCACCTCCGATAAAGTGCAGTTTGTTTGTAAATTTCCCAAGCGTCCGTTAGAGGTGCGCATGAATGCTCCGCTCATCGAATGGGTGTTCGAGAATTTGTGTAAAAATGCCATTGATGCCATGGACGGGGTAGGCACAATAACATTTGTTGTCACTCAGGATTCCGACCATGCAATAGTTGAGGTGCACGACACAGGTAAAGGAATTGCAAAATCGCGCTTCCGCACAGTATTCGAGCCGGGATATACCACCAAAAAAAGAGGCTGGGGTTTGGGGCTTTCACTTGCCAAACGCATCATGGAGCAGTATCACAAAGGACGAATATGGGTGAAAAGTTCCGAACAGGGCAAAGGAACCACATTCCGTCTGGAACTTAAAAAATAGAAAATAGTACTGTGCAATACTGGATTTTATATAGCAAATAATAAACTGTAAACCCTAATAATGATTAAAGAGGGCGTAAAAAAATGCACCCTTACATAATATTTTATCTTTTTCAGAGAGTTGTACGAAATTTTATTTGTATCTTTGTGCGCAAATTCGGAAAATACCAAGGTTTTATACTGCTTTAGGCAATACTTATATAATTAAAACGGATGATATTATTAGGTGATGGGAAGATTTGATAAGTACAATATAGACCTTAGAGGGCATAAAACTGAGACCCTTGTGATGGATTTCGACCTTGACAATGCTTTTTTTGCAGATATAGACGGCGAAGAATTTCAGCGAGGCGCAGTGAAAGCTCATGTGGTGGTGAAGAAGCAACGCGATGTTTTTAACTTTACATTCTCCTTGGCGGGGGCTGTGATTGTACCTTGTGACAGGTGCTTGGACGACCTCATTGTAGAAGTTGAAACAGAGAACGAATTGCATGTGAAGTTAGGCGATAATTATGCCGACGAGGGTGACATTGTAATAGTCCCCGAGGCTGATGGCGACTTTAACATAGCATGGTATCTTTACGAATTTATTGCTCTTGCACTCCCAATGAAGCGTGTGCATGCTCCGGGCAAGTGTAACCACGAGATGACCGGGCGGCTCAAAAAGCACGGGCACACGACCGATGACACTGATTATGATGACAGTGACGTAGCGCAGCAGATTGACCCACGCTGGGAGAGTCTTAAGGCGATACATATAGATGAAGATAATTAAGAAAGATAAATTAAAAAGTTAGAAAAATGGCACATCCTAAAAGAAGACAGTCAAAGACAAGAACTGCCAAGAGAAGAACTCACGATAAGGCAGTAGCACCTACATTGGCTATTTGCCCCAACTGCGGCGAGTGGCATGTTTATCACACCGTTTGCGGTGCGTGTGGTTATTACAGAGGCAAGCTTGCTGTAGAGAAAGCGGCTGCCGTTTGAAAATGACCCTTAGCCCGGCTGCGTCAATGGCGCAGGCCGCTATTTGTATGTAAAAGACAAGGACGCACCATCTGTGAAAGGATAGGTGCGTCCTTTTTTTAAAAAAGATTGTTAAAGCTATACAGCCTGTTTTACAAGAGTAAAACGTCCCTCCCCTTAAAAACATAAATAGGTTAAAGCAGAATCTCGAGAGAGAGTAAATCCGGTTTTTGAATATAGTATATTATGCATAAAGCAGGTTTTGTAAACATCGTCGGCAACCCCAATGTGGGAAAGTCCACATTAATGAATCTGTTGGTTGGCGAGAGAATATCCATTGCCACATTCAAAGCGCAAACCACACGTCACCGAATAATGGGAATACTGAATACCGAAGAGGCTCAGATTGTATTCTCTGATACCCCCGGAGTGTTGAAGCCCAACTACAAGCTGCAAGAGGCCATGCTGCGTTTCTCTCGTTCCGCATTGCGCGATGCAGATGTGTTGCTTTATGTGACCGACATGGTGGAAAGCCCCGAGAAAAACAGTGACTTCATAGCCGAAGTTCGCAAAGCGGATGTACCCATATTGGTGCTTATAAACAAGATAGACTTGAGCAATCAGCAAGAACTTGTGAAGAAAGTCGAGCTGTGGCACGAGATAATCCCCGAAGCCGAGATTTTGCCAATATCGGCACTTGCCAAATTCAATATCGACACAGTGATGCGTCGTATAATGGAACTTTTGCCACCGTCGCCCCCATATTTCGACAAAGATGCACTCACCGACAAGCCGGCACGCTTTTTTGTTACCGAAATAATTCGCGAAAAAATTCTTTTGCACTACGATAAAGAGATACCATACGTGTGCGAAGCTGCCGTAGAGCACTTTAAAGAGAAAGATGGCAGCATCTATATAAAAGCACTCATATATGTGGAGCGCGACTCGCAGAAGGGAATCATCATAGGCCGCGAGGGTGTGGCGCTCAAGCGTGTGGCCACAGATGCCCGGCGCGAGCTTGAGAAATTCTTCGGAAAGAGAATATTTTTGGAAATATATGTAAAGGTCGACAAGGATTGGCGCAATTCTGAGAGACAGTTGCGTCGCTTCGGTTACGACAGGAAAGATTAAAAAAATGGGAAATTTAGTTGCGATAGTGGGTCGCCCCAATGTGGGAAAATCGACTCTTTTCAACCGATTGACAGAGACTAAGCAGGCGATTATATCGGACGAGGCCGGCACAACGCGCGACCGTCAGTATGGTCGTTGCCTGTGGTGCGGAAAAGAATTTTCGCTGGTAGATACAGGCGGCTGGGTGGTGAACTCGGATGATATATTTGAAGAGGCAATACGCGAACAGGTGACATTGGCCATGGACGAGGCCGATGTTATACTCTTTGTGGTTGATGCCATGAACGGTCTCACCGACCTCGACGACGAAATGGCCGCAATGTTACGCCGATCGAAAAAACCGGTGTTGGTGGTGGCAAACAAAGTCGATACATACGAAATGCAATATGCCTCGGCAGAATTTTACAGCATGGGCATCGACGGAGATATATACTGCATATCGGCTGCCAACGGAAGCGGCACAGGAGACTTGCTCGATGCAATAGTGGCGCGATTCACAAAAGACGCCGAGGAGATTCCCGAGGATGATATTCCGCGCTTTGCGGTTGTGGGCCGTCCTAACGCCGGAAAAAGTTCCATAATAAACGTTTTTCTTGGCGAAGAACGCAACATAGTAACAAATATTGCCGGTACCACGCGCGACTCCATTCTCACACGATACACAAAATTCGGATTCGATTTTTATCTTGTCGATACGGCCGGAATACGTAAGAAAAACAAGGTCAGCGAAGATATTGAATACTATTCGGTGCTGCGCTCGATACGAGCAATAGAAAATTCCGATGTCTGTATACTTATGATAGATGCCACACGCGGCATAGAGTCTCAGGATTTGAACATATTTTCCATTATACAGCGCAACCAGAAGGGATTGGTTGTGGTAGTTAATAAGTGGGATCTTGTTGAAGATAAGAGCGAAAAGGTTATGAAATTCTTTGAGAACGCGATACGCGAGCGAGTGGCACCTTTTGTGGATTTTCCCATAATATTCACTTCGGCCGTCACCAAACAGCGTGTTTTTAAAGTGTTGGAGATGGCCAAAGAGGTTTATCTGCACACAAAGACCAAAGTGTCTACGGCAAAATTCAACGAGGAGATGCTGCCGCTTATCGAGGCTTATCCGCCACCTTCGATAAAGGGCAAGTATATAAAGATAAAATACTGCATGCAGCTGCCAGAGAAGCGTGTGCCCACATTCCTCTTTTTTGCAAATCTTCCGCAATATATAAAGGAGCCGTATAAACGCTTTCTCGAAAATAAGATACGCGAAAGGTGGAACTTTTCGGGTGTGCCCATGAATATATTCATCCGACAGAAATAATGGGCTGTCTTATTTTTTAGGGATGTATAAGAAGCTGTTTGAATTTTATGGGAAATGTTTTCTAAATTTGAGATATATCTCGAATGTAAGCCTGCACTCGCTGCAAAATAACAAAGAAAATCTACTTTGAAACAGTTTTCAAAAAATAGCGAAATAAGATTTAAACAGATTTTGAATCGGACCTATAATAATTTGAAAGGAGATAAAATCGTTTGCAGACGGTTTATTGAACATAGATATAAAAAAGTAAGAAAGAGCGAATATCACAATTCGCTCTTTCTTACTTTTTTAAGCAGGTCGGACGAGAATAGAAAATCGTTCAGCTGTTTGTTATCGGTGTAAAGAATCTCGTCTTTTGTACCCTCCCACGACAGCTGTCCGCCGGCAAGGAATGTTATGTGGTCGCCTATGCCCATCACCGAGTTCATATCGTGCGTGTTTACTATGGTGGTGATATTGTACTCTTCTGTTATCTCGTGTATGAGCTTGTCGATTATTAGCGATGTCTGTGGGTCGAGCCCCGAATTTGGCTCGTCGCAAAAGAGATAGCGCGGTTCGAGGGCTATGGCGCGAGCAATTGCGGCTCGCTTCTGCATGCCGCCCGATAGTTCTTCGGGGCTTTTGTCTTGTGCTTCAATCATGTTCACACGCTCAAGGCAGAAGCGGGCGCGTTTGAGCTTTTCGTCGTAGCTTTTTGCTGAGAACATCTCCAATGGGAACATAACATTCTCTAACACACTCATCGAGTCAAATAGGGCGGCACTCTGAAACAGCATGCCCATTTCGCGGCGCAGCATCAGGCGTTCCTTTTTGTTGAATGTCAAAATGTTGCGCTCGTCGAATATCACCTCTCCTTCATCTGGTTGTAACAATCCTACGATACATTTCAGAAGTACGGTTTTTCCTGCTCCGCTCTGTCCTATGATAAGACTTGTTTTTCCGCTCTCAAAAGTGGTGCTTATGTTGTTCAGCACTGTTTGGTCGCCGAATCTCTTGGATATGTTGGCTATCTCTATCATTACTGCATGAGTAACTGGGTTAACACTATGTCGGCAAAAAGTATGAGCACGCTGCAACTTACCACCGAGTCGGTGCTTGCTTTGCCCACTTCGATGGAGCCGCCCTCGACGCTATATCCGTAGTATGATGCAACGGAGGAAATGATGAATGCAAAGAATAGCGATTTTATGATGCTGCACCACACATACCACTGTGAAAACTCATATTGCAGGCCTGTGGTAAGGTCGTCGGGGGTCATTATGCCTGTGAAAAGTCCTATTGCGTATGCTCCTGCAATGCCGGCTCCGATACTGAATATCACCAAAATAGGTATCATGGTGATAAGAGCCGTCACCTTGGGCAGTATCAGGAAGTTTGCCGAATTTACACCCATTATCTCCATGGCGTCAATCTGTTGTGTCACACGCATGGTGCCAATCTCCGATGTTATGTTGGAGCCAACCTTGCCTGACAGTATCAGGCACATGATGGACGATGAGAATTCGAGTATCAGAATTTCGCGTGTGGCATATCCTACAACAAATTTGGGCATCCATGCACTCTCGATGTTGAGCTTCATCTGTATACATATCACGGCACCAATGAAGAAGGAAATCAACAAAACTATGGGGATGGAATTTACTCCCAGCTGGTAAAGTTCGATTCTGAATTGTCTGAAGAACATTTTTATGCTCTCGGGGCGGGCGAATACTCTGCGCATGAGCATCAGATATTTGCCGAATGTGCTTATGGAGTCTGCAATAATCATCTGTTTATAGACAAACAAGATTTCTCTTGTATTAGCTGTGCAAAGTTACATTTTTTATTGTTTATTCAGAAGTTGTTTTTCGATTTATTTCGGAAGTAATATAAAGTAACAGAAAAACTTTTGTAAAGCAGGGAACTTTAGTATATAAAAAAGAACTGTAAAAATATCAAGGAAATAAGTTTAAACAGCTTGCAAAAAGTTTGTTGCTTGTGTAATTTTTTGGAAAAACCCTAAATTCGCATTATCTTCGCCCATTGATATTATCGCTATATGGAAAATTTAAACGGAAATATGATGCAGGGCTCCGAGGAGCAGCGTATGGTGCTGCGCACCGAGGGGTTGGTGAAGCGCTATGGCAAGCGCACTGTGGTGAATAATGTATCGTTCGATGTCAAGCAAGGCGAGATTGTGGGTTTGTTGGGGCCTAACGGTGCCGGAAAGACTACCTCGTTTTATATGACAACCGGGCTTGTGGTGCCCAATGGCGGTCGTATATTTCTTAATGACATGGAGATAACCGACTATCCGGTGTATAAGCGTGCTCGAGCAGGTATAGGATATTTGGCGCAAGAGGCCAGCGTGTTCCGTAATATGAGTGTCGAGGATAATATAGCAGCGGTGCTTGAACTTACAGATAAACCCAAAGAGTATCAAAAGGAAAAACTAGAAAGTTTGATAGAGGAATTTCGTCTTCAGAAGGTGCGCAAGAATCTTGGCAGCCGCCTGTCGGGTGGTGAACGACGTCGCACCGAGATTGCTCGTTGTCTGGCCATCGACCCTAAGTTTATAATGCTCGACGAGCCGTTTGCCGGTGTCGACCCGATTGCAGTCGAGGACATTCAATATATAGTGTGGAAACTAAAAGATAAGAATATAGGTATTCTGATAACCGACCACAATGTGCAAGAGACACTTAATATAACCGATCGTGCCTACCTGCTTTTTGAAGGGCGCATCCTCTTTGAAGGTACACCGGAGGTGCTTGCCGACAATGCAATAGTGCGCGAAAAGTATCTTGGACGCGATTTTGTGTTGCGCAAGAAAGACTTCCAGATGGATGATGAGTAGTTTACCGCTCTGTTTGCGATGTGCATAAAGCGACAAAAAGCGTATCTAAATGAGCTTTTTGTCGCTTTCTTTAGGTTGTGCCGTCAATAAATTTATTTTTTTACTTGATTTTCTTCTCGATAAATTGTAATTTTGCAGCCCGTAATTTGGGCTTAGAGTATTATTAAAAATTGATTATATGGAATTTACACTTACAAATTTGGACGCAACCAGCGCACGTTTGGTTGTGAATGTATCAGAGGCCGACTATGCAGGTCAGGTAGAGAACTCTCTGAAGAATTTCCGTCGCAAGGCAAATATTCCCGGCTTTCGTCCCGGAATGGTGCCCATGGGTCTTATTAAGAAACAATATGGCACAGCCGTAAAAGCCGAAGAGATAAATAAAATTCTGCAAACAAAGATTTTCGAGTATATAAAGGAGAATAAAGTAGATATGCTGGGTGAGCCTCTGCCCTCAGAGGAGCAGCAGGCTGCGATAGACTTTGTTAATGGAAAAGACTACACATTTGAATTTGATATAGCTCTTGCCCCCAAGTTCGACGCATCGTTGAGCAGCAGCGACAAACTTGCCTATTATCGTATACAGCCTACTGACGAAATGATTGATGGTCAGGTGCAAGCCTATGCACAGCGCTGTGGCGAGTACAAGCAGGTAGAGGCTTACGAGAATGGCGACATGCTCAAAGGACACCTTGTCGAAATTGCCGAGGAGGGTGTTAATGTTCGCGATGCAGTGCTTATGCCTTCATATATGAAGAACGATGAGCAGAAAGCACTCTTTGCCGGCGCAAAGGTTGATGATGTTATCACTTTCAACCCCTTTGCAGCTTACGATGGCAGCGAGGCTGAGCTATCATCTCTCTTGAAAGTAGAAAAAAGCGAGGTTGCTGCAAAGAACGGCGATTTTACATTCACCGTTACCGAGATTACACGCTTTGTGGCAAGCGAAATAAACCAAACAGTATTTGATGCAGCCTTTGGTAAAGATGCCGTTAAGAGCGAAGAGGAATTCCGTGCCAAGATTGCAGCACAATTTGCAGAGCGTTTCGAGGTTGAGAGCGACTACAAACTTTTGCTCGATGTTCGCAGTTACCTGAAAAACCGCATCGGTCAAATGGAATTCCCCGAGGCATTGTTACGTCGCATCATGGATGCAAACAGAGCAGACAAAGAGAATACCGTCAGCGATGAGGATTTCCGCAAGAGTCTTGACGAACTTGCATGGCATCTTATTAAAGAGCAGCTGGCAAAGCAATTCAACGTTAGCATTAACGACGAAGATGTGCTGAATGTTGCAAAAGCAGCAACACGCGACCAATTTGCACAATACGGTATGGCTAACATGCCCGAAGACCTTCTTGAGAACTATGCAAAAGAGATGCTCAAGCAAGACCGTACACGTGAGGCACTCATAAACCGCGCAGTAGATGTTAAACTTATTGCAGCGATAAAAGGCGTGGTGACACTCGAAGAAGAAAACATATCTGTTGAAGACTTCAACAAAAAGGTGTCCGAGAACGCTTAATATATATAAGTGAAATAATTTAAACAAAAAAATGATGAGTATGGAGAGAGATGATTTTAGAAAATATGCCACAAAGCACCTTGGCATAAACGGAATGGTGCTCGATGATGTGATGAAGATGCAGTCACAATATCTGAATCCTTATATACTTGAGGAACGTCAGCTAAATGTGACACAGATGGATGTGTTCTCGCGCCTCATGGCCGATAGAATCATCTTCCTCGGAACTCAGATAGATGATTATACAGCCAACACTCTGCAAGCACAGTTGCTGTATCTCGATTCGGTTGACAGCGGAAAGGATATTTCGATATACATAAATTCCCCCGGCGGCTCCGTATATGCAGGCTTGGGAATTTACGACACCATGCAATTTATATCGAGCGACGTTGCAACCATCTGCACCGGAATGGCTGCAAGCATGGCAGCAGTGCTGCTGGTTGCAGGAACAGAGGGCAAACGCTCGGCACTAACACACAGCCGCGTGATGATACATCAACCGCTTGGAGGAGTGCAAGGACAGGCCAGCGATATTGAGATTACGGCTCGTGAGATTCAGAAACTGAAGAAAGAACTGTATACAATAATATCCGACCACAGCCATCAATCCTACGAAAAGGTGTGGGCCGACGGCGATCGCGACTATTGGATGACATCGCAGGAGGCACAAGAGTATGGCATGATAGACCGTGTGCTTACACGCCAAAAGTAATCCGTAAATCTATGGCAGAAAAACACAATAAGAGACGTTGCAGCTTCTGTGGAAGAAACGAGGCAGATGTAGAACTGCTCATGACAGGTCTTGAGGGTTATATATGTAACAATTGCGTTGAACAGGCTTATACAATATTGCGCGAAGAGAGTATGCTTCCCGTAACACCGTCATTCTCTATTCCCGAGTTGCCAAAGCCTAAAGAGATAAAAGCCTTCTTGGATGAATATGTCATTGGGCAGGATGAGGCTAAATGCTCGCTCGCCGTATCGGTTTACAATCACTACAAACGCTTGATGCAGAATGGCAATGGCGACGACGTAGAGATTGAAAAAAGTAATATTGTGATGGTCGGAAGCACGGGAACCGGCAAAACGCTTTTGGCACGCACCATTGCACGCCTGCTTAAAGTTCCTTTCACAATAGTGGATGCAACGGTTCTTACAGAGGCCGGGTATGTTGGCGAAGATATAGAAAGCATTCTCACCCGTCTGTTGCAGGTGGCCGATTATAAAGTGGAAGAAGCCGAGAGGGGGATAGTGTTTATCGACGAGATAGATAAAATTGCCCGCAAGGGCGACAACCCCTCAATCACACGCGATGTAAGCGGAGAGGGAGTGCAACAAGGGCTTCTGAAACTGCTCGAGGGCTCGGTTGTGAACGTGCCTCCACAAGGCGGACGTAAGCACCCCGACCAGAAGATGATTCCCGTAAACACCCGCAACATACTTTTTATATGTGGCGGAGCATTCGATGGAATCGAGAAAAAAATTGCGCAACGCCTGAATACCCACGTGGTGGGATTCGACTCGGTGCAGAACAAACTGAGTATCGACAAAAATGACATGATGAAATATGTCACTCCGCAGGATTTGCGCTCGTTCGGACTTATCCCCGAGATTGTGGGGCGTTTACCTATTCTGACCTCCTTGCATCCGTTGGATAAAAATGCTTTGAGAAATATACTTACAAAGCCTAAAAATTCCATTATCAAGCAATACATAAAACTGATGGAGATGGATAATGTTAAGCTGACCTTCGACAAGGAGGTGCTCGACTTTATCGTCGATAAGGCCGTAGAGTATAAATTAGGTGCACGCGGTCTGCGCTCCATCGTAGAAACCATCATGCTTGATAAAATGTACGAGGTGCCTTCGAGTGGAGTAAAAAACTGTCGTATAACAAAGGAATATGCAGCGGCACAATTGAGTAAAGGTATGCCGCAGGGTATGTAAAGAAAATAATTTGTAACACAAATTTTAACAATTCACAGTATAGTGTGCCAAAGTTTGCTCTTTGGCACACCTGCTTTATAGATGTTTTTTTCTTTTATAGTGAAAATATATCCCTAAAAATTTGTAGGATTCACTTACTTGTTTATAACTTTGTTATCTAATTAAGCATATCTTAAAATGGCAAAGAAGTATAATTTAACAGAAGTTCTAAAAAAGAATTTCGGTTTTGATACATTCAAAGGAGACCAAGAGGCTGTCATAAGAAATCTTCTCGACGGCAAGGATGCCTTTGTACTAATGCCGACAGGTGGCGGCAAGTCGCTCTGCTACCAGTTACCCTCACTCATAATGGAGGGTACTGCTATCGTAATATCACCTTTGATAGCTCTTATGAAAAACCAGGTGGACGCCATAAGAAATCTGAACGAAGAGGACGGAGTGGCCCACTTCCTAAATTCTTCTCTCAGCCGTCAGGCAATAGAGGAGGTGAAAGCCGATGTACTTTCGGGAAAAACAAAACTATTGTATGTCGCTCCGGAATCACTCACGAAAGAAGAAAATGTGGAATTTCTTAAGACCGTAAAAATCTCTTTTTATGCGATAGACGAGGCTCACTGTATCTCGGAGTGGGGGCACGACTTCCGTCCCGAATATCGTCGCATACGCCCTATAATAAACGAAATAGGTAAAGCACCTGTAATTGCACTTACGGCTACCGCTACAAGTAAAGTGCGCGATGACATAAAAAAGAATCTGGGTATACAGGATGCACCCGACTTCAGGTCGTCATTCAATAGGTCTAACCTATATTACGAGGTGCGTCCCAAAAATAAAAATGTCGACAAAGAGATTATAAAATTTATTAAGGCCAACCCCGGAAAGTCGGGTATTATATACTGTTTAAGCCGCAAGAAAGTAGAGGAACTTACCGAGGTGCTAAAGGTAAACGATATTCCCGCCAAAGCCTATCATGCAGGCATGGATTCCACTATGCGCTCGCAAACACAGGACGACTTTATAATGGAGAATATAGATGTTATCGTGGCCACGATAGCCTTTGGTATGGGCATCGATAAACCCGATGTACGCTATGTGATACATTATGATATTCCAAAAAGTCTCGAAGGATACTATCAAGAGACGGGGCGTGCCGGGCGTGACGGTGGCGAGGGACAATGTATAGCCTTCTATAACAGCAAGGACTTACAAAAGCTCGAAAAATTTCTCGAAGGTAAGCCCTTGGCCGAACAATATATAGGTCGTCAGTTGCTACGCGAGACAACCGCCTATGCCGAGTCATCGGTATGTAGGCGCAAGTTGCTGTTGCACTACTTTGGCGAGGCCTACGAGCAAGAGAATTGCGGCAATTGCGACAACTGTCGCCATCCCAAAAAGCAGGTTGAAGCACAGGACATGCTTGAGATTCTTATAGAAACAGTTATTGCACTAAAAGAGAACTTCAAGGCCGAATATGTCATAGATGTTCTTCTGGGTAAAGAAACAACCGATATACTTTCTCACAAGCACGAAGAATTAGAGTGTTTCGGAAGCGGGCAAGGCGACGACGTGAAGCGATGGAACGCAGTGATACGTCAGGCTCTTATAGCAGGTTACCTCGATAAAGATGTAGAGAACTACGGATTATTGAAAGTAACCAAAGAAGGACACGCCTTTATGAAAAAGCCAAAGTCTTTCAAAATAGTCGACGACAAGGATTTTGAAGAGGAAGAGACCGTAATGCAGGCCGGAAGCTCGTCGGCTGCCGACCCCGAACTGTATGCCATGCTCAAAAACCTCCGCAAGAAACTTGCAAAGCAATTGGAACTGCCACCCTATGTGATATTCCAAGACCCCTCTCTCGAGGCAATGGCAACAACATATCCTATAACAATTGAAGAACTGCAGAATATTCCCGGAGTAGGCGCGGGCAAGGCAAAACGCTACGGCGAGGAATTTTGCGCACTCATAAAGCGTCATTGCGAAGAGAATGAGATAGACCGTCCCGAAGATTTCCGCGTGCGCACAGTAGCCGAAGGCTCCAAGAATGTCAGCATAATTGCAGCCATCGACCGCAAAGTTGCACTCGATGATATTGCCATCAGTAAAGGCATTGAATTTGAGGAACTGCTCGACGCTGTGGAATCTATCGTATATTCGGGAACAAAACTCAATATAGACTACTTCCTCGAAGACGTCATGGACGAAGAAGACCTTGATGAGATATATCAATATTTTAAAAACTCCGATACCGACAGCATAGATGTGGCCATAGATGAATTAGGCGGCGACTATGACGAGGACATGATACGTCTTGTGCGTATAAAATTTATATCGGAGATGGCCAACTGATAAGCCACATTCCGACTGATGATTGTACGCAGCAGCCGAGGAACGAATTGAAAAACAAAGAAATAAAATAAACAAAACTATACTCTTATGAATTTTATAACAGAAAAAATTGTGATGGATGGTCTTACATACGACGACCTCCTGCTTGTACCGGCCTATTCCGAGGTGTTGCCCAAGGATGTAAGTCTAAAGACGAAATTCTCAAGGAACATCGAACTGAATGTACCATTCGTTACGGCTGCCATGGATACGGTGACCGAGGCGAAAATGGCCATTGCGATAGCTCGCGAGGGTGGTATCGGCGTCATTCATAAGAACATGTCAATTGAAGAACAAGCTCATCAGGTTGCTATTGTCAAACGTGCCGAGAATGGCATGATATATGACCCTGTGACAATACAGGCCGATGCCACGGTGAATGATGCACTCGGCATCATGGCCGAGTATCACATAGGAGGAATACCTGTGGTCGATGGAGATAAAAGACTTGTGGGCATAGTTACTAATCGCGATCTTCGTTTCGAGACAAGCATGGAGCGTCCTGTGCACGAGGTTATGACAGCTGCCGATAAATTGGTTGTGACACACCAAAAGACAGATATGGAAGCTGCAGCCACCATCTTGCGAGAAAATAAAATAGAGAAGCTGCCCGTAGTGGATTCAGAAGGAAAGCTGGTGGGCCTTATAACCTACAAAGATATAACAAAAGCCAAGGATAAACCAATGGCATGCAAGGATAGCAAAGGGCGTCTGCGTGTAGCTGCAGGTGTAGGTGTCACCGTCGACACAATGCAACGCATAAAAGCGCTTGTCGACGCAGGTGTCGATGCCATTGTGATAGATACAGCTCACGGCCATTCAAAAGGAGTTATTGAAAAACTGAAAGAGGCAAAAGCCGCTTTCCCCGACATAGATATAGTAGTTGGCAATGTGGCAACAGGCGAGGCTGCAAAGATGCTTGCCGAGGCCGGCGCCGACGCAGTTAAGGTGGGTATCGGTCCCGGTTCGATATGTACCACACGTGTGGTGGCCGGTGTAGGTGTGCCTCAGGTATCGGCCGTATACGATGTGGCAAAGGCCCTCGAAGGAACAGGAGTGCCCCTCATTGCAGATGGTGGATTGCGCTATTCGGGCGATGTGGTGAAGGCGCTTGCAGCCGGAGGTTACAGTGTTATGATAGGTTCGTTGGTGGCAGGAACCGAAGAGTCTCCCGGCGATACAATAATCTTCAACGGACGTAAGTTTAAGGCTTATAGAGGCATGGGTTCATTGGAGGCTATGGAGAATGGTTCAAAAGACAGATATTTCCAGGCAGACACCAAAGACAAAAAGAAACTTGTGCCGGAGGGCATTGCAGCGCGTGTGCCCTACAAAGGAACACTCTACGAAGTAATATATCAGCTTGTGGGTGGTCTGCGTTCGGGTATGGGTTATTGCGGAGCACCCGATATAAAAACACTGCACAATGCAAAATTTGTCCGTATAACGAATGCCGGTGTTCAAGAGAGCCATCCGCACGATGTCTCAATAACAAGCGAGGCTCCCAATTACAGCCGTCCCGAGTAACGACAAGCAAAAAAAAGAGGGTGACCAATCAGGCCACCCTCAGTTTGCATAAACCGATAAAAAAACTTTGACTTTCTCAAATCCAATCGGTGTATTAAATAAATAATATTTTTCAAAAAAAATCATACAGCTTCTTAAACAGCTTATAATTATTAAATAGAATTTTAAAAAACTTCATATATGAAGAAATATCTTACGACTGCGGTTGCGGCACTTGTCTCTCTATTTGCAGTTGCACAGAGCGAAGACCCTGTGCTGATGTTGATAAACGGAAAAGAGGTAAAGCGTTCGGAATTTGAATATGCCCTCAATAAAAACAATGCAACATTGGGAGAGGATAAGAAAGTGGTTAAAGACTATCTCCCCATGTATATAGATTTTAAGCTCAAAGTGGCCGAAGCCGAAACGCTGGGGCTTGATACTCTATCGACATTTTTGCAAGAACTTGCAGATAACAGAGCACAGATAGCCGAGCCTTATCTGATTGATAATAAATATATAGAGCGAGAAGCTCATAATATATATGCAAAAGATTCTGCTACAATAGGAGTCGACGGTTTTTTAAATCTGTCACATATATTTGTGCCGGTAAATCAAAAAGCAACCCCGAGTGAGGAAGCTGCAATAAAGGCTCGTGTCGACTCGGCCTATGCCGCATTAAAGAGCGGTGTCTCTTTAAAGGATGCGGCAGCAGCCATAAATGTCCCTTTAAATATGTTGCAACCCTTTGAAATAATCAGAGGACAGGCATACAAGGAATTTGAGGATGTGGCATTTTCTCTTGCCGACAGCAGTTATTCGGCCCCTTTGCGTTCACCTGCGGGCTATCACATCATAATGCGTTACGGGCAGCGTCCTTTCGGACAATACAGTGAGTATCGCGAGGCAATCATAAGCATGCTTGAGCAGCGCGGCATACGCAACGTGGCAAAACTTATGAAAGGCAAAGAACTTGCCAAAGAATTTGGCGGTGGTATCACGCCCGAAGAGGCGCTTGCGCGAGAGGACAGCTGTCTCGAAACAAAATACCCCGATTTTGGACACCTGATGACAGAATATCGCGACGGCCTGCTGTTTTTTGAGGTGTGCACACGCGAAGTTTGGAATAAAGCAGCCGAGGATAGCACAGGTCTTGCCAAATTCTTTAAAAAGAATAAAAAAAGATACAAATTTGAGAATCCCAAATATCGAGGAGCTGTGATATACGCCAATTCTGCCGAGGATATTGCCAAAGCTCAGACGCTTCTCAAAGACGCACCTCAGGATAAATACAGGGATATACTTAAAGAAAATTTCTACGTAGATTCTGTTTATACGATACGTCTTGAGATGGGAATATTCTCGGTGGGCGATAATGCCTGGGTCGATAAGCTCGCATTCGGACAAGGCGACGGCGGCAAAATGAAACGCGGCTTTGAACTTGTGGATGTTGTAGGTGAAATGTTGGATGCACCCGAGAGCTATAAAGACGTTCACGGCCTTGTACTTAACGACTATCAACGCTTCCTCGAAGAGAAATGGGTTAAGAAATTACGCAAGAAATATAAATACGAGGTGGACAAAGAGGTACTAAAAACCGTTAATAATCATAATTAAAGAAACTGATTTTGTATATTTGCAGTGAATTGCGAATGGAAAAGACTTTTTAAATTTCTTTCGCTCGTTTGTTGCTATATTTGTACCATGTTTGCCGAAAAAGTATATACAACGACAGTGCTCTTTATTGTTGCACTTTTTATCTTCTCTTCATGCGAAGAGAAGATAAACCATAATGGTCGCACCCCGTTGGTAGGGGTGGGCAAGGATTTTCTCTACAAAGAAGATGTCGAGCAAATGCTTGCCACCACTCACCCCACGGCCGACAGCGCAAAAATTATCAGTAACTATGTGCGCCATTGGTTGGGCGAGGTTCTGCTGTATCACAAAGCACGTCGTAACGTTCCCGACACTAAAGAGGTTGAGCGCTTGGTCGATAACTACAGAAAAGCTCTGCTGCTCAATATATATCAAGACAAACTTATTGAGCAACAGCTGAATCGTGAAATATCCGAAGCCGAGATAGCATCCTTCTATGAACAAAACAAAGAGCTTTTCCTGCTCGACGAACCTATGGCACAGGGCATATTCATAAAAATATCAAAATCGGCCTCTAAGATGCCGTCGGTGCGTGCATGGATGAAGAGTGCAGCCCCCGAGGATGTAGAGAAACTCGAAAAATTCAGTCTGACAAATGCAATAGTATACGATTACTTTGCCGACGGATGGCGTTCTTTATCAAATCTTGCGGCAATGTTACCGGTGACGGCAGATGTGCTGTTGACAAATTTGAAGAGAGATAATTTTGTGGAATTCAGCGACTCATCGGCTGTATATATGCTCAATGTGCCCACGCTGCTGCGTAAAGGAGAGCTGAAGCCTTTGGACATGGCCTCGTCCGAGATAAAGAGCCTGCTGCTGAATTCACTTAAGGCAAACTTTGTGAAAGAGGTAAAGCGCGACCTTTATAACAAGGCGTTAGAGTCGGGCGAAGTGAAAATTTATGATAAAGGAATATCGGTTGCTCTCAAGGACAGCTTGTCGGCAACAGAATAAAACTATAAGATAGATGAAAAAAAAATCAGTATGCTGTTTAATTGCGCTTATGACCTTTTGCGGTTTAATTGCGCAGGACAATATCATAGACCGTGTAGAGTGGGTGGTAGGTGATAAAGCCATATTGCGCTCCGAAATAGAAGAGGCGGTGCAGATGTGGATGGCCAACGATATGAAATTCAATGGCGACCCATATTGTGTGGTTGGTGAGGAACTTGCCGTACAGCAACTTTTTCTGCATCAAGCCGAACTTGACAGTGTCGAGGTGAACGAATCTATGGTGATACAGGAGGTGGATAGTCGCATCGAGAGAATCTTGCATCGTATAGGCTCAAAAGAGAAGATGGAGGAGTATTTCAACATGTCGTCGAGCCAAATACGTGAACGCTATTTTGAAACAGTACGCAATGAATATATGATGTCCGACGTAAGGCGCTCCATCGCAGGTGAGATAAAGGTTTCGCCGGCTCTTGTGCGTCGTTACTATAATTCGTTGCCCCAGGATAGTATTCCCTATGTGCAGTCGAAGGTGGAATTGCAGATTATAACCCTTGTTCCCGAATTGGATGTTGAGGAGGTTGAGAGGGTTAAAAGTGAACTGCGAGAATATACTGAGCGCATTAACAGCGGCGAGACGGCATTTTCCACTTTGGCTCTCTTCTACTCCGAAGATCCCGGTTCGGCGCGTCATGGCGGTGAGCTTGATTTTACCTCGCGCTCATCGTTCGACCCGGCGTTTGCCAATGTCGCATTCAATCTCACTGACCCAAATAAGGTCTCTAAAATAGTGGAATCGGAGTATGGATTCCACATTATACAACTTATTGAGAAGCGTGGCGATATGGTGAAAGTGCGTCATATTCTAAGAAAACCCAGGGTCTCAAACGATAATATAAAGGCTATGCTCGTTAAGCTCGATACAATAGCAAACGATATACGCAACGACACTATCAGTTTCGAGGCTGCGGCTCAACTTATATCCGATGATAAAGAGACACGCAACAATCACGGCATAATGTATAACAGGAACACAGCATCATCGCATTTTGAACTACAAGAGCTTCCTGTGGATGTGGCACGTGTAGTCGACAAGATGCAGGTGGGCGAGGTCTCCTCTCCATTCACCATGCGACAGCAAAATGGCAAACTTGTGTGTGCCATAGTCAAATTAAAATCCAAGATAGATGGTCACAAAGCAAATCTGAAAGATGATTATGAGACACTTAAGGATTTATATACGGCAAAAATGAGTGAGCAGAAAGTTGCAGAGTGGATAAGAAACAAACAAAAGACAACATACGTTAGAATAAATATGGATAATCGCGACTGCAATTTCAAGTACGATGGTTGGATTTTCTATGAGGATAAATAATATCAGATGAGATTTCGTTTGTTCAGATGTATCGTGTCGGCAGTGCTGTTGTTGAGCGCTTCCGCGAATTTTGCTCAAAATGGCGATGCGGTTGCCGACACAGTGGGTCGAGGCAAAAGAACCTACCTATACATGCTGCATGCCGATGTCACAAAGGGTGACGAAGAACGTGTGCCCGATGCTGTGATTTTGGTTGGCGACGTGCAATTGCGTCGCGACAGTATGTATATGTATTGTGACAGTGCTTACCTCTTCAGTAAGCGCAATTCGGTGCAGGCTTTTGGCAATGTCAGAATGGAGCAGGGCGATACTCTGTTCCTTTATGGAGATTATGCCGACTACGATGGTGACCTTAATCTGGCACGTGTACGGCACAATGTACGTCTTGAAGATCGCAACTCGGTGCTCGAAACAGACAGCTTGAACTACGACCGCAACATAAATCTTGCATACTATTTTGACGGAGGAACACTGTATGACGAACAAAGCACGCTGGACTCTGATTGGGGGCAGTATCATTTAGGTACCAAGCAGGCAGTTTTTACTGATGGAGTGGTGTTGCATAATCCGCAATTTATTCTCACCTCAGATACACTTCAATACAATACGGCAACTAATATTGCCACAATTGTTGGGCCTACGGATATTGTAAATGGTGCTAATAGAATAAAATCGCGTCTCGGGCACTACAATACCAATCTTCGTCAAGCCACTCTGCTCGACAGGTCGACGGTTTCCAATAATAATAAACAGATTACAGGCGATTCACTCTTTTATGATGAGCATAAAGGCATAAGTGAGGCTTTCGGGAATATAGTATATACTGATACAGTGGGGCGCAATATGCTCATGGGCGAGTATGGCTACATGAATGAGATTGTCGACTCGGCCTATGTGACAGACAGAGCCGTAGTAATGGATTATTCGCAAGGCGATACGCTGTATATGCACGCAGATACCATCTGGGCACTTACATACAATGCGCAAACAGACTCTCTCTTCAGAATGGTAAAGGCCTTTCATCGTGTACGTGCCTATCGCAGCGATATACAGGCGGTGTGCGACTCTCTTATATTCGATTCGCGCGACTCGTGCATGACAATGTATACCGATCCGATACTATGGTACGGCGGTCAACAGCTTTTGGGCGAGGAGATAAAGATGTATATGGACACATCCTCTATTGATTGGGTACATATAATTAACCAAACGCTATACGCCGAGCGTATGGACTCGGTAAATTACAATCAGATTCGCGGTCAAGAGATGAAATTCTTCTTTAAAGACAAGCGACTCAGCGAGATGCAGGTAATAGGAAGCGTTCAAGTTCGTTACTATCCGTTGGACGATAAGGATAGCACCCTTATCGGTCTAAATACAACGGAGTCCGGCAAACTGAATGCCTATATGAAAGATGGTGAATTATATAAAATACTTGTACCCACGAAGGCCGATGGAATATTCTATCCCATGAGCCAAATACCGGGCGATGTAAGGTATCTCGATAATTTTGTGTGGTTCGATTATGTGCGTCCGCAAAATAAATCGGATATATTCAATTGGCGCGGCAAACGTCGCGACCAGCAGCTTATCAAGGTGAAGAGACAGAGTGTCCCTCTGCCCACTTTAGATAAATTCAAATAGAGTAAGAACCGATAAAGAGAAGCTATGGGATATTTCAGTATGAGAGAACCTCGTAAGTTCAATCATAAATATATATATGTGGACGAGCGTAAAGAAAAGCTCAATAAGATTGTAAATAACGCCAAACGCGAGCTCGGAATGTTGCCTCCGCAAGAGACCTCCTATCGCGAACGTCTCAAGGGTGCCTTTGTCAACGAAACAAAGCACCTTAAACGACGCAAAGAAGAGGGCGAGCGTTTCTCAACAAAGACACTTGTGGTGGCTATCCTTATTGCACTGTATGTGCTGCATTATCTTATCACAGGCAGTTTGACGTTATAAGGAACTGTCAATTCTTCCTATGAAAACAGACAAATACAGGTAGCACAGTTCTAACAGAGATTACTTATGCAGGATATTATACATTTATTGCCCGATTCGGTTGCTAACCAGATTGCCGCAGGAGAGGTCGTCCAGCGACCCGCTTCTGTGGTCAAAGAGCTTATGGAGAATGCCATAGATGCAGGTGCCACCAAAGTTCAGGTGATAGTGAGCGACGGCGGACGTACACTGATTCAAGTGATAGACGATGGAGCCGGAATGTCTGAGACCGATGCTCGATTGGCCTTTGAACGTCACGCAACCTCAAAAATCAACAATGCCGAAGATCTTTTTGCGCTTCGCACAATGGGTTTTCGCGGTGAGGCTCTTGCGTCGATAGTAGCAGTATCACAGGTTGAGCTTACAACACGACGTGCCATTGACGAATTGGGCACACGCATCGCAATATCCGGTTCGCAGCTCGAAGAACAAGAGCCTGTTGCCGCTCCGGCAGGCAGTAACTTCAAGGTGAAGAACCTGTTCTATAATATTCCGGCAAGGCGCAAGTTTCTAAAGTCCATACAAACTGAATTTAATAATATAGTAACGGAATTTGAGCGTGTTGCACTCATAAACTACGGCATCGACTTTTCACTGAAGCACAACGACAGTGAGGTTATGTCGTTGCGTCCTTCGTCTTTCCGCAAGAGAATCCTCGACCTCTTTGGAAAAAGAGTTAATTCTCAACTGATAGAGGTTGAGGTGTGCAGTTCCCTCATAAACGTAAAAGGCTTTGTCAGTGCTCCGGAGGGCGCTCGAAAGAAAGGTGCTTTGCAATTTTTCTTTGTAAACGGCCGATACATGCGTCATCCCTATTTCGCAAAGGCTGTCATGGAGGCATATAGCAAAATGATTCCCGCAGGCGAGCAGATACCGTTTTTTCTTATGCTTGACGTGGAACCGTCGAGGATTGATGTTAACATACATCCTACAAAGACCGAGATAAAGTTTGAGGATGAGCATAGCCTTTGGAAGATTATTGCTGCTGCAGTGCGCGAATCTCTCGGGCGTTTCAATGCAGCTCCGGGGTTTGATTTTGATGTTGAAGAGATGCCGGAGATACCTGTGATGAATATTACAAATGACTCAGCGCCGGTATCGGCCCCCAAACTCTCATACAATCCCAATTATAATCCCTATCGAAGTATCTCCGGAGAGTATAACCGGCAGCGAGACGGGGGGTGGGAAAAACTATATGAAATATCAAAGTCCGATGTTCTTACCCCTCCTGAGGATTATATTTCAGATGAGAATGCTTTTCATAAAGCAGAAACCTTTGAGAATACTCACATCGGAAATACGGCAAAAGAGCCGTCGATGATTACTCCCGAGGAGTATATGCCAATCTCCCAATATAAAGGGCAGTATATATTGGTACCCGTAAAATCGGGACTAATGTGGATACATCAACGTCGTGCTCATATAAGGGTGCTTTACGAGAAGTTCCGTGCGAGATTGACACAGCAACAGGGGTGTATACAGAGGTTGCTCTTTCCCGAGCGCCTCGAACTGACTGTGAACGAGAGTGTCGTGCTTGATGGTATGTCCGAGGAATTGGCTTCCTTGGGTTTTGATGTCTCCAAGCTCGGAGGAGGCAGCTATGCTTTAAACGGCATTCCTGTGGATGCCGAAGGCATCTCCCCTGCAAAATTACTGCATGACATTGTGCTGTCGGTGCTCGAAGATACAGTCTCTGCCAAAGAAAAATTGCATGAATGTTTGGCATTGACCATGGCGCGTGAGGTTGCAATAGTGGCCGGACAGGTGCTCTCTGCCGAGGAGATGAATACGCTTGTCGACGACCTTTTCAAGAGTAACATGCCCATGCGCACGCCCGATGGCAAGATAATTATATATACAATGTCTGATGCCGATATAAACAGGAACTTTTCCAAATGATAACCATCTGTAATAATTTTTAAAAAATATCGTTAAAATTTGTTAACATCAGGATTTTGTATCTTTATTTGTACGTCAGTTATATAAAATTTGTGTAAATTTGCAAACCAAGGAGTGTAGGATTTATTGCGCTCGGATGTGCTCTGGTGGCGTTGCTCCTTGAAAACATTTTTATTTTACCGATGTTTTAGTGATAGAGATAAGATATAATAAAAGAAATAATAATTTAGTGTCTAATTTTATACTAGTATGAAAAAGTTTATGATTTCACTGGCTTTGGCCAGTATTGCAATGGTTTCCTATGCGCAGGAAACAGTTAGCGAGGTCGTAGTTCCTACTGAGAAGCACAGTGTAATGACCAACGGTTGGTGGGATAACTGGTTTTTAGGTGTGAACGGCGGTGTTCAGGTTTACAATGGTGTTCGCACTCTCGGTGAGAGTCCTTTCGATCATCTCACACCCGCAATCTCGGCTTTTGTTGGTAAATGGCATACTCCCGGTTTCGGATGGAGAGTAGCATACAACGGCTTCCAAATTAAGCCTTATGAGGATATGGATGAGGCTGCATTTATGAATTTCCATTTCGATGCAATGTTCAACGTAAGCAACCTTGTTTGTGGCTACAATTCAGACCGTATCTGGAACTTTATTCCTTATGTAGGTGTTGGTTGGGCAGGTGCAAAGGTTGACGAGAATGACAACGAATTCCACGGTTCAATATCTGCAAACTATGGTATTTTGAATACATTCCGTCTTTCAGACAATTGGGCTTTGAACCTTGAGGTTTCAGGTACTTTCCTCCGCAACGGTTTCAGCGGTCTTCCCGGTTCTGCAGGTCACGATATGATGTGGGCTGCCGAGCTTGGTGTAACATACAAGTTCAACAACGCTACATGGGAGAACACTCCTGACATCGATGCTATCATGGCTATGAACGCTGCCGCTCTTGCAGAGCTTAACTCTCAGCTTCAGGCTAAGGAGGCAGAGAATGCACAGTTGAAGTCTCAGCTTACAGCTGCAAAGAATGCTCTTGCACAGGCACAGACCAGAATCAAGCAAATCGAGAGCGCTCCCAAATATATGGATGTTGCTCAGTCGGTATTCTTCGCATTCAACTCATCTAAGATTGACTCTAAGAAGGAGATTATCAACCTTCAGTCTCTTGCCGAGGCAGCTAAGAACGCAGGTGTGAAACTTTCTGTAATCGGTTATGCCGACAGCGCTACCGGTTCTGCAGCGTACAACCAGAAGCTCTCTGAGGCTCGTGCAAATGCAGTTGCTGAGAAACTCGTTGAGATGGGCGTTCCTCAGAACATGCTCGTAGTTGAGGGTAAGGGTGGTGTTGACGCCGAGAAACCCGCACGTCTCAACCGTCGTGTAATCATCTCTATCGTAAAGTAAATATAATATAAGATAGATTAAAAATAGTAGCAGGTCACCTGCTACTATTTTTTTGGTGTAATATGTAAAGAATCCGGCGTATCAAACAAATATCTGATACGCCGGATTAAATAATCTGTTTACAGGCCTCTCTATTATAAGAAGCTGTTTAAACTTATATTGCTAAATTTTTATAGAGCAAAAATAGGATATATTGTTTATTTTTTAAGGGCGCATAGCAGGCTATGGAGCCGCTAAAAAGAGATAAACAGATATTTTTGAATATAAAAATGGCGAAATAAACAATAGAGCTTCTCTTAAGAAAATACTTTTTAGAAATTTATACAGCTTCTAAACCTGCTAAAAATATCAACCCCTCGCTATACCCGTCAAAGCCCTTGCCACAGATGGTTTTCTGTGCATATAGCGACACAAATGAGAATTTACGAAAATCCTCTCGTGTGGATATGTCGGTCAGGTGAACCTCTACGGTAGGCAGGGCCACTGCTTTTAAAGCATCAAGAATGGCTACGCTTGTGTGAGTGTAAGCTGCGGGATTTATGAGTATTCCGTTAAAATTACCGTAGGCCTCTTGTATGGCATCTACAATGGCACCCTCGTGGTTCGATTGGAAAAGCTCCACATATACTCCCAACTTTTCGGCGCACGAGAGTATATGTTCCTTTAATGCGGCATAATCTTTTGCTCCGTACAACGAGGGTTCGCGCAATCCCAAAAGATTCAGGTTAGGCCCGTTTATGACAAGAATTTTTTTCATTTTTTTGGTAATTATATTATTTCGGCATAGGTTCCGAAGTATTTGAACTGTTCGCCGCACTCGTTCAGCTCGCACATGAGGGATAGAAATTCGTTGCTGTATACAGAGGCTTCTATGTCGAAGTAGAAACGATATTCAAATTCGCGCTCGGGAATTTGTCGGCTTTCAAGTTTTACCAGGTTTACGCCTGTTGCATTGAAGCGTGACATAATGCGGAAGAGTGTTCCGGGGCGGTTGGGTATGACCATCATGATGCTGGTGCGATCGGCACCCGAGTATATCTGCGGCTCCTTTGCAATGCAGATGAAACGTGTGTAGTTGTTGTCTCTGTTTTGAACAGCGGTTTTTATGGCTTGAAGATGGTAAAGCTCAGCGCATAGGCGCGACGATAGCGATGCTTTTGTGCGGTCGCCCGACTGTGCTATCATGCGAGCAGCTTCGGCTGTGTTCTCCACCGGGATTATGCGTACATTTTTCAGTGTCGAAAGAAACTCAGAGCATTGGCTGATGGCCTGTTGGTGAGAGTATATCTCGCGTACCTCTTCGAGCTTTGTTCCGGGGTGCACAAGCAGTGAATGGTCTACCTTCAGGCGAACACTGCGGACTATGCTTACATTATAATCCGATAGAAGATCGTATATGGCATTAACGGAGCCTGCAAGGGAATTTTCAATGGGCAGCACTCCAAATCTGCACAGACCGCTGTTTACGGCTTTAAACACTCCCTCGAAATTGCTCATATACATAATTTCGGGAAGGTCGAGCAGACGCTCTGATGCAAGGTGTGCATAGGAACCCTCGCAACCGGCACATGCAACGGTGGCACGTTTGGGAAAGGGTTGAGGCGGCACTGATGTAACCTCTTTTATGCTTTTGAAAAAGTCGCTGTCCTCGGCAAGGACACGTGTCTGGTACGATTCGCTAAGGTCGAAGATTGTGTGGTAGAGTGTGCGCCCGTAGCCTTCAAAATCGGGCCCGAGGCGTTTCGATACATTGTGTAACACGTTTCTTGCACGCGATGGGTGGTAGACTACCATGTTGTTCTCTTTTTTGTAGCGTGCAATGTCTGTCACTACTTGCATGCGGCGTGCAAAAAGGTCGCACATGTTGCTGTCTATTTCGTCAATCTGTTTGCGTAATGCGTCTAAGTCCATATTATATTGATGTTTTTAATGTTTTTATTTCTGTGCAAACCCTCCGAGTGATACAAAGTCTTCAAAGAATCGTGGGTATGATTTTGCAACGCATCCTGAATCTTTTATCTCTGTTGTACCTTGTGATATGGTTGAGAGTATTGCAGCCGACATTGCTATACGGTGGTCGCCGAAACTCTCTATGGGGTGCAGGGCGGTGCTTTTGTTTCCATGCACTGCGAATGTGTCTGTTCCAATCTCCGATACTATGCCGAAGGCAGTCAGCATGCTCTTCATTGCAGCCAGGCGGTCGCTTTCTTTGTAGCGGAGTCGTCCTACGTTTGTGAACACTGTTGTGCCAAGTGCTGCTGATGCTGCCACTGAAAGTATGGGTACAAGGTCGGGGGTGTCGGTGCAATCTATCTCGGTGCCAAAAAGTTGCGATGGATTTGCTACAATGCCTCTTTCGGTTTCTTCTATAAATGCGCCCATTTTGCGCAGATGCTCTATTATGTGTCGGTCGCCTTGCAGCGATGCTCTGTGCATATTGCACACTGTGACACTTTTTTCTCCTATTACTCCTGCCACTATCCAAAATGCAGCCGACGACCAGTCGCCCTCTATTTTTGTTTTTTGCGGGAGTGAGTATTGTTGCCCCCCTTTTATGTAGAATGTGTTTGCTTGTCTTGTGATTTTGATGCCTGCCATGCTTATAGCGTCAAGTGTCATTTCGATGTATGATGCGCTGGTGAGCAGGCCGGTAATCTCTATTTCGCTGTCCTCTTGAGCAAGAGGAAGTGCAAAAAGCAATCCTGTCAGGTATTGTGAAGAGATGTTCCCGGGGAGTGTGTATTTTCCGCCACGCAATCTTCCATGGCATGTGAGCGGCAGTTCGGCCTCGGGATTTTGGCGTTCAAATGTGATACCGTGCGACTCAAGTGCCTCGCATAGTGCGCCGTTTGGGCGTTGTGGAAGTTTGCCGTGTCCCACAAATGTGGCGTCGGCTTCCAATATGGCAGCGACAGGTAACAGGAATCGCAGTGTTGAGCCACTCTCGCCGCAGTCGAGCGTTCCGTTTTTTTTAATCTTTATTGGCTCTATGTTAAAAAGGCCGTTGTCGTATGTAATGTGTGCACCAAGGGTGTTCAAGCAGTTGGTGGTGGCGATGAGGTCATCGTTCAGTGTGCTGCATGCTATTGTGCAAGGCCTGTTTCCGAGTGCTGCGCATATAAGCATGCGGTGTGCCTGTGACTTTGATGGTGGAGGTGTCACTTCGCCCGATAGTGTGCCGTTTATCCGAATATTCATCTTAATCCAAAATCTTTTTAAGTTTATCGTGAAGTTCTTCGATTGTAAATGTTACTAATCGGCAGTCTCCAATGGAGTATGGCAGTACTATGGTTATATTGTCGCCGCGACGTTTTTTGTCGGAGAGTATCGACGCAAACAATTCATCGGCCGAGTAGTTGCATGATAAATCAAAACCATACATTGTAAGCAGCTCCTCCACCTCTTTGGTGATGTTGCTTAGGCTGCATAAATTTGCTAATCTTGCGGCTATAAGCATGCCTTTTGCTACGGCTGAGCCATGCGATACCTCAAAGTTGCTTAGTTTCTCAATGGCGTGTCCGAATGTGTGGCCATAGTTAAGCAGCCCTCGCAATCCGTTGTCAAACTCATCCTGTTGCACTACGTCGCGCTTTATCTCAACGCATCGTGCAACAACACTTTCGCGGTCGAATTGTGGAGTTTTAAGAGTGGCATACAGATTTTTATCCAAAATTATTCCGTATTTTATAACTTCGGCACAACCGTCTCGATAGACTTCGGGTGCAAGAGTGTCCATCAGTTTTGTATCGCAACATACAATGGAGGGTTGGTAGAAGGCTCCTACAAGGTTTTTCCCGGCCGGAATGTCTATTGCTGTCTTTCCGCCCACGGAGCTGTCCACGGCAGCCAAAAGGGTGGTTGGTATCTGCACATATTTTACTCCGCGCAGATAGAGGGCTGCTGCAAGGCCTGCCATGTCTCCTACCACTCCGCCGCCGAATGCTATAATGGCGTCGCTGCGTGTCAAATGGTGCTCGGCAAGGAAGTTTAGAAATTTCAGCAGGTTGTCGGCGCATTTTGATGCCTCTCCTGAGGGTATCACATATTTGTGGATTGTGTATCCCGATGCTGTGAGTATATCTGTAAGGCGTTTGCCGTAGAGCTTATCCACAGTGCTGTCTGTGAGTAGTCCTAAGCGGCAGTTGCCGACTATCGGGCCTATTATTTCTCCGGCTTTTGACAATATATCGTTCCCTATCAGTATGTCGTAGCTTCGTGAGGCTTCTACATGTATGGTCTTGTATGGCATAAATATCAGTTTTTTGATGTTTCAGACTCTTCTTTGGCTATGCGACCATCGCGTAGAAGAGTGCACAGTGTGTGTGCATCGTCTGTGGCTATTGCGTCGCGATACTCGTAAAGGGATTGTATGAGTGTGTCCAGCTCTTCGAGCAGGTGTTCTTTGTTTTCGAGAAAAAGTTCTGTCCACATCTCTTCGTTTAGGCGTGCCACGCGTGTGAGGTCGCGAAAACTGCCTGCGCTGTATCCTCGATGGTTTTGTGCCGATGGGCTTTTGACAAATGCGTTAGATACAATGTGACACATCTGCGATGTGTATGCTATCATTTTGTCGTGGTAATCGGCTGTGGTTACGATGTATTTCTTGAATTGCAGCGGTGCAAGGCTCTGCTTCACTCTGTCGAGCAGTGCAATGTTGTCGTATACGGGGGGGACAACTATCAGCGATGCTCCGCTGAAGAGATTTCCGCGAGAGTATTTATATCCCGAGTATTGCAGGCCTGCCATGGGGTGTGCACCAACATAGGTGAAGCCTTTTGTTTGGGCGTGTGCAAAACCTGCTTCGCACACAAGGCGTTTGGTTCCGCAAAAGTCTATTACTAAGGTGTTGGGCGAGATGTGTGATGCGTTTGCGTGGAGATACTCTATAACCGCCTGTGGTGTGGCTGTGAGAAGCAACAGGTCGCATGCTGATATATTGTCGCTGTCTATTGTCCCGTCTATTGTGCCGTCGAGTTTGGCGTATGCTGTTGTTGTGGGGTTTATGTCGTATCCGTAAACAGTATGTCCGGCAGCCTTGAATGCTTTGGCTGCCGAACCTCCTATCAGTCCCAACCCGATTATTCCTATCTTCATGGGGTGGTGTTAGTGCATTATACTGCGTATCTCGTTCACGCGCTGTGCAACCTCGGCAAATTGCTCGGGTGTGAGCGACTGTGCTCCGTCGCAAAGGGCATGTACGGGGTCGTTGTGTACCTCTATTATCAAGCCGTCTGCGCCTGAGGCTGTAGCTGCGCATGCCATTGGGCGTACAAGGCGCGAGACGCCTGTTGCGTGGCTGGGGTCTACTATAATCGGGAGGTGTGTCAGTCCGTTAAGTACGGGAACGGCGGCAAGGTCAAGGACGTTGCGTGTGTAATTGTCGTAACTGCGTATGCCACGCTCGCACAGTATCACTTGTTCGTTGCCTTCGGACATTATATACTCGGCACTCATCAGCAGCTCTTTGAGTGTGGCCGACATACCGCGTTTGAGCAGGATGGGCTTGTCGCATCTGCCTAACTCTTTGAGCAGTTCAAAGTTTTGCATATTGCGTGCACCCACCTGTATAATATCTACGTCGGCAAAAAGTTCAAGATGCGAGGCGCTCATTATCTCTGTTACGAAGGGGAGTCCGGTTGCTTCACGTGCCTTAATCAGTAGTTGAAGGCCTTCGGCACGCAGACCTTGGAAGTCATAGGGCGAGGTTCGGGGCTTGAAGGCGCCTCCGCGCAGCATGTGTGCTCCTGATGCTTTTACGGAGTGTGCAACGGCAAGAATCTGCTCCTCTGATTCCACTGAGCAGGGGCCTGCCATTATGCAGAAGTTTCCTCCTCCTATCTTCACTTTATTCTCTCCTTTTCCAACCTCTATCACTGTGTCGTCGGGGTGGAAACGGCGATTGGCGCTTTTGAATGGCTCGCTTATGCGGGTAACATTTTCTATAATCTCTAAACCGGAGAGAAGGTCTATGTCTATTTTGCTTGTATCTCCGATAAGGCCGAGCACTGTCTGTATCTCTCCCTCTGATATATGAACTCTTACATTTTGTGATTCTAACCACTTTACAAGGTTGTCGCGTTGGGTCTTTGTGACTCCGGCTTTCAGTACTGCTATCATATTGGCAATTTTTAATTATTTTCGATATTAGTGGTTACAAAAATACAAAGAAAGTTCTATTTTCCTATTGTTTTTTCAGAAATATGTGGTGCTACTTGCGTATTTGTGTTATTCGACCTTTGTGTCGCCTATCCATTTGCCGTAAAATACTCGGTGGTCGGTTTTAAACAGTGCTCCGTAGCCCTGACGGTAGCCGTTGCTGTATTTGCCATACCAAAAGTCGCCGTTTGTCCAATAGTAGACACCGTAGCCGTGACGGCGGCCGTTGTATGTCTCGCCATAGTAGGCGTCGCCATTGGAGTATGTTATCTTGTGGAATCCGTAGGGCGATTTTGCATTTTCTTCATCTATGTAGGGGTATGATAAGCGTTGGTCGCCTTCGACGGTGTGTATTCGCATTATTTTTCCATTGGTGATGTCATATTCAACATAGTGCTCTTCGCTTCCCACTCGTGCCATCTCTTGAGTGAGTGTTATGCCGAATGCGTGCTTGCCGTTGCGAAATTGTCCGAATGTTTGTGAGTCGTCGTTCGAGAGATAGTATCCCCAACCATATATTTTGTTGTTTATCAGTTGCCCGATATATTGTCCGTGGCGGCTTGATATATATTTTGTTTCGGCTTCGGCTTTTGTGTAGTCGCAGAATACTTGTTGAAGTATATCGCACATTTCGGGATAGAACTGTATGTTCTGTTGTGCTGTTGTTGTCAGTGACAGGGATAGGAGGATTGTTGCCAATAGATGCTTCATTATTCTATCATTTTTATATGTATAATCTGTTTTTCTTGATGTAGTTCAGAACTTTTGGTGACAGCCATTTCTCTATTGTTGAGAATGTGCCTGCCGCGATGTTCCTGCGTATCTCTGTGGAACTTATCTCATGTAATTCTGCTGTTAGCCATTTTACTCCTTTGGGCAGGGGCGGCATATTGTTGTTGCCTCGCGGATATACGATTATGGGGTAGCGGGCCTTTATCTCGTCGCTTTTGTACCATTTGTCGAATTTTTCCCAATTGTCGGCGCCTATGAGGAGTGAGAAACTGCGCTCGGGGTACTCTCTTTCCAAGGCTTCGAGGGTGTGAAGTGTGTATGAGGGGCGTGGCATTTTGAACTCGAAGTCGCAAGCCGAAAGCCCTCTCTCTCCCTCAACGGCAATTTCCACCATTTGCAGGCGCTGATTCTCATCGGTCAGCTCTCTGTCTTGTTTGTGCGGGTTCAACGGAGATACCATGAACCACACTTCGTCGGCGATGTTCTTGTCGATTACCTCTTTTGCGAGTGCTACGTGTCCTGTGTGTATGGGGTCGAAACTTCCTCCGAAGATAACTGTTCTTTTTTTGTTCATTATAAGAGAGGTGATTATATGGCAAGGAAAGCGTTCACTGTCTCCAACAGTTCATGTTTGGCTTTGTCGAGATTGTCGTTTACGATTACTTTGTCGGCATATTGTGCAAATGTCATCTCGTATTCGGCTTTTGCGATGCGTTTTTCAATCTCTTCGGGTGCGGTGTCTCCTCGTTTGGTAAGACGCATGCGAAGTTCGTCAATCGAAGGGGCTTGCACAAAGATAAACAGTGCATTCTCTTTGTAATGCTCTTTTAGGTTGCGTCCGCCGGCTACATCTACGTCGAAAAGCAGGTTTTGTTGCTTTAATTGTTCGTCCACCTGCGATTTGAGTGTTCCATAGAAGCGTCCGGGGTATACCTCTTCATATTCTATAAACTCGTCTGCTGCTATTTTGGCGCGAAATTCTTCGGGTGTGAAAAAGAAGTATTCTACACCGTGCCTCTCGTTGCCGCGTGGCGGACGGCTGGTGGCCGATATTGAGAATCCGAACGAAAATCCTTGCTCCAGCAGAAAATTTACGAGTGTCGACTTCCCTGAGCCTGATGGCGCCGAGAATATTATCAGTTTTCCTTTGTCTTTCATGTCTGTTGATGGTTGTGAAATTTTACATTACGTTCAGAACCTGCTCTTTTATCTGTTCAAGCTCGTCTTTCATTTTTACCACAATATTTTGCATCTCGGCATTGTTGCTTTTGCTGCCCAGAGTGTTTATCTCGCGCCCCATCTCTTGTGCTATGAAACCCAGCTTTTTGCCTTGCCCTATGTTGCCGTCCATTGTCTCAACAAAATAGCTCAGATGGTTGCTGAGACGTTGTTTTTCTTCGTTTACATCGAGTTTTTCTATGTAGTATATAAGTTCTTGCTCAAGTCGGTTGCGGTCGTAGTCGACACTTGCCAATTTTTCAAGATTGTCTGTGATGCGTGTTCTTATCTTTTCGACACGTTCTTTTTCGTATGGCTCTATGGACGCGAGCAATGTGCTTATATTTTCGATTTTTGAGATGAACTTATGGTAAAGGGCTTCACCCTCTTGCTTGCGGAATTCCAATAGCTCGTCAATGGCTGTGTGTATGGCTTTGAGGGTTGCCTCCCACTCGTCGTCCGAGACTTCGTATATCTCTTTGCGAGTGATTACCTCGGGCATTTTAAGGAGTGTTTCCATCAGGTTCTGGGGCATTGCAATTCCCGTAGCTTCGGATATTTGTTGCATCTGCTCGGCATATCCCTGCATTACGGCCATGTTCAACGATGGAGTATCGGCTTTTTCGCTTTGTTCTACCCAAAGGGTGAAATCTGTTTTTCCACGCTCCAACTTGCTTGTCACCAATGCTCTTATTTCCATCTCGTGTCCTTTGAATTGCGGTGCTATGCGCGCAGACAAATCCATGGCCTTGCCGTTGAGAGAGCGAATTTCGATACAAATCTTTCTTTCTTGAAATAGTGCCACAGCCTTGCCGTAGCCTGTCATTGAATATATCATATCTTTTGTATTCCTGTTTAATTTGCAAATTTATTATATTTGAGAATAAAAATAGATAAAAATCCCTGTTTTTTCTTTAATTTTGGCGACAATATGAATAAACAGATTAAACACATAAGAAAATGAAAGAGAATGAAAAAACGACGGGGCTTCCCGAGAATGCCTTCCGTCCTTTGAAGCCGGGCGAAAAGTATCGTCCGTTGATGTCGCCCGATAGGGAGTACCCCGAAGTGAATCTGTGGTCGGTTTCGTGGGGTGTTGCAATGGCTGTGCTTTTTTCGGCAGCATCGGCCTATCTCGGACTTAAGGTCGGACAGGTGTTTGAGGCGGCTATACCCATTGCCATAATTGCCGTGGGAGTTTCGGGCGCAGCCAAACGCAAAGGTGCGTTGGGAGAGAATGTGATAATACAGTCGATTGGTGCATGCTCGGGAGTGATTGTGGCGGGTGCAATATTCACTTTGCCTGCACTGTATATCCTGCAAGATAAATATCCCGAGATGACTGTGGATTTTATGCAGATGTTCATCAGCTCGCTCCTGGGTGGTATTTTGGGCATTTTGTTCCTAATCCCGTTCCGTAAATATTTTGTGAGTGACAAGCATGGTGAATATCCTTTCCCCGAGGCAACTGCAAGCACGCAGGTGCTTGTCTCGGGCGAAAAGGGTGGAAGTCAGGCAAAGCCGCTGCTTATAGCCGGAATTGTAGGCGGTTTGTATGATTTTGTAGTTGCTACATTCGGCTGGTGGAACGAGAATTTTACAACACGTGTGTGTGCCTGGGGCGAGGTGCTTGCCGATAAGGCAAAGGTGGTGCTGAAGATTAACACAGGAGCCGCAGTGTTGGGCTTGGGTTATATTATAGGTCTTAAGTATGCCGCCATAATATGCGCAGGCTCGCTTGCTGTGTGGTTGCTGATTGTGCCCGGTATGTCGCTCCTCTTTTCAGACCAACTGCTGAATGAGTGGAATCCGGCGATAACCGCAACGGTAGGGCAGATGTCGCCCGAGGTTATTTTCAAGGAGTATGCCAAAAGCATAGGCATCGGTGGTATTGCTATGGCCGGTATAATAGGCATATTCCGCTCCTGGGGCATAATAAAGGGTGCATTGGGGCTTGCTGCCAAGGAGATGGGTGGCAAAAAAGGTGGTGTTGAAACTGAGCGCACACAGAGGGATTTATCAATGAAGTTTATTCTGTTCGGCTCAATCTTTACACTGTTGCTGACTTTTATCTTTTTTGTGACTGATGTGATGAGTGGCAATTTGATACATAGTATAATAGCTATATTATTGGTTGCTGTTATATCGTTTCTTTTTACAACGGTTGCTGCAAATGCAATTGCCATCGTGGGAACCAATCCTGTTTCGGGTATGACGCTCATGACACTTATCCTGGCCTCTGTGGTGATGGTGGCAGCGGGCCTCAGGGGTGCTACCGGCATGGTGGCTGCTCTTGTGATGGGTGGTGTAGTGTGCACTGCTCTCTCTATGGCCGGAGGATTCATAACCGACCTTAAGATTGGCTATTGGTTGGGCACTACTCCCGCAAAGCAGCAGACATGGAAGTTCTTAGGAACATTGGTGTCGGCGGCAACGGTGAGCGGCGTTATAATGATTCTCAATAAGACCTATGGCTTTACAAGTGGCGCGTTGGCTGCTCCTCAGGCTAATGCAATGGCCGCTGTGATTGATCCGCTGATGAACGGTGTCGGTGCTCCATGGCTTCTCTATGGCATCGGCGCGTTATTGGCTCTTGTGCTTACATTTTTCAATGTGCCTGCGTTGGCTTTTGCGTTGGGAATGTTCATTCCTTTGGAGCTTAACCTTCCGTTGCTTGTCGGCGGCGCCATAAATTGGTATGTAACGTCTCGTAGCAAAGATGAAAAAGTGAATACCGAGAGAGGCGAGAAGGGTACACTGCTTGCGTCGGGATTTATTGCCGGTGGTGCGCTCATGGGTGTGGTCAGTGCAGCCATGCGTTTCGGCGGAATAAATCTTGTGAATGAGGAGTGGCTTGCCAATCCTATGAGCGAGGCTCTCTCGTTGGTTGCCTATGCTTTGCTTATTGTCTATTTGATAAAGGCGAGCATGAATATAAAAAGAGGGGCTTGACGCTTTCTGATATAAAAGACTTAATGAGGTGTGTTTGCGATAGTATTAAATCTATCCTACACACCTCTTTCGCATTGTGATATAAAAGCACGAATCTCTTTTTGATTGTAGATGGCTTTGCCCCAATGTCTCATTTGGGGCGTCCGGTAGTCGTCGAACATGCTGTAATGTGTCAGAATCCATTTTTTCAGTTCCATGCTCAGCGGCATTTTAAGTATATTGCCGTAGTGCATGGAATTTAATATGCAAAGTGGAATGTTGGGATTCTCTTTATATACGATACCTATTTCGGGATTGTTTAAAAAGTCGATGAAGCTGCTGTGTGCATAAAAGCGTTGATGGCGAATGGAGTAGGTGATGGCCGAAAAGTTAAAGAAAGCAGTGCGAATAAGGTTTCGGGGGGTTATTTTCACCCCCTTTTTCATCAGCCCCCATGTGCGTTCCATTGTCCATACATCTACATTGAGCTCTCCTATGCGCACTTTGAAGCCGCCGTAGGAGTTGATTTTTACGTTTATCTGTTTGCGATAACTGCGATATATCGGGAGCCAATTGATGTTGTGTTCAAGAACAAGGTCGAGGTCGCGGTGCTGTTTCCGGCGGTCTACAAAGTAGTCTCTTATCACGCCGCTGAACACAAAAACATCGCTCTTATCGAGTATGCGCACAAGAATCTCAACTGCCGTGCGGTTGAGAACCTCGCTGTATAGATGGTGCAAGAAGTGTGAACATCTGATACTCTGTATATCCTTATCTGTTTTTTTAAATACGCTGTCCACTCAGTTTCTGATAATGTTTAACTGCAAATTTATCGGTCATCCCTGATATAAAGTCCACGATTATACGCAGTCTGAAGTAGTTTGGAAGCGCGTCAATAGCGAGCTTGTCGCACAAACTGTCGACGTCGGTGATTTTGCTTCCGTCTGAGGTCTTTATGTAGCAACAATCTTTCGGGCTCCATCTGATTTGTCCGTCGTGTGCAAGAAAATCCATTTTATTGGCACGGAGCACCGATTGTGAAATCATAGCCTCGCCGTGGTTGCGATACATCTCATTGTCGCTGAGAAGCAGCTTTGTGTATATATCGAGCAATCCGTTGATTACCGACCATCCTGTGAGCTCTACCGATTGAATCTCTTTGCGGCGATATATATGTTCTATGCAGAATTTTTGCAGAAACTGTGCCACTCTGTGTGCATCGTCAAAGATAAGTTCTTTGTTGTATTCTCCTGCGAGTATTTTCTCAAATTCGCGCAGATAGTTTTTGACAGCCAGGGCAACGAGGTATTTTATTATGTTTATTCTGAAGCGGATAAACCCTTTGCGTCCGGCTGAGCTTCCTGCGCTGCCTGCAATGCGCAGTGTGTCGAAAAGCTCGGCTGCGGCGCCTTCCGGTTCATTGGAAAAAGTGCTCCACTCGTTATACAGCCTCTCAAGAGTGAACCACCCTTTGTTGTAGGCATCCTCGAGATCCATTGACAGGTAGCAAATGGAGTCGGCAGCCTCTACAAGAAAAACGAATGGATGGCGCTTGTAGGCCGAGTCGCCTATCTGCGAAATACCCTCCATCACTTTGTCCATATAATCTTTGTCGACACAGAATACGCCGTGCTTGTGAAGCGATATACAACTGTGTTTTTTGTCGCCGTTGCCGGTGTTGGGATATTTCAGATAGGATGCAAGGCACGACTTTGTGAGATTCAGGCCATAGAGGTCGTCTATGAATTGTAATTTTGTGATTACTCTGAAGCCCTGCGCATTGCCATCATATTGGGTGAAATCCTTCATCCAGTGGGTGTATCCGCCCAAAAGCTTTTCGTCGGCCTTAAAAAGTTGTTTGAAATAGTCGCATATAGCCTGTTCGCCAAAGTGTCCGAATGGCGGATTGCCTATGTCGTGTACCAGGCAGACGGTTTGCAATATTGCACGCAAAGGTTCATATACCTTGTATATATCGTCGATGCCGTATCTGTTTCTGAAGTCGGAATTAAAGCAGATATCCTTGGCGAGTGATGCGCCGATGTTCATAACCTCCATAGAGTGTGTGAGACGCGAGTGTATGTTGTCGTCGCTCGTGAGGGGAATAACCTGTGTCTTGTCATGCAGACGACGCGCCGCCGAACTGAAGAGGGCGCGTCCAAGGTCACTCTCAAAATCGTTGCGCTCATCGTTGTGGCTGCTCCTCTCGTGTGCAGTTATCGATGTGGCACGCAGACGTTTGCCGACAAGCAGTTCTGATATTCGTTTGTCCATATTAGGTCTTTTGAGGCTCTGTTTGAAATTTTATTGTCTTTGTTTGTGAAGCGGTTTTCCTGTTTTTTATATTCAAAAATGTCTGTTTTATTCTTTATAATCACCAAACGACATTAATTAAAACAGCTTCTTGTATGTTTGTTAGTGTTTGCGAATATAGCATAATAAAACGGTATAAAGGAAAAAAGTGCACTCATTTTGTGGTGGCTTGTGGTGCATATATTATTTTTTTAAAATGAAAGAGTTTGTTGTTATTTAGAATAAGTCTAAATAAGGGTGTTGAAAAACTGTTCCTCTCTTGTGGGTGCCATTAAGTGCTTTCTCAACGCTTCTAAATGGGTTTTTTGAATCTCCAAAGTGTTGGCAAAATAAAGTTATCAACAGGTTAATTTGCTGATTGTTAATAAGTTGAATAAAATTATCAATTTCGTAAACATCGGTTTTTTACTCTTTATAATGGGCTGATTGCCAAGTTCTTATAAATCGCAAAAAAACGGGACTTTTTTTTTATTTGTTTTTTAAGTTTTCTTTTTAGACCTTTGCAATCGAAAGTCGGGGCAGCCCGGCCTATTTTTTCAATACAAGAACTAACGGACAAAAATAAAAATATTCGATGGACTCGCAACTTTTGACAAAATGGAACAAGTGCCTTGAGATTATTCGCGACAATGTCTCGGATGCAGTCTTCAACACTTGGTTTGCCGATATTAAACCTATCAAATACGACGGTGGCACCTTGACTATACAGGTCAAGAGTAACTTCGTGTATGAGTTCCTCGAGGGCAATTTTGTGGATCTTCTCGGTTACACACTCACCAAAGTGATGGGCGAGGGGACGCAGTTGATGTATAGTGTACTCACCGATAAAGAGAACGATTTGAGCGTAGAGATTGAGACCGAGGGCAAGCGCAATGCAAAAAACGAAGTGCCCGATGAACTCGATTCAATGCTTATAAACAGATATACATTCGATAACTATGTAGAGGGTATAAGTAACAGGCTCTCGCGTTCGGTTGCAATGAGTGTGGCCGACAAGCCGGGGCGCGCATTTAATCCGCTCTTCATACACGGAGCATCGGGTGTGGGAAAGACACACCTTGTAAATGCCATCGGATGCAAGATAAAAGAGCTGCATCCCGAACTGCGTGTGCTATATATATCGGCCCACCTTTTTCAAGTGCAATATACCGATTCGATTTTGCAAAAGAGCTTCAACGACTTTATGCGCTTTTATCAAAGCATTGATGTGTTGATAATAGACGATATTCAAGAGATAGCCGGCTTGCAAAAGACACAAAATGCCTTTTTCCATATCTTCAACCATCTGCATTTGAACGGCAAACAACTTATAATGACTTCAGACCGTTCACCTGTGCAGCTCAAGGGGATGGAAGAGCGTTTGATAACCCGCTTCAAATGGGGGTTGACAGCCGAGATTGAGAAGCCCGACCTTGAACTTAGAAAAAACATACTTCGCAGCAAAACTCACAGGGATGGGTTGAAATTCCCCGAAGAGGTAATCGCCTATATTGCCGAAAATGTTGATGCAAGTATTCGCGACCTCGAAGGAATCGTAGTCTCTATGATGGCCCACTCCACCATAAACAATGCCGAAATTGACATAAATCTTGCCCGTAGAATTGTAGGCGATCTCTCAACTTTTGAAAAGCGTCCTATCACCATCGAGCAGATAGTAAAGAAAGTTGCCGACTTTTATGGAGTGGAGTCAAGCAGTATAAACACCCGTTCGCGTAAGCGCGAGATAGTGCTGGTGCGACAAGTGGCCATGTATCTTGCAAAAAAATACCTCGACCTCTCTACCTCAAAAATAGGTCAGCGCATTGGCAATCGCGACCATGCAACAGTGCTTCATGCGTGCAAAACAATCACGAATCTTGCCGAGACCGACAAACAATTCCGTCACGAATTAAGCCAAATAGAAATTTCGTTGCAATGTGCATGACAATTTTATCATAAAAAAGTCCACAGCCCGCGGGCTGTGGACTTTTTTGTAGACCTGCCTGTGCGGCAGGTTTTTATTTTGGAAAACTTTTGGGCATTTTGAGATTTTTATATTGCTGTAAAACAACGTGTTAAAAAATAATTTGAAAAACTTTGTAGTCAATCTGCAAATAGCGGCTTTTATAATTTGGATATTTTGCAAATGAGTAGTATATTTGCAATACCTCCTGTTGGCACAATAATCAGCCTTTTATTTTACATGAAAATTGCGAGAGATAGAAAATCCCTCTGCGCTTCGTGCGAGATAAATTGCAGCCGACATCTTGAAAAACCGATAAACCTCTAAAAATATAATCAAAAAAGTGGAAAAGAAAACCTACACCTACGACGACGCATTTAAAGCCTCGCTCGAATATTTTAAAGGAGACGAATTGGCAGCAAGAGTATGGGTAAACAAATATGCCATGAAAGACTCTTACGGCGCAATATTTGAACAGACTCCGCAAGATATGCACTGGCGTATAGCCAATGAGATTGCCCGCATCGAAGCAAAGTATAAAAATCCAATGTCGGCACAACAGATTTTTGACCTGCTCGATCATTTCAAATACATAGTTCCACAGGGAAGCCCCATGACCGGAATAGGCAACGATTTTCAGGTGGCATCGCTCTCCAACTGCTTTGTGATAGGTATTGACGGAAGTGCCGATTCTTATGGAGGAATCATCAGGATAGACGAAGAGCAGGTGCAACTGATGAAGCGTCGCGGCGGTGTAGGTCACGACCTCTCACACATACGCCCGAAAGGCTCGCCTGTTAAAAATTCAGCCCTCACATCCACCGGACTTGTCCCCTTTATGGAGCGCTTCTCAAATTCCACGCGCGAAGTGGCACAAGATGGCAGGCGCGGTGCTTTGATGCTCAGTGTATCCATAAAACACCCCGACTCGGAATCGTTTATCGACGCAAAAATGACCGAAGGAAAAGTCACAGGAGCCAATGTGTCGGTAAAGATAGATGACGATTTCATGAGGGCCGTTACAGAGGGAACAGATTATGAGCAGAAATTTCCCATCGACTCAGCCACCCCCTTGGTTACAAAAAACATAAATGCAGGAGAGCTGTGGAAAAAGATAATACACAACGCATGGAAATCGGCCGAACCGGGAGTGCTCTTTTGGGACACCATACAGCGCGAGTCTATTCCCGACTGTTACGCCGACCTTGGTTTTAAAACCGTTTCCACAAATCCCTGTGGCGAAATCCCTTTGTGCCCTTACGACTCATGTCGCCTTCTGGCATTAAATCTCTATTCATACGTGAATAATCCCTTTATGCCCGAGGCCTCGTTCGACTTTGAACTGCTGCGCGAGCATGTGCAGAAAGCACAGCGCATAATGGACGATATAATAGACCTTGAGCTTGAAAAGATAGATGCAATATTGGCAAAGATAGAAAGCGATCCCGAGAGCGAAGAGGTTAAAGAGGCCGAAAAAAATCTGTGGCATAAGATATATCGCAAGAGCAGCATGGGACGTCGCACAGGAGTAGGCATAACAGCCGAAGGTGACATGCTTGCAGCGATGGGTCTGCGATACGGCAGCCCCGAGGCCGTCGATTTCTCTGTCGAGGTGCACAAAACCATAGCCCTGTCGGCCTATCGCTCATCTGTGAACATGGCAAAAGAGCGTGGTGCATTTGAAATTTTCGATATTGAACGCGAAGCAAACAATCCGTTCATAAACCGTCTGCGCGAGGCCGACCCGCAGCTCTACGAAGATATGAAGCAGTACGGTCGTCGCAACATCGCCTGTCTCACAATAGCTCCCACAGGCACCGTCAGCATAATGACACAAACAACATCGGGTATTGAACCGGTATTCATGCCCGTATACAAACGCCGTCGCAAAGTAAACCCCAACGACCCCGAGGTACATGTAGATTTTACCGATGAGAATGGCGATGCTTTCGAGGAGTATGTGGTGTACCATCATAAATTCATCGAGTGGATGAAAATCAACGGTATAGACACCACCAAACGATATTCTCAAGTGGAAATAGACAATATAGTATCGCGCTCTCCCTATGCAAAAGCTACCTCCAACGACATTGATTGGGTTTCTAAGGTCGAGATGCAGGGACGTATACAAAAATGGGTAGACCATTCGATAAGCGTGACAATAAACCTGCCTAACAACGTCGACGAGAAATTAGTGAACGAACTATACATAACAGCATGGCGTTGCGGATGCAAAGGGTGCACGGTATATCGTGATGGCTCACGCGCAGGTGTGCTTGTCTCCACAGACAGCAAAAAAGAGAATAAGGGCCACGAGGATATGAAGCCCACAATAACCGAAGTGCGTCCCACAGTGCTCGAAGCAGATGTTGTCCGTTTCCAAAATAATAAAGAAAAATGGGTTGCATTCATAGGACTGCTGCACGGCGAACCCTATGAAATATTCACAGGACAACAGGACGACGAAGATGGCATACCTCTTCCAAAGAACGTTACTCATGGCGTAATAATAAAGCATGTGAACGAAGATGGAACAAAACGCTATGATTTTCAGTTTGAAAATAAAATAGGCTATAAAACCACAATCGAAGGACTTTCGGAGCGCTTCAATCCCGAATTTTGGAACTATGCGAAACTGATATCCGGAGTGCTGCGCTACAAAATGCCTATCGAGCAGGTTATAAAACTTATCTCATCACTCGAACTTGGCAGCGATAACATCAACACATGGAAGAACGGTGTAGAGCGTGCTCTCAAACGCTACATAAAGGACGGAGCCGCATCTGCCGAGAAGTGTCCCTCATGCAAAACCACACTCATATTTGAAGAGGGATGTCTCCACTGTCCCAACTGCGGATATTCAAAGTGCGGATAATAAAGAAAGAGCAAAATATCTTAAAAACAGCATGGGCGTGTCCGCGGACACGCCCATTTATAGACTAAAATGTATATAACCGATTATAACATAGAGCTGCGCGACATACACATGTATGCCTATCATGGAGTGATGGAGCAAGAGCGCAAGGTTGGCGCATGGTTCACCGTCGACATTGTGCTTACACTCACCGACCATGCCGGCGCCCTTACCGACAATATAGCCGACACGGTAAATTATGCCGATATATACGATACTATATGCAAACAGATGGCCGTTCCATCCAATCTGTTAGAGCATGTGTGCCATCGCATACTGCAAGAGATAATGGAAAAATTCGCATCCGTATCTCAGGCCGAGGTGACGCTGACAAAAGAGACACCTCCCATGGGCGGCGATAGGTTAAAGTCTGCAGTGACCCTCAAAGTCAGAAGGTGAGGCGACGGTAAAAAATACAATATACATTCAGAAACCGTTTGAATTTAAACAGCTTCTTATATCTTATAGTTTCTTAGAGAGCAAAAACTGCCGTTGAAAATGAATATAAAGGCGTAAAATTGTTTATTTTTAATAAACTTTACTGTCACATCGGGTGTTTATGCACAAAAAGTGCTATTTTTGCATCCGAAAACGTTTTTAATCACAGACAATGGAACTTGACATCCTCACCGCAGTGTCTCCTATCGACGGCCGTTATAGGAGTAAGACCGAGCCTTTGGCCGGATATTTCTCGGAGTACGCACTTATGAAATATCGCGTACAAGTAGAGATTGAGTATTTTATATCGCTTTGCGAACAACCGCTGCCGCAGCTGGTAAGTCTGAATAACGACATCTTTCCGCAGTTGCGTGCAATATACAAGGAATTTACCATAGCCGATGCACGCCGCATCAAAGAGATTGAGAAAACCACCAATCACGACGTCAAGGCTGTGGAGTATTTCATAAAAGAGCGCTTCGATGCAATAGGAGGTCTCGAAAGCTATAAAGAGTTCATACACTTCGGGCTGACCTCGCAAGATATAAACAACACCTCCATCCCCTGTTCAATAAAAGATGCTTTGCAGCAAGTATACTATCCGGCTGTCGAGGAGATGATAGCACAGCTCAAGGAGTATGCCGAGGCGTGGAAAGATATACCTATGCTTGCTCGTACACACGGACAACCTGCGTCGCCCACACGCTTGGGCAAAGAGGTGATGGTGTTTGTCTACCGTCTGGAGACACAATTGGCACAACTCAAGAACTGCGTAATATCGGCAAAGTTCGGTGGCGCAACAGGTAATTTCAATGCACATAACGTAGCCTACCCGTCAATAAATTGGAAAGATTTCGGAAACAAATTCGTGACCGAAAAGTTGGGATTGCAACGTGAGCAATATACTACTCAGATTTCAAATTACGATAATCTGGCAGCCCTCTTTGATGCAATGCGTCGCATTAACACCATCATAATAGATATGAATCGTGACTTTTGGCAATATATCTCGATGGAATTTTTCAAACAAAAGATAAAAGCCGGCGAGGTGGGTTCCAGCGCTATGCCGCACAAGGTGAATCCTATCGACTTTGAAAATAGCGAAGGTAATCTTGGTATTGCCAACGCCATCTTTGACCATCTGTCGCTGAAACTGCCGGTATCACGCCTTCAGCGCGACCTCACCGACTCCACAGTGCTGCGCAACGTTGGTGTACCTATGGGACACATGCTCATAGCCGTCAAGAGCACGCTGACGGGATTGCGCAAACTATTGCTTAACGAATCAGCCATATACAACGAACTTGATAACTGCTGGAGCGTATGTGCCGAGGGTATACAAACAATACTTCGTCGCGAGGCATATCCCAATCCTTACGAGGCACTTAAGTCCCTCACACGCACCAATAGCAAAATAGACCACCGGTCGCTGTTGCAATTTATAGACACCCTCGAAGTACCCGAAAGTGTAAAAGAGGAGCTGCGTGCCATAACTCCTCACTCCTATACAGGAATTTAAACAACTTCAAAGAAGTACAAGACAAATTTGGACCGTGAGGTTCGTAAATAATAAATTCAAAATGGATAATTACAAAGACAAACGTTCGGGAGGATACACCCCCGGAAACAAAGAACGTTTATTTGACAGCAGTTTTAATGGCGAATTTAGAAAAAAAGCACGCCCACGCTTCAGCAAAGAGACAGACGGTCGTCCGCAATATGTGCGCATAGAGCGCCGCGATAACAGCGACAGCGAGCGTCAAGGAAACAAGTTCGGAGCAAAATATGGCAAGCCGCAGCGCAGACAAGATTATCACTACGATAGTGAGCGCCCCGCACGCGGCCGTTATATGAGTGAGCGCGACAATAATGCCGGCCGTCGCCGAGGTGACTATCGTAACGAGGGTACAGAAGATAATAATAACAAAGGCTACGCCGGATATAACGGCAGTCGCGGCAGCAACGGGCGAGGATACACCACACAACACAGCAGCACCTACTCGCAGTATGGCGGCAAGAGACAAGGTGGCAATTACGACCCCACATCAAAATACAGCAAAAAGAAGCGCGTAGTGTATCGCGAGGCTGCAATAGACCCCGATGCACCGATGCGTCTCAACAAATATCTGGCCAATGCAGGCATCTGCTCGCGTCGCGAAGCAGACAACTACATAACGGCGGGTCTAATCAGTGTTAACGGAACAGTGGTAACAGAGCTTGGCACCAAAGTAACACATAACGACGATATTCGTTTCAATGGAGAACGCGTGAATCCCGAGCGAAAAGTATATGTGCTTCTTAACAAACCAAAAGATTGTGTGACAACCGTCGACGATCCCCAAGAACGTCGCACTGTGCTCGACTGTCTAAAAGGCATCGGCAAAGAGCGCATATATCCTGTGGGGCGTCTCGACCGAAATACCACAGGCGTGTTGCTGCTCACAAACGACGGCGACCTTGCCTCCAAGCTCACACATCCCAAGTTCATGAAGAAGAAAATATACCATGTAACCTGCGATAAAAACGTAGCAATGTCAGACATGGACTTGTTGGCAAGCGGGATAGAGCTTGAGGATGGCCCCGTGTATGCCGACGAAGTAAGCTACGTAAATGACGCCGACCGTTCTCAGATAGGCATAGAGATACACTCTGGCAAGAATCGCATTGTTCGTCGCATGATGGAACATTTGGGTTATCATGTGGTTAAGCTCGACCGTGTGCTTTTTGCCGGGCTGACAAAAAAGAATCTGCGACGCGGCGATTGGCGTTATCTCACCGAAAAAGAGGTTAACATGCTTCGCATGGGAGCCTACGAGTGAACATTAAGATAGGAGGAACAAAATAAAACAATATAATCGTAATGGAAGCGATAAGACGAACAAGAATTTCAGACCTGCTCAAAAGTACCGCTTATGGTACAACGGTAAACGTCAGAGGATGGGTGAGAACCCGTCGCAGTAGTAAACAAGTCGCATTTGTGGCACTGAACGACGGTTCGACGATAAATAACGTGCAAGTGGTGATGGATGTAGACAAGTTCGACGAAGAACTGATAAAACTGCTTACCACAGGAGCCTGCCTCAGTGTGAACGGAACATTGGTAGAGTCGATAGGTGGCGGGCAGTCGGTAGAGATACAGGCCGCAGAGATAGAGGTGCTTGGCGAATGTGACAACACATACCCTTTGCAAAAGAAAGGACAAACAATGGAGTATATGCGCACCGTTGCGCATCTGCGTGCGCGTACAAACACCTTTGGAGCCGTGTTCCGCATACGTCACAATATGGCCTATGCCATACACAAGTTTTTCCACGATAAAGGATTCTACTACTTCCATACACCCATTATCACAGCCTCGGATTGCGAAGGCGCCGGTCAGATGTTCCAAGTGACCACCATGAACCTCTACGACCTCAAAAAAGATGATGAGGGTAATATCAAATATGATAACGATTTCTTCGGTAAGCAGGCAAGTCTCACCGTATCCGGACAGCTCGAGGGCGAACTTGCGGCAACAGCCTTAGGAGCCATATATACCTTCGGCCCCACTTTCCGTGCCGAAAATTCCAATACTCCGCGCCATCTTGCCGAATTTTGGATGATAGAGCCCGAAGTAGCTTTCAATGATATTATTGATAATATGGATCTTGCCGAAGAATTCATAAAGTATTGCGTGCAATGGGCACTTGACCACTGCATGGAAGACCTCGAATTCCTCAACAAGATGATAGACAAGGAACTTATAGAACGTTTACGCTCGATAGTAGATACAAAATTTGTACGCCTCAGTTACACCGAAGGCATAAAAATTCTTGAGGATGCTGTGGCAGGAGGTCATAAATTTGAATTTCCCGTATATTGGGGTGTAGACCTTGCATCGGAGCATGAGCGCTACCTTGTGGAGCACCACTTTAAAAGCCCGGTGATACTCACCGACTATCCCAAGGAGATAAAGGCATTCTACATGAAACAGAACGAAGATGGAAAGACTGTTCGTGCGATGGATGTGCTCTTCCCCAAGATTGGTGAGATAATAGGTGGCTCGGAGCGCGAGGCCGACTACAATAAACTGCTCACACGTATCGAGGAGCTTGGTATTCCCATGAAGGATATGTGGTGGTATCTTGATACACGTCGCTACGGCTCATGTCCCCACTCGGGCTTCGGACTCGGCTTTGAGCGTTTGTTGCTCTTTGTAACAGGTATGTCCAACATACGCGATGTGATTCCTTTCCCACGCACACCAAATAACGCCGACTTCTAATAAAATAAACGCCCCATTTTAAGGATTCTTAAATGGGGCGTTCTGCAATAAAAAGAGTCGCAATCCGTTTTCATAAAAGAAACGTTTCAAAAACATACAACAATGGACAAGAACAGATACTGCGTCATTATGGCAGGAGGCATCGGCAGCCGTTTGTGGCCTCTTAGTCGCAAAGAACGTCCCAAACAGTTTCACGACCTTTTAGGCTGCGGAAAGACACTGCTTCAGCAAACCTATCACAGATATAGCCGTATAGTTCCTTGCGAGAATATAATTGTATCGACGAACATAGAATACTCATCATTGGTGCGCGAGCAACTTCCCGAACTTCCTGCCGACCAGATTCTCCACGAGCCAACCTTTCGTGGCACAGCTCCAAGTATAGCTTATGCCGCCTGCCATATAAGGCAGCTTAATCCTATGGCAAGCATAGTGGTGGCTCAGTCCGATCAATTGGTTTTAAATGAAAATTCTTTTGTGGAGACGGTGGGCAAGGGGCTCGACTTTGTGGCACAGCAAAATAAATTGGTGATAATAGGAATTAAACCCACCTGCCCCGAAACCCGCTACGGCTACATACAGGTCGAAGATAAGCACTCTGCATCGGATGATGGCATCTTCTACAAGGCGCGTACATTTACAGAGAAGCCCACATACGAATTTGCCAAAATATTTATGGACAGTGGCGAATTTTTTTGGAACTCAGGAATATACATTTGGAGCGTTCAAACGATAATAGAGACTCTCTCAAAACTTTTACCGGATATGATGGCAAAATTTGAGCAGGTGTTTCGCGAACTTCCCAATAGAGATGACCGTCGTCGCAAGATTTATGAATCGTACACCTCATTCCCCAATGTATCCATCGACTCGGCGGTGATGGAGCGTGCCGATAATGTTTTTGTCGAAGTTGGAGAATTCGGATGGGCCGATATCGGTACGTGGGACTCACTGTATGGCACATTGCCCAAAGACAGCAATGGGAATGTGGTTTTGCACTCGCACACCATGATGTATGACAGCCGTGATAATGTGATAGCTCTGCCAAAAGGTAAACTTGCTGTTATACAGGATGTTGAGGGTCTGTTGATTGTGGATGCCGGCAATGTGTTGATGGTGTGCAGAAAAGGCAGTGAGGGGGATATACGTAAATTCTTGAATGACGCCCGTATGAAATTGGGTGAAGAATTTGCATAATCCTTGGCAGTGGATATATGCCATATTGTGTGATGAGGATTGTGATGTAATGCGCAAACAATTTAGCGCGAAATCTCTTTTTTTTGCGCGAAATTGCGCAAATTCGGCAGAAATGATGATGTGGAAGTAAAAAAATAAAGTATTGTATTTTAGTAATCACTTAAAATACAATACTTTATAATTTGTGGAGCATGCGAGACTCGAACTCGCCACCTCTTGACTGCCAGTCAAACGCTCTAGCCAGATGAGCTAATGCCCCATGTGCCGACAAAGATAATACTATATTTTTATTCTCACTATTTTTGCAGCTGTTTTTTATTGTGGAATAAAAAAAATATCTTACAACCACACATTTTTCAATCTATATAAACATTATTTTATCTCCCATTGAACCATCTGTCGAAAATTGTGCTTGTGAGAATATAGAAAAGCACACCCGATATCAGGCCGGCAATTGCGTCAACCAGGTAGTGAGCTTTTATGTATACGGTAGCACAGCATAGTAAAAGGTAGAACGGCATCAGTATCAGTGCAAGTGAACGTTTCGAGCGCAGAGCCAGCAGCATAAGCACTGTGGATATACCTATGTGTGAGCTTGGAAAGGCTGCAGTAGGACGTTCGCCCGAAGATTGTGCCATGCTTACAAGAGAGGTGAAGAGACCTCCTTTACCCTCTTGTGCTATGGTTATCTGTGGGTGAATGTCGAAATAATTGCCAATCTCGGGATATGGCCCTGACGTTGCCGCAATATCACCAATCACCGGGAAATAGAATTGCGGCCCTGCAACAGGCAGGAATATATATATAAAATAGTAGAGGTAGAATGATGCTATTATGATAAAAGTGCAGCGCTCAACCTCTCTCTGTTGTTTGAAAAAATACCACAATGTGACGGCTGCTATCATAGGATAATATGACCAATATCCAAGGTTAAAGGCTTCGCGCCAAAAAAAACCGCTGCATAGCTGCTCGAACATGAGTGCAGGCTGGCAACCGAAAAGAGCAATGTCGGCTCCGGCAAACAGATGGTCGAGGTTGGGGAATATTCTGTTAAATTCGAATGTGTCGGGATACCAATAGGAGAGCAGTGCCATCTGTCCCACAAGGCGCACAAAACGCATCAGCGGAGAGGGATATTTTGTGTAGGCGTAAATCAGCGTAAATGTGCCTGCCAATATTGCAAAACGTCCAATAAGCATCTGTTGCGGATTGGCAAGACGCTCGTAAAAGATTATAATAAGTATAGTAGTTAAGAGGTTGTATAACAGGTTGAGCTTCTCTACTGCAAGGAACTTGCGCACCTCGGTTTCTTGTTTAAAAAATCTTATAGCCATTTGTTCTCCTTATACCATTTTATCATCTCGGCTGTACCTTTTGCAAGGTCGTAGTCGACTGTGAAATCTAATTCTTTTTCAATCTTTGATGTATCGCAGAGCCAATTCCTCTGTTTCATTATGTTGTATTTGTCGCTATTGAGCGTTGCCGGTTTTTTGGTGATGCGTGATATATGCTCGCTGCACACTGATATTATTCTGAGCACCCATAATGGCGCTTTTATATGCAACACGTGGCGTATGCCCATCTCGTGTTGTATGTAGTCGCTGAAACTGCGACTGTGGTAGCCGCGCGGTTCGCTCACAAAATAGGTGCGTGCTGTTATGCCCTTGTCAATGGCCGAATAGATTGCTTTCACAAGGTCTTTCACATATATGAACGTAATAACTTGTGGTTTGTAGCCCACAGCAAAATCTATATGGTTTTTTATGCTCACAGCCATCTTATAATAATCTCTTTCGCGTGGCCCGTATACACCCGTCGGGCGGAATATCACGTAGGGCAGGCTGGGGATGCTGTGCAGATAAGCCTCTGCCATAAGTTTGCTTTTACCGTATGCGGTGTCGGGCTTTGCTTCGTCGCTATCGAGTATGGGTGTGTAGGGCTGCTCCTCGCGCACGGGGCCGAATACGCTCAATGAACTGAGATAGATGAATTGTTCAGGGCACATATCCGATTCCAACAGCGTGTCGACAAGATTTTTTGTACCATTGAAATTTACACGCATGAAATCTTGTTTATCAAGGCATTTGGTGACACCTGCTGCGTGAATCACGCACTCCCAGCGTTTGTTTTCGCGTGCAAAGGCCGATAACTGCTCCTTTAACACTGTTTTATTTTCGAGATTAAGCTCTATGAAATGTATGCGCTTGTCTTTTAGGAATTTGTGACTGCTTGTGCCGCGTATTCCGGCCCACACTTCATGTCCAAGTTCAAGGCCTTTTTCTACTATGAAGCTGCCAATGAATCCACTTGCTCCGGTTACCAGAATTTTCATCGTTCTTTAGACGCTCTGTTTATTTGTATAAAAATTGATTCTATGAGGTCACTTTATATCGTCCTGTTTGTCTTAAAATTCAATAGGGTGTGTCTCATTCTCTTACTCGCCTGTATAGCTTGATATATTCCTCGAGCAATAGTGGTACAGACTGTTTTTGCCTATAAATTTAAACAGTTTCTTAGTAGTTTCCTATTTTTATAAAGTTTATTATCGCCTGATGAGGCTGCTCATTTGATTCGTTAGCAAAGATAGTGATAATTTCTGTAAACGCTGGTGATTATATTCCGAATTTGTGGCAGGGTGGACAAAAAGTAGGATAAAACCTCCGTAATCATCTGATATACATATCTTTGCAAAGATTATCATTGATATGCTAAAAAAAATGCTTTTTTTGTGGCTCCTCCAATGTAGTCAAGAATGGCTTGAGGAGGCGAAAACAAATGTATAAATGCAAGGATTGTTGCAGACAGTTCATTGGCGGACAACGACGCGACAAATCCCAAGTAATAACCGATTATGTTGAAGGCAAACAGACCTTGTTACAACTGGCATCAAAGTATAAAGTATCAGAAAGGACCATTCGCCGTGATTTAGAAAGTATGCGTTTTATCCGTAAGAAGGCGAAACACAAAGAAGTAACAGTGCAACTTGACACCACTTACTGGGGTCGCAGGTTCGGCCTTATGGTCATAAAGGATGCCCTACGCAATAAGGTTCTATGGCATAAATATGTTTACAATGAGACTATCGGTCAATATATGGAGGGCATTTCTTGGCTCGAATCTCAAGGGTTTAAGATATATGGCGCAGTGATTGATGGCATGCGCGGTTTGGCACAAGCATTATATCCAATCCCTGTCCAGATGTGCCAATTTCATCAGATACTAATCACTCGCAGATACTTAACCCAAGAACCTGACCTTAATGCCTCCTGCGAGCTTTTAAGTCTCGTTAAGAGCATAACTCAAATGGACAAGGATAGTTTCATTGGAGCTTTTAATGAGTGGTATGATAGATACAAGGATGTTTTAAACGAGCGCGTTCATGACAAAAGGATAAAGCTTCATACACCGCCTTATATGCGCCCAAGGCTACGCAGCGCATATCTTAGCCTCAAACGCAACATGCCGTTGCTTTGGACTTTTTACGACCATCCTGAAACTGGTCTTCCTAACACAAACAACGCAATAGAAGGGTTGTTCTCGGATATAAAGAGTAAGTTAAGAGCTCATCGAGGAATAAGCAAGGATAATCGAAAAAAGTTGTTGGATGAGTACATTATGCGGCATTATTAAGAGCGAATTACCTCAACAGGGCGCACCCTGTTGAGGTAATCTATCCAACTTTTTGTCCAATAAGAGATTTTTAGAGTGAAATCATCCTACTTTTTGTCCACGTAACCGAATTTGTTGTATGTATGTAAATGTGTGCTTTTGAACAAGCATTCATATAATTATGCGGCAAGCTGTTTTTATGGGAGATTGTTTACTTGGAACATAGTATTAGAGAAACCTAACCAAAACCGTATTGAAAACGACCTCAAATATCGCTACATCAAAATGAAAGGCAATGATTCGGCAGAGCAGATAGCCACATTGGAGGACATCTTTGAACTCAACCGTAACACCAAAGCAATCGAGCAGATGCGTGAAGATGTGGAGACCTACGAAGAAACTGTACGCAAACAAGATGCCCTTGCTGAGCAAGCAAGGCTCAAAGAACAGGCTGCAAAAGAACAGGAAAGCAAAGTCAAATCCATTAAGGATAAGCAACAGCCAAAGGATAACCCAAAAAAATCAAAACCGTGAGCCTATGGCAAGTGTCAATGTAAAGTTACTACCCTCAATAACAAATTTTCTTGCAGAATTAGAATAATTCAAGTCTAATTGTGTTTCCCAATCCTAATAATTTGCCTGCTAAGGGCTTATTATTACGATTTTTAAGTAAATTTGCAATTAAACATGAATTAGTTGTTCAATAAAAAATAGTGGGTGGAAAACCTATTATAAATGATATGATGACACGATTTTTGACATTGGTTTTACTATTCTTATGCTACATATTAGATCTGAGTGCACAAACAACAAGCAATCCAACAAGTATCAGCTATTATCTATGGCCCATCGAAGGTGCAAAGGCAGGCGAGGGAATACTCTATCGTCCACAGGACTATATTGGCGATGAGCACAATTTTGAGAAATTGATTATTGGCGCAAAACCTGGAACTAATGTCGTCAGTCCTTGCGATGGAGTGATTACTCATGTAACTATTACGTACTATTTGTCATTAAACAAATCATTCAGTTTTCGTAGTTGGAAAGGCAAATTTGAAGATATCATAGAGCAAAATAAGGAAAGTATGGCAAAAAGGATGCAAGATGCCAAATATTTGTCATACAGGTATTTTATAAAGAGTAATGATGGCAGAACTATAATTATTAGCGGATTGAGAACCGACACTCCTCTTGCAACAGGACAGAAAGTGAAGAAAGGCGAGGTGTTGGGTCAAATACACTATTGCTACAAGAGAATTCCTCAACCCAGTATCTGCTTGGCAATAGACAGAGGTGGAAAGCTCGATGACCCTATGACTCCGTTTGGATTGAAGACAACATTTATACCTCCCGTGAAGCAAAAACCGAAAGCGGTATTGACTCGCGCTGAGGCTATCATCGACTATCGTCAAATGGCAAGCAGTATTAAGGAGATATACCCCTCGCTCGAAGATTTTATGACCGAAGAAGAGTACGACACCTTTGTCGAAGAGGAGATTGCCAAAATTCCTGAGAACATCTCATTAAGAGAATTCGCCTACTTAATAATGAATTTCAACCGCAGAGTTCACGATTCGCACCTTTGGTTCAATTATGGGATACCACTTGAAGTTAATGATGATGGAATATTTTCTCCGATGATATTTGCCAAGGTAGAGGACAAGGTTAGAATTATTGTCACAACAGAAGAATACAAATCATATACAGGATGTGAATTAACGCATATTAATGGTGAGCATATAGATACATTATGCGCGAGAATAGCTCCTCATACCAGTATGATATATGACGCTTATGTAGAGTCTGTCTTTGAACAAGAAATGATAGGTATGCTTTGCAACCTTTATTATGAAAGAGATAAAGATGCGTCTAAAGACAATAAGGTGAAATACACGTTTAGTGATGGTAAAGAATTGACTGTTCCGTTAATGATACTCAATCATAATACAGTATCAAAGTTCGACAGAAATCTTATGGAAAACTGGCTATGGTCTCGATATATGGTCAACAGAACAGGAAATTGGGAGAACGATATTTCCAATGACAGTACAGCATATTTGCGTCTTAATAATTTTGAATTGATGGAGACCGAAGTGGATTCAATGCTTGTATACCTTGATTGCATAGAAAAGAGGGGATATAAGAACTTGATTATAGATCTGCGTGGCAATCTTGGAGGAAATCCCGATGTTGTATACAAATTGCTGGATGCTTTGATGGATGAACCTATAAAACGAGAAGGAGGATACATGAAAGTGAATATGCAGACAATCAAGAGTCCTACACTTAATTATCCCAGTGGAACAGTAATGTTTGAAGACTATAAGAAAATTCCCGGTCGCAAGGGCTTTTATAAGATAAGCGGGCTCAATGAAAATGTACCAAGCGATACAATAAAGGCTTTGTATACAGGACGTGTATATGTACTTATCAATGCTAATTCAGCTTCGGCATCCACTGAGTTTGCCGGTATAATGAAGCGTAACGCTCGCGGTTACGTCATTGGTCGAGAAACCAAGACTGCATACCACACGATGAATGCATTGAAGTTCGCAGAGATTGGACTGCCCAACAGCCACTTCAAATGCCATATTCCCATAATCCGCATTGTAAGTGACGAATTTGTAAGCAAGGATTTTCCCTACGGCAGAGGCGTCATCCCACACCTCAATATTCCATTTACCTACGAAGAAGTGACATGTAATGGTAATCTGATATACAATAAGGCATTGGAACTGATTCGCGACGGAATCTATCTTGAAGAACCAGAAGAACATATTGAAGCCAAAGAAGATTCCGACAAGACTTTGCCATATATCGCTATTGGGACATTGCTTGCACTATTTGCGATATATTTGAGATTGAGGAAACGATAAATCAGGATAGATATTCACTAAAAATTAGGTAAAGGCCAATAAAATGGGGAGCCTTGTTCTATTAGTCATCATTGTTGCTTGAGTTTTTCATTTCATTGGTAACCAATTCTTGCAACTTATTCTTCGGAAGCAAGTATTGATATTCAGCCACTCCAATTGGTTTGTTTACATCTTGCAGAGCCAATTCAACTTCCAAATGGTCTTTTTCGGCACATAAGATGATACCGATAGACGGGTTCTCATCGGGAGCCTTTTCTAACTTATCCAGTAGCGATAGATAGAAATTCATCTTACCCACATATTCAGGTTTGAACTCGCCTATCTTTAATTCAATAGCGACCATGGAACGGAGACGGCGATGGAAAAACAGTAAGTCAACACGATACTCCTTATCGTTATAGGTCAGTGTATGCTGATTACCGATAAAGCTGAAACCGCCACCTAATTCCATTATAAAGGTTGTGATTTTCTGAACAAGACGGCGTTCCAATTCCAACTCTTTCAATGGTTCAACTGCATCTATGAATCCGAGATTATAACTGCTACGGAACACCTCATTGGCATAATCGGCTTGTTGAGCAGGCAATGTCGTGTCAAAGTTGTTGGACTTCTCAACTGCTTGCATTGAGAGGTGGTATTCTGATTTCAATGCATGATTCAACATGTCTCGCGACCATCCTTTTGCATAGACTTCGTTAGCATAGAATACGATATACTCTGGAGACAAATCGTAACTCATAAGGAGCAGATTATGACTCCACGGTAAAACTGCTACAGCCTGTTGCACTTTTGTATCGTATTGACAATAACGAAGATAAAAGCGTTTACTTTTGTATATCGCTTTAATGGCAGCTCGACGGCCTGGGCACACTCACCATGGAGCTCAGCAGCCACACCGGCCCCACAGCACCTACGGGCAAGGACGTGCACATCAGCGCTATCCGTTTCCGCCCCGACAAGCACCTGCTCGATCGCCTTGCTGATGTCAAATTCCGCGTAGAGGGCAAGGTGCGCCAACCTCTTGCCGCGCCCGAGCTGGCCGATACCCTATACGAATACTTCGAGACACACGACGACATCAGCACCCGCGAGTTTGCCCGCATAAGCCACTACGCCATGAGCACCTCGTATCGCAAGATCAGGGAATACATCGCCCTCGGCGAACTGGAGCCTGTGCCCCACGCCTCGGGCCACTACCGCCCCACCCCAGGAAATTTCGGGAAGTAAGTTGAGGGTTGATGGATGATGGTTAGTGACTTCGTCACTGAGACTCGGTTGCCTTGAGGGATAAGGGATGAAGGAAGAAGGGAGGACAGCTTATTCGGAAAGAGTGATTTATATTAAAGATGAGAGATGTTTAACTTAAAAAACGTCAGAGCGGATATGCTATCTGCTGTTAA
>JAFSAT010000048.1 GCA_017442185.1 Bacteroidaceae bacterium
CCCAGCTGGGCGGCGGCCGTCGCGGCGAGTGGGGCAACCTGTGGAAGTAAGATATTGAGACAACACTCCCACTCACACTGAGAGAGGGGAGAAACAGCATAGTGGTTGCGTCAAACATTATGTTTGACGCAACCACATTTTTTTTGCAAAGAACGGGTAAAAACAAGGAATATCACTCAGAAGCCCATTATATGAAAGAATGATAGCAACTGCGAAGATTCATTGTATATATAAAAAAGATTGCACCGAACAGATTAGGTTCGGCGCAATCCCACGGTCGTTCTCATCATCACCACATATCATCAAATAAGACCGTTGAAACCGCCCGCCAACGAAGCCATCGCTTCATCGGCTCATTTAGTAAAAGGATTAAGAGTGCTTTTTGTTCGATAAAAGAACTATATTCTATGCAAAATATTCGAGCGAGACGCCCGAAGCAGTAACTGTCAATTGCGCCTGCGCCCCCTCTATGAGCGGAATATTTGCAGCTCCATGCCCCACAGGAAAACCGAAACATACGGGAATGTGATACTCCGACACAATATTATATATAAGGTGATAAATGTCGCCGCCAAGAGCAATATTTTCGGGGCAATGGTGAAAACTGCCCACCAACAGCCCTCGCAGCTCTGCAAGCACGCCTGCAAGACGAAGCGTGTGCATCATGCGCTCAATGCGATGGGCCGGCTCGCTTACATCCTCGATGAAAAGGATTGTGCCGGGCTTGAATATATCGTAAGGGGTGCGCAGCAACGAACATAGCACCGACAGATTACCGCCTACAAGCCTCCCTTGTGCAACACCTTGAATATTTAGCGGATGAGGCTCCACAGTGCAGCGTGGGGCATTGCCCGACAGCATCGAGCGCAAACACTCGGCGGCTGCGCCGCCGGGCTGTGCCGACAGCTGCGTACATTGCGGCGAATGGAGCGACATCATCTCGGCTCTCAGACATGCAGCATGCAGCACGCAACAGTCGCTCATGCCTATAATCCATTTGGGATGCTTTTTTATGGCTGTGTAAAATTCATCTGCTATATGCACGCAACCGTAACCGCCGTATGTGCACAGGATGGCGGCAATCTCATCATCCTTGATAAACGACAATATATCCCCGGCTCTACCGGCTGTGGATGCACTGTAATACCCCTCTTGTGTAAGGGCGTGCGGAGCAAGGCGCACATTAAACCCCCAATCGTGCAAAAGGGCAACTGTGGCATGCAAGGCAGTCAAATTGCGCACGGCGCCTGCCGGAGAGACAAGGCCGACGGTGCTTCCGCACACAAGATTTGCAGGTTTGTTCATGGTCAGTCGCAGGATGTGACTGTGCTCACAATCTTGTAGAGCTTGTCGGCAGGGCGCACCTTTCCGGGCACTTTGAACGAGACGTACACACCTTTTGGAACAACATCGACTGCCCCAAGGTCGACACGTGCCTCTTCGAGTGTGAGGTACATTGCGCCTGTGGTTGGGCCTGTCACAAGCAGTTTGTCGCCCACATGCAGTTCACCGGCCTCTATATAAAATTCGCCCACTCCCAATTTTGAAAAATATTTTATGCCGCGCCCGATGTATACCTTTTTTTCTGTTGCCTGCGAACCGTAGATATTGCTCCACTCGCCCAACTTACGGCCCAGATAGTAGCCGTCCCAGAATCCGCGGTTAAAGACGGTGGCAAGGCGCTTATCCCACTGCTCCATCTTCTCTTCGGTGAAAGAGCCGTCGAGGCAGGCATCGAGCGCCTCTTTATAGCATGTGACCACAGTGCTCACATATTCAGGGCCGCGGGCACGCCCCTCAATCTTGAACACACGCACGCCGGCCTTCATCATCCTATCCATAAAGCGGATGGTCTTGAGGTCTTTGGGCGACATTATATATTTGTTGTCAACCTCAAGTTCAATATCACTCTCACGGTCTTTCACTATGTAGCCTCGTCGGCACACCTGCATGCACTCGCCTCGATTGGCGCTGCGCCCGAGCTGATGAAGCGACAGATAGCATTTTCCCGATATTGCCATACAGAGTGCACCATGACAGAACATCTCTATGCGTATGAGATTGCCGCTCGGGCCGCAAATATTCTCTTCTACTATAATGCGATGAATCTCCTCGACCTGCTCAAGGTTCAGCTCGCGTGCAAGCACCACGACGTCGGCAAAGCGAGCATAGAATTTGAGTGCTTCGCTGTTGCTTATATTGAGCTGGGTGGAGAGGTGCACCTCGACCCCTATGCTGTTGCAATATTGCAACACGGCAACATCGGCGGCTATCACTGCCGAGATTCCGGCCTCCTTGGCTGCGTCGACAATGCGGCGCATCATCACAATATCGCCCTCGTATATTATGGTGTTCACCGTAAGATAGCTCTTTACACCATGTTCACCGCATATTTGCGCAATTTCGCGCAGGTCGCCTATACCGAAAGTATTGGCCGAGTGTGCACGCATATTAAGGTGCTCGATTCCAAAATATACAGAGTCGGCACCTGCCTGTATCGCAGCCGTAAGACTGTCGCGCGAACCAACGGGTGCCATTATTTCAAAGTCGTCTCTTTTCATATATTGCAGATAATATTTTCACAATCCGACGCTAATATACCCCGAAATTTTGTTTTGTGCAATGTTTGCACTAATTTCGCGATACAAAAGAGACGACAATGAAAATAGCCGACTTAGAATTTGGGAAATATCCTGTATTTCTTGCACCGATGGAGGATGTTACGGACGAAGCGTTCCGCATGCTGTGCAAGCGCTACGGTGCCGACATGGTATATACGGAATTTGTATCGAGCGATGCGCTCATTCGTGATATTAACAGTACAGTGCGCAAGCTGAACATACACGACAAAGAGCGTCCGGTGGCAATTCAGATATATGGCAACGAAGTGGAGCCTATGGTTGAGGCCGCCAAACGTGTAGAGGCCGTAAGGCCCGACATCCTTGACATTAACTTCGGATGTCCCGTAAAAAAGGTTGCACGCAAAGGGTGCGGAGCGGGGATGCTGCAAAATATTCCCAAACTGTTGGAGATTACACGAGCGGTTGTAGAGGCGGTGAACATTCCCGTAACCGTAAAGACACGCCTTGGATGGGACGAGAGCAGCAAATGTATTGTGGAGCTTGCCGAGGCTTTGCAGGATTGCGGTATTGCAGCGCTAACCGTTCACGGACGCACACGTGCACAGATGTATACAGGGGAGGCCGATTGGACACTGATTGGCAAGATAAAGGAGAATCCGCGCATGCACATACCGATAATAGGCAACGGCGACATCACCACTCCCGAACGCGCAAAAGAGTGTTTCGACCGCTATGGGGTGGATGCTGTGATGATTGGGCGTGCCAGCTTCGGACAGCCGTGGATATTCCGCGACGTCAAACACTATCTGCATAATGGCGAGAGGGCCGTCCCTTTTACATTCGCCGAGTGCATGAATGTGCTGCGCGAACAGGTACACGACAGTGTTGAGTGGCTGGGCGAGCGCCCGGGGATTCTGCATGTGCGGCGTCACCTTGCTGCCACTCCGCTGCTGAAAGGGCTGCCCGACTTTCGCCCTATGCGCATAGAGATGTTGCGTGCCGAAAAGTTAGAAGAGCTGACTGACACTCTGCGCCGAATAGAGGAAAAATACGGATAGTGATATGACAAAATATAACTACCACATAATAGCAATAGACGACAATGTGGCACTGCTGCAAACACTTAAATTGGTGCTGGGCAGCCGTTTCGACAAGGTGGGCATAATATCCGACCCTAAACTAATAACAGGCATATTGAGCGCCGGCAAAGTGGATGCAGTGCTTTTGGACATGAATTTCGACTCGAAGCGTTTGGATGGCAGCGAGGGGCTTTTTTGGCTCGGCAGAATAAAGGAGCGCCCCAACGCTCCTGCCGTCATACTTATAACAGCCTTTGGAGATATAAGTCTGGCAGTGGAATCGATGAAGAACGGTGCCGACGACTTCATAACCAAACCCTGGGACAACGAAAAGCTTATACAAAAAATTGTCGAAGCAATTAAAAAACGACAATCGGCTGCACATGAACAGGAACCCACCATAAACCGACAACCCGAAACATTAGAGGCGGCCGAGCGCGAGCGCATCGAGGATGCACTGAAAGCCACCAACCGCAAAATATCAAAAGCGGCCGAGCTATTGGGCATATCACGACGCACGCTCTATAATAAGATTATGAAATATGGGCTATAAACATTACAGAGCATCGCTTGCACTGCATATTGTGGCAGCAATGGTTGCATCTGCCGCAATGGCGCTGTGTATATCGGCCAAGCTGTCGCCCCTGCTGCCGGCACTTCTGTTTCTACTCATTATATATCTTATATATAAATTGTGGCGCATGATAAGCCATCCGCGCGAGCAGGTGTTACATTTCCTATGGTCGTTGCGCTGCGGAGAGCGAATGATACGCTTTCCGTTGACACACGACAAAGAGCTGAACAGCATGTATACACAGATGAACGATATAATTAAACTCTATTATGAGAATAAACGCGAGATAGAGACCAAGAAAAAATATTACGACCGCATTTTGCGGATAATGACTCACGAAATACGCAACACGATTACCCCGATAATCTCACTCTCAGACTTTTATCTTAAAGATGGCCATAAGATTGACGCACAAGAGCTTAAGGAGGGGATGCAAATAATAAACAATCAGAGCAACAACCTTAAATCTTTTCTCGACTCGTATCACACACTCACGCATCTGCCCGAGCCGCAGTTGAGAAACATTCATATACCTGAACTTTTCCATGAAACGTGGCAACTGCTGCGCAACGAACCCGAGGGGCACAGAATAAAAATAAAGCAGGCGGATATAACCCTGTATGCCGACCCTGTGCAGATGCAACTTATTCTGAGCAATCTGCTGCGTAATGCGCTGCATGCAATAAAGGGTTACGACGATGGAGTGATAGAAATGTATACCGGCATCAGCGACAAACAGCCTTTTATAATAGTAACAGACAACGGCTGCGGAATACCGCCCGAGCGCATCAATGATATTTTCCTCCCATTCTACACAACAAAGGAGAAAGGTACGGGAATAGGACTAAGCCTCAGCCGACAGATAATGCTGCTGCACGGTGGCGAACTTACGGCCGAGAGCAACCCCGAAAAACGTATCACAACCTTTACGCTGTGGTTTCCCGGCACCGGGGGCTTATAGGATAAGAAGTTAAAATTTCTTTAAAATATGATGCTTACATTATGAGCAGATTCTACATGCCTTTTCATATTCATCATAATAAAAAACAGACGAAAGAGATTAAAGGGTTTCTTATTACATAACAGATTTTAAGTTTTTTTTGGAAAAATGCAATGTTTACATTATCTTCGCTGTCAGTAGTAACCCTAAAATAAAAGTATCATGACTATTCCTACTGAATTTGACGAAATACGCCCCTATCTTCCCGAGGAGCTTCCCGCTGTGTACGAAGAGCTTATTGCCGACCCCGAGTTTCAGACAGCGATGGGTTATGCTTTCAAGCAGATACCCTTTGAGCAGATAGCGGCAATGATGCGTGGCAGCAAGACCAATCTGGACTTTCAAAAGGCTCTTGTGGCACCTTTCCTGCAAGGGCTGCTCAGTAAATTCAGCTCGGGTATAAGCATGAGCTATGAAAACAGAGAGAGCCTTAAGGCTGCGCTGTGTATATCCAACCACCGCGACATTATACTCGACTCGGCATTTCTGTGCCTGCTGATGATTGAACAGGTAGGAAACACTGTGGAAATTGCCATCGGAGACAATCTGCTCATACGCCCCTGGATAAAGAAACTTGTGCGTGTGAACCGCAGTTTCATTGTTCAACGCTCGGCATCAATAAGGGAGATGCTTGCATCGTCGAAGCGCTTGTCGTCGTACATACACCATACAATAACAGAACGCCAACAGCCCATCTGGATTGCACAGCGCGAGGGACGTGCAAAAGACTCGAACGACGCTACCCAAGAGGGACTTATCAAGATGCTCTCTATGTATAGCAATGGCGAGATTCTGGATGCACTAAAAGTGCTTAACATTGCCCCAACTACAATATCATACGAATTTGACCCCTGCGACTATTTGAAGGCCAAGGAATTTCAGCAGAAACGCGACAATCCCGGACATAAAAAATCGCCTATGGACGACCTTATAAACATGCAGGCGGGGCTGTTTGGCTACAAAGGAGCAATACACTATCATGTGGCCGAAGTTATAAACGATAAAATTGATGCTCTTGACCGCAATATGACAAAGAACGAAAAGACGGCGGCCGTTGCGCGTTTAATAGACCACGAGATACACAAGAACTATCGTCTGTGGCCTGTGAACTACTATTTTTATGAACTTTTGACGGGTGACACTCAGTTTGCCGACAAATATACGGCCGAGGACAAGGAGCGCCTTGATGCTTATCTTGCAGATAGAATAGCAAAAGTTGACCTTGCAGAGAAAGACGATACATTCCTGCGTGGGAAAATACTCGAGATGTATGCAAATCCGCTTATCAACTATATGAAAGCACACGCATAGAGCAATTGCAGACAAAAAAGTGGCGCACCCTGTTCCTATTTAGGAGGGTGCGCCACTTTTTTTGCATATATTTTTGCTATATGGCAGCATCTGCGAGAGAGGCTCTACTTTGAGGCTGCCTTGAAGGCAAGTGCATATATCTTCATCTGCTTTATCATTGCCAAAAGTCCGTTGCTGCGTGTGGGTGTCAGATTGTCGCGCAGCCCTATTGTCTCAACAAAATAGGGTTCGTTGTCGAGAATCTCGTCGGGTGTGTGCCCCGAGTAGACTTTTATGAGCAGCGCTATAATACCTTTGGTGATTATTGCATCGCCATCTGCTCTGAAGAGAACTTTTCCGTCGACATATTCGGCATGAAGCCACACTGTACTTTGGCAGCCCTCAATCTTGTTATTGTCGGTCTTGTAGCACTCTTCGAGCGGCTGAAGCTCTTGTCCTAAGTCTATTATATATTGAAATTTTGAGTACCAATCGTCGAACACGGCAAATTCCTCGATAATTTCATCTTGTATCTCTTTTATCGTACTCATTTTTTAATTTATATTAAAAAGCTGTTTAATTTTCTAATAAATATTTTCTTAATGGAAACTGCACTGTTTGTTTCGCCGTTTTTGCTCTATAAGAAATTGGGCGATATAAATTTAAGCAGTTTCTAAAATTTATTTATGAGGCTGTGTGTTATTTTTCGTTATATATTACGGAAAGCACTGTCTGCCCGACTTTTTTCAGTGTGGCGGCCGAAATCCACTCCATATTATCTTTCATGGTGTGCCAATAGGGGCCGAATCCGCTTTCGCTCTCTCTATCGTGGTTTATTATGTCGATGCAGGGAATACCGAGAAATTGGTTCACATACAGATGGTCGTCGGTTACGTAGCCTCCTTCGGCATCAATGAATGTATCGGAGTAGCCCATCTTATGGGCGTGTGCCCATACTTTGTCTATTATGTTGGCTGCAAAATGTTCCGATATGCCCTCGCGATAGAATTTGGAGTCGGGGGCACCAACAATGTCGAGTAATATGCCGAAACGGGCATTGTAGCCCTGTTTGTGCGGCATTCGTGCCCAATATTGCGAGCCTAAGGCCCATGAATTATCTGTGACGGCCTCTTCGGAAGCGTGTGTGCCATAGTCCTCGGCATCGAAAAGCACTATATCCACTCCTACCTCTGTGGGCACATAGGCAAGCTGACGCGCCACCTCGATGAGGACGCCCACTCCGCTGGCTCCGTCGTTGGCTCCGAGTATGGGCTTGCGGTGGTTGGCCGGGTCGGGGTCGGCATCGGCCCATGGACGGCTGTCCCAATGGGCGCACAGGAGGAGACGTTTTTTCTTATCAGGCTGAAATTGTGCCACAATGTTGCGTGCTTGCAGTTTAGTGCCTGTGTAGGCTGTAAGTTCTACCTCTTGCACCACTACTTCGGCACCATAACCGCGCAATTTATCGGTGAGCCACTCGGCGCAGGCGCGGTGTGCCGGGGTATTTGGCACGCGCGGCCCGAAAGCAACTTGTGCATCTACAAAGCTATATGCACTGTCGGCGTTGAAAATGGGCACTATCACCGAGGCTTCTGCAACCATGGGCAATGGTTTGGTCTTAGCCTTGCTGCCTCCGCACGAAGCATGCAGAAGTGTGATGCAACACATCAGCAGGGGTATCAATATCTTTTGCATAGGACTAACGGTTAAGTTTCCACGTTGTACCCTCTTTACCATCTTTTATTTCGAACCCGAGTGCCGAAAGCTCGTCGCGTATGCGGTCGCAGGTGGCCCAATCTTTTGCTGCTTTTGCTGCCTGACGCTGCGCAAGAAGCATGTCGACAACTTTACCAAAGGCCTCTTCGCGCCCTGTGTTGTTGCCGCGCTCCTCTTTAAGACCGAGGATGTCAAATGCAAACAGATGGAATGTCTTTTTAAGTTCTTCAAGGTCGGCACTGTTTATCGTGGTTTTCTTGTCGGCTATCTGATTGATGGCTCGTGAAGCGTCGAATAGATGTGATATTACCTGTGCGGTGTTGAGGTCGTCGTTCATAGCTTCGTAGCATTTTTCGCGCAGGCCTGCTATGTTTGCCGTTGTTTCACTGCCCGGCACAAGGTTGTTTAATGTGTTCCAAGCATCCATAAGGCGTTGCAGACCTTTTTCGGCCGCCTGCAATGCTTCGTTGCCAAAATCCACTGTGCTGCGATAGTGTGCCTGGAGGATGAAGAAACGTATTGTCATTGGCGAATAGGGCTGCTGCAAGAGTGGGTATGAACCGTCGAAAAATTGGCTCAGATTTATGAAGTTGTTGTATGATTTACCCATCTTTTGCCCGTTTATGGTTATCATGTTGTTGTGCATCCAATATTTTACCACAGGCTTGCCCATGGATGCCACCCCTTGAGCTATTTCACATTCGTGATGGGGGAAAATCAAATCCATGCCTCCGCCATGTATATCGAATTGTTCGCCAAGATATTTGCGTCCCATTGCCGTACACTCGCAGTGCCATCCGGGGAAGCCATCGCTCCAGGGTGAGGGCCATCGCATTATGTGCTCGGGCTGTGCGCATTTCCAGAGAGCAAAGTCGGCCGGGTTGCGCTTTTCGTCTTGTCCGTCAAGCTCGCGTGTGGTGTTAAGCACGTCGTCGAGATTACGCCCCGAGAGAATGCCGTAATGGTGTGCCTTATCGTATTTTGCAACATCGAAATATACCGAGCCTTTGCTCTCGTAGGCAAAACCGTTGTCGAGTATCTCTTGCACCAATTTTATCTGCTCTATTATGTGCCCCGAGGCGTGCGGCTCGATAGAGGGCGGCAACACATTGAGGGCTTCCATTGCTTTATGATAGCGCAGCGTGTAGTGCTGAACAACCTCCATTGGTTCGAGCTGTTCGAGACGTGCTTTTTTTGCTATCTTATCCTCGCCCTCATCGGCATCGTGCTCTAAATGACCTACGTCGGTGATGTTACGCACATAGCGCACCTTGTAGCCTAAGGCCATGAGGTAGCGAAAAAGTACGTCGAAGGTTATTGCGGGACGGGCGTGTCCAAGGTGTGCATCGCCATAGACTGTGGGACCGCACACATAAAGCCCTACATTTGGAGCATGCAACGGCTCAAAAACCTCTTTCTTGCGAGAGAGCGTGTTGTATATCATCAGTTTATTTTCCATATCCTTGATTTTGTTTGTCTGTTTGTTTCGCATCAAGATGCGAAGATAGTGATAAAAAACCAAAGATTGAAAGGTTTGGGCGAAAGATTGCTGTTGAGTGTGCCGCGATGCGCTTTAATGTCGAAAATCTTTGAGCAGAACTTGCAGATGCTGACGGGTAAAGAATATGCGACTTTTCACTGTTCCTAACGGGAGCGACAGTTTTTCGGCTATCTCGCGATATTTGAATCCCGACAAGTGCATCATGAAGGGTATACGATACTCTTTTGGCAGTGCGTTCACCACACGGTATATCTCTTTTGTGTCGTAGTTGTTCTCTGTGGTGTATGAGTCGAATTCCTGCGACTGGTTCATGTGGTAGAGATTGTCGGTGCGATCAACGAATGTCTGGTCGCGCACTAACTTACGATAGTTGTTTATGAATATGTTACGCATTATGGTATATACCCAACCTTTGAAATTTGTGTCGGGAACGTATTTATCCATATTATCCAATGCCTTGAGCGATGTTTCCTGCAATAAATCATTCGCCTCTTCTTTGTCTGCTGTCAGTTTATATGCGAATCGTTGCAGTTCCGATTGCACTTCGAGCAGTTCTTTCCTAAACTTTGCAGTGTCCACTTTCAGCTGTTTTTGTTTATGTAACATCTTGTAAACAGCCGAGCGATGGATTAGTTTTTAAAAACAGCTATTTTTTATATTATTTAACTGTTCAGCGCAGTTTTTCACCTGCTCTTATAAAAAACAGACAGAAAAACGGGGTAAACGGCATTGTAAGAGAAGCAAGAATCTGACTGAGCACTGCGTTCAAAGAGCATCAGGGCAGAGACTAATCGCTATAATATACTCTTTTTATTCTGGTGGAGACAGAGGTAAGTATCTCATAGGGTATTGTATCTATCCATTCGGCAAGGCGGGTGACAAGCAAATGGGGGCCGAAGATTTCAACCTCGTCGCCCTCTTTGCAATCAATATCCGTAACATCTGCCATGCAGACATCCATGCAGATGTTGCCCACATAGCGTGCCTTTTGTCCGTTTATGATGCAATATCCCCGACCGTTGCCGAATTTGCGGTTAAGGCCGTCGGCATAGCCTATTGGAAGTGCAGCAATGCGCGATGGTCGATTGAGTGTCCCTCGCCTGCTGTAACCCACCGTTTCGTCCGAAGGTATATCATGAATCTGCAATATTATGGTCTTCAGAGTGGATATAGGGTGTAGTGTGGCATCGTCGCCTATGGGAGATATGCCGTAAAGCCCGATGCCCAGACGCACCATGTCGCAATGGGAATGTGGGAAGCGCTCGGTGCCTGCGCTGTTGCATATATGTCGTAATATATGATGCGGAAAGGCCTCTTGCAACAGATTGGCCGACAAGGTGAAACGGCGCATCTGCTCGGCCGAAAAATCGTCGAACAGAGGGCTGTCGCTGCCCACAAAATGCGAAAAGACGCTGCGTGGGGTAAGTGCATCCTGATGCTTCAGCTCCTCTATAAGCTGCGGTACCTCATCGGGAAGAAAACCGAGCCTGTGCATCCCTGTGTCAATCTTTATGTGTATGGGATAGTCGGTTATCCCCTCACGCTCGGCAGCCTTGACCAACATTCGCAACATTCCGAAACTATACACCTCGGGCTCGAGTTTATGGGCAAAGAGTGTGCGGAAAGAGCCGGGTTCGGGATTCATCACTATAATACCTGTGGTGATGCCTGTGTTGCGCAGTTCGGCACCCTCGTCGGCCACAGCTACGGCAAGATAGTCGACGTTGCACTCCTGAAGCGTGCGACCAACCTCTAACGCCCCCGCTCCATAGGCCGAGGCCTTTACCATGCAGATGGTCTTTGTGGAGGGGTGTAGGTTGTTACGGTAGCGGTTGAGGTTATCGCGCAGGGCGGTAAGATTTATTTCGAGTATCGTTTGGTGCACCTTCTCTTCGAGTGCCTCGGCAATCTCCTCGAAATGCAACGAGCGTGAGCCTTTTATGAGTATCGCCTCGTTACGCAGGTCGCCAAATGCAGCGGAGCGCATAAAGGTCTCTGTGTCCGGGAAGAAGAAACTTGTGATATTGAGCTTGCGCAGACGATGCTCCTCGGAACATATATCGCTGCCTATGCCAATCAGTTTATCCACTCGGCCTTTTACAATATATTGTGCCACAGTGCGGTATAGTGAGCGCAGTGTTAGGCCTGTTTGTTTTATGTCGCCCAGAATGAGGGTTCGGCTCAGTTCGGGACGTGTGGAGCAACGACGCTCCATAAAGTCGAGCGCAATGCCAAGCGATGCTGTGTCGGAATTGTAACTGTCGTTTATCAGCATGCAGTTGTTGCGCCCCTCTTTCACCTCGAGACGCATGGCCACCGGTTCGAGCTGCGACATTCGATGGGCTATATCTTCGACCGGCACCATAAGGTAGAGTGCCGCGGCAAGGCAGTTGATGGAGTCTTCAATGGATGCTTCGTCGAGAAACGGTATACGATAGCTGTTGTCAAATGTAAGGTAGCGATAATTTACGGTTGTTCCGCCATCGTCTTTTACTATCGAGCTTATGTAGAGCGGACACTCCGGGTCTTTGCACGACCATGCTATTTCGCGTGTGCCCAGCATGGCATGTGCCACACAGTTTGAGAGCATGGGGTTATCGCCGTTGTAAATGAGCACATCGCACCCTTTGAACAGACGCAGCTTGTCGGCGCACTTCTCTTGCATGGTGCTGAAATTCTCTTGATGCGCCATGCTGATGTTTGTGAGGATGCCTATTGTGGGGGTTATGATTTTTTGCAGATTGTCCATCTCGTGCGGCTGTGATATTCCGGCCTCGAATATGCCGAGCGTTGTATCGCTGCCAAGCATCCACACCGAGAGGGGGACACCTATCTGAGAATTGTAACTGCGTGGGGAGCGTGTGACTATATATTTCCCCGATACAAGATGGTAGAGCCACTCCTTTACGATGGTTTTTCCGTCGCTGCCTGTGATTCCAACCACCGGGATATCGAAGAGCGACCGATGATGCGCAGCCAGATATTGCAACGCCTTCACCGAGTCTTTCACGTTTATGAAATTGGCCTTGGGGTAGTCGTCGACATTCAAATCCCGGCATATTACAAAGTTTTGCACTCCGCGTGCATATAATTCACCAATGTAGCGATGGCCGTCGCCATGCTTGGTGACAATTGCAAAAAAGAGTGTCTCCTCGGGGAAGCTGAGTGAGCGGCTGTCGGTGAGCAGACGTGTGACCTTATTCTCGGGGGAGCGACCTATGAGCGGAGCTTTCAGTATCGCGGCTATTCCTTCAACAGTATATTGCATCGTGATATTTCATTTTCAAACTCAAAATAAGGATATTTTTTTTGAAGTTCGGCTATCTTTAACAATATTTTGCTTAAAAAACTGCGATACTGCGCCGATGAGGGGTCGAACGGACGGTGCTCCAAGGCTCGTTTCAGTTGTTGCACCTCGTCGCACACTCGGCGAGTGGCAGGCGAAAAGCAGCACGACGAGAAACGCTCCCACAGATACTCTTGCGCCACCTCGGAGGGATGCAGCATATCCTCGGCATAAAAACGATAATCGCGCAGCTCGTCAAGCACAATTTCGTATGACGGGAAATAGCTGCAATTGCGTGGAAAACGCCTACACAGCTCCTCTGTCGCCAACAGCAGTGTAGCCTTGCTCACTTGATTGTCGTGCGCCCCGTCGCGCAAATGGCGGATGGGGCTGACACTGAAGAGCACTTTCACCGACGGAGACAACGATTGCAACAGCTCAATCACCTGCGACATTTCGCACACAATATCATCTACCGTCAAAAGAGTGCGGATAAAATTACTCTGCGGGAGCTTATGACAATTACCGACCACCCTGCCATCGGCAGTCGAACGATAAACGTATGCAGTTCCAAAGGTAAGCATCAGCATATCCGGGTGCTTCACCGCCTCGTGAGCCTTTTGCAGACGCACATTCACAGCACTGAGAAACTCAGCTTTGTCGGCACGCGAAAAATCGCCATGATGCAGGCAACTGTGCCACAGACCATTGTGCATAAAGACCTCGGGCGAGCCTTCGTCAAAAAGCCGCCCCGAGATGATGCGGCGCAACGCCTCGCCGATGGATAGCGGATTATAAAGAATACCAAACGGATTGACATCGACACAAAATTTAGCATCTGCAAGGCGCCTGCCAATATTCTGTGCAAAGCAGGAGCCCATGAGCAGCATGCGAGTGGCATGCGAAATTTCAGGAATATCGTGGGGCAATGTTACTTCGGTCGTAAAACGCATATAGAATGTTTTTGTGCCACAAAATTAAGAAACAAGAATTATTTAATGTAGCAAATTAGAGATATTTTTTGTTTTTGTATTATCTTCGCAGAATATTTCACGTTGTTTTACATATTTTCAGAATATGGCAGAGCATTTGAACAATAAAGAACTTTTAAATAATATAAATACACCGTCGGATCTTAGGAAACTGAGCGAAGAGCAATTGCCACAAGTGTGTCGCGAGCTGAGAAGATTCATAATAGAATCACTTGCACACAACCCGGGACACTTTGCATCGAGCTTAGGAAGCGTGGAGCTGACAGTGGCACTTCATTATGTATTTTCGACGCCCGACGATAAGATTGTGTGGGACGTGGGACATCAGGCCTATGCTCACAAAATACTTACCGGACGCCGCGAGCGGTTCCACACGAATCGCAAACTTGGAGGATTGAAACCCTTTCCCTCGCCCGACGAGAGCGAATATGACGCATTTGTGGCAGGACATGCCTCAAACTCAATATCGGCAGCCCTTGGTATTGCGGTGGCAGCCGAGATGCAGCATCGCAAACAACACGTTATTGCAGTTATAGGCGACGGCTCGATGAGCGGCGGACTTGCATTCGAGGGTCTGAACAATGTATCCTCAACACCCAACAACCTGCTGATAATACTCAACGACAATAACATGTCAATAGACAAGAGTGTGGGCGGAATGAGCCAACTGCTCATTTCGATGCACTCTTCGCAGCTATACAATAAAGTACGGTACAAAATTGCCCGAGGACTTACAAAAACAGGCCTTTTGAACGACCAACGCGCCAAACGTCTGACCCGATTCAACAACGGATTAAAAGCTATGCTGTTCAAACAGCAGAATATATTTGAAAATATGTGCACACGATACTTCGGCCCCACAGACGGACACGATGTGTGCGAGCTTGTGAGAATGTTGCGATTGGTAAAAGAGATGAAAGGGCCCAAGATGCTGCACATACACACTGTGAAAGGAAAAGGCTACGAACCGGCCGAAAAGAATGCCACCCTGTGGCATCAACCGGGACTGTTCGACGCCGAGACGGGCGAAAGAATAGTATCGGGCGATAAGATTCCGCGCTTTCAAGATGTATTTGGCGAAACCCTGTTGGAATTAGCACGAGAGAACCCCGATATTGTGGGTATAACACCGGCAATGCCCTCGGGATGCTCCATGAACATATTGGGCAAGGAGATGCCCGAGAGGTTCTTTGATGTTGGCATTGCCGAAGGACATGCTGTTACATTTTCGGCCGGACTTGCAAAGGGAGGCGCCATGCCTTTTTGCAACATATATTCATCGTTCATGCAACGCGCCTATGACAATCTGATACACGATGCCGCGCTTCAGCGTGTGAACATGGTTCTATGCTTAGACAGAGCCGGCATAGTGGGAGAGGACGGCCCTACACACCACGGAGCATTCGATATATCCTATCTGCGCCCCATCCCGGACATAACCATAGCCTCGCCCTACGACGAGCATGAATTACGCCGCATGATGTATACCGCGCAGCAGCCCGACATGGGCACATTTGTGATACGCTACCCGCGCGGAAAAGGCTCCCTCGCAGAATGGCGCTGCCCATTGGAAGCAATAGAGGTGGGCAAGGGACGCTGCATGAGCGAAGGCAACGACGTTGCACTGCTCACATTAGGCCCTATCGGAAAGAATGTTGCAGACGTTGTGCAAAAAGCAGCAGAAAAAGGCATAAGCGTGGCACACTACGACATGCGATTTGTAAAGCCGATAGACACCGACCTGCTACATGCTGTTGGAAAAAAATTCAACAAAGTTGTTACTCTTGAGGATGGAGCAGTGACAGGAGGTATCGGCAGCGCAATAGCCGAATTTATGGCAACGAACGGATATACACCGACCATACACTGTTTGGGCATGCCCGACAAATTTGTCGAACACGGAACAACCAAGGAATTGCACAAATTATGCCGCATGGACAGCAATGCCGTGCTCGACGCAATATTAAAACCTTAAGTAGCTGTTTAAATTTATATCGCCATGAGAATAGTGATTGCCGGTGCAGGTGCGGTAGGGACGCACTTGGCCAAGTTACTTTCCGAAGAGAACGAGAATGTGGTGCTCATGGACGAGCACGAAGAGCGTTTAGGCAAAATGGAGTCGCTGTTCGACCTTAAGGCAATGGTTGGACTGCCGACACGCATAAGCGACCTGCATGCGGCAGGCGCCGACAAAGCCGACCTGTTTGTGGCCGTAACACCCGATGAGAGCTCCAACATCACAGCCTGTATATTGGCCCACCACCTTGGAGCAAAAAAAACAGTTGCACGAATAGACAACTACGAATATCTGCAACCAAAAAACAAAGCCTATTTTGCATCGCTCGGCATAAATTCACTGATATATCCCGAGCAGCTTGCGGCCGAGGAGATTGCAACCAGCATAAAATACAGTTGGATGCGCCAGCTGCTTGAATTCGGAGAGGGCGCCCTTGTAATGATAGGCGTAAAGATAAGGACAAATTCCTCGATACTGAATATCCCTTTCAAGGAGATGCCACGCGAAATACCTTACCACATTGTGGCAATTCAACGAGGAGATTTTACCATAATACCGCGAGGCAACGACCAAATTGAGGCCGACGACCTTGTGTGCTTTATGACCACCAAAGAGCATATACCCTATGTTCGCAAAATATGCGGAAAGGAACAATACACCGAGGTTCGCAGCATAATAATGATGGGTGGCGGACGCATAGCCGTGCGCACAGCAAACCTAATCCCCTCGAACATTCAGGTTAAGATAATAGAGAGCGACATGAACCGCTGCCGCCGTCTTGTCGAGCTGGTGGACGACCGCATAATGATAATAAACGGCGATGCACGCGACCCCGAACTGCTTGTCAGCGAGGGAATAAGCCACACTGACGCCTTTATAGCCTTGGGCGACAATTCCGAGACTAACATACTTGCCTGCCTGTCGGCAAAGCGCTCGGGCGTGCATCGTACAGTGGCCGAAATTGAGAATATCGACTATATATCAATGGCCGAGAATATGGACATAGGCTCGGTGATAAACAAAAAAAAGTTGGCAGCAAGCAACATATTCCAGATGATGCTGAAGACCGATGTTTCGAGTGTAAAGTGTCTCACATTCATACAGGCTGTGGTTGCAGAATTTCCTGTACGCGAGGGAGCCGCAATAACACGCCGCCCCGTAAAAGACTTAGGACTGCCCGACGGAGCAAACATAGGCGGATTGATACGCAACGGCGAGGGTTTGTGCGTGAGTGGCAACACCATGATACAGGCCGAAGACCATGTAATAGTCTTCTGCTTGGAGCGTGTGCTTAAGAAGCTCGAAAAATATTTCGACTAATATCTAAAAAAAAGAAAAGATGTTTCACCCTAAAGTAATATTGAGAATCATAGGTCTGCTGCTCGAAATTGAGGCACTCTTCATGATAAGCAGCATAGCAGTGTCGCTATACTATAACGACGGCATGCTAAAGCCTTTCATCTACACCTTTGCCATTATGGTAGTGTGCGGACTTTCGCTCACATATTTAGGGTACAGCAAGGAGCGCAACATTTCGCGCAAAGATGGCTACATTGTGGTTACGCTGTGTTGGATTATCTTTTCGCTTTTTGGAGCAATACCTTATTATATAAGCGGTTATCTGCCCAGCATTACCGATGCTTTTTTTGAAACAATGGCAGGATTCACCACCACAGGCGCATCGGTGGTGAGCAACCTTGACATGCTTCCGCGCAGCCTGCTCTTTTGGCGTATAATGACGCAATGGATGGGAGGATTGGGAATTGTGTTCTTTACGGTTGCCGTATTGCCGATATTCGGCCTTGGCGACATCCATCTGTTTGCTGCAGAGACCATTGGAATTGCACGCGCCAAACTGCATCCCCGTATCTCGGTCACAGCTCGTTGGATTCTCACAATATATGTGTGCCTCACACTCTTGGAAGCTGTATGCTTGAAATTTGCAGGCATGGGATATTTTGACGCACTGTGCCACGCGATGTCCACAATGTCAACAGGCGGAATATCCACAAAGAGCGGCGGAATTGCCGCATTTGACTCTCCGCTCATAGAGTATATAATAATTGTGTTTATGCTGCTTGGAGGCACAAACTTCTCGCTGCTGTATATGGCCTCGTTCAAAGGGCATATTGGCGAACTGTTGCGCGACCCCGAATTTAAGGCATACATAAGCATGGTGCTGATATTTACGGTTGTAATATGCGGCGGACTATACTTCAGCGAACATCTGAACGGCGAAGAGAGCTTTAGGACGTCGCTATTCCAGACTGTATCGGTAATTACCACCACAGGATTCTCCACTGTCGACTATTCACAGTGGACACCCATTCTGTGGCTTGTACTGAGTGCGGCAATGTTTGTGGGAGCATGCTCAGGCTCAACCACCGGAGCAATGAAAAGCATACGAGTTGCCATACTCGGACGTGTGATGATAAACGAATTCAAACGCATAGTGCATCCAAATGCCATTATCCCTGTGAGAATGGGACGCCGCATAATATCGGATCAGATACAATCGACCATCATGGCATTCACACTGCTATATGTGGGAATGGTTATTGTGGGTATATTTGTGAACATGAGCTTCGGGCTCGACCTTGTGGACGCCTACGGACTGTCGCTGTCGAGTGTGAGCAATGTGGGTCCGGGATTGGGAAATTACAGTTCGCCTAATGCAATGGCCACACTTCCTGTGGTGCTTAAGTGGTTCTACTGCTTCCAAATGCTTGTGGGACGACTCGAATTTTTTGCTGTCTTGCTGCTGTTCACACCTATGTTCTGGAAAAGACAGTGACACACTGCACACGCTGAGTGAAATACATTAATAATATAAAAAAAGAAGAAACAAAATGAAAAGAAACTCTTTCCGCAATCTGACGGTAGCATTTGCCGCAGTGACGCTGCTTACATGGCAAACCACCGCACAAGCTGTTCCTGCAAGCAACAACTTTGTCGACGAAACAAAGGTGGTGAGTGTTACACAAATTAATCCAACCACAGTTGAATTAAAACTGAACAATAGCAAAAGAATCACACTCGATTTTTACAGTGAAAATATCTTTCGTATGTTTCGCGACGATGCAGGCGGCATTCTGCGCAATCCTGCTCCCCCCACACCCCAATATCCCGAAGCAGAGATTCTTGTGAATAACCCCCGTCGCGATATCACATCACTCACAATCGCCGACAACAACAATGCCTACACAATCAAAACAGAGGCAATAGAGGTGTCGGTGTGCAAAGCAAACGGCACAATAAGTGTCAAAAACATAAAAACGGGCAAAACCGTAATAGAAGAGGCTGCGCCGGCACTGTTCAAGAGAGGGAAAAGCACTATAACCTTAAAAAGCAACCCCGAAGAGTATTACTACGGTGGCGGCGTGCAGAATGGACGTTTCTCACACAAAGGCAAAATAATTGCCATAGAGAATCAAAACAGCTGGACAGACGGAGGCGTTGCATCGCCTGCTCCATTCTTTTGGTCGACTGGAGGCTATGCCCTTATGTGGCACACATTCAACAAGGGTATTTACGATTTTGGAGCCACTGAAAAGGATAAAGTATTCCTGACCCACGAGACAAGCTACATTGATCTATTTTTTATGGTGAACACAGACGGGATAGCACTGCTCAACGATTGGTATCAATTGACAGGAAATCCCGTACTAATCCCGAAGTTCGGTTTCTACGAAGGACACTTGAACGCCTATAACCGCGACTTTTGGAAAGAGAGCAGCGATGGCAGAGGTGTTCCGTTTGAAGATGGCAAACGCTATCAAGAGAGCCAAAAGGACAATGGCGGAACACAAGAGACACTCAACGGCGAGAAAAACAACTACCAATTCTCGGCACGCGCTGTTGTAGACCGCTATGAAGCCTACGATATGCCTCTTGGTTGGATTCTGCCGAACGACGGCTACGGCGCAGGTTACGGACAAACAGAAACACTTGAGGGTAACATCCAAAATCTCAAGGAATTTGGTGATTACGCACGTGAACGCGGCGTTGAAATAGGATTGTGGACAGAATCTAATTTGCATCCACGTGAGGGTGTCCCCGCGCTCCTTCAACGCGATTTGATAGGCGAGGTACGCGACGCCGGTGTACGTGTACTTAAAACCGATGTTGCATGGGTTGGCGCCGGTTATTCATTCGGACTCAACGGTGTTACCGATGCAGCCCAAATTATGACCTACTATGGAAACAACGCACGCCCTTTCATAATATCACTCGACGGTTGGGCAGGCACACAACGCTATGCAACCATTTGGAGTGGCGACCAAACAGGAGGCAATTGGGAATATATACGCTTCCACATACCCACATACATTGGCTCAGGACTCTCCGGACAGCCCAACATCACATCGGACATGGACGGAATCTTCGGCGGACGAAACATGCAGGTGAACATACGCGATTATCAGTGGAAAACCTATACCCCCATGGAATTAAACATGGACGGATGGGGCGCAAACGAAAAATATCCCCACGCCCTTGGCGAACCTGCCACCTCTATCAATCGCATGTATCTGAAAATGAAATCAGAACTTATGCCTTATGCATATAGCATTGCTCGTGAGGCTGTAGACGGTAAACCTATGATACGTGCCATGTTCCTCGAAGAGAGCAATCCCTATACACTAAGCAGCGCCACACGCTATCAATATATGTATGGCCCCTATATGCTGGTTGCTCCCATATATCAAGAGACGGAAATGGACAAAGAGGGTAACGACATACGCAATGGCATATACCTTCCTCACGGTACATGGATAGATTGGTTCAGTGGCGAAAAGTATGAAGGCGGACGCATACTTAACAACTTTGATGCTCCGCTGTGGAAACTTCCCGTACTTGTAAAAGCCGGAGCCATAATACCCATGAACGAACCACACAATCAACCAAATCAAGTAGACAAAACCCTACGTATATATGAGATATACCCATCGGGCAGAAGCAGCTTCACCGAGTATGACGACGATGGCACAACCGAACTTTACCGCAGCGGACACTGCACTAACACGCTTATCGAGAGTGAATGTGACGATAAAGGGGATGTAACTGTAATCATACAACCCACCGAAGGAAATTTCAATGGATTTGTAAAAGAGAAGACCACTATATTCCGCATAAATGTCAGCGAAATGCCCAGGAAAATCTCGGCAAAGGTTGGAAAAAAGAGCATAAAGCTCACACAGGCCGCAAGCCTCGAAGATTTCAACCAGGGCACAAACCTCTATTACTACGATGCAGCACCCGAGCTAAATCGCTTCGCAACCCCGGGCAGCGACTTTGCAAACATAAGTATTGTAAAAAACCCCGTACTGATGGTGAAGATAGAGAAGTGCGACATTACAGCCGCTGCAACCACACTCAACATCAAGGGCTACAAATTCGACACTCCCAACAGCAACCTCGCAAAAGAGGGAGCACTGACAGCGCCTGCAGCCACAATTGCTGATGCCGACTGTCAGGCATACACACTGACACCCTCATGGCCGACGATAGAGAATGCCGACTATTATGAAATTCTATTCGAGGGGCGTCTATACACAACCATAAGGGATAATAAACTGCTATTTGAAGATCTCATTCCCGAAACGGAATACAATTTCCAAGTGCGTGCAGTGAACAAGAGCAATGTATCGGATTGGACACACATAAAAAGTACCACCAAGAGCAATCCACTTGAATTTGCCCTCACAGGCGTAACAGGCACCACCACATGCCCCAACCAAGGAGGACAAGACGCCAACCGCCTGTTCGACTTCGAGGAAGGCAACGTATGGCACACAGCCTACGGCGAAAATGCTGTACCCTTCGACCTAATCATAGACCTCGGAGGAAAGAGCACAATCGACAAGCTCCACTATTTAGGACGCGAAGATGGAGGAAATGGCACAATATTGGAGGCAACAATCAGTTACAGCACCAACAAACACACATGGAGCGAACCCGTTCCTATAAATTGGGAGCGCACACCCGACACTAAGATATTCACATTCGACAACAGACCTGTGGCACGCTACATAAAGATAAGTGTAAGCAAAGCTGTCGGTAACTTCGGTTCGGGACGCGAGATATACATTTTCAAAGTTCCCGGCACAGAAACCTATCTGCCTGGTGACATCAACAAAGATAAAAAGGTGGATGAGAATGACCTTACATCATATCTCAACTACACAGGATTGAGAGAGAGTGACAGCGACTTCGACTACATAAGCATTGGCGATATAAACGAAAATGGTCTTATCGACTCATACGATATTTCAAATGTGGCAACAAAGCTCGACGAAGGAGCCAACCCTCATGGCGCAGCCATCGCCGGAACCATTGACATTGCTTCAGACAAAAACATTTACAAAGCCGGAGAAAATGTTATAATAACCATCAGTGGTAAAAACATGAGCCATGTAAACGCATTAAGCATGGCACTACCTTACAGCACAGATGATTATGAATTTGTAAGCATTGAGCCACTTAATGTAGGAGATATGCAGAATCTCAGCAAAAACCGTTTGCACAGCAATGGTACAACAGCTGTATATCCCACATTCGTCAATGTAGGTGACAAAGAGACCTTGAACGGTGACACCGAAATTGTAAAAATAACCCTTAAGGCAAAACATAATCTAAAATTCAACCTGAAAGTTGTGAACGGTCTATTGGTTGATAAAGCACTCAACTGTATAAATTTCTAAAATATCAACCATTGTCACATAAGGTTCCTCGAGTGATGTAATTTTAACTATATACATCACTCGGGGAACCTTATATTTTTCCGTATCTCTTACATAGAGATATAAATGTTTGCAAAGTTACAAAAAAATATGTTACTAAGTGGATGAAAATGAACACTTTTTTAATTTAAATTAAAAAAGTAAAATGTTTTTTGTTTAAAACTATTACTAAACAATTTCTGACA
>JAFSAT010000049.1 GCA_017442185.1 Bacteroidaceae bacterium
TTCGTCAAATGCCTTGGCGGAGTGCTTTAATGCTAAAATCAAACTTTTTAGAGCGAACTTGAGAGGGGTGGTCGATAAAAAATTCTTCCTTTTCAGAATTTCAAATTTATATGCTTACCCACAGTAAATTTCTACTGAGCCAAGGATATTGGTTTTAGAAAAAAAGAGCGGGTTTATCCGACAAAGGAATAAACCCGACTGACCCTTTTTAAGTGCAATGTGTAGCGACAAAGGCATACACCGGCACTGTTCTTAAAACGTCTGCAAAGTTACACTTGTTTTTGTAATGTGCAAAATAATTTGATGTCTTTTTAATGCAATCGTGCTTCTTTTTTGTTAAAACCGCATCTTTGTACTTTTATTGAGAATTGGTACAAGTTGTGGATTTTTAGATTTAATATCATTCTGAATCTTAGTAATTTCGTCTTTAAGGTCTTTTGCTCTATTGGGTGAGATGGCATTAATAAAGTAATGTATCACATCAAGAGCAGCTTTTAGACTTTGCGAATTTTGAGGTATGTCATTGTATGCCGGTCCTTTGCGTACACTCTTGTTCAATTTTAACTCAAACAATGGACTACCATGTGCACAATCATTTCTTAAAATTCTAATTGTCTCAATGTAATTCTCGAAGACATCAGTCATTTTAATGCCAAAGTGCCTGCAAATGTCAAGTTTATCATCTGTTGATTTCAAGTTCTTATACAGCGTTAGTACTTCTCCCAATGTTAGGTATTCTAAAGTTTTCCAAGCAGGAGCAAAATCTACTTTCTTGTATTTCTTGTGGTGCTTTATTATAGCAGGTTTCTTTTTTATGTTATCGTAAATAGTGCTTTTGAAATAATCAACAAAATTCTTATCTACAATATTCTCATCAACAAACCAATTATTGTTACTTTTATATTTTATGGATAAGACATATGTAAGATATGTCCTAAACGCAATTTCTATACGGCTGGTATATCTTAAAAGTATAATTCTTAAATCGAAATCGAAATAATACAATCTCACTGCATCGGAAAATTGTACTCCGTCAATATAATTGTGTGCGCGTATCTTCAATTTAGGATACCCTTTTTCAAATGGAGAAAAATAGTGCCCTAAACGATAATAACCTATATCTAGAAGTATTTCTTTAGCTTTGTCGATGTCGGCTATTTGAATTTTGCGTTCCTGCATCTTTGCTATTTGCTCTTCTATTGTAATTGCTTCTTTATGTTGCATTATTTATATTTTTTTGCAAAATTAATCTTTTTCTACTATCTATCCAAATACAACTTATCATTGTCTTTTACCCCATAATGTGGTTACTCTACCTTCGCGGCAGAAGTAACCACATTTTTTATGCAGACAATCAACATCACCGTGCCGCGAGGTTGGCACGAACTATCACAGAAACAGCTCCGTTACCTCTTCTTCCTCGTGTCCGAAGGGTACAACAGTACAGCAATCAAGACACTTTGCCTCTTCCGCTGGTCGGGGCTTCGTGTCATCAGCAGAAAGCAAGGGCAGTTCTACCTGCGTCTGAACAAAACAGAGTTTTTTGTTACGGCCCTGCAAATAGCCGAGGCTGTAACATCACTCGCTTGGACTGACCGCTTCCCCCAAATGCCTGTACGCTTCGAGCGTATAGGCAGGCACCGTGCTGTACGCGCAGACTTTCAAGGAGTACCCTTTGAGACATTCATCGTGTGCGAAAACCTCTATCAAGGTTTTCTCCACACACAGAATGAAGAGCTGTTAAGCCAAATGGCAACACACCTCTATGGCAGCAAGCGTGTACGCCCGGACAAGGTGCAGCGCATCGCAATCTTCTATTGGTTCGCATCACTCAAAGATTATCTCTCCCGTTCATTCCCGAACTTCTTGCAACCGTCAGGAAGATCCACCCGGCAAAATATGCTTGGCGGAACTTCCTCTATCGGACGGCTGTTGCAAGAGTCGATGAACGCTCAAATCCGTGCGCTCACCAAAGGCGATATCACCAAAGAGAAAGAGGTGCTGCACCTCGATACTTGGAGGGCACTCACCGAACTTGATGCCCTTGCAAAGGAGGCAGAAGAGTTTAACCGAAAATATAGTGAAAGGTGAGAGCAGAAAAACAATGTATTGGTTTTATGCCGAACCGCATCCTATATTCGTACTAACAAATATCCGAAGAAATGAAGAATCACAATTTCAACTGGGATGCCACAGCCTACTTCGAGGAGTTATCGGCAAAGAACAAGCTGGCACAGGCAGAAGGCTTCACTTTCAGCCGTGTCAGCGGACTTGAAGGCTTTGAAGAAGCTCTGCATAATATGCAGGGCAGTACGGCCTTCGTATGTGTATCGGACATCGCACAGGGTTTTACCGAACTGAACAATTCTCCCCATACACGCCGTGTCAAGACCGTGTTCCTCGCTATGCGCCACGCCCTTGACGATATGCAGGCACGGCAGGAGTGTATGGAGACAATGCGTGAGCTGTTCCGGCAGTTTATGAGCAGCCTTATACTTGAACGCACACGCTTGGAGCAGAATTGTATCTATCTTGACCCTCGTATCTCATTCAATGAGATTGACCGCTATTTCTTCTCCGGCTGCGCTTGTGCATACTTTCAGATAGCAGTCGATGTATTCACAGATTTAAGGTACAATGAAAGGGAGTGGAACAAATAGAGAGCAACAGGCACAAGACGAGCGCGAGAAATATGTAATGGCGTTCAATGATACTATGCTCAAGATATGGCAGGAACAAATCACCCTGCTTGGTGTCATTGATACACATTCACTTTTACGTTCACCCATAGCCTTGCCGGTCCGTACCGACGGGCGGTTCTTTGAGGTAGGCTTGTCGCAGGCCTTCCTCGAATACGGACTTTGGCAGGACTACGGCACAGGGCGAGAGACACCGAGGGGCAACAGTGGCGACCTCGGACACGAAAAAGTCAGAGGTCGCCGCCGTTGGTTCTCTCGCAAATACTATGCCTCCGTGATGAACATAAAAGAGTTCTTTGCTGATAACCTCGGCAGGCAGTATCAAGGCATCTTATCGGATATTTTCGATGACAGAGAAATGCGGAAGCGGTATTGACCTTTCCGCGTTTCTTGTCTTTTACCGCCCACAGTATCAACAATACTTTTGTTGCAAAACAACAAAGGTATGATAGATACATCTTCAATCACAGCACTAATTTCAGCGTTCCGTGCCGAAGTAGCACAGAA
>JAFSAT010000050.1 GCA_017442185.1 Bacteroidaceae bacterium
AGAAAGTATATACGCTACTATAATAATGATAGAATCAAACTGAGGCTAAATGGAAAAAGCCCGGTACAATACCGAGCTTTATTCCAATCTAAGAGCGCCTCTTAATAATGTTAAACCGTCCAACTTTTGGGGGTCACATCAGTATTTTTAGCAGCCTCCTTTTGTAGAAGATAAATAAAAAGATATAGTTCAAGGCTTGCAAAGCCTGTTACAGCAGCATATAAATCATATAAATCCAATGCGCCACGATAGCAGCCACAAGGCCGCCGATGGTGTGTGCGAGTATAGCCTTTGACGTAAGCTGACGATAGCCCAAGGTATCGAGCATTGCAGTATGCGTGCTCAGATAGCCGCTCCAACACATTCCTATGGCGGTAAATACAGCAATGGCATTGCCATCAATCCACCCCGATGCAATAAAATTGGGAATAAGGCTCAACGCCGCCCCCACAGCTCCAAGCGCAGTGATGGGAAAAGCAATCAGATGAGGGTCGGTGAAGCCAAAGAGCCACTCAAACACAAAGCCCAACTTTGCACCCACCCACGGGAGCAGTTCGACACCCTCGTAGGCCGCACCCGTAAAATCGCCCGACGACGATGGCCCAAAGGTGAGCAGCATCACCAACGTAGATATGATAAGCACTCCGGGGATAATGGCAAGACCAACGTCGACACCTGTGCGCCCACCATCGAGCAACGAGTCGAGAATACGCTGAAAGAGCGATTTATCACTCTCGACCTCCTCTTCCTCTTGCCCCCTGTTCTTAACATCGGCAACATCCTCGGTGGCATATTCGGGAAAATCCTTCAATATGAAACGCTGCATAAGGCGTGTAGATACTATACATCCGCACACAGCACCGACAAGGCCGATGAACGGTGCCGCATAGAATCCCTGCCCCACCATAAACACAATCACCAAAAGCCCCATTCCGAATGCAGTACCGAAGTTTGTGAGAGAGATAAATTGAAACTTCTTGAAATAGCTGCTGAAACGCTTATCCTGCGCAAGCGATATTATAGCCGGATTATCGGACAGGAATGTAAGCACCGCACCCAGCGACGCCACTCCCGGCAAGTTAAACAGAGGCTTCATGAGCGGACGAAGAATCTTTTCGAGCAATCGCACCACACCAAATTCCACAAATACACGGCCGAGAGCACCGGTTATCACACAAATAGCCATAAGGTAGAACACAGTGTTCAACAGCAGGTCGTGCGCAGTGTTCATTATTGTGTTCAGCATGTTGGGCACCCCCATGATAGAACCTATATATGCAAAAAGACCAAACACAACGGCAAGGCATATTATACCCGAGGGGATGCCTTTGTAGAATTTACGGACAATATTTTTCATGACAGGTTATTTGCTAAAACCAAGACCGAGCAAATCTATTCTCCATGTAAGACCCACATCCACAAGTGTCTGCTTGTCGATGAGCGCTCCTGCCAAATTGCCGTTTTCCCCGAATGTGTAGCACGCATTTGCATGCAGACGCACATCTTTAGAGCCATTCTTCATGGGGTAATACTCCACTCCTGCACCCACTCGGGTAATCTCGGTTCCCGGAAGCACACACAGGTCGAGAGAGCCATCGGTGTTGTTCACATCGTATGTAGCCTTGGCAAAGAGTGTCAGATGCTCATTGGGCAACCATTCGGCCTCGCCCACCATCGAAATGTCCTTGCCCCAAAAGGCATGCTCATCGGATGCACGGTTCATCAGGTCGAGCCTCAGTTTACATTCTCCCACTTGCAATTCTGTTCCCAAAGCTATGTAGTTGATATATTTACCCGGGTAGACCTCCATCATATTCACCGAGCACAAAGTGCTGAAATTGCTGTATGAGGCGCACCACATAAGGTTATAGGCATACATGTCGCCTGCATTTGCACGCCACGGGCTTTGGCACACCTGCACCATAAACTTATCGCTGCCGCCACCTATGGTATACGCTGCACTCACACCCACCTGATAGCAGGGAATATGGTGCCAATATTCCGAGCAGAAATAGAGGTCGATGGGCGCAGCATCATACTCATAACCGCCAATTGCCACTACCTGCTTGCCACCGCCGAAGCTCCACGCCCCTGTGCTATAAGTGAGGTTTATCCAATCGGTGGCGTCAAAGAAACTCGCATCCTTATTAGGCTTGTTCAGTCGTTGACGATAGGAGTAGGAGAATCCATTGCCCAACTTGCCATCCATGCGGATATTGAGGAATTTGCCTTTAAAGCCACAATTGTCCTCAACCTCGCTGCCATCGGCATACTCTCGTTGATAGTCGGCACGCGCCTCTAATCTTAGATTAGACAAATGAATCTGTGCCGGCAGTGCTGCGACACACAAGGCAAAAAGCCCTGTAAGAATTGTACGTTTCATCTGCTTTATTTTGTGTTTGTGTTAAGAAGTTGTTTAGATTTCTAAAAAACGGTGCTAATATACAAAGAAGTGTTCAAGAATTTGTTTTATCAGCTGCATAAATTTCAAGAAAATATCTGTTGACGATAAACATGTGGATAATTTTTAAAACGTAATCGTGCTCAGCTGCAACAAAATTTACATTTGTAGCAACTGAGCACGATTCTATTTCACTCCCTCTCAGTGTGAGTGGGATTGTTGTCTCAATATCTTACTTCCACAGGTTGCCCCACTCGCCGCGACGGCCGCCGCCCAGCTGGGAACCGGGGTTTTCTGTGTCTACTATGGTGTTACCGCTGCCATCGATGATAACAGATGTTGCAACCATTGCTTCGGTAGCAAGTGTAAGCTCTGTAATTGCAGGAGCAATATAATTCTTTTTCATATACTTTTAATCTTTTTTCTGTAAATTAATCATCGGAGGGTGGCATCCGGCAAAGGGCCGGGTGCCATCTCACTGTTTACTCTCACTTAACAAGCACTTTTTTACCGTTTACAATGTAGAGACCCTTAACGGCTTTCTCTACGCGACGGCCGGTGAGGTCGTAGATTACGTTATCTTGTGCCGATGTCTCGATTGTCTCGATGCCGGTGGTGTTCTCACCGTCGAAGCGATAGCCGTATGTGTTGCTTGATTGAGCAGCGTCGAGCAGCAAATATGCCTTGTTGGCATTGTTGAGGAATTTGCCCTCTGTTACCTTAGCCTGGTAGAGACCTACCACGCTGTTTGCATCAAGACCAAGTACGTAGGGAGTGGCTGTGCCCACCTCAATATATGTGGCCTCTACTGTACCCTTGAGCATGTTGCTTGCGATTGTTGCGCGGCCCACGCCAGCTGCGGGTCTTTCAAATGTGTAGCTGCCCTGCTCGGCCTGCAATATGAAGCCTGTGTTTGCAGGAAGCACGCCCTCAACGGCAGCAAGTGTGGCATATCCTGTCTCGTTGTTGATACTCTCTACTGCATAAGCCTTAACACCCTCGGGCAGTGCCACTGCATAGCCAAGGTAGAGTGTTGAGTATTTTGCGGCAGAAACTGTGAGTGTGTGAGTGGGAAGCTCGGCAACCTCTTCGGCAGAAACTGCTTCGAGATTGAAGCTGTAACCGTTTAGATTCGCTGAAGTACCTGCATCTGTGTAAAGTCCTGGTTGTACATACATATAGCGACCGCCATTATTGAATATAACATTATATGCACCAATCAGGCCGGTTTCGGCAGCTGCAAATACAATGTCAGTTGCTGCGTTGTCTGCTGTGTAGCCTGCAAATATGCCGTTATCGGCGCTGTTGCCAAGATAAGCGGCTGTATTCACTGCGTAAAGGCTGTTATCCTTATAATAGAATATTGTAGTTTCGTCGGCAGTGTTGACAAAGGCTGCACGTTTTGTCTTTACGGTTGAATTTACCGAAGAGAGGTAGGGCTGCTCGGCAATCCACTCTTTAACAGCCTTAATGCGCAGATAGCTGCCATCGGCGGGTTGGTTAATTGAGAATGAAGCCTTTATGGCGTTCAATTCATTATTCTTTGCCTCAACGTCGGCAACTGTTGTTTCAGTAGATACGTTGCCTGCAAATTCAACTATTGCCATAAATTCAGCCTCGTAGTTGGCGTTGCTGCATGAATATTCTCCAAGGCCGTCGCCCAAAGGAAGGTTGCTGAAGAGGGTCTGGCACTCTGCAATGTTTGCAAGAAGTGCATCTGTTGCAGTGAGCACCGCTACATAGTTTGCAATCTTCTCAGCTGCGGCGTTGATTTCGCTAAGTGAATTGCTGTTGAGGGTAGTGTTACCTGCAGCAATAAGTGATGCAAGATTGGTGTTTCGTACAGTTTCCTTGGCCTTAATCTCGCTTACAACGAATTCTGCTGCATGGAAGAAAGTGCTACCAGAGTTTGTTTTTGTTACATCGAAACGGAAGTAACGATATGCAACATTGCCGTTCACATCAATTGTCGCAGATTTACCGGCGCTCGTAGGATAACCTGTTGTAACGGCAACTTGTTCAAAATCGACACCGTCATTGCTTCCATATACTGTTATTTCAGTGAGAAAGTCGGTTTGAGCGCCGCTGCGTGATGTATAATCTATCCTAAAATCTTCAACATAACGACCACTGCCAAAGTCAACAAGTATGTAGTGAGGCCCGGTTAGAGATACACCCCATGAGGTGTGCATATATGTGTCGGACTTTCCGTCAACAAGCGCACCAACACCTTGGCCGTCTGTATTGCTATTGTTTGCATTATGCTCTTGAGGGCAACTAATATAATAAGGAGCATCAGGGTTCTCTGTCTGCCAATCAAATGTATTTGTTACATCGTATTCAACCATCGACTCGGCTTGTGCAATAGCAGCAGAAAGATTGTTCTTTGCTTGTGCAAGTTCAAATTCGTCGGTTATTTCAACCTCAAGAAACTTCCATGCTGAAGCTGAATTGTTACTGTTGGTCTCCCATGATACAATGTTACCACTGGGATTATTTCCGCCATTGTGGTTGTTGGCGTGAAGGTGTCTTCCTGTTATCTTAATAGCACATTCTCCACTGCCCATAGGAATCAATGTGAATTCAAGTCCGTCCATAGTGTCGCTAAAGGTCCAAGGATTTTGATTGTTGCTCTTACCTTGGATATACTTTCCGTTACCATCGTTTTTGAGAACAAGGCCGTTCGCTGTTGCTTCCACAGTCCAAAGGAAGTTATTGTCATTATCAGCAAGGGTTGTCCATCCGGGAGTACCGTTATTGTTATAAAGACCCTTATGTACCGTCTGCTTACCATAGAATAAGGGACATTCTATATGATAGACTTTGCCAACCTCGGGGTAGATAACTTTGTTTTGGAAAGCAACCAGCTGGTTGTAGTAATTGACAGCATCGTCACCTGTTGCGCCTGATGCTGCTGTAAGAATCTGTTGGGCTTCTGTAACGTCCTCTGTTTTGTAGCTACCTATCACATCGAGGTTTCCGGTAACCTTTGTTATAACAGCCTCCGCTTCGGTTATAGCAGCCGGCAGGTAATAATTCTCTACCATATATACATATTGTTGGCTTGCTACATCCTCGGTTGAAGCACCCATTGTTACCAACATTTTGGAGGGGGTTCCGTTGTGTTGGCGCGATGTATAACCAAATTGAAATTTGCTAAGGTCGGCTGCCTCGGGCACTGCAAGTTCCAGATAATGGTAATCACCTACATTGGTGCTCCAATATGAGTGCCAATACCAATCGTAATTGCCAATGCTGCCGCTCTCTACTCCGTTGCAAATCTGCTCCATTGAGCCTTCCAGTGTTTCGGTGGCGTTGCTGCTGAACATAGATGTCTCAAGAGTAACCTTATCGCCATTGGCATCGTAGAGGTAGAACTCTGCAAGGGCTATGCAGGGATAGCCGGCAGGTGACTCGTTGTTGCTGTTTGCAAGGAATGTGAGACGCAGAACCTTGAAGTTCTCGGGAGCAGTAAACTGTTCCGATGTCCACTGATACTGTGCATGACCTCCGTCAAGTGTTACGCTTGTTCCGGGAAGCCCGTGCGTGTTGTCAAGAACAACATTTTGAGCTGTTGCAATACCTGCCCATGCGAGCATCGCAAACATTAATAAAGTAATCTTTTTCATAAAACTATAAATTAATATTAAGGTTTGTTTGTTCCTCTTTATAATGCAGTTGAACTGTTTTTTGCCCGGCAAAAAACGGGTGTTCATGCCGTATCTCTTGTGCAGAGATATACAAATTGCACAAATTTAATGGAAAAATCTTAATAATTCGCTGTTTTTCACTGTTTTTTAAAAATATTTTTTTAAAGGTATCTCTGAATTTGTAAACAAAAATAAAAACATAAAGTTTTCCTTTAAACAAAGTTTGTTGCTAAATATACTGATTATCAATCTATTGTAACAAATACCGTATCTCTGCACAAGAGATACGGCATTTGCATAGTGCAGAAATGTGCCTTAGAGCAGTGCATTGCTGCGTTTTTAATATTGAATATACCTTAAATATTAATTTATAGTTTTATGAAAAAGATTACTTTATTAATGACGCTGTTGGTGGCAATGGTCACTACGGCAATGGCTCAGATTACATCTTTGGAGGATGTAAATCAGAACAAATGCTATGTTGTTACTACTGTGCAAGGAAACAGAGGTGGATGGTCTGTTACCGAGGACGGTAGCAAATTCAGTTCCACATTTGATGTTTCCGGTACAAAAAATTATGACATTGCAGACAAAAAACAACAATTTGCCTTTGTAAAAAACACAGATGGCAATTATTATCTTTGGAGCGTTGGCGCATCTAAATTTGTACTAAGCAATATGGCACTTAGCGCAAACACAGGTGAAGCTATTCAGTTCAACGATGCATCCGGTTACAACAAATGGGATGGAACACAAGTGCAAGTGCAGTTTGTAGGCAATTCTTATGGATACATTAACTTAGGTGGTAGTAATCAAATGACTGTGGACAATTGGGGTGGTAATGGATTTGGTAACGTTGATGACGGAAATGCCGTTACTCTGATAGAAGCCGACGATTTTGACCCGTCAGTAGCACTTGATATATTGGCTAAAGAGGTAACTATAACATACAACCACATTTTTGATGGTAAAACCGTATTCACAGAAGAAGTAATAGCTACCAAAGGCCAACCTTTCCCTGCAGCCACACTGCCCGGTGGAGTGTCAGCAACATACCCCGAGGGTACGGTTACAGCAGCGGGAACTTATGACATAGTTTGTACTTTGGATGGTACATTGCCGTTCGCCACAATGACAGCTGCCGAATTTAATACAACCAAAAACTGGTACAGAATGACACTGCGTGGCAAGCAAATTTCTTACGACAGCAGTAACGGCAAATTTGTGTATAGTGGCAATCTCACCGACCAAGTAAGCCCCTCTGTATTGTTTGCTTTCGAGGGTGACCCCTACTCCGGTTATAAAATCTATAACATGAAAGCCGGAAGCGATAAAATCATGTGGAGCGCAAACACAGGAAATGGCACACAAATCGGCGCTGAAGAAATAGCAAATGTTACAGATGCCGGTGTGTTCACTTATATTAAGAATGGTAGCTTGAACCTATTCAAAAAACCGGGAACCGCAAATTGCTATATGCACGATTTTGGAGGTAAAGTTTCTTATTGGAATGAAAATGGAGCTGCGAACGACGCGGGCTCAGGCGTTACATTTACTAAAGAAGAATACAGTGTAGAGGATTTTGAACTTCCTGAAGCTATCAACGATTTGTCATCGCTTATTAAAAAAGCAGAATCTTTCTATGAGTATGATTATACAGCTTGCGATTGGCAGACAGAGGATGCAAATGCACCTTATTATATTACATGTCCTCAGGAGCATAATGCACTTAATCCTCAAAATCTAGACGGCGATGGTGTTGCTGCGCTTGTTGACGGAAAGTCCGACACATTTATGCACTCGGCATGGAGGAACACTCCTGACGGTCCTCATTATATTCTTATAGACTTTGGCAGTGAAAGTTCTGTTGAGGATTTAAAGATAGATTATACATCACGCAGCGGCGTAAAAGATGATTTCCCCACTGAAATAAAAGTATATGGAAGCAATGACGGTGTCGATTTTGAACAAGTTGCCGTTACAACAGGCTATCCCAAGAGCGCCGGACAATCGTATAGTTTGGTTGTCAATGGTAAAAAATCTTATCGTTATTTCCGCTTCGATGTAACAAACACCTACGGTGAACGCTATGGTTATAGAACTTACTTCCATGCTGCAGAGTTTATGGTAAGTATCGCAAGTCTCAAAGAAAGCACAAGAAACACTAATATCACAACAGTAATTACCGACGCAGAAAATGCACTTGCCGGCAATTCACTTAGCGAAATCAACGCCGCAGCCGAGAAGATTGCAAACTATGTAGCGGTGCTCACTGCAACAGATGCACTTCTTGCAAACATTGCAGAGTGCCAGACCCTCTTCAGCAACCTTCCTTTGGGCGACGGCCTTGGAGAATATTCATGCAGCAACGCC